>CAKZJE010000110.1 GCA_936941155.1 uncultured Methylomonas sp. | reverse complement strand
ATGAAAACCGACAGTCTGTTTTATCGTCTGTTTCAATATCATCCGCAATTGGCTTTTGAATTATTAGGGCTAAATTATCGAGGTGACAGTTATCGTTTTGGCTCAGAAGAAATCAAGTAAACCGCGATTAACTCGTGAGGAGATTAGAAAAATGTTAAATGTACAGAATGTTGATTTGAAACAAACCGTTTTTTATCAAGAAGTGCGACTCGAAAGCGAGCAAAGCTTATTACAACGGATGTTGACTCGCCGCTTTGGTGAATTGCCCACACAATTACAACAACTTTTATCCCAAGCCAACGCCAGCCAAATCGAACAATGGGCAGACCGTTTTATTGACGCTACAACATTAGAAGCGATTTTTGGTGATTTTAAAAATAAAAATTGAGCTTGAAAAAGGATGTCATCCTTAAAACAAATTATTTGCGCAGAACTTACAAATTAAACTGCTATAAAAACCAATCGCCTGTTTCAATATCATCACCTCAGGAAAAATCATGTACGAACATTTAGAAACCGCTCAGTCACCAGAGAAATTAAAACGTGTGGTGATAGACCCCGTCAGCCGTGTCGAAGGACATGGCAAAGTTACTTTACTTTTAGACGAGGATAACCACGTCAAACAAGCGCGTTTGCATATCGTGGAATTTCGCGGCTTTGAACGCTTTATTCAAGGTCGTCCATACTGGGAATTGCCTGTGCTAGTGCAGCGTCTGTGTGGCATTTGCCCGGTGAGTCATCACTTGGCAGCAGCCAAAGCGATAGATCAACTCGTTGGTATTGATCCTGAAAACTTGCCTCCTAGTGCGGACAAATTACGCCGCTTGATGCACTTTGGACAAACGTTGCAATCGCACGCGCTGCATTTTTTTCATCTCGCCAGCCCGGATTTATTATTCGGATTTGACAGCGATGTCGCAAAACGCAATGTTATCGCGGTGTTGGGCGAATTCACCGAAATAGGTTTGCAAGGCGTAAAACTGCGCAAATTCGGACAAGAAGTGATTCGGATGGTGTCCGGCAAACGAATTCACGGCTCAAGTGCGATTCCAGGCGGCGTGAATAAATCGTTGACCAAAGAAGAGCGCGATTATTTACTCGCTGATGTTGACCAAATGATTGCGTGGGCAGAACAATCGGTTGCGTTAATCGCAAAAGTGCATTGTTCCAACAAACCGTATCACGATGAATTTGCGACCATTAAAACTAATTATATGGGCATGGTTGGCAAAGATGGCAGTTTGGAGCTGTATCACGGCGGTTTGCGCTTGAAAAATGCCGAAGGCAACACGCTGCTCGACCACATTGATTATTGCAAATACAACGATTACATCCACGAAGAAGTGCGCTCTTGGTCGTATATGAAATTTCCGTATTTCTTATCGTTAGGGCAACAAGAAGGCTGGTATCGGGTGGGGCCTTTGGCGCGGATTAACGTTTGCGATTACATCGTAACACCGAAAGCAGAAATCGCACGACAACAATTAATGACCATTACGGATGAAAAAATGGTGCATAGCACCTTGGCGTATCATTGGGCGCGGTTGATTGAAATTTTGTATTGTGCAGAAGCGATTAAAGATTTACTGCATGACCCTGACATTATGGGTAGCGATTTGGTCGCAACAGGCATCAAACGTCATTCCGGTGTCGGCGTGATTGAAGCTCCGCGTGGCACGTTGTTCCATCACTACGAAATAGATGATAACGGCATTGTCACCAAAGCGAATTTGATTGTGTCTACCACCAGCAATAATCACGCGATGAATGAATCGGTGCGGCAAGTGGCGGCAACTTATTTGGATGGTTTAGAAATTACCGAGCCGCTGTTGAATCATCTGGAAGTGGCAATTCGCGCTTATGATCCGTGTTTATCCTGCGCCACTCATGCGTTGGGCAAAATGCCGTTGGAAGTTGAGTTGGTGAATGCGGAGGGACAAGTGATTAATCAGGTATTTAAATCCAGCAATTAAGTAGTTTCAAAATAGAGAGAGTCGTAATATTTCGCGACTCTCTTGCCCATTTTAGGTTTTCTAAAAGCTTTATTCTGTTTTCTAAATTCAAAAAAATCTATTTAAATAATTGTTTTATAAAACCAATATTGACTTAGCGGCGTTGATGTCCCATTTCAAAAATAATCGGTGAACCTAGATTATGAATAATAACCTGCTTTCTTGGCTCTTCGGCATTACCTGAGTTTTCAACCTCGGCTGGTTTTGTTTCAACCGTCACCGTCTCAGCTTTTCTAACGTCTGTACTTTTTACATCTACGCTTTTCACTTCTTCCACAGGCTTTTCTGGCGTTTTCACCGAAACCGCTTGCACTTCTCTGGTTTCAATCTGAACTTGCGGCATCCAACTGGATTTTTGTACTTCCGGTTTATTCGCCTGCACAGGCAACGGCCATTTCGCCTCTCGCAATAAATTAAAACACGCGGTGCTGATGTAATCCGCCAGCTTCTCCGTGCCTTGTTTGCCTGTGGTACTGCCCGAAAAACTTTGGTTGTATTCATCACTTTGTTCAGGATGAGCTATCGAGGTTAATTGACAACGAATCGGCTGCACATCCGTTTTTTGAAAATTCAACGCACGCGGATCAGAATTTCCCATTGAAAACGACAATCCGGTTGGCGTTTGCGCATTCTCAACTCGTCCTAACGTCGCGATCAAACGATGACTTGCGGTTTTTCCATCCGTTTGCGCTGTAATGGGATAACGCCAATCCGTTAAATTTTTACGCACTTTTTCCTGCAATTCTTTTGATTCAACAGCCGAATCATTGCCTGCAATCTGCAATTCAATCGTCGCTGACGGACTAAAATCCAGCACAGCTTGTTTTTTCACCGTGTTAGTTCCCGATGCACAAGCGACTAAAAAACACACTGAAATCACAGTGAAATAGCGAGTCATTCTATAGAGTGGCGCAATCATAAGAGTTTTTTGATTTTATTTTAGATTTCAAAACAGTAACTTATATTAAATTCTTTGTCTATACGTCATTTGACTGAGAGTTAAATAACGCATTGTGAGAAATGCGTGAAAACAAAATAATGTGCCCAGCCGGAAAGTAAGGCTCAATTTGGACAACCCAGATGTTTTACCCATCAAGCTTAAGTTAGAGGCTCAATTATGATGAACGAGAATAGTGATACAAAACAAGCAAGGTACAGATTGAAAGGTCAATCGCTGCTTTCGGCAATGGCTTTGGCAATGCTGACTGTGGGATACACTCAAACAGCAGAAGCAGGCGCGACTTTTAAAATTGATGATACTAAATGGGTCAGTATTGGTGGTGGTTTGCGTACTAGCTTTCAAGCAATGGAGCGTGGCGCAACGCCTAATCAGTGGAGCAATGATTTTAATTTAGACAACATCCGTTTGTACATTAATGCGCAATTGCATGAATACATTAAAGTTGAATTCAACACCGATTGCCAAACCTGCGGCAACGGCGGCGAAGTGCGGGTGTTGGATGCGATTGGTAAATTTGAATTTAATCCGTATGTCAATTTATGGGTAGGCCGGATGTTAGTGCCTGCTGAACGCCGCGAGATGAATGGGCCTTTTTACAGTGGTGTTTATGACATATTTGCCTCTGGTACACCGTTTGAACCATCCGACTACAACTTAACCATTAAAAATGATGGCACATCAGCAGGTTCTTTTGGTCGTGACGACGGTGCGACCTTCTGGGGTGCGGCATTTGATAAACGCTTGCAATATGCGTTTGGCTTCTTTCGTGGCTTAAGAGGCGGTGCGAATGCAGAAGACAATATTTTGTACGCTCAACGTGTGGCTTATAACTTTTGGGATGTTGAGAAAAACCCAGGTTATTACACCTCAGGTACTTATTACGGCAAAGGCGGCGATATTTTAACCGTTGGAGTTTCTAACCAATATCAACGTCATGGCGCAGGAACTGCAGCAGACCCTGGCGATTTTCGTGGTACAACGGTTGATGTGTTAATGGAAAAAGTGTTGGGAAATGGCGGCGTAGTGACTTTAAACGGTGAATACAAAAACTACGGCATTTCAAAAGGTTACAGCCAAGCCTCTCGTGATAATACTCCAGTTGGGGTTGCTAATTTTAACATGTTTGAAGGTGATGCTTATGATGTGAGCGGAATGTATTTATTCCCACAAAAAGTCGCTATTGGACAAGTACAACCTTATCTGCGTTATGTGAATGTTGCGCCCATTAACAGCAGCAATCGCAATTCTTACGAAGCGGGTGTCAACTACATTATTGACAGCCACAACGCTAAAGTTTCATTGATGTATAACTATGGTGATTTGATGACTAAAGGCTTGAACTACACCTCAACTGCAACGGGGTTAAAAAGCAACAGCATCAGAGTCGGTTTTCAATGGCAATTTTAATTCTTAACTAATCAGGATTATGACGATGAATAAATTATCTCAAGCATTGCGCAACACAGCACTCACTACGCTGTTTGCTGCAATGATGTTTCTAACAGGCACAGCCAGTGCCGCTCCAGCCGCAGCTCCTGCGGCATCATCAAAAGACACCATTAAGGTCGGTATTTTGCATTCGTTGTCTGGCACGATGGCAATCAGCGAAACAACATTAAAAGACACCATGTTGATGTTGATTGATGAGCAAAACAAAAAAGGCGGCTTATTAGGTAAGAAATTAGAACCCGTTGTTGTTGACCCTGCGTCTAACTGGCCGTTGTTTGCTGAAAAAGCGCGTGAATTATTAACCAAAGATAAAGTGGCAGCGATTTTCGGTTGCTGGACATCTGTATCGCGTAAATCTGTGTTACCTGTGATTGAGGAGCTGAACGGCATTCTCTTCTACCCCGTGCAATACGAAGGTGAAGAATCCTCTAAAAACGTTTTTTACACCGGAGCTGCGCCCAATCAACAAGCGATTCCTGCAGTTGATTATTTAATGAATGATTTAAAAGTGAAACGTTGGGTGTTAGCGGGCACAGATTATGTCTATCCACGCACTACCAACAAAATTTTAGAAGCGTATTTGTTGGCTAAAGGTGTTTCTAAAAAAGACATTATGATTAACTACACGCCATTTGGTCATTCTGATTGGCAAAGCATTGTTTCTGACATCAAAAAATTCGGTTCAACAGGCAAGAAAACAGCGGTTGTTTCAACGATCAATGGTGATGCAAACGTTCCATTTTACAAAGAGTTAGGCAACCAAGGTATTTCTGCGGAAAAGATTCCAGTGATTGCGTTTTCAGTTGGTGAAGAAGAGTTATCAGGCATTGACACCAAACCGTTAGTGGGTCACTTGGCAGCTTGGAACTATTTTATGAGCGTTGATAGCACCAAAAACGCTGAGTTTATTAAACAATGGAAAGAGTACATTAAAAATCCAAAACGTGTGACTAACGATCCAATGGAAGCGCACTATATTGGTTTCAATATGTGGGTGAAAGCGGTTGAAAAAGCTGGCACAACTGATCCTACAAAAGTACAAGAAGCGTTGATTGGCGTTGAGTTCCCTAACTTAACAGGCGGCACTGCAAAAATGTTGCCTAACCATCACATCACTAAACCTGTGTTAATCGGTGAAATTCAAGACAATGGTCAATTCTTGACTGTCTGGCAAACCAACACGGTTGTTCCTGGCGATGCGTGGTCTGACTTTTTACCTGAAAG
>CAKZJE010000109.1 GCA_936941155.1 uncultured Methylomonas sp. | reverse complement strand
CGCTGAAATTGGATTTAAGAGATGCAAAGATAACCGACCTGAGTGCGTTGAAAGAGTTAAAAAGCTTAACCACGCTGAAATTGGATTTAAGAGATGCAAAGATAACCGACCTGAGTGCGTTGAAAGAGTTAAAAAGCTTAACCACGCTGAAATTGGATTTAAGAGATGCAAAGATAACCGACCTGAGTGCGTTGAAAGAGTTAAAAAGCTTAACCACGCTGAAATTGGATTTAAGAGATGCAAAGATAACCGACCTGAGTGCGTTGAAAGAGTTAAAAAGCTTAACCACGCTGAAATTGGATTTAAGAGATGCAAAGATAACCGACCTGAGTGCGTTGAAAGAGTTAAAAAGCTTAACCACGCTGGATTTGGATTTAAGCGATAATAAAATACCCGACCTGAGTGCGTTGAACAATTTAACGGATTTAACTTCGCTGACGTTAAAAGACACGGAAATAAAAGAGGATGGCTTTTTGGCTAGTTTCCCTAAATTAACCAAGCTAGATATTAGAAAGACAAAAATTAAAAGTTTAAAAGGCTTGCCGTCTTCGGTAACAGAATTGGCGGTGGGGAATTAGGCTGTTTTTGAACAGGATTTGCAGGATTAAACGATTAACAGGATTTTTTGGTTTTCTTAAGTCCTGTGCATCTTAAAATCCGTATTATCGTGTTCAAAACCCTAAAATGCGCAAAACAAATCAACGAATAAATTGGAGAATAAAATGCAAGCTCAAAAACTCACCAATCTGCAATTAAAATTATTAAAAATTTTTAGTTATCAACTCAATCAACAACAACTCACCGACATAAAAAACTTGCTTGCCAATTATTTCGCAGCGCAAGCCACACAAGAAATGGATAAACTCTGGGAAGAAAATAACTGGGACAACACCACCATGACAAACTGGGCAAATGAACATCTCAGAACCCCTTACAACCCATCATGAAAGTTGTTTTAGACACCAATATCTTGCTAGTCTCAATTCCCAAAAAATCACCCTATCGAATTATTTTTGATGCGTTATTAACTGGCAAGTTTCAGTTAATTATCAGCAACGAAATATTAAGCGAATATACTGAAATAATTACACAAAAAACCAACCTTATTGTTGCAACCAATATTTGTGAGATGCTGTTAAGTTTATCGAATGTCAAAAAACAGGAAGTATTTTACAAATGGAATTTGATTGAAATTGATAAAGATGACAATAAGTTTGTTGATTGTGCAGTTGCGGGAAATGCGGATTACTTGGTAAGTAATGACAAACATTTTAATTGTTTGAAACAAGTGGAGTTTCCAAAATTAAACTTGGTAACAATTGATGCGTTTGTACAATTATTGAAGAATTAACAGAATTTTCTTAGTTTTCTTAAATCCTGTGCATCTTAAAATTGGAATAAATAATGAAACTTATCAATTTTAAACAGCTTAAAAATTATATTTTTATATTAACCTTTGAAAATGGCGAAAATATAGAAACTGATTTAAAAACGCTCATTGAAAGGCATGTTTCTATAAAAGACTTAAACACGGCGCAACTCAATAAAGAATGGGGATGTTTGGAATTTAATCATGGCATGGTAGATATAGACCCTAAAACGTTATATCAATTTTCCATGACACTGCATCATAAAATAGCTGCATAATGAAACATACGGACTACTTAAAATTGACCTTCTTAAAATCCGTGTCATTGTGTTCAAAACTCTGCGGTGAAATACTACAATTTCAAACAAGCACAGAAATCATAAAATCACAGGTGAATTATGTTATCTCAACAACAAACACTACTCCCGCCCAATTTATCTACGCTCAATTTAACAAAACTGCCTGTACAGTTACAGATTGAACTCATAGACTGTTACGAATTTTTACTCAATAAATATCAACTTAGGATATGGCTAAAAATAATTTCCCGATATTAGTTATATTGTGGCTTAGCCCGATAATTCCAACGTGGGAGATAGTCATCAAAAATAATACGCATGTTTTCAATAAAATCGATTGCACAGATTAAGTTCTGAACAAAAAAGTCTCTTTATTCAAAAAATGAGTTATTTTGGCAAATATATTTCATTCTATAAACTCACTTTAAAGGCTAAGATTAAAAAATAATTGTTTTTTCAATTAGTTACTTAACAGAAGTTCATAATGAGAATTGCAGTCTACTAAACAGCCGAAAGTCATTATAATTTCCCCTCACTTAACATTCGCAAATTCAAGAAATGAACCCAACTTGGCAAGACTTTTTAACCTCACAATCCATCAGCAACACCGCCAGCCACAACGCTTTATATGGCATTTCGCACTTAAGCATTTTAAAAATCAGCGGCACTGACGCAGCCGATTTTTTACAAGGACAACTCACTTGCAACACTAAAGAACTCAACGCCAAAAACAGTTTTTTCGCAGGATTTTGCAATGCGAAAGGGCGCGTGATTAGCACTTTTTTGATTTTGAAACACAATGAAGATTTTTTGCTGATTTTGCCCAGCGTGTTACTGGAAAAAGTTAAAAACAAACTGAAAATGTATGTATTGCGCTCTAAAGTGCAATTGCAAGAAGCCAGCGCAGAATTATGCTTAACCGGTTTACGCTGCACGCAGGAAATCGCAACGGATTTGTCGCTGCCGACCATCAATTTTGCGAGAAACAATCAGTGGATAAAGTTGCCGAATGCGCATTATTTAAGTGTTGCTACCATTGCAGATGCGATGAGCGAATGGACAAACTTACAAAACAACGCTTTTCAGATGCAAAATGCGCAAGATTGGCAAAGCTTAGATATGCAAGGTGGATTAGCATGGTTGGATGAAACCAGCAGCGAAGAATATATTCCGCAAATGTTGAATTTAGACAAACTCGGCGGCGTGAGTTTCACCAAAGGCTGTTACACCGGACAAGAAATTGTGGCGCGAACCCATTATTTAGGCAAAACCAAACGCGAGTTATTTTTGGCACAGCTGACAGCAGAGGCTACTTTTACTAACGATAACAATGTGCTAGATGAAACAGGGCAAATGATGGGACAAATTCTCAGCACGTTTCGTGAAGCAGACGGCTATAAAATTCTGTTAGTGCTGCAAACCAACGCGGTTGAAAGTGCAGAATTACAACTTAACAATGCTAAACACGATAAAATTAACCTTATTCCTTTTGTAACTGTTTAATTTTGACCATTATGATTGACTCACAAGCCGCTTTACGTTTTCGCTATTTAGGGATTCTCACCATTTTTGCGGTGTATTTGGTGATTTTTGTCGGCAGCAGCGTCCGCGCATCAGGAGCGGGCATGGGCTGTCCTGATTGGCCAACCTGTTTTGGGCTGTGGATTCCACCGACCGATGAATCGCAATTACCGCCGAATTATCACGAAATTTACATAGGTTACAGCGACACCACCTTTAATGTCGTGAAAACGTGGACAGAATATGTAAATCGGTTGGTCGGCGTGACGATTGGTTTTTTGATTTTCTTAACCGCGTGGTCATCGCGCATTTATTTAAAAGCGGATAAAACCGTTTTTTATTTGGCGTTGTCGGTATTTTTTCTCGTTGGATTTCAAGGCTGGTTAGGGTCTGCGGTGGTGGCAAGCAATTTAAAACCACTGATTATTACCTTGCACATGTTGCTGGCAATGGTGATTGTGATGTTGCTGATTTACGCCATTGCCCGCTCACAACAACACGCACTGAGTTTGTTGGATGTGCAATTTGTGCCGCCCGCTGTTTATACGGTGATAAAAGTGGTGATGGGAATGACCTTGCTGCAAATTGCTATGGGCACGCAAGTTCGCGAAGCGGTTGATTTTATTTCACATTCAACCGGATTGGATCGGCAATATTGGCGCGAAAGCTTCCCGATTATTTTTTATATTCACCGCTCATTTTCCTCCATTATTTTATTCACCAATTTGTGGATGAGTTGGAAACTTTATCAAGCGATGCCAAAAAACAGCCTGCTTGTAAAAATTGCGATGAGCTTAATGACCTTGATTGTGATTGCGATTTTAGCCGGCGTGAGTTTAGATAGATTATCAATGCCGCGTGTGGCGCAACCGATTCATTTGTTAATGGCAAACTTGATTTTAGGCACGCAATTTTTTCTGTTTATTTGTTTGCGTTATGCGCGTAAATCCTAAAATCATTAGAATGATGCTTGAGAAAAGATTGCAATGAGTAGCGTGTTAAATCCTAATTTTATCGCAGGCTATAAACATCAAGAAAATCAATATGATGTTTATTGGCTGACGAATCATCCTGAAGCGGTTGACTTAATTTTCAGCAAAGATAAAAGTAATGCTTTTGTGTTTGCAGATGAGCTAGACGCATTAACGTCGATTAAACAGATTTTAATTGCTGAAAATCATCCTTGGTACACGCCGGTGGTGGAAAAGTTTCAAGCAGAGCTGCCGCGTGTTGAACCCGAACCCAAAGCGATGACGCTGGAGGAAGCTGAGGCAAAAATTAATGAGTTTTTGCAGCTTTTTAATGAACGCAGCAACAGCCGCTTGCAACTTTATTTAACGCTGAATAGAAAAGAGAATAGCATTCGCGGTTATGGCAGTAGCCGAAAAATAGGCGATGCGATCACCAATTTTGTCGCGTTGCTGGCAATTAAGGGCATAAAAGCGCAATGTTTAAATTCGCATACGTTTGAAGTTAAACTTGAGATTTAAACGCCGTCAGGATTGTCCAATTAGCAAAGCTTGTGAAAAATTCTTTTTATCTACTTAAGTAATTAAACAAAAGTTTTTCGGTATGTCGGAGTGCAAGCTTTGCTTGCAATGTCAGGCAAAGCCTGACCTCCAGTATTTCATAATACCTTGAAACTTATTCTCACCTACTTACCTTTATTAAATCGCGCTTAACTCCTTGTTTCAGGATTTAAAAAACATGATTAACGATCTCAATCAACTTCCTCCCGCAGGAAATAAATATGCCTCAAAATTGCGTTTTCGCCATTGTGCGCAAGAACAGCAAATTTTGAGATATGCAATTCCAACGGAATACTGCGGGCATGGCAATACCTTTCATGATTTGGTTGAAGCGCATCAAGCTCTGGGTAAATTAACGCAAGATAGCGGCTTGATTTTGTCGATTAATGCGCATCTTTGGGGCTGCGTGTTTCCCGTGTTGCTTTATGGCACAGAACCGCAAAAAGAAGAGTGGTTGCCGGATTTATTGTCTGGCGATTTGATTGCAGGTCACGCGATTACTGAAACGCAGGCAGGTTCAGATCTTAGTGCTTTAGAAACAACGGCAACGCAAACCAAAGATAGTTTTGTTCTGAATGGATATAAACGCTTTATTACTAACACGCCAATTGCGGATGTGTTAGTGGTTTATGCGTTATTAGAGGGCGAGTTATCCGCATTTTTAGTTAAAAAAGATGATATTGGCGCAAATTTTCGCGATAAACCACATGTGGATAGCTGCGTCACCGCAACAATGGGCGATGTGATTTTATTAGGATGTTCTATCCCTTTTGATAGACGCTTAGGTAGTGCGGGTGCAGGAAAAATGATGGCACAAACCGCGTTAGAGTTTGAACGGGCTTTTATTTTTGCAGGCATTAGCGGCATTATGGGCAGTCATTTAACCACGGTGATTAACTACAGTCGCGAGCGACAAGCAGATGGTGCTTATTTAGGTGCACATCAAGGCGTTAGTCATAAAATTGCTGAAATGAAAGTGGGTCTGGACACCATTCGCCTGTGGGTGAATGAATGCGCCCGCTTAAAAGATCACAATAAACGCATTACTTTAGCCAGTGCACAAACTAAATTATTTG
Organism: uncultured Methylomonas sp.; assembly: GCA_936941155.1. Classification (GTDB taxonomy): domain Bacteria; phylum Pseudomonadota; class Gammaproteobacteria; order Methylococcales; family Methylomonadaceae; genus CAIQWF01. The sequence continues at coordinate 114,956 of CAKZJE010000109.1, read as the reverse complement.
CCAGCGAAGCTTTTTTGCAATTTTGTCTGGATGCCGTGCAGATTTTAGGCGCAAATGGCATGATTACCAATAACCCGACCTTGGCTTTAGTACATGATGCACTGGCAAGTCGATTATTTGCAGGTTCTTCTGAAATTCAAAAAAATATTATTGCCGCGTTATTGGGCACAGGCGAAGGGTTTAAACGCTAATCGCAACGCAGTTTGTTTAAAAACGCCACTCTGACGACACACCAAGCAGGTCATATTTTGAAAATTAACGCTCTCAGTTTTCGATTACTTCTTTCAGCAGGGCTAGTATTAGCGGCTTTTTTTGTGTTTGCGTTATGGGTTTTGGAACACGGCTTTAGGGAAAGTGCAGAAGAAAGCTTAAAAGAAAAACTGCAATTACAAATCTATTCACTGTTTTCTGTTGCCGAAATGACGCGTTCAGGACGACTCAAAATCCCCTTGGTTCTGCAAGAATCACGCTTTTCTGAACCCGGTTCAGGATTATTAGCCGTGATTCGCCGCGCCGATAAAAAAATAGTTTGGCGTTCTTATTCAACATTAGGCGAGCGAGAAATCCCTTTTGTCGCCGTTCCACCCGGTGCAGCCTTGTTTGTCACCGATAAAAACAATCGCTTTGTGCTGCATTATGCGGTGATTTGGGAAAATGAAAAAAACGCGCTGGAAGGCAGATATATTTTTTCTGTGGCAGAAGACAGCGATTTTGTGGACAAACAAGTTCAACACTTTAGAAGAACTTTGCGGCATTGGTTTTTTTCAGTGGGACTAGTGTTGATTATGATTCAATTTATAGTGCTGCGCTGGAGTTTGATTCCGTTAAGACGAATTGTAAAAGATTTAACAGCCATTGAAGCGGGTGAAAAAAGTAGCTTAGATGGTCATTATCCTTCTGAGCTAGTTGGCCTCGCCCGAAATCTTAATGCCCTGATTAGCAGCGAAAGGGCGCATTTAGAGCGTTATCGCAATACTTTGGCAGATTTATCGCACAGTTTAAAAACACCTTTAGCCATTTTGCGCGGCTGCATGGAACGCGACGATATTCCAAGACATACGGTACAAGATCAAATTTCCAGAATGAATGAAATTATTGAATACCAATTGCAAAAAGCGGCAGCAAAAGGCAGAAAAAAATTAGCCGGCAAAATCAATGCGGCAGAAATCATAAAAAAAATCATCACTTCCTTGGAAAAAGTTTATCGCGATAAACAGATTGTTTTCACTTTAGAAATTGATGAAAGTTTGCAAATTTATTGTGAAGAAGGTGATTTATATGAAATTGCCGGAAACTTATTGGACAACGCAGGAAAATGGTGTGAAAAAAATATTAAAGTGAGTTTGCTAAGTTTGCCAGAATCCAGTCAAAGTAATTACAAAGTGATTTTGCAAATCGAAGATGATGGTGCGGGGATTGCTGCGGAAAAGTTGAGCGAAATTTTAAAACGCGGCGTTAGAGCAGATGAGAAAATTCAAGGGCATGGTATTGGAATGGCTGTGGTTTCTGAATTAGTTGAGCTTTTAGAAGGTCGATTAACAGGGGAACGTAGTCAGGCACTCGGTGGCATGAAGTGGAAAGTTTATTTACCTTAAGCGACAAAAAAAGATACTCTTTAAGTAATTGTTTATTGAGTGAAACTTATTCTAATTATGTGAAAAAGATTAGCTTTTAAAGTTTAATTTTGGCGTTAAACTTGCTTTGAAATCCAAAATGGTAGATAATGCACGGACTTTCAGCAGTGATTGCTGAGAATTTTATGGTGACTGCGTCGGTTCTCTCGCAACGATACGCTGTGAACCCCGCCAGGTCCGGAAGGGAGCAACGGTAACAGCAGATTCGTGTGCCGGGATGCAGCTGGCGTAGTTACCACCCATCGTGTTATTTCCTTCGAGTCTCTAATGGCTTATCAGGTTCTTGCCAGAAAATGGCGACCACAAAACTTTTCCCAGCTTGTCGGTCAGGAACATGTCTCCAAATCGCTTATTAACGCTTTGCAGCATCAGCGATTGCATCACGCTTATCTATTTACTGGCACACGCGGCTGTGGCAAAACCACAATAGCCCGCATTTTAGCTAAAGCAATTAACTGCCTAAATCTGCAAGATTATAATCCCTGTGGTCAATGTGCAGTTTGCCGTGATTTCGATAGCGGTCGCTTTATGGACTTAATTGAAGTTGACGCGGCATCACGCACCAAAGTTGAAGATACCCGCGATTTACTCGACAACGCCCAATATGCACCGAATCAAGGCAAGTACAAAGTCTATCTGATTGACGAAGTACACATGCTCTCAGGGCATAGTTTTAATGCCTTGTTAAAAACCCTCGAAGAACCTCCAGAACACGTTAAGTTTCTGTTAGCGACCACTGATCCCCACAAAATCCCCATCACTGTTTTATCGCGCTGTTTGCAATTTAATTTAAAACGCTTGTTGCCTGAGCAAATCAGACAGCAAATGACTTTTATTTTGCAACAAGAACAAATTGAATTTGATCAAGAAGCCTTAGCTTTGCTCGCTCGCGCCGCTGATGGCAGTATGCGTGATGGCTTGAGTTTAGTTGACCAAGCGATTGCTTATGGACAAGGGCGCGTAAATCAAGTTGATGTGAGTGCGATGCTAGGCACAGTGGCGCAACAACCTGTGGATGATTTATTACGCAGTTTGGCACAACACGACGGCAAAGCGATTTTAGCAACCATTGCCGAAATTGCCGAACTAACTCCAGATTTTGGCGATGTATTGCAGCAAATGTTGCGAGTTTTGCATCGGGTCGCATTATTGCAAACACTACCTGATTACCTTGACCAAGAATTTGATGCCGCGTTGCTGGCAGATCTTGCCGCGCTGATTCCAGCGGAAGACGTACAGCTTTATTACCAAATTGGTTTGGTTGGACAAAAAGATTTTGATTTAGCCCCCGACCCACGCACCGGATTTGAAATGTTAATGCTGCGAATGTTGACTTTTAGACCGCTTCGCGCTGAAAACCAAACCTCAGCAATGCCACAACACGCCGTGCAACCCAGAACTGCACCGATTTCTCATGCCGTGCCGACTCCTGCAAGAGCTGTCAATTCGCCACCTACGCATATTCCACAACCGCAAGCAGCTCCTATTCCTGCCGCGCCTGTTTATCAACAGCCTACCTCAGCACCTGTTGTCACTTCGCAATGGGGACAAATGATTGCGGCAATGAATTTATCAGCACTCACAAAACAATTAGCCAATAATTGCGTGCTAGAAAGCATTGATAATCAGCAATGTACGTTATTAGTTGACCCAACTTACACAGTGAGTGGCAGCAAAACCAAAGAGAATTTGCAAGCAGCGTTGCAAAACTATGTGCGTAATCCTGCGTTAAAATTGACAATTAAAGCTCAAAAAAGCTCTCATACCACGCCAGCAATCCAACAACAGCAAGAACGTGATGACAAACAACAAAATGCCGTCGATGCTATTAATGCTGACCCGAATGTGATTGCTTTTAAAGAAAATTTTAATGCTCGGATAGAACCGGGTACGATAAAACCTTTGTAACAACTATGAAGACCTGTCAGTTTTTTAAAACTTGAGAAGTCTGGAGAAAAAAATGAAAAATGCTTTAGGCGGGCTGATGCAGCAAGCTCAAAAAATGCAAGAAAATGTAAAAAAAGCCCAAGATGAAATCGCAGCACTTGAAGTATTAGGCGAATCGGGCGGCGGCTTAGTTAAAATTTTAATGACTGGCAAACGCGAAGTGCGCAAAGTGACGATTGATGATTCTTTAGTTGGAGACGATCGCGACATGCTAGAAGATTTAGTTGCCGCAGCGATTAACGATGCAGTACACAAAGTTTCTAAACTCAAAAAAGAAAAAATGGCAAGCGTCACCGCAGGTATTCCGCTCCCTCCGGGTTTTCAAATGCCATTCTAATCAGGGGAATTGCGATGGATAATTGTTTATTTTGCAAAATGGCAAAAGGTGAAATTAAGCCTGATGTGGTGTTTGAAAATGACAGCGTTCTAGCTTTCAGAGATATTCATCCGCAAGCACCGGTGCATATTTTGGTGATTCCAAAAGCCCATGTCGCCACCTTAAATGATTTGCATGATGTTGATTTGGCAGGAAAACTATTGCAAGCAGTAACAATCATCGCTCAACAAGAAAACCTAGCCGATGATGGTTATCGCACCGTAATTAATTGCAATAAACACGGCGGACAAGAAGTGTATCATCTGCATTTGCATCTGTTAGGTGGACGACAAATGCACTGGCCGCCCGGCTAACTATTACCACACCTTTTTTATATCAACCGCAATCGAACACAATTTTGTTTGCGGTTGATAGTTTCATTTACAGCTGCAAATCTAGCAGCTAAAAACCTCTTAAATTCCTACCAAAAAACACGACTATTGAATAAAGCTGCATTCACGCGGTATTATCAGACCTGCTCTAACTAACCCGTGAACACTATGTCAGCCTCCAATCGCCCGCTCTCCCCGCATTTGCAAGTTTATAAACTCCCATTGACTGGGATTATTTCCATTACGCATCGCATTACCGGTGTTGCTTTGGCATTTGGTCTGTTATTTTTTGCCTACAGTTTTTTTGCGATTGCCGCTGGAATTGAATCGTATCTGAACTTACAAAATTTGTTAAATCATCCAGTCGGACAACTGAGTTTGTGGTTATTTATTTACGCACTGTTTTTTCATCTGTGTCACGGCATTCGACACTTAATTTGGGATGTAGGCTTAAGCTTTGACAAAGCGCAAATGAATAAAAATGCGGCTATTGAATTAGCAGCTTCGCTCACATTGACGTTAGGCGCGTTTCTTTTTTGATAGGAGAGGAAAATGGATTACAAAACCCCACTGGCAAAAGTACGCGGTTTAGGTGCAGCGCATAATGGCACGGCGCATTGGTGGATGCAGCGTATTAGCTCTATTCTATTGATTCCATTGTCATTTTGGTTAATTGCGTATACCAAACAACTAACCGCAGCCTCACATGAACAAATTTCGGCTTGGTTGACAGAGCCTTTGAACAGTTTATGCGCAATTGCTTGGTTAATGGCTGTTTTTTACCATGCCGCCTTAGGGCTTCAGGTGGTGATTGAAGATTATGTGCATACGCATTGGCAAAAAATTGCAACAATTTGGATGGTTAAAATCAGCTTTTTCGGGCTGGGATTAGCCAGTATTTTGGCAGTATTACGGATTGTTTTACGGTAAAAAAGTTTTCTGGATGCAAAACCTGCTTGCAAACTGATACAGATAAGTTTGCTATCGCGTTTTTATGCAAGGGACAGCAATCTCAAAAAGACAAAAAATCGCTGAAAAACCGCTTTTTTTATCTTTTTTGCAGCAAATCCTGAGCAAAAGCTTGCTATTTCTGGTGCTTATCACCATATTAGCTATTTATTGTAGAATATAGTTTAAATGTCTGTTTAGGGAAACGAAAAATGACTGATATAACACAAAATTCCAATCTAATTCCGGTGTTGCCACTACGCGATGTAGTGGTTTATCCGAACATGGTGATTCCTTTATTTGTCGGGCGCGGTCGCTCTATTGAAGCATTGGATGCTGCAATTAAGGAAAATAAACAAATTTTATTAGTAGCGCAAAAAGAAGCCACCGTTGATGATCCCGATTTTGCAGACATCTATCAAATAGGAACATTAGCCACCATTTTGCAATTACTCAAACTGCCAGATGGCACGGTGAAAGTATTAGTTGAAGGCAAAGAACGCTGCCAAATCACCCATTATCAAGAAGTTGACGGTTATTTTTGTGCTTTGGTGAGTAAAATCAATGAAGTGATTACACTGGCAGATGAGGAATTAGACGTATTACAACGCACCATTATTAATTCATTTGACCAATACGTTAAGCTGAATAATAAAATTCCACCGGAAGTGTTAAATTCTTTAGTGGGAATGGATGATCCCGGTCGTTTGGCAGACACAATTGCTGCGCACATGACTTTAAAAGTAGAAGAAAAACAGAAAATTCTGGAAATGGGCGATGTGATAACACGCCTAGAAAGTTTAATGACGCTCATGGAAGGCGAAAAAGAACTGCTTGAAATTGAAAAGAAAATTCGCGTGCGCGTGAAACAGCAAATGGAAAAAAACCAAAAGGAATATTATCTGAATGAGCAAATGAAAGCGATTCAGAAAGAATTGGGCGAAATGGAAGATGTGACCAATGAATTGGAAGAATTAGAGAAAAAAATCGCTAAAGCAGGGATGTCAAAAGAAGCGAAAGCCAAAGCTGATGCAGAATTGAAAAAGCTAAAACTCATGCCAGCGATGTCGGCGGAAGCCACCGTTGTGCGCAATTATATTGAATGGATGATTAGCATTCCTTGGAAGAAAAAAACCAAAGTTCGCCATGATTTAAAAATTGCTGAAGAAGTTTTAGAAACCGAACATTACGGCTTAGAAAAAGTGAAAGAGCGGATTTTGGAATATCTCGCCGTGCAGCAACGTGTAAAACAACTGAAAGGGCCTATTTTATGTTTAGTAGGGCCTCCAGGGGTGGGCAAAACTTCGTTAGGGCAATCCATCGCTAGAGCCACTAACCGCAGTTATGTGCGGATGGCATTAGGCGGGGTGCGGGATGAAGCAGAAATTCGCGGACACCGACGCACTTATATTGGCTCAATGCCCGGCAAAATTTTGCAAAATTTGTCAAAAGTAAAAGTGAAAAACCCCATGTTTTTGCTTGATGAAATTGACAAAATGGCACAGGATTTTCGTGGCGATCCGGCTTCTGCATTATTGGAAGTGTTAGATCCTGAACAAAATCATACATTTGCAGATCATTATCTGGAAGTGGATTTTGATTTATCGGATGTAATGTTTGTTGCTACAGCTAATACCATGAATATTCCGCACGCACTGCTGGATAGAATGGAAGTGATTCGCCTGGCAGGTTACACCGAAGATGAAAAAATCAATATCGCCTTGCGGTTTTTAATTCCAAAACAAATTAAAAACAATGGCTTAAAAGAAGGTGAAATTGAAATTTCAGAAGACGCAGTACGCGATATTATCCGTTATTACACTCGTGAAGCCGGCGTGCGAAATTTAGAACGTGATATTTCTAAAATTTGTCGCAAAGTAGTGAAAGAGTTATTGTTAAATCCAAGTGATAGCAAAGTGTATGTTAGCGCGGAAAATTTAAACAATTATTTAGGCGTAAGACGTTTTGATTACGGTTGCGCAGAAGAAAAAGATCAAATTGGACAAGTCACAGGCTTAGCGTGGACAGAAGTGGGTGGTGAATTATTAACCATCGAAACTGCGGTAATGCCGGGCAAAGGCAAACAATCTGCGACAGGCAAATTGGGCGAAGTGATGAAAGAGTCGATTGAAGCTGCAATGACGGTGGTGAGAAGTCGCGCCAGTGTTTTGGGCATTGATAACAGCGTGTTTCAAAATACCGACATTCACATTCACGTTCCTGAAGGGGCAACGCCCAAAGATGGCCCTAGCGCGGGGATTGGCATGTGTACTGCGATTGTGTCTGCTTTGACGAAAATTCCAGTACGCGCCAATGTTGCGATGACAGGTGAAATTACTTTACGCGGTGAAGTGTTACCGATTGGCGGATTGAAAGAAAAGCTTTTAGCAGCGCATCGCGGCGGTATCACTAAAGTGTTAATTCCAGCCGATAATGAAAAAGATTTGGCTGAAATTCCTGAAAATATCAAAAATCATTTAGAAATTCGCTGCGTATCGTGGATAGATGAGGTGTTAGAGTTGGCGTTGCAATATTCGCCCACTCCGATGACTTCCGTAGTGGAAACCAGCGGCAAAGATCTTTCCAGCAAAGAGATTAAAACCAATTTGGTTGCGCATTAAATCTCGCATTAAGCATTGAAATTTCAGTTTTAGCATGACCTATGCAATATAGGTCATGCTTTCACCACATCTTAAAATACCATCTAATTATTTTGACAAACCTTGTGTTTCTAAGTAAATGCCGTTTCTCAAACAACAGCGACTATCCTCTGTACACAAGCACAGCAACATTCAGAACAACGATTAAAAACAGCAATCCAAATTTCTAAAATGTAAAAGTCTTCTATGCCTTATAATCTTATCAACGTTATTTTTACCGCCAACAAAAAACTTAAGATATGTTTTTTCAAAAACTCAAACGATGGCTTTTAGTCGCAATTATTATTTTCGTGCCTATATTTGCGGTGTATCTCGGTTTTTTAGACCAAAACATCCGTAAAAAATTTGAAGGAAAACGCTGGGATATTCCTGCGAAAGTGTATGCTAATCCGTTAGATATTTATGTCGGTTACGCATTAACTTTAAATGAATTCAAAGATTTACTCGATCAACTCCACTACCGCAATGATAGTACCTTGTCTTCAGAAGGCACTTATCAATCGCAAGGGCGACAAATAACCTTAAAAACCCGTAGTTTTACTTTTTGGGATGGTGCACAAGAGAGTTTACATCTAAAAATTAGTTTTTCCGGTTCGGTAATAACCAAAATTTCTGATATAGACAATTTAAGAGAACTCGCCGTTGTGCGCATGGATCCTGTGCAAATTGGCAGTTTTTTTCCAAAACTCAAAGAAGACCGGATTTTAATCAAATTAGCTGACGCGCCAGTGTTGTTAAAACAAGGCTTGTTGGCAACGGAAGACCGCAATTTTTATCATCATCATGGTGTATCGTTGCGTGGTTTAGCCAGAGCGGTATTAGCCAATTTACGCGCCGGCGGTTTAGTGCAAGGCGGCAGCACCATCACGCAGCAATTGGTGAAAAACTTTTATTTAACGTCTGAACGCACGTTAAAACGGAAAGTCAACGAAGTCTTTATGGCGATGTTGTTGGACATGCGCTATAGCAAAGATGAAATTCTGGAAGCCTATTTTAATGAAATTTATTTAGGGCAAGATGGTTCAAATTCCATTAACGGATTTGGTTTAGCCAGTGAATTTTATTTTAATCAGCCGCTAAAAAGTCTGTCTTTGCATCAAATTGCTACTTTAGTTTCGTTGGTGCGAGGCCCTTCTTATTATGATCCGCGACGTTACCCAGATCGCTCGTTAGCACGGCGTAATTTGGTGCTAGATGAAATGACCGAGCAAGGTTATCTCACCGAAGCGCAAGCGACTGAAGCAAAAGCTGAACCTTTAGGCGTGATTGCCAACGTACACCGCTCCATGAATCGTTATCCGGCGTTTTTAGATTTAGTGAAACGGCAATTAAACATTGAATATCAAGATCAAGATTTAACCACCGAAGGTTTAAAGATTTTCACCACGTTAGATACGCAAGTCCAAAATACACTGGAAAAAACAGTAGCGAGAAAATTAGCCGCGCTGGAAAAGGGGCGGCGCAGTAAAAATCTGGAAACAGCGGTATTAATCACACGCCGTGATAGCGCGGAAATTGTGGCGTTAGCCGGTGGCCGCAATGCTTCTGAGCCGGGATTTAACCGCGCTTTAGATGCGCTGCGCCCGATTGGGTCATTAGTCAAACCTGCGGTTTATTTAACAGCCTTGAGTAATCCTGATAAATACACCACCAGCACTTTCGTGAAAGATACGGCCATTGAAGTCGATGGTTGGTCGCCTAAAAATTACGATCATCGCGAACATGGCTCAGTGCCCTTGCATTCTGCTTTAGCGCATTCCTATAACTTAGCAACGGTACGCATCGGCATGGATGTCAGCTTAAAATCTGTCGCTAACACTTTGTTAAACTTAGGAATCACACGCGATGTGGAATTAGTGCCCTCTATGTTACTCGGCTCTTTGCCACTAACGCCGATAGAAGTTACACAAATGTACCAAACTTTAGCAGGTGATGGTTTTGTCACACCGTTAAAAGCGATTCGCGAAGTGGTGGCAGGTGACGGTAAACGTTTACAACGCTATCCATTTGAAACTAAACAAGGTGTAGATTCTGCTGCAACTTATATTACCAACACTATTTTGCAAGAAGTTGTCAGTGAAGGTACAGCTAGAGCCGCGTATAATGCACTGCCTAGAAGTTTGAGTTTGGCTGGTAAAACTGGCACTAGCAATGACTTGAAAGATAGCTGGTTTGCAGGCTTTAGTGGCGACTATTTATCGGTGGTCTGGGTAGGTCGCGATAATAATAAATCAGCGGGGTTATCTGGCGCAAATGGCGCATTGCCGATTTGGATTGCCTTAATGAAGGAAATTGCGCATAAAGCAGTTGATTTAGTTGTGCCAGAAAATGTTCAACAAGTTTGGATAGATCCTAGCAATGGTTTATTAACAGAATCTAATTGTGCCGGAGCGCGGCAATATCCTTATATTATTGGCTCAGAACCTGTGAATAGCTCATCATGTGCCAGCGAGCCAAGCCTAGATGAATTGCCATCGCTTGATGGTGAACCGAATCCAGATGAAAACATGCCAGACAATAATGCAGAACCAGCTGCTCCTGAGAATGAGCCAGCTGAACCAACAAATCCTACTATTAACAATCCCAAAACCTGGTTTAATAACTTTTTCTAAAATCTTATGATGATGTTGACACACACAAAATCTTTAAAAATATTCTTAGTCTTATGGTTGCTGCATATTCCATTTGCTTATGCAGATCAAAAACCTGTAGCGCAGTTAAAAACATTTTTAACCAATACCAAAAATCTCACGGCTAATTTTAAACAAGTAGCATTTGATGAAGCAGGCAAAGAAAAACAAACGAGCTACGGGGTTTTTAATCTGAGCAGACCGGGCAAATTTCGCTGGAATTATCAAAAACCTTTTTTGCAAGAAATTGTTTCTAATGCTGGCAAAGTGTGGTTTTACGATGCCGATTTGGAACAAGTCACGATTAAAAAACTTGATAAATCAATGGGTTCTACACCTGCACTGTTATTAACAGGCGATGTGGAAATTGAAAAAGAATTTACCATTGAAAAACAAGGTGATGACGAAGGTTTGCAATGGATAAAGCTAGTGCCGAAAAACCCAGAAAGTAATTTTAAATATGTACTGATTGGTTTAAATGAAGGCTCGTTAGCTGGTATGGAGCTAAATGATAATTTTGGACAATTAACTCGCATTTATTTTTCTGAGGTTAATACAAATCCACAATTTAAAGCAGATGAGTTTGTCTTCAACATTCCTAAAGGTGTGGATGTGTTGGAAGACAAAGAAGATGGAAAAACGGCAACTAAATCACCTGAAGTGCAACAAGAAACACCGCAAATTGAAAATGATGTAGCGGTGCAACCTTCATCGCGGCACAGACATGTTGCACATGCAGTGCACAATCATGTTGAAGCAGCACATCCGCATGAAAAAGATAAAGCTAAATCTGAAGAAAAAGCCGATAAAGGCAAAGATAAAGCGAAAGAACACGATCACGACAAAGATAAGTCTAAATCTGATCACAAAGAGAGCCATAAAGACAGTCATAAAGAAAAAAGCAAAGATAGCAAAGATAGCAAAGACGACAAACACAAAGAGAAAAGCAAAGAAACGCCTAAAGAGAAACACAAAGAAAAAAGTGCAGATAAAGGCAAAGCTAAGCACAAAGATAAAGACAAATGATTGATGCGCACCGCCATCAACCGTTAGCAGAAAGAATGCGCCCACAGCAATTAAGCGATTATAACGGGCAAAAGCATATTTTAACGGCGGGAAAACCACTGTTTGAGGCAATAAATTCAGGGCGGCTGCATTCCATGATTTTTTGGGGGCCGCCTGGCACAGGTAAAACCACGCTGGCACGGATGATTGCTCAGCATTCAGAAGCGGCTTTTATGCCAGTTTCTGCGGTGTTGGCAGGAGTCAAAGAGATTCGCGAAGCGATTGCGAGTGCGAAAATTTTGCAGCAACAACAGCAAAAACGCAGTATTTTATTTGTGGATGAAGTGCATCGCTTTAATAAAGCCCAACAAGATGCTTTTTTGCCGCATGTGGAAGATGGTACGGTGTATTTTATTGGCGCAACCACTGAAAATCCGTCGTTTGCGTTGAATAATGCCTTGTTATCGCGTGCGCGAGTGTATGTGCTAAATGCGTTGAGTGCAGAGGATTTGCTGGCAGTGTTAAATCAAGCCTTAACCGATAAAAAACGCGGGTTAGGGACGTTAAATCTGCAAATCAGTGATGAAATTAAACAACAATTTGCTCGTGCTGCTGATGGTGATGCTCGTAGGCTTTTGAATTTATTAGAAATTGCAGTAGAGCTGGCAGCAGCTAAATACAGTGATTGCATTGATGAACAAATTGCCAATGAAGTATTAACGGGTGGAGTGCGTCGCTTTGATAATCAAGGCGAAGAGTTTTATAACCAAATTTCCGCTTTGCATAAATCGGTGCGCGGTAGCAATCCTGATGCGGCTTTGTACTGGTTTTGTCGAATGATTGATGGCGGTTGTGACCCGCGCTATATTGCCAGACGAGTGCTGCGGATGGCTTCTGAAGATATCGGCAATGCTGACCCACGAGCGTTGCATTTAACCTTAGCAGCATGTGATATTTATGAACGTCTAGGCTCACCGGAAGGCGAATTGGCAATTGCGCAAGCGATTGTTTTTCTTTCAATTGCTGCGAAAAGCAATGCCGTTTATACCGCCTACAATCAAGCGATGCACGCAGCAAAAGGCAGTGGTTCGTTGTCCGTGCCTCTACATTTACGCAATGCTCCAACCAAATTAATGCAAAATTTAGATTACGGCAAAAATTATCGCTATGCACATAATGAAGCGGATGCTTATGCTGCGGGGGAAAATTATTTTCCTCAAGAATTGGCAGATTCTTGTTATTACCATCCTGTTGAACGTGGTTTAGAAATTAAAATCAAACAACGTTTAGATTATTTACGTCAATTAGATAAACAGTTTAAATCTCACGATAGATAAAATGAGAGCTTGTTTTGTGTTTTTTGAATTGACGAGCCAGTCAATAATCTATATCATTCTGCGGTTATGTTAGATAGATTGCCTCACCTTATCGACCCCATCTCTTTTGCTGACAAGCAAAGAACTTTGCAGGGTCAAATACCTTTAACTAAGCTAAGTCGCTTGGCTGACGTATTGTTGCATAACAATGGTCAGGTTGAGATAGACTTATCATTTAGCAAAGAAGGTCGCTTATCTGTGGTGCGCGGAACTATTCGTGCTAACTTAGATTTAGAATGCAGAACTTGTTTAGAAGCACTGGTTTTGCCAGTCGATATTCAGGTGAATCTTGCGGTAGTAAAGTCCATGGAGCAAGCAGAACGCTTATCCGGTGAATACGAACCGTTAATGATTGAGGATGAAAAAATCCCTCTGCATGAATTGGTGGAAGATGAGTTGTTATTGGTTTTACCAGACTTTCCTCGACACGCAGAAGAATGTAAACCTTACAAACATAGCACTGAAGAGATTAAACCTGCTGCCAATAATGTGCAGCAATCACAATCTAATAACCCGTTTTCCGTTTTAGCTAAACTCAAAAATATTGGAGATTAATAATGGCTGTACAAAAGAGTAGAGTAACCCGTTCAAGACGTGGTCAACGTCGTTCACACGATGCGTTAACTGCAAGAACTTTATCGCAAGACCCGATGACTGGTGAAACTCATTTGCGTCATCACGTTACCCCAGACGGTTTTTTCAAAGGTCGTCAAATTGTTGCTAACGACAACGATTAATTTGTTCTTCCCTGTTCTAAAAAGCTGTACGAGTAAAAAGTATTTGTTGAACTAAATATTTTCGTCGGTGTAGTTTTGAATTTATTTGGTTTTGTGCAAAAAATTTCGCTACACCTACTCGTTAATCCGGCTCTTCTTCCTTCCGGAGTTATTTCTAAACGTGAGTTCAACAATTTCAATTGATGCAATGGGCGGGGACTTTGGCCCTTCAGTTACCATTCCTGCATCGCTGGAGTGCTTAAAGGCAAATCCAGACTTAAATCTTATCTTAGTTGGCGATGAAGTGATTCTAAAAGAAGCACTCTCTCAAGCATTAACTGATTTTCAAGGAAGACTCAGCATTGTTCATGCCTCTGAACGGGTGGAAATGGATGATTCCCCTTCTAAAGCCTTAAAAAATAAAAAAGACTCCTCGATGCGCGTGGCTATTAATTTAGTCAAAGACGGGCGTGCTGATGCTTGCGTGAGTGCCGGCAATACCGGTGCACTGATGGCAACAGCGCGGTTTGTGTTGAAAATGATTCCGGGTGTTGACAGACCTGCGATTATTTCTACATTGCCCTCCATTTACGGACACACGCATGTGCTTGATTTAGGTGCGAATGTTGATTGCACTGCTGAACATTTATTGCAATTTGCCATTATGGGTTCAGAACTGGTCAAAGCGGTCGAAAACATTGAAAACCCTAGCGTCGGTTTGTTGAATATTGGCGAAGAAGAAGTTAAAGGCAATGAGCAGGTTAAAGCAGCGGCGCAATTGTTGAAGGAATCCGGCTTAAATTATATCGGTTATGTCGAAGGCAATTCGTTAAATGCAGGACATATTAAAGTTGATTTAATTGTCACAGATGGTTTTGTCGGAAACGTTGCTCTGAAAACCATTGAAGGCGCGGCGAAAATGTTTACTTCAGTGCTAAAAGAATCTTTTGGAAAAAATATTTTTACAAAATTAGCCGCTGTTTTAGCGTATCCGGTCTTAAAATCAATCAAACAACGCCTTGATCCACGTCTTTATAATGGTGCAAGTTTTCTTGGACTGCGCGGACTGGTGATTAAAAGTCATGGCGGAGCGGATATGTTGGCGTTTAAAACGGCAATTCAACTGGCAGAAGTTGAAATATCTCAAGACGTAATTCGTAAAGTCAGTGAAAAAATAGAAACTACTTTAGCAAACAGGGAGAATTAATGAGTCGTTACGCAAGAGTGATAGGTACTGGCGGCTATTTGCCGGAAGAAGTGCGCACTAACAATGATATTTCACAACGTGTTGATACCTCAGATAGTTGGATTGTCGAACGCACAGGGATTAAAAGTCGACACATTGCAGCACCTCACGAATCTTCTGCAAGCATGGCTGAAGTTGCCGCACGTCAAGCGATAGCAGCAGCCCAAATTACAGCCGATGAAATTGATTTAATTATTGTTGCCACTGGCAGTCCTGATCGCGTTTACCCTAGCACCGCTTGTCTTTTACAGCATCGGTTAGGAATTAAAAACTGTGTAGCGTTTGATATTCAAGCCGCCTGTTCAGGTTCGATTTTTGGTTTAAGCATTGCAGATCAATATATTAAATCAGGAACGGCAAAAAAAGTTTTAGTCGTAGGTAGTGAAATTTGTTCACGTTTAATCGACTGGACAGACAGAGGAACCTGTATTTTATTTGGTGATGGTGCTGGAGCTGTCTTGCTTGAAGCTGCAACTGAAGCAGGAATTTTATCGACTCATATCCAGTCAGATGGTGAATACGAAGATTTGCTTTACTGCCCGAATCCACAAGTGGCAACAGATGCCAATAAAGATGAGCCGGGCTTTATCACAATGCGTGGCAATGAAGTATTCAAAGTCGCAGTCAATACTTTAGGTCGGATTGTAGACGAAACATTAGAAGCCAATAATATGGATAAAGCTGATATTGATTGGCTTGTTCCGCATCAAGCTAACATCAGAATTATTTCTGCAACGGCAAAAAAATTAAAAATGCCAATGGAACAAGTCGTCGTCACTTTAGAAACGCAAGGTAATACTTCATCTGCGTCTGTGTTATTAGCTTTTAATGAAGCAGTGCGAGATGGACGAATTCAACGTGGGCAAATCGTATTGCTAGAAGCGTTTGGAGCTGGGTTTACTTGGGGTTCTGCGTTAATTAGATATTAAGAGAATAAAAATAATGAGCGATCAACGTTACAATTTAGCGTTTGTGTTTCCAGGACAAGGTTCTCAAGCAGTGGGAATGATGTCTAAGTTAAGCACAAACTATCCTCAGGTAAAACAAACGTTTGCAGAAGCCTCAGATGCTTTAGGCTTTGATTTATGGGATTTAGTAGAAAATGGTTCTGCGGAAGCTTTAAATGAAACGCATAATACTCAACCGGCTATGTTGGCTGCTGGCGTGGCAATGTGGCAAGTATGGCGTGATATTTCGGATGTTAGACCCGCATGGATGGCAGGGCATAGCTTAGGCGAATATACTGCCTTAGTTTGTTCAGGAGCACTTGGTTTTACCGATGCAATTAAATTAGTTGCACAACGTGGTCGCTTAATGCAGGAAGCTGTGCCAGCTGGGATTGGTGCAATGGCTGCGGTTGTTGGTTTAGAGGATCATCAAGTCGTTAGTGTTTGTGCTAGCGTCGCAGAATCAGAAGTGGTTTCAGCCGTCAATTTTAACGCCCCAGGTCAGGTTGTAATTGCTGGACATGTTGCCGCAGTCGAAAGAGCAATGCTAGCTGCGAAAGAAGCGGGAGCGAAATTAGTGGTAAAACTGCCTGTTAGCGTGCCATCTCATTGCGAATTGATGGAATCAGCAGCAGAAAAACTCAATTTGGAACTGCAAAAAATCGCGATTGCCATGCCAAATTTAACCTTGATTCACAATGTAGACGTGGCATCGCATAGTGCTGTCGAAGTGATTCGGAATGCTTTAAGAGAGCAATTATTTAAACCAGTACGCTGGGTTGATAGTATTCGCTTTATGCACGATCAAGGTGTGACAACTTTTGTTGAAGTAGGGCCTGGAAAAGTATTAATGGGCTTGAATAAACGTATCGTCAGAAGCGCGACACATCTGACCATGTACGATCCAGAAACTTTAGATAATGTGTTGGAGCACTTAAATGGATAAAAAAATAGCACTGGTTACTGGAGCTAGTCGAGGCATTGGCAAAGCAATTGCTGAGCGATTGGCATCTGACGGCTTCTTTGTAATAGGAACAGCAACATCTGCTACTGGAGCTGAAGCGATTTCCAGCTATTTGGCAGACAATGGTAAAGGTTTAACGATGAATGTAGCAGATGCTGACTCTATCACTGATGTGTTAAAAACCATTAATGATGAGTTTGGTACGCCAGTTGTATTAGTCAATAACGCAGGCATTACGCGTGATGATCTGTTAATGCGCATGAAAGATGAGGCGTGGGATGAAATTATCAACACGAATTTAACCTCTATTTTTCGGATGAGCAAAGCGGTTATTCGCGGCATGATGAAAGCTAAAGGTGGACGCATTATTAATATTGGCTCTGTCGTTGGCGCAACAGGTAATGGCGGACAAACTAATTACGCAGCAGCAAAAGCTGGCATGATAGGCTTTTCTAAATCGCTGGCAAAAGAGGTAGGTTCTCGCAATATTACGGTCAATACAGTAGCACCCGGCTTTATTGACACCGACATGACACGCGAACTTAGCGATGAACATAAAAATGCGTTGTTAGGCTCTATTGCGTTAGGGCGTTTAGGTCAAGCACAAGAAATTGCTCATGCAGTTTCTTTTTTAGCTTCTGAAGGCGCAGCATATATCACTGGTGAAACACTCCATGTAAACGGTGGTATGTTTATGGCTTAATATTGTGACTTTGTTGCAATATCAAGTATAATTCGCCCGCCGTCTGGATAGCCAATGGCGGGATTTCTTAAGATTAACTATAAAACTGTCGTAAGTACAGCCTAAAAGCTGCCGCTTACATTGTTTGGGGAAAAATATAATGAGTAATGTTGAAGAGCAAGTAAAAAAGATTGTCGCAGAGCAATTAGGTGTAAAGGAAGACATCGCAAACGATGCTTCATTCGTAGATGATCTTGGTGCTGATTCTTTAGATACCGTTGAATTGGTCATGGCTCTTGAAGAAGAGTTTGAATGCGAAATTCCAGATGAAGACGCTGAAAAAATTACCACAGTTCAGTTAGCCATTGATTATATAGAAGCAAACATTAGCAACAGCTAAAATTGCTTTTAAAAGCAGTGGGTGTTTTTCACCCACTGACTTACATATTCCCTCCCTCCTTTTTTCTTTCATTTCTAAGGTAAATGCTTTGAGTACACGTCGAGTTGTTATAACTGGATTGGGCGCAGTTACGCCTTTAGCTAACACAGTCTCAGAAACTTGGGACGGTATTATCAATGGTAGAAGCGGCATTAGTGCGATTGAGTCTTTTGATATTTCACCGTTTGCAACAACGTTTGGCGGTGTGATTAGAAACTTTGACATCAGCCAATATATTCCCGAGAAAGATGCAAGACGCATGGACGGTTTTATCCACTATGGCATTGCTGCGGGTTGTCAAGCGTTTGAAGATTCCGGCATTGAAGTGACTGAAGAAAATGCAGAACGCATCGGTGTCGCCATCGGCGCAGGCATTGGTGGTATTACAGGCATAGAAGAATGCTACGCAACCTATAAAGCAGGTGGTCCGCGTAAAATTTCACCATTTTTTGTACCCGGAAACATTATCAACATGATTTCTGGCAACCTTTCCATTAAATATGGCTTAAAAGGTCCGAATTACGCGATTGTTACTGCGTGTGCAACAGGTACACATAATATCGGTGATGCAGCAAGATTGATTAAATACGGCGATGCAGATGTAATGATTGCAGGCGGCGCAGAGCGTTGCACAACATCTCCTACTGCAATGGGCGGATTTGCTTCTGCAAAAGCCTTATCACGTCGCAATGACAATCCACAAGCGGCAAGTCGTCCTTGGGATAAAGATCGTGATGGTTTCGTATTAAGTGATGGAGCAGGCGTAGTAGTTCTGGAAGAATTAGAACACGCGAAAGCACGCGGTGCGAAAATTTACGCTGAATTAGTAGGCTTTGGCATGAGCGGTGACGCTTATCACATGACCACACCCTCTGTCGGAGGCGAAGGCGCGGCACGTTGTATGCGCAATGCCTTACGCGATGCCAAATTAAATCCTGAAGATGTGGATTACATCAATGCACATGGCACTTCAACACCAGCCGGTGATTTAGGCGAAACCCAAGCCATGAAAGCTGCTTTAGGCGATCATGCGTATAAAGTTGCGGTGAGTTCAACCAAATCTATGATTGGACATTTACTCGGTGCAGCAGGTGGTATTGAAGCGGTATTCAGCGCGTTAAGTTTGAAACACCAAATTGCACCACCTACAATCAATTTAGATAATCAAGACCCTGAATGTGATCTTGATTATGTTCCCAATACTGCAAGAGAGATGAGAATAGACGTTGCTGTTTCCAACTCTTTCGGTTTTGGTGGCACAAACGGTACGTTGATTTTTAAGCGTTTCTCTTAATTTAAAGAGGAAAGAAAGATGCTTGATTTGGTATTTGAAGAAACAAAAAGTCAGGAAAAAATGCCATCCTTAAATCATAGCTATTTGTGCACACAAATTATCAAACAGCTTTTGCAACATGCAGAGTTGTTGCCGCTGACAGAATTAACGCTTGATATTGATAATGGATTAACCCCTGATATTTGCGTTTATCCCGTTAAGCAAATTCACCCGAATTTTTTTAATGATGTGACTCGCTATGACAAACTACCGCTCATGGCAATAGAAATCATCTCTTCTTCGCAAAATATTCAAACTATTTTGCAAAAAGCTAAAAAATTAGCGGATGCAGGAATTAAAACAGTATTGAGCTTAGAGCCTTATACACGAACCATTTTTGTGACTGAAAAAGATAAAGAAAATACTCTTGTTTACAATAGTTCTGTTGAAATAGATGGAATTTGCATTGATTTTAAGAAAATTTTTGAAAGCACGGAAGAATAAAACAGTTCTTTGATTGAAAAAAACGCCATCACACTGCTAAAGTTTGATGGCGTTTTTGTTTTTAAAGAATAGTGATTTACAACTGATCGCTTTTTCATCCTTTTAAGCTGCGACTATAAAATGCAACTTAGAGCAAAAGTTTTCAAGACGACCGGTCATCTTGTAAAAATTTCAATCAAATCTTAACGCAGGCAATAAAACGCGCTCATCACAAAAAAATCTTTTAAGCTTTTTTTAACAGCAAATTTAGTGGTAAAAACCCACTAATAACGGTATGGTGTGAAAAACAGAACGCGAACTATGCTAGCTTAGCGTGTATTCAATAAGATAAAAATTTAGTTTAGTCAGGAGATAAATCAAAATGCTTATGGGTAAAACAGTAAGATGGGATTTGCTAGGTTTAAATGTCAATCAACAAAATAAGGCAGCTCCAGCGGGCGGCGGCGGTTCACCTGTCGCGAGAATCAACCTCTATCCCGGCACAGAATCAGCCCGATATTCTAAACATTTACGCAGCACAAAAAACGCGCTGGCGGGAGCGCATTTACCTTCCTCAGCCAATCCTCTGGAATTTTTGATTGATAGATTGAAAGAAGTTCCAGTCAGCGTCATCATCAATAATGATAAAGACAACGCGCAAAACATTGTGCTGTATGTCCGATTTTCAGGCAAAAGTGACACTTATGCAGTGGTAGATGCGGCTTTAGCGGAAATAGACGGCGCAAAAGCGGCAACGGGAACAGTGCTGTTTTCCTCAGAACAACAAGATCAGCAAGTGTTAGGCGCACTGGTTTGCTACATCAGGGAAAAAGCCGCTGGCAAAACCGGAGAAGCGGAAAAAGAACTGCTTGCGCTGGCTTTAGGTTCAGCCGCTGTGCCTGATTTAGTTGCTGCCAATGCTCGGCAAAATTTAGATGCGTTTTTAAGTAGCGCAGAACTAAAACAATTTTTACAAGCGATAGGCTGTCAATTGTTTGAAAGTTATATTCTGGCTAAATCGCAACAAGTGGATGAAATTGTGGCGGTAATGTTTGATTGCCTGAGCATCCGCAGTGAAAATTCCTTAAAAAACAAGCTCCGCGAACTGGCGAAAATTGAAAAAAATGTCATCGCGCCGTTAAATGTATCGCCCAAAATTGAGCAGGAATTGATTGAGCTATCAAAAAAAGATGCCACTAATCAAGTCAAAAGAAGATTGTTAGATCAAATTGTGAAAAAAATTCTTAACGACAATGAAGGGTTGATTGCTTGTGTAAAATCAGTCTATGAGCAAGAAGTGAAAGCGTTAAATGCGCAAGCTGAACAGCAGTTAAGAGAATCGCCTGTCACTAAGAAATTAACCGGCTTAATGGCGGAACTCGGTCGGCAATTACCGCAAAATGTTTCCATTGAAATGTTTAGCGGTCGCTTGGAGGATTTAAAAAATTTAATGTCGCTGCCGCATACTTCCGATCAGCAAACCATTGAAAATGCGTATAAAGAAGTGGTTGCCAAAGGGCATTTGACAGCAGAGGAAGCCATCGAAATTCAGAAAGCTTGGGAAAGTTTGTCGCCGCAGGTTGGTGAAATGGATTTAGCCGCGCTGTATCAGATTTTTCGCGAAGTGCTGGGTTATGGCGCGGAGCTGCATTTGATTGAAGCAGAGGAAACGGAAACTGAGGTTTTTGAATCAGAGTTTTAGCGCGAAGGGTATGAATGAAGGCGGGCGCATTATTTGAGCTGGAATTTATCAAAAGATGCGCTTTCTTTCGATACTTTGTTTTATTAGTCGCTGTGGTTCGGCAATTACAGCTGGAATTTTTAACGACGACTGGTCATCTTTAAAAAAATTGTCGATAGTGAGTAAAATTGAGTGAAAACTTACTCTATTTACTCACCGAAAAAACTGGATTCTGTTGAATATTCTTTGTTTATTGCTTCAAGCAGCACTGAATCTAATGTCTCACCTTGCTTAAATCTTTCAACATGGCGATACCATAATTTTGCCATTTTCTTTTCAAGACAATTCGGATCAGTTTGATAGGTTTGATATTCATGCAATATTCTTTCAACAGCATTTAATTTTTTAGACAAAACAATGCGCTGAGGATTGAGTTTTTCTTTAATAATATGACTTAATTTTAAAGACAGCAGCGTAGGATTGGCTAAATAACTTCTAAAAACAGCGTTTGTGTTAGCTTTTAAATTGTGAAGGTCATCATCAATAAGATAATCAATAAAAATGTTGTTGATGATAATCACGCTGGCGTTGTCATATTCCTCAAGCAGATAATAATTTCCGGTTGCACCGTCAAAATTCAATTCGTAGTTAGGAACTGTATCGCCAAGGTGATAGTTAGCCAAAACGCAGTCGAGTTTTTTAGTTTGTATTTCTTTGCCTTCGTTAGTATAAAAGCTATCGAACATGCCCATTTTTTATTCCTTTTTTCAATCAGTGTGTTGACATGATGACTAGAACGCAGTGAAAGCCATTATTTACGATTGTTGTGTGCCATTATAAGTAATGATTTTGCCAAGCTGTTTTTTCCAATGCTATTTTAGAAGTGTCAGCATATTGATTAAAGACACCTTTTAAAGAGTGACTATTTTTATCTTGCATTGAATTGACAAGATTTTTTTTGCCTTCTTCTATGGCGATGGAATTAATAAGCCATTGTGCGAGACGCAATTTTTCAAAGTGATTGAGTTGGCTAATAAGAGGGATAAATTCATTGTAGGTTGTTTGCATTTTTTATTCCTTTTTTCAATAAGTTATTTTTTCAGGATGGTTAGAACGCAGTGAAAACCATTATGTGCGGTTGTTGTGTGGCGTGATGGGTTTCGTTGTCACTCTACTCATCTTACGAGTTATTTTGTGTATTTTTTTGTAAATAGCTCATAATTTCGTCTATAGGGAGCTGTTTTAACACTTCGCTGGTTGAAAATTGTTTTAACACTTCGCTGGTTGAAAATTGTTTTAACACTTCGCTGGTTGAAAATTGCTTTAACACTTCATTTGCCGTTAAGCCTTGCAATCTTTCATTAACCGTTAAAAAATGTAAATGTTCTTTAGCAACATCTTTTTGAAATTGCTCTATTGTATATGCCATGATTAAACCCTCGGTATTGTAATATTCATATAGTAAATTCACAGAACTACTTAAATTACGTTTTGGATGATATTGTTTTGCGCCGTATTTAATTTTATCCAGTTTGCTACTGAATAAATGCCAAACGGCATTATATTCCTCTTGATGAATTTGGCTTAAAACAATTAAGCGAATTTTGCAAAGTAGATTAATTTCATAAACGCCTGGTTTTAATTTTTTGAGGTGAATTTGTTTCGCCAAATTTGTTGGAAAACGGGTGCTGATGGCATATAAATTAAATTCAGATTCGGGTAATAATTCTTTGCACAGTTGTTTGCGGTAATTGACGTAATGTCCAATTAATTCGTGTATTGCCCAACTATCAAAGCTTTCCCTCATAGATTTGTAACTGAGTAAATTATGCGTGGTTAAATTTTCTAAGCCATCAGGTAAAGTGGCTTGAAACTCTCCCGATTCTTTTTTGATGACAACGACATCTAAGAGTTGTTGGGTAAGCGATAAGTCTTTTTCCAATTCGACAAGGTAAGGCGTATCGGTGAAATAATCGACTAGGAAAATGCCAAATAATCTATGCCAGTTTATCATCATGGGTTATTTTCTTTAACATTGTATGATTTCAATCCGTGTGTTTGCAGGATAGCTAGAACACAGTGAAAATTATGTGTGCGGTTGTTGTGTGCCGTGATGGGTTTCGCTTATCGCTCTACCCATCTTACGAGTTTAGAGCGAATATCCTAAACCTAAATTAAGCCCCGCTAAACCTAAACTTTCTTTTTGGTCAAATCTTGTTGTTAGGTATTCACGTTTTTTTTCTAACGATTTACCTTTTAGCAATCCATAAAGTTCAGAAAGGTAACTGAATTTTTTTTCGTACTCTGTTAAATTGACGTTATAGTCTAAAACAATGGCACAATACTTTTGATTTACTTCATTTAATAATGAAGATAATTCTATAAAATCAAAGTTTATTACTCCGTACAGTCTCATTATTATAATAGAATCAATAATCTCATTTATTTTATCGAGTTTTTTCAAGTCTTCTTTAGATAATGTGACCGCATCTAAATCAGCCTCTACCCAAAGTTCACAAATAGTTTGTATTACTTTTCCACAATAATTACAGGCAGGAATTAAATCTTTTTTTGTTATTGCGTTAATAATTATTTGCAAGTCTAAAATTTTATTAATTTTAGGTAGTTTTTTCCCTATTTCCTCTAATTCGTGTAGTGGCAATAAGTAAAATAATCGACTAACAATCGACCTTAAATTTTGTATTTTCACTCTATTACCAGCATCATTTTCGTCAGTAAAATTAGTATTTTCTAACAGAGAATCAAGATTATTTAAGTAATGTTGTTTCATATCAGTAAACTTAGAAATGAAACCATTTTCATTGGTCTTTAATATACGAAAGTTTTTTATTATTGGTCGTAAAAAATAAAGCCAACCATCGCTTTTTGACTGGTTCTGTATTTTTATTAGAGGAATATTAATTGATTTTTCTTTTAGTTTTTTTTCTAAATGTTCGGTTTTTTTTGGATAAACTGCTAAATATCCTGTTAGTAAATTTAAAGTGTCATAAAAAATATCTTTGCTGTTATGAGATGAATGTATTTCATCCCATTGTTTTTTTGTCAATCTGTCTGTTTTGCTGTTGTTTATATTAAGCTCATTAGGAAGTGCGCTTCTAACAATTTCTTTTATTGAGTCAATCTCATTTTCATATCCAAGAATAATAATATCATCAACATATCTAAAGTATCTGCTACCAAATTTTTCAGTTAACTGATCATCAAAATCATACAAATAAATTTGTGCTATGAAATGGCTTAAATCTGTTCCAATAGGTACACCTTTATCTGATTGAGATAATAAAGACTTTATTAAGTTGATTGTAATTTTATAAGAGTTTTCAGATAATTCATTATGTCGTAGTTTTTCAATCAACTCGAGTAACTTGTTTTTATCTATAGATGGATAAAAAGACTTTAAATCTAAAACTAAGATATTGAGTTGTTCGTCTTTATCAATTTCATCTTTTATTTTTTCACCCCTATTTTTATATCCACTAAAATAATATTTAAAGTTTCTATTTGACTTTTTTTCACTGGAAATGTAACTATAAACATTTTTCTTATGTTCAAAGCATTTTTCATTTAAGAGCTCTCCTAATAAAAAAGCCTCGGAAATAGCACCGAAAGGAGATAATGATATAAAGTCTCGATAAACAAACTCTTCTTTATCATTTATTTCTTTATAGACTTTATGCTTCCATGTAAACCATTGCTGCCTGACTTTAAGTTTATGCCTAATAAAGTACTCAAAGCCATGTTCATCAAATTCATTAGAAAATGAATCAAGAAAGCATCTTATGCCTAAATAAGTAATTGGATTAACCGTTTTTGTAGCATTCAATGCTCTATGAGCAATAATTTCGTATGTATTAGCCATATCGTTTAAATAACTTAATATAATATCCGCCTTTAATTTCCTTGTTATTTAGCGGGTGAATCCACAAAAAACCTTTATCAGATTTTTCTTCTAAAACTATATAACATATAAATTTTTTAATTAATTTTAGTAAAAGTTTATAAAACTTTTCTGCATTGTTTGACTCTGGTTCAATATGCAAAATACAAGAGTTTAAATTAGATACTCTTGCTTGAATATAAGAAATACTGTCTTCATAATCATTAATATTATTAGCAACTTCACCGCTGAAAGCAGACATGAAGATGTAATATTCCTCTGATTCTTTTTTTTCTAAAAAAATATTCATAATTTCATCAGTTGATGATACATTTTTTGCATTCCACATATGAGTATTACAATCTATGAAAATATTTACTTCTTCTAAATATGGTTTTATCTTTATAATAAAGTCAGCGTAAATTTCTAATGCTGTTTCAGAATAATCACCCGCAGTAATAGATATATGCACTGGCAAACAAGGTAGAAGTTTATGAACTCTCATTTCTCTGATATTACATAAAAGCGATAATATACTAGCACCAGTACCACAAGGTATATCCAAAACAGAAATATTACCACTACCAAAAGAGGCTTTAATATCGTTTGATATATCATTCAAAGTTTTGTGCGGATCAATAACAACAAATTGAACTCTTGCAGCCGAAGCAAAAAATCTTTCAATAAAATGTCGGATAGTTTCTGACTCATCTTGACCTCCAATAGCACCTTTCGATTGTTTACCATCAAAGTCTATTACTTGCTGAAGAACACCTAAATCTTCAGATTTTTCACGGAAAATACTGGTTAGAGTTTCTGGTTGATAAAGCTTATTATCTTTCCACACTGATTTTGGAATCATAATCTACACTGACTAATAAAAAGACATTTTGCTAATGTCACTTGATTACAAACTAGCACTAACTGCGCCAGCAAAACCGCATTGATAATTTTGGACGGTGCGCCTTTCTTAGAAATCAATCCCGAAATCAAAATATTGGTATCAATAATGACGCGCATTTTTCACTCTAGCTTCATTCACCCACGCGCTAATCTCCTCTTCACTCACCACACCTAATTCTTCCGCACTATCACGCAATTTATTCACCATTTGGGTTAAATTTTGCCGTGCTTTTGCTTTAATCGCCTCATTATTCGGTTGTAATAAGCGTAACGCAGACTTTCTAGCCAGTTTCTCTTCTACCTGTAACTGACTTTCCACCTGCTTTAAAATTCTATTCACAATGTCCTGCGGAATCACATCAGGAATATTCAACATAACTTGCATAATTTTTCTCCCAGCATTTAAAGAATTCAAAAACCTCTATTGTGTCAACCCCTGCAAATACTCCTCATCAATCTCCATTTCCAACAATTCCCGATTTCCCACCACCTGATAACGATTTTTAAACAACCGCAACACATCAGGGTCAGGGTCAGGAAACGCTGACAACAAAGTGATTTTATTTTTGCTCAAAATCTCCACCAATAAATCAATATACGACGATTCATTGGGCAAATAATGTTTGGCAAAGCTGTCAGTCACGCGGCTTTTCGGCACTAAACGTCCGGGGCGTTCACCAAAAAATAACGGAATTAAGCGCAATAACGTGGTTTTGCCCGCGCCGTTTACGCCGTTGAGATTGGTGTGACCGTCGAGGCGAACTTCTTGGACGGTGCCGGCTTTGTAAGAATCTATCAGGATGAGGCGATTTAATGAATACATTGGGGAGGTTTTGTAGGTAAATTTCGTTGGTTGTTTTTAAAAACCAAAGTCATTTTGTGTTGGATAGCTGATTAATTAAGACATTGCGGAGGGATTTTTTCATCTGACCAATTGCTTAACTTGATGTTTTGCGCCGCAATTTTAAAGGGTTGATTATTTTTAATTCCTTCGCCAGTGAGTAAATTGACATCACAGGTTAAACTAAATTTTGGATCTAAAGTGTCGTTTGCATCGTAGGTGTAACCTGTGACCACAAAATCATTGTCGCGATAATCAACATTCAAATGCTTATGCCAACGATTGCGTCCTACCGCGTCATTTTCAGAAAAAATGAATAAGTTTTTATTTTTCACAACTTTTAAATGCGGCAAAGTTCCGGCTAATGCTCCGCTCCAAGCGATATTTTTTTTCGCCTGTTTTAATTCCATCACACCTGTTGCGTTGCTCATATAAAGGTATAAATCGACTTGCTCGCCTGATTTAAGTAACACCGCTGAATCCATCAAACTATCTTGATTCCAATCGCCAGCCACAATGCTGAGAATCGGGTTTTCTGTTGTTTGTTCTACCGCTGTTTTTGCTGTCGCAGTCGCTATTTCAACGCCTGAGTCTGCATAAGCCATTGAACTGACTAAAAAAACTGCATATTTGAAATAGCCATGCAGTGTAGATTGCTTAGTTTTCATCATTTATCCTTGAAAAAGAGTACGGTTTGAGAGAGCTATCACTAACTGTTTTTGCGTTGCTTTATTTTATCTGCGACTAGGCTTTTGATTTTAAAAGATAAAATGGTCGCTGCTAACAGAAAAGTGACAGCATTGCCAACAATTAACGCATAATCGTGTTTGTAAATGCCATAAATCAACCACAATATAATTCCCGTTGTAAACAGGCTGTACATGCCTAAAGACAGGGATTTGGTATCTTTGGTGCGAATAGTGAGAATGGCTTGTGGCAAAAAAGAAAGGGTGGTGCAGAATGCGGCGATATAGCCTAAAACATCAAGCGAAAATGGCATGATTATTTTCTCTCTGAATTGAGTAAATTAATCACAGTCTGGGTGTTAGGCTGCACTTTTCGCCACAAATAAAATGCTTCCGCAGCTTGTTCTACTAACATCCCTAAACCATCCAAGCTTTTTGCGGCGTGATTTTCCAATCCCCATTTTACAAAAGCGGTCGGTTCATTGCCGTAAGCTAAATCGTAGCAGCAACCATTTTCTGCCAGAATATTTGGCGGTAACGGTGGCAAATCATTCGATAAACTGGCAGAAGTGGCGTTTAAAATTAAATCAAACTGGCGGTTTTCAAGCTCTGCAAAACCACAGCCGTGAACCAGACCTTCCAGGTTTTTAAAACCTGGAAGGTCTACGTTAGCAAACTCAGCAGCCATGTTAATTGCTTTCTCAACCGTGCGATTAGCAATCACGATTTGGACAGGATTTTCAGCCATCAGTGGTTCAATAATTCCGCGTGTTGCGCCGCCCGCACCTAAAATCAACAAGCGTTTACCTGCCAAACCGATGTGATGATTCACGGTTAAATCTCTGACTAAGCCAACTCCATCAGTGTTGTCACCTAAAACACGACCATCTATTTCTACAACGAGCGTATTCACAGCTTTGGCAAATTGCGCCCGTTCCGTCAGTTGGTCAGCAAATTTAAACGCTAACTCTTTCAATGGCACAGTGCAATTTATGCCACAGCCACCGTGCTTAAAAAAATCTTTTGCGGTTTCTGCAAAATTTTCAGCCGGAACTTCTTCTGCGGTATAAACCAAATTTTGATCAGTTTGTTGGGCAAATAAGCTATGAATGCGGGGGGATTTGCTATGTTTAATCGGATAACCGAAAACGGCATATTTATCTTGTTCGCTCATGTTTAGCCTTTATTTTCAGCAAGCCACTGCGCGGCGGCTTTTGCATAATACGTTAAAATTCCATCACAGCCTGCGCGTTTGAAAGCGAGTAAGGATTCTAAAACCACTTGCCGTTCATTTAACCAGCCGTTCAAACTCGCGGCTTTCAACATCGCATATTCACCACTGACTTGATAGGCAAAAGTTGGCACGCCAAACTCATCTTTCACGCGGCGGATAATATCCAAATACGGCATTCCGGGTTTTATCATCACCATGTCCGCGCCTTCTTGCAAATCAAGCGCGATTTCACGCAATGCTTCATTTGAGTTGGCAGGATCCATTTGATAGCTGTATTTATTGCCACCGCCTAAGTTTCCAGCAGAACCGACTGCATCGCGAAATGGCCCATAAAAACTGGAAGCGTATTTGGCTGAATACGCCAAAATCAAGGTATTCGTGTAATTTTCGCTTTCTAACGCCGCCCGAATTGCACCGATTCTGCCATCCATCATGTCAGAAGGCGCGACAATATCTGCACCCGCTTCAGCATGAGATAACGCTTGTTTGGTTAAAACTGCAACGGTTTCATCATTGATGACATAGCCATTTTCATTTATCAAGCCATCTTGACCATGCGAAGTAAACGGGTCTAATGCCACATCGGTGATTACGCCTAATTGTGGAAACGCTTGTTTCAAGGCGCGAACAGCACGTTGCGCTAAACCATCAGGGTTATAAGCTTCTTCTGCACCGTCTGATTTTTTTGCTGCATCCACCACAGGAAACAACGCCACTGCGGGCACACCTAATCCAACTAAAATTTCGGCTTCTTTCAACAATAAATCAATTGATAGCCGCTCGACATTTGGCATGGATGCAATCACATGGCGTTGCCGCTCGCCTTCAATCACAAACAGCGGTTGAATTAAATCATCCACCGATAATTTATGCTCAGACATCAAGCGTCGAGAAAAATTGTGATAGCGCATTCTTCTCATGCGGGTAGCGGGAAAATTAGCGTCATTAATGGTATTATGTTTCATTTTTTCCAGAGTGGTAGGTTTTACACGGGTTTAAATATCAATCGTTCTAGGCCTTATTGTAGCAGGGTCTGATATGACTGGTATTTGAAAATAAATTGTTTAACGCACGTCTAATTAGAGAGGTTTTTATGAAAATCAAGTATTCCCTAAAGTTTATGTTATTGGCTGTATTCGCGCTGTTGTTTAGCTTTATGCCCCTATCTCAAGTGATGGCGGCTGATTTATCAACGCCTGAACAGGCTATTGAGCAAGCCTCAAATAAATTGAAAGTGAAAATGCAAGATCCGGGGTTTACCAAAGATTTTAAGCAAATTACTGTTTTTGTTGAGGAAACTATTTATCCTCATGTTGATTTTGATCGCATTTCTGCCTTAGTCTTAGGAAAAAATTGGAAATCAGCCAGCGAAACTGAAAAAACTCAGTTTAAACAAGAATTTAAAACTTTATTAGTCAGAACTTATTCTCGCGCGTTTATTGAGTTTAAAGATTGGTCTGTACAATTTTTGCCAGTCACTAAAGATGAAAATCCAGACAAAGTGATTGTGAATACTGAAGTTTTGCAACCTGGTCGCAAAGCAATTTCTGTGAATTATCGGATGATGAAAAACGGTAATGAGTGGAAAGCGTATGATATTTTGATTGAAGGCGTGAGCTTGGTGACAAATTATCGCAGCAGCTTTAAATCGGATATTGATCGCACTGGCTCGTTAGCCTCTGTGATTGAAAGTTTAGCAAAGCGCAATAAAGAAGCATTGTCGAAAAACCCATTGGCGAAAGATGCGTCTTAAGTTTTGAGTTTTAAAGCATTTGATTTTAAGAACCCGCCTTGAGATTTCAATGCGGGTTTTTTATTGTTCAGCGTTTTGCATCAAAATTTTCGGCAGGTGTTTTATCTAACCAAACAAATAATTTTTCAAATAATTGTCTGTCCACTCTTCTCCAAAACTGCGATTAAGTAGCGGAACGCCGGGATAATTTAAACGATGCAAATCTTTGTAATTCGGATAAACTGACAAACTCAGCTGCATAAACAGGTGTGTAAGTTTTTATCTCAGGAAAAAATAGGAAGTTTGCGATTTCAATTTTCAAAGATGAGGTGTACTGTTAGTAAACAATACACCTCGTTTATGTTTAAGAGCTGTTCAGACTTAACCTACTAGAAAATCAGTATTGGTTAAAGTTAGTCCTGCTCCAAGCAGAGCTATTTGTACAGCTGCACCCGCACCCGCACCATCGGCATCATACAATAATTCACCAGTAGTATTGTTATAAATAAGGTAATCATTGAAATCAACAGCTTTAGTACCAATGACTAGACTACCAATTGCTAAAGTTCCTGTTACAGTGAAACTAATAAAAGCAGAACGATCCAATTGAATGGTGTCATCAACAGGTGAAAAGTCAGTGATAGTGTCAACACTTCCAGATTGTGCAGTACAGAACTCAAACAAATCTGATCCTAAACCACCTGTCAAATTATCAACGCCTAAATCTCCACAAATAATGTCATTACCTCCGCCTCCAATTACTGTATCGTTGCCAGTACCTGCTTCTATAACATCGCCTACTGTATCAGTACCTGCTTGGATAATATCGTTGCCTGCGCCAGAATCTACAGAATCGGCTCCTGTTCCTACAGAAATGGTGTCATTACCTGCGCCAGAGGCAACCGAATCATTACCTGTGCCCGCAGTTATATTGTCACCAATAGTATCTTTTCCAGCAGTGACTTTATCGTCACCCGCCCCCGCATCAACAGAATCAGCTCCGGTTCCAACAGAAACGCTATCGTTACCAGAACCTGCTGTCACGGTGTCGTTACCTGTGCCGCCTGCAATTGTATCAGCACCTGCGTCTCCTGCAATCACATCGTTACCCGCTCCGCCATCAAGATTATCACCGACAGTATCAGTAGCACTGTTGCCACCTTGAATAGCATCGTTGCCGTCACCACCTTTAATAGTATCGCGTCCCTGTCCGCCAGAAACAACATCATCTCCAGCTCCAGTGTTTATTTTATCGTTACCTGCACCAAGGTTTGAATAGTCGCGGCCATCGGTACCTGAAAGTACATCATTCGCAGTTGTTCCTGCTCTGGTTGCGAAAAGACCAGCAAGTCCCGCTTCTCTTGCACTGACGGTTGGTATTGGATCAGTGACTCGGGTCAAGTCAACGCTGTCTAAATTGGTCAGAAAGATTGCAGAATCTAAAACATGATCATTGGTATCTGCAATAGCAATTGAAATATGGTGGGTTGCCAATGAGGTATTAATGGGAGCTAATACGCTAATTAAACGACTTACGCCATTGAACTCAGTAGGGTAAACGCTTGTTCCATCGGCTAATTGGGTGTTGCTATAAAAATACCCTTTATCAATGTTGCTTTGAGTAACGCTCAAGATTGATTTAGGGTCAGCTTTGTTGAATAAAGCGTAGTTTTTACCGTCAACGATGATAACTGCACTATCCACATATTGATCGGCGAATAAGGCATACTCTTCTGACGAAAACAGCAAATCAAAACTGAGATAATTACCTTTCCCTGATACAGCAGCATCAAATGATAAACTAGCGGCATCATAGACAGAGGTAATTGGGGCAAGTTGATGAGCAGCATCTAAAACTGCATTTTCAGCAGTTACTAAACCATTGACAGCTGTAAACACGTTGGCGTTGTAGCCTGCTGTATTACCCGCAGCCGTTAGGGGTTGCATACTAACGTTGTCAAAACCATTGCCACCGGAATTAGTGCCATCACCTGTGTTTGACCAATTGTTAGCAGTTTCAATAGCTGAAGTGGACAGTCCTTGTTTTTCATTGTAAACATGCCCTAAAACAGCTTTTGCACTGCCTGTTGTTAATAAAATCCCTGCATTGACTGCACCAGCAAAGTTATTGACCACTGCTGCTTGATCGATTAATCCGGAATATTGCGCATTAGAAATAGTAATGGTTTCAGGCTGTGCGCTATTGTTATAGTTAAAAGTTTCTGCTAATGCAGTCGCATCACCATTAAAAGCACGAAAATGTGTCACTGGTAATACATATTGCGAACTCGACATAGATACATCGTAATTAGCGATGAATCCTGAATTAGTTGAGCTAACAAAGCTTGCGTCAACCCAGTATGTACCCGGGTTTAAATCAGCAGTGATAACATCAGTTAAACCCACACCTTTGAAAGAGCCTTTGAGTTGAACATTGTGATCATCGTATAAAGCCAAATCCACATTGCTCTTCGCATCGGCAGTTAATGAGACTGTGACTGTTGTTGGTTTATCAATGGTAAAGGAGTAAGCATCGTGCAAATCACCTTTGTGACCTTGAAAATCAATAATCGTGCCTCTATCAGCCGCTAATTGATGCTCAGGAAGAGCTGTCGTAGCGAACCCAGAATTAGTCGCGGACATCCAGTCAATAACCCCTAAGCTAAAGCTCTTGCTTAAACCAAAATCGGAATAATCCTGACCTAATTGCTCAGTATAGCTCGCTTCCAAGTTGTACTCGACAGTGCCAATGAAAGGCAATGTTTCTAACTGATAATCACCCGGCGTTAGCACAACATTAATCACATCTGCTTGACCTGTTATTCCATCAGAGGCAGCTTTAAGAACGGCATTGCCATTGATGAATTGATATAGGTTAAGGTCTGCATCGCCTTTACTTACGCCGTTAGTAAAAATAGGCGTGGTTTTGAACGTATAAATGCTTTCTGTATCAACAGTAAAAGTATAATAATTACCTGATCCTGCCAATCCACCACTGACAGAACCTTTTACAACGGTAGGGGGAATTAAAACGGTTGTACTCATGGTATTTCTCCTAAAAAGTAAAGAACGGCTTTATATGTTTGTGCGTTATGCACAACGCTTATTTTTACAGCAATAGATTTTCAGAAAGTAATACCCGATAAAAGTTAAAAAAAGCATCTAAAACAGGGATATTTGAAATATTTTATCTGAAAACAATATCAACAAGTGCATTCGGTGTTGATTTATTTGGTTTGTTTAAAGCTTTTTAATCAATGAGATAAGCAATAAACAGGTCTTTGTAATGTATTAATCTTTTGATATGTTTATGGAGTACAAATGTAGGTTTGTACTCCATTATTTTTACTATCACTAAAAGTGCAATGTCTGATAACTACAAAGTTGAGTTTTAACAAGTACATTGTTAAAAAATAACAGTAGCTTATAGAACTTGAAACTACATCTTTAATGAGTGCCCATAATAACACTTAAGTTATGTCAAATCACCACAAAATCTGCATTGGTTAATGCAGCGTGAGTGCTTAAGCCAATCAAAGCAATTTGCACAGCAGCACCCGCACCATTGCCATCTGCATCGTAAAACAATTTTCCGCTGGTGGTGTTGTAAATTAGAAAATCATTGCTATCAACGGCTGCAAGCACATTTGCACCGGAGATAAATTGATCTGCGGCAAGTGTTCCAACTGTGATTAAGGCTTTAAAAATACTGTTTTCCAGTTTAATGGTGTCGTTCACAGGGGCAAAGTCTGTAATCAAATCAATGTTAGCAGTCAAAGCTACATTGAATATAAAAGCATCATTCCCAGCACCGCCAGTTAAGGTGTCATTTTGGGTGCCGCCGTTTAACACGTCATTACCTTTACCGCCGAACAAGGAATCGCGACCTACCATTCCTGTTAGTGTGTTTGTTCCTGAATTGCCTGTTAACGTGTTGCTGCCAGTGTTGCCTGTTAAACTGCCTTTTGTGCCTTCGGTGATGGTGGCGTTTTCAATGCCTTTGGCTAAGGTGTATTTGGTCAATTGATACGGCATAATCACGGTATCCACATCAGTGGCTAAGCCTTGGTCGTCAATCACGTCTGCCGCGTCGTAGCCTAAATAATAAGTGTCATTGCCTGCGCCGCCTATCATGGTATCAATTCCCGCGCCACCATCTAACGTGTCATTCCCTGTACCACCTTCTAAGCGGTCAGTATCTTGTTCGCCATTTAAAACATCATTGCCTTCATTGCCTGAGAGAACATCATTACCATAACCGCCCCAGAGTGTGTCGTTACCTGTTGCGCCTGATAAGTCATCATTCATATTGAGTCCGTACAAAATATCATCGCCAGTGCCGCCATTTAACACATCAATTTTTGAGCCGCCGACATCGCCATAAACAGTGTCGTCATCATTAATGTTAGTTAAACTCAGCGGTGCAACACTCACGTTAGGTGAGCTGTAACTGACATCCAGCGTATTAATGCTTGCGCTAATGCTGTAGGCAACATTGTTATCTGTTAATGAATCATCCACGCCTTTAATTTCTAACACTTGTGGTATAGCCCAGTTTGCCGCAGTAAACGTTAAAGTGGCTTTGGTAATTGCACCTTCGGTGGTATCACTGCTGGCGAAAGTAATCGCCACATCACGCACAGGCGCAGCGACTAACACCACGTTAAAATGTGCCGCAGTGCCATTTTCGCTAGTGACCAAGCCATCTGTTGCAGTCACAGTAATGCCAACAGGCGGCAAAGCAGTCACCGCAGCAGTTGCGGCACTGGCTTGGCTTTCCGGTGTGCCTAAGCCATCGGTATAACTCGCGGTGACTGTGATGGTTTTACTCACATCAGCGGTTTGCAGTTTATAAGTGCTGGTAGTTGCGCCACTAATATCCACACCATTAGCTTGCCATTGATAATTAATAACCCCTAAGCCGTCGGCATCGGTTAAATTATTTGCGGCGGTTAAGGTTTGTCCTTCGGTGGTTGTGCCAGTAATGGTGACATCGCCGACAGGAGGATTGTTGGTTTGTTCCAGAATGATTTTATTGCCAGCAGCATCAAAACGTTGTGCGAAAATACCTGACCCTGCACCATCTTGACCAACAGAATCCCAACTCACTACAAAACCGCCATCATTAAGAGCGGTAACACTGGCGTTAGATTGACCATTCGTAATATAGGTATTCACACGAAACTCAACGCCCACCGCAACACCCGCCGCATCAAAGCGTTGTCCATACACACCAAAGCCATCGCCATCTTGCCCTGCGGATTGCCAAGTGACTACAAAACCGCCGTCGGCTAAAGTGGTGGCAGAAGGATTAGATTGTTCGCCTGCTGTTTTGGTATTAATTTGAAATTCAGCACCGACCTCTGCGCCATTCAGATCAAACCGCTGTCCGTAGATGCCGTAATTTGCACCATCTTGATTGTTAGACTGCCAAGTCACCACAAAACCGCCATCGTATAAGGCGGTAATGCTAGGACTTTCATGATAGTATTCAGTTTTGTCAGTGTTAATTTCAAATTCACCGCCTTGTTTTGCTCCCGTTGCTGCATAACGTTGTCCTTTAATAGCATAACCATATTGACCATTCCAACCTTTCCAAGTGACTACATAACCACCATCTACTAAAGACGTGACACTGGGGCTAGGAGAACCACTGTCAGCGGTTAAATTAACCGCCGACTCAATACCGGATTTTGTACCATCGGCGTTATAGCGTTGTTTAGATACTGTTGCACCATTTTCCCAAGTAGCAATAAAACCGCCATCATTTAAACCGGCAATACTCGGCATATATTGTGTGCTAGCAGTTGTGCTATTAATCCGAAAATTGCTGCCCGCTGCTGTGCCATCGGCATTGTAACGTTGCGCCATGACACCCCAATCGGTATCGCCACCCGTGTTATACGATTCCCAAGCCACCACAAAACCGCCTTCAGCTAACAAAGCGACATTGCTGTCACTGTCGGGTTGGGTTGCTGCGGTACTGATTTTGAATTCAGCTCCCACTTTCGCGCCACTTGCGGCATAGCGTTGTCCGAAAATGCCATCAACCCCCGCCTCAGATGACCACGTCACCACAAAACCGCCATCCACTAACGCGCTAATGCTGGAAAGATTTTGGGCTGCCGCTGTGCTGGTGTTGACTTGAAATTCAGTGTCTGCAAATTGAAAGGTTTTGTCTTGAAACTGTACGCTTTCAATATTTTGCAAGGTTTCTGTGCCGTCAACAGTTGTGACGGTCAATGCTCCAAAAGGTACGTCACTCGTCCCCACCACATCCACAATTGCCGCACTGAATAAGACATTGAGATAAAGGGCTTTGTCATTACCCGCACCGCCGTCCATTACGTCAACGCCACCGCCGCCATTGATGACATCATTGCCATCGCCGCCTTGGATTAAGTCATTGCCCGCGCCGCCGTTAAGCGTATCGTTACCCGCTTGACCACGCAGGGTGTTTAATCCATCGCCACTGTTTAATAAATCGTTGCCATTGCCGCCGTCCAATATGTCGTTACCGATGTTACCTTTGAGCGTGTCGTTGCCATCAAAGCCGTAAATGTTATACGCGCCGGTTGTTGTGGCTGTCAGGGTGTTGTCAGTTGCATCACCGTTAAGGGTGGTGGCTGGGATGATAATTAAATTTGCCGCATAGTTGTTTAAATTCAAACTGCTGGCATCAATCACACCGCTTTGGGCTTCTAACTGCCAATCGCCATTGATGCCTGTCAGATTGGTTGATGCGCCAATATCCGCCTGCGTGATGGCTGCCAAATTGCCGATAAAATCCAAACCTGCTACACCGCTGGCAACATTGCAGCCATAAAATAACATATCGCCCGAATCTGACAGCGACTGCCCGATTTTGGCTAACGCATTGCCATACGTTGATAAGGAAGCAGCGTTTAAAGCTGCCGTTCCCAATTGCACCGCGCCTTCTGTGCCGTGCGAAATAATATGAATTGCACTGAGATTGTGTTCGTTAGCTAACACACTTGCCATTTGCAAAATCCCATCTTGATTGGCATCAAGCACAACATAACGGGTGTTAGCAGCAAGCCCTGCAATAAGTGAGTCAATGGCGTTTAAGTTGCCATCAATAAAAGTAATTTGGTTGGAAGTATTCATAGCGGTAACTGCCTAAAAAGTAATTATAAGGAGTGAGGTGATACCATAGCGATGGTTTCTAGCTAAACTACCACAAAATCAGCGGCAGTTAAAGCAGGATGAGTAGACAAACCAAGCAAGGCAATTTGCACTGCCGCCCCAGCTCCGTTGCCATCTGCATCGTAAAACAATTTTCCGCTGGTTGTGTCGTAAATCAGATGGTCATTGCTATCAACGGCTGCAAGTACATTTGCACCGGAGATAAATTGATCTGCTGCCAGTGTTCCAACTGTGCTTAATGATTTAAAAATACTGTTTTCCAGTTTAATGGTGTCGTTCACAGGGGCAAAGTCTGTAATCAAGTCAATGTTAGCAGTCAAAGCTACATTGAATATAAAAGCATCATTCCCAGTACCGCCAGTTAAGGTGTCATTTTGGGTGCCGCCGTTTAACACGTCATTACCTTTGCCGCCGAACAAGGAATCGCGACCTACCATTCCTGTTAGTGTGTTTGTTCCTGAATTGCCTGTTAACGTGTTGCTGCCAGTATTGCCTATTAAACTACCTTTTGTGCCTTCAGTAATCGTGGCGTTTTCAATGCCTTTTGCTAAGGTGTATTTGGTCAATTGATACGGCATAATCACGGTATCAACATCAGTGGCTAAACCTTGGTCGTCAATCACATCAGCCGCGTCGTAGCCTAAATAATAAGTGTCGTTGCCTGCGCCGCCTATTAGGGTGTCTACACCGTCACCGCCGTCTAGGGTGTCGTTGCCTTTACCACCATTTAACAAGTCACTTTCTTGTTCGCCGTTTAATTTATCGTTGCCATCGCCACCGTACAGACTGTCATTTCCATAGCCGCCGTAAAGTGTGTCATTTCCTGCATTGCCTGATAAGTTATCGCCCATGTTTAAGCCGTAGAGTCTATCATCGCCACTCATGCCAACAAGCACATCGGCTTTGTTTCCGCCTATGTCACCATACAGCTCAAGTGGGATGAAGGGATTTATGACAACTGTGGTGGGTTCACTGCTCACGCTTTCAAGATTGCCTAAGCCATCGGTGTAGCTGGCAGTCACGGCAATGGTTTTACCCACTTCATTGGCGGTGACAGTGTAAGTGTCGCCTGTGCCTAACACGGTTGTGCCTGTTTTCCATTGGTAAGTGATTGTGCCTAAGCCATCTAAATCGGCTAGGGTATTGGAAGCGGTGAGGAGTTGGTATTGTTCGGGGGTGGTGTCATTGATAATGACTGTGCCAGTGGGTACATCATTCACAACAGCTAACACAAAGCTTTGTGTCGCTGCGACAGTACCGCCTTTGCTGTCAACTACGTTGTAAGTTAAAGCAACTGTACCGTTATAATTTGCATTCGGTGTGAAAACCAAGCCATTGAGTGTGCCGTTTGTAGCGGTAAGATTGGCAACTGTTAAAACATCGCCGTCCATATCGCTAAAGCCTTTTAACAGCAGCGCGGGGTTAATCGTGTAAGCCGTGTCTTCTTTGCCAGCGGGTAAAACGCCTGTGGCAGTGCCAGTGGGCGCGTCATTGACATTAATCACTGCGGCGGTGGAGGCACTGCTGACTGTTTCAAGATTGCCTAATAAATCCGTATAACTTGCCGTGACGGTGATGGTTTTTCCAACTTGTGCTTGTGTCAACTGATAAGTG
The DNA here is from genome assembly GCA_936941155.1 of uncultured Methylomonas sp. GTDB lineage: Bacteria > Pseudomonadota > Gammaproteobacteria > Methylococcales > Methylomonadaceae > CAIQWF01. Next base: position 75,542 of record CAKZJE010000109.1, on the reverse strand, counting down.
CTGCCTGTTGCGCCGCTAATGGCTGTGCTGATGGCTTTCCATTGATAATGAATCATGCCTAAACCGTCTAAATCGGCTAAGGTATTGGAAACAGTGAGAATTTGTTTTTGTTCGGGGGTGATGTCGCTGAGGGTGACTGTGCCAGTAGGGGGATTATTGGTTATTAAACTACCATTGAAAGTAGTGTCTAAACTGCCATTAACGTTATAACGCACTAAAGCAAAATCATCATTACTGCCATTGTCGCCAAAACCTGCCACCAGAATTTTGCCATCAGTTTGTAACGTAATTGAGTAAGCTTGAGAATAAGTGCCTACTGCTGTAATGACTTTGCCGTCTGTATCAAAGGTTGTATCAAGTGAGCCATTGCTGTTGTAACGCACGAGAGCAAAATCCATAGTGATGCCATTGTTACTATATCCCGCGACTAAAATTTTCCCATCTGCTTGTAACATAATGGAGTATCCAAAATCATCAGAAGAACCTATCGCGGTAGTGACTTTGCCGTCTGTATCAAAGGTTGTATCAAGTGAGCCATTGCTGTTATAACGCACTACCGCAAAATCATAATTTTTACCATTGTCGCTAATACCTGCTACAAGAATTTTACCATCTGCTTGTAGGGTGACAGATGCCCCAACATCACCAGAAGAACCTATTGCGGTAGTCACTTTGCCATCGCTATCAAATGTAGTGTCTAGCGAGCCGTTGCTGTTGTAACGGACAAGAGCAAAATCCATATTGTTACCATTGTCGCTACGTCCCGCCACTAAAACTTTACCATCAGTTTGTAACACAATGGCGAAACCATTATCATCCGAAGAACCTATTTCTGTAATGACTTTGCCGTTGTTACCGAATGTAGTATCTAGTAAGCCATTGGTATTATAACGAACTAAAGCAAAATCCCAATTATTGGTATTCCAACTATAACTTGCTACAAGGAATTTACCATTGCTTTGTAGTGTGACAGAATAACCAACATCAACAGACACATCAATAGGTGAACCAATCACAGTGGTAACTTTACCATCGTTATCAAATGTGGTATCGAGTGAGCCATTGCTGTTGTATCGTACTAAGGCAAAATCATTTCTACTGCCATTGTTGCTACGCCCTGCTACCAAAATTTTACCGTCCGCTTGTAACGTAACAGAGTAAGCATCAGAAGAAGAACCCACTGCGGTAGTAACTTTGCCATCGTTATCAAACGTGGTGTCCAGCGAGCCGTTGCTGTTATAACGCACAAGGGCAAAGACGTGATTAGTACCATCGTAACTGTTACCTACCACCAGAATCTTACCGTCTGCCTGCACGGTAACACTGTGTCCGGAATCAGTGTTACCACGAAAATCAGTCGTAATAACACCTTTTTGTTGTGTTGCCATGTTTTTATCCTCAGTGTGTAAAATTTGTTTTTGATAATGCGTTAGTTGCTTACTGTAAAATCATTTTTTCCGTTAGGCAATGACATTTTAACAATCGTTTTTTCAGCAAAAAAGTTTGTTTGCAATCCTTATCGCAAGACAACAAAAAAACCGCTTTCAGTTTTCACCAAAAGCGGTTTGAGTTGAGTGAAAAATGTTTAAATTACTACAAAATCTGCATTGGTTAATGCAGCGTGAGTGCTTAAGCCAATCAAAGCTATTTGCACTGCCGCCCCAGCTCCGTCGCCATCAGCATCGTAAAACAATTTACCGCTGGTTGTGTCGTAAATCAGATGGTCATTGCTATCAACGGCTGCAAGTACATTTGCACCGGAGATAAATTGATCTGCGGCAAGTGTTCCAACTGTGCTTAAGGATTTAAAAATACTGTTTTCCAGTTTAATGGTGTCGTTCACAGGGGCAAAGTCTGTAATCAAATCAATGTTAGCAGTCAAAGCTACATTGAATATAAAAGCATCATTCCCAGTCCCGCCACTTAAGGTGTCATTTTGGGTGCCGCCGTTTAACACGTCATTACCTTTGCCGCCGAACAAGGAGTCGCGACCCACAGCACCCGTTAGTGTATTTATTCCTGAATTGCCTGTTAACGTGTTGTTGCTTGCATTGCCTGTTAAACTGCCTTTGGTGCCTTCGGTAATCGTGGCGTTTTCAATGCCTTTTGCTAACGTGTATTTAGTCAATTGATACGGCATAATCACGGTATCAACATCAGTGGCTAAACCTTGGTCATCAATCACATCCGCCGCGTCATAGCCTAAATAATAAGTGTCGTTGCCTGCGCCGCCTATCATGGTATCTAGCCCTAAACCACCGTCCAATGTGTCATTGCCCGTGCCGCCTTCCATGTAGTCGGCATCTTGTTCGCCATACAACACATCGTTATCTGCTTCGCCGAATATCACATCATTGCCGTAACTGCCGTAAATGGTGTCGTTACCCGCGCCGCCTGATAAATCATCATCTCCTGCTTCGCCAAGCATATAAGTGGGCGCGGCTGAGCCTTGTAATATATCAATCCCATTTGTGCCTGTGATGTTTTGAACATTAACAATCACCGTATCTTGATTGGTCAAGGTTAAGCTGTTCACGGTGACGCTTTTATAAATCACATCTAAGGTGCTAACAGCAGCATTGATGGTATAAGCAATATTGCCATCAATCAAAGCATCATTTTGTCCGGTGATTGTGAGAGTTTGTGCGGTTGCCCAATTTGCGGAGGTGAAAACAAAGCTGCTTTTGCTTAATACGCCTTCGGTGGTATCGCTGGAAGTGAAGTTAAGCGTGACATCGCGGGTGGGAGCGGAGTTTAATTTGATATTGAAAACCGCAGTATCGCCTTGTTCGTTGGTAGAAAAATCAGTGCCAGTGATGGTTACGCCGGCTGTGCCACTGACGGGGGTATCGGTGACGGCAACGGTTGCAGCACTGCTTACGCTTTCAGCCGTGCCTAACAAGTCAGTGTATTTAGCAGTAGCTGTGATGGTTTTGCCAATGTCAGCGGCGGTTAAGGTGTAAGTATTGCTGACAGTGCCAACATTGACACCGCCCGCTTGCCATTGATAGCTGATATTGCCTAAACCGTCTGCATCAGTCAGATTGTTAGAGGCGGTGAGGATTTGTCCTTTGACAGTGCTGCCTGAAATAGTGACAGTTCCGACAGGTAAATTATTAACGATATTCGACCCGCTGAATGTGGTATCTAAACTGCCATCGGTGTTGTAACGGACTAAAGCAAAGTCAGTATCCGAAGAACCTGCGACTAGAATTTTGCCATCGCTTTGCACGACAACGCTGTTGCCTTCTTCCCAGCCACCTAAATCGGTGGTGACTTTACCGTCCGTGTCGAAAGTGGTATCTAACGAACCATCACTGTTAAAACGCATCACGATGATGTCTTTATTGCCATCTGTACCCGCAGCGATATATTTACCATCGCTGGATGTGACGATGCTATTTAGTGTTGCAGTTGTGCCTAATCCTAATGAAGTGACTAATTTGCCATCGGTGTCAAAAGTGGTATCAAGCGTACCATCAGGATTGTAACGCACTAAAGCGAAATTATCAGCACTGGTTCCACCCACTAAAATTTTACCTGAACCCAAGACATTGACAGTATAAACACTGTCTGTTGTGCCAACACTGGTAGTAACAAAACCATCACCACTAAAAGTCGAATCCGTTGAACCGTGTCGATTTAAACGAACAACCTGAAAATCATTATTATAGTTACCCGCCATCACCACTTTACCGTCTGGCTGCACAGCAACCGCAGTGGCAATACCGTTACTCGTCAAAAGTTTACCATCACCGGAAAAAGTAGTATCTAAGCTACCATTTGAATTGTAACGCACTGCCACAAATTGAACGTAGGCTGAATTAGTTCCAACCACAAGCAACTTACTATCAGCTTGTACCATGACAGCTGTAGCATAATCAACATAACTATAGTCAGTAATATTAGTTGTTACTTTACCATCCCTATCAAACGTAGTATCCAAAGTGCCATCTACGCTGTAACGAGCCAAAGCAAAGTCTGCGCCATTGTCGCCAACCGTTAAAAACTTTCCATCACTTAACATTTTGACACTGTTAATAGTCATGGTTGATGTGGCAATCAATTTACCATCTGTATCAAACGTAGTATCTAAACTGCCATTGGTGTTGTACCGCGCTATCGCCAAATCATCCGTCGTTAAACCGGACGTTAAACCCATCACCACAATCTTGCCATCCGGCTGTACTAAAACATACTGCCCTTTATCGTAAGTCCCAAAATCTGTCAGAATTGCGCCACTTGTTGCCATTTTGTTCACCTTTTAAATAAGAAAATTCACGTTGTTTTATAGCATGAAAAACAGACGATTACAAAATCACATCTGCCGTTAGCCCTGTAATCTTAACAATGGTTTGTATATCAAAACCTTCGGCTAACATTGCTTTAGCCAATTCAAGTGCTTTACGCTGTTCACCTTGTTCAATCCCTTGTTCAATCCCTGCTTTAATTCCCTCCTTAATTCCATCCATTTTGCCAACCACATAAGTTGACTCATACATACTCGCTTGATAATGCAACGATTCTTTATAGTATTCATACTCGCGTCTTTCTGCATCAGAACATTTTAAATAATCCAATACCTCTTTGGCTTTTGCCAATCCTTTTGCTTTGAAATGCTCTTTAATTTCTTCATTTTTTAAAAAATAAATCCATTCATCCAAACTATCTTTCGCAATATCATCAAAGTTATTAATCCGAATTAAATAATACTCAGGAAATATTTTTTCCACTAATTCTGTTTTATATAACTCAGACTGTCTGGCATTTAATTTCAACACACTCTTATTATGTAAACCCTTAAATGACGTTGTACCTTTATAAATATAATCATCACCCACACCTAAATCAAAATACAAAATATTAATCGAAATCACTTTAACTATTTTGGCATAAGCCTCGCTTTCTTTAATATGCTCAACAATCACTTTTGAAGAACCATACAAAATACGCTGCAAATAATCCAATTCTCGATTGTATTGAATCTCAACTAAAACAATTTCATCATTTGAATTTTTAACTTTAATGTCTAACCGATTAAATTTATCATCCAATGATTCTTTATTCGCTTCACTTTCCAATATTTCGCTGATTTTTATATCATCAAATAACAACTCGCTTAAAAAACCTTCTAATACTTCAAAATTAGCCTTGCTGCGCAATATTTTTTTAATTGCCCAATCAAAACTGATGAGTTTTCTTTCTTTAGTAGGCATATTTCAATCCTATTTTAATTAAATAAAGGGTAAGTTTACTGCAAAAGTATCTTTGCGGCTGTTGAATACTCGCGCACAAAAAAACCGCTTTCAGTTTTCACCAAAAGCGGTTTGAGTTGAGTGAAAAATGTTTAAATTACTACAAAATCTGCATTGGTTAATGCAGCGTGAGTGCTTAAGCCAATCAAAGCTATTTGCACTGCCGCCCCAGCTCCGTCGCCATCAGCATCGTAAAACAATTTACCGCTGGTTGTGTCGTAAATCAGATGGTCATTGCTATCAACGGCTGCAAGTACATTTGCACCGGAGATAAATTGATCTGCGGCAAGTGTTCCAACTGTGCTTAAGGATTTAAAAATACTGTTTTCCAGTTTAATGGTGTCGTTCACAGGGGCAAAGTCTGTAATCAAATCAATGTTAGCAGTCAAAGCTACATTGAATATAAAAGCATCATTCCCAGCACCGCCAGTTAAGGTGTCATTTTGTGTGCCGCCGTTTAATACATCGTTACCTTTACCGCCGAACAAGGAATCGCGACCCACAGCACCCGTTAGTGTATTTATTCCTGAATTGCCTGTTAACGTATTGTTGCTTGCATTGCCTGTTAAGCTGCCTTTTGTGCCTTCAGTAATCGTGGCGTTTTCAATGCCTTTTGCTAACGTGTATTTGGTCAATTGATACGGCATAATCACGGTATCAACATCAGTGGCTAAACCTTGGTCATCAATCACATCCGCCGCGTCATAGCCTAAATAATAAGTGTCGTTGCCTGCGCCGCCTATCATGGTATCTAGCCCTAAACCACCGTCCAATGTGTCATTGCCCGTGCCGCCTTCCATGTAGTCGGCATCTTGTTCGCCATACAACACATCGTTATCTGCTTCGCCGAATATCACATCATTGCCGTAACTGCCGTAAATGGTGTCGTTACCCGCGCCGCCTGATAAATCATCATCTCCTGCTTCGCCAAGCATATAAGTGGGCGCGGCTGAGCCTTGTAATATATCAATCCCATTTGTGCCTGTGATGTTTTGAACATTAACAATCACCGTATCTTGATTGGTCAAGGTTAAGCTGTTCACGGTGACGCTTTTATAAATCACATCTAAGGTGCTAACAGCAGCATTGATGGTATAAGCAATATTGCCATCAACCAGCGCATCATTTTGTCCGGTGATAGTGAGCGTTTGTGCGGTTGACCAATTGGCGGAGGTGAAAACAAAGCTAGATTTGCTTAACGTGCCTTCGGTGGTATCGCTGGAAGTGAAGTTAAGCGTGACATCGCGGGTGGGGGCGGAGTTTAATTTAACGCTGAAAACAGCAGTGTCGCCTTGTTCGTTGGTAGAAAAATCAGTGCCAGTGATGGTTACGCCCGCTGTGCCACTAACAGGAGTATCGGTGACTGCGACTGTTGCCGCGCTGATTTTGCTTTCAGCCGTGCCCAATAAGTCAGTGTATTTAGCAGTAGCTGTGATGGTTTTGCCAATGTCTGTGGCGGTTAAGGTGTAAGTATTGTTGGCAGTTCCCACATTCACACCATCTGCTTGCCATTGATAACTGATAGTGCCTAAGCCGTCGGCATCGGTTAAATTGTTTGATGCTGTTAAAACTTGTCCTTTCACCGCATTGCCAGCGATAGTGACCGTTCCGACAGGTAAATTATTGACGACATTAGAGCCGTTAAATGAAGTATCTAAACTGCCATCGGTGTTATACCGCACTAAAGCAAAATCAGTATCCGAAGAACCCGCGACTAGAATTTTGCCATCGCTTTGCGCAATAACACTCATACCTTCTTCCCAGCCGCCTAAATCGGTGGTGACTTTGCCGTCAGTATCGAAAGTGGTGTCTAACGAACCATCACTGTTAAAACGCATCACGATGATGTCATTATTGCCATCTGTGCCCACCGCAATATATTTACCATCGCTGGATGTGACGATGCTATGCAGCGTTGCGGATGCGCCTAATCCTAGTGAAGTGACTAATTTGCCGTCGGTGTCAAACGTGGTATCAAGTGTGCCGTCAGGGTTGTAACGTACCAAAGCGAAATTACCATCACTGGTTCCGCCGACCAAAATTTTACCTGAACTTAATACATTGACAGTATAAACATGGTCTGTTGTGCCAACACTGGTAGTAACTACGCCATCACCACTAAAAGTAGTGTCTAGTGAGCCATCCCGATTTAAACGAACAACTTGAAAGTCATTACTATAGTCTCCTGCTACAACAACTTTACCATCAGGCTGCACAGCAACCGCAGTAGCAATACCGCTACTCATATAAAGTTTACCATCACCGGAAAAAGTAGTGTCTAAGCTACAATTTGCATTGTAACGAACCACACCAAACTGACCAGTATTGAAAGAGCCGACCACAAGCAACTTACTATCCACTTGCACCATGACAGCTCTAGCAGAATCAGTATAGCCCCCATAAATATCAGTTGTTACTTTGCCATCCGTATCAAACGTAGTATCCAAACTGGCATCCACGTTGTAACGAGTCACCGCAAAATCATTATTGCTTCTACCAACCGTTAAAAACTTTCCATCACTTAACATTTTGACGCTGTTAATGGTCATGGTTGATGTGGCAATCAACTTACCATCCGTATCAAAAGTCGTATCTAAACTGCCATTGCTGTTATAACGCGCCACCGCCAAATCGTCAGCAGTTAAACCCGAAGTCAATCCCATCACCACAATCTTGCCATCCGGCTGTACCAAAACATACTGCCCTTTGTCATAACCACCAAAATCCGTAATAATTGCGCCGCTTGTTGCCATTTTGTTCACCTTTTAAATAAGAAAATTCACGTTGCTTTATAGCACGGAAAACAGACGATTACAAAATCACATCGGCTGTTAGTCCTGTAATCTTAAGTGTTCAATTTCAATAAAAGTTAAACCGGTTGCTTGTGAAATAATTTCAATCGCCACGTCCATTTTTAACAGAGCTTTAGCCGTTTCTAATTTGCCTTTCTCAATCCCTTTCTCAATCCCTTTCTCAATGCCGTCTTCATAATTTTCCTGCTTTGCTTTTTCTTCGCTATATTCCTCAATCATCCAATAGCGTTCTTCCGGCGTAATGCCATCCTGTTCAATATGCACCAAAACTTTATCAATTTCGGCAAGATGGTATAACGACTCATCCACTGAACCATCTAAACTATCATCAATCACCTGCATCCATTCCCGATAAAGTTGCGGCGTTTGCTCATTCAAATACTTCGGGCAAAGATAAATCACCTTATGTGGAATTTCGCCTAAAGGCTTGCCTTTCAAATCTTTAGGGTCAAAATCAATCACGGAAACCGGCTGTTTATATTTATCCCCCGACGTTAAAACCACAATGGTATAAACCGCTAAAGCTGGCTTGTAATTTTCTGAGTTTTTAACTTGTTCTAACAATGCCATGCAGTGATAATGCAAAAAACGGTCATAATGATCGTGGTCTTTGCGGTGTTGAATATCGACGATGACTCGATTTTTTTCATCTTTGGCGTATAAATCAAAACGCGGTTTGACATTACCAATCAAAGTATCAAACTCTTTTTCAGTTTCAACAGCCGTTATTTCAAGATGAATGCCTAAAATATCGCGTACAAAACCTTTAAAGACATCCACATCGCAAAAAGCTTTTTTAAAAATCACGCCATAGCGCAATGAAGCAACCTGTTTCATTATTTTCTCCTATTGAATAATTGCCTGAAGTTTACTGCAAAATCATTTCTGTCGTGAGTCCTGTAATTTTAGCAACCATTTCAATATCAAAACCTTCGGCTAACATTGCTTTGGCTGTTGCTAATTTTTCCTTTTCAATTCCTTTCTCTATCCCTTGTTCAATCCCTGCTTTAATTCCCTCTTTAATTCCCTCCTTAATTCCATCCATTTTGCCAACCACATAAGTTGACTCATACATACTCGCTTGATAATGCAACGATTCTTTATAGTATTCATACTCGCGTCTTTCTGCATCAGAACATTTTAAATAATCCAATACCTCTTTGGCTTTTGCCAATCCTTTTGCTTTGAAATGCTCTTTAATTTCCTCATTTTTTAAAAAATAAATCCATTCATCCAAACTATCTTTCGCAATGTCATCAAAATTATTAATCCGAATCAAATAATACTCAGGAAATATTTTTTCCACTAATTCTGTTTTATATAATTCAGATTGTCTGGCATTTAATTTCAATACGCTTTTATTATGCAGCCCCTTAAATGACGTTGTGCCTTTATAAATATAATCATCACCCACACCTAAATCAAAATACAAAATATTAATCGAAATAACTTTAACTATTTTGGCATAAGCCTCGCTTTCTTTAATATGCTCAACAATCACCTTTGATGAACCATACAAAATACGCTGTAAATAATCCAATTCTCGATTGTATTGAATCTCAACTAAAACAATTTCATCATTTGAATTTTTAACTTTAATATCTAACCGATTAAATTTATCATCCAATGATTCTTTATTCGCTTCACTTTCCAATATTTCGCTGATTTTTATATCATCAAATAACAACTCGCTTAAAAAACCTTCTAATACTTCAAAATTAGCCTTGCTGCGCAATATTTTTTTAATTGCCCAATCAAAACTGATGAGTTTTCTTTCTTTAGTAGGCATATTTCAATCCTATTTTAATTAAATAAAGGGTAAGTTTACTGCAAAAGTATCTTTGCGGCTGTTGAATACTCGCGCACAAAAAAACCGCTTTCAGTTTTCACCAAAAGCGGTTTGAGTCGGGTAAAAGGTTTAAACCACCACAAAATCTGCTGCGGTTAAAGCTGGGTGGGTTGTGACACCAAGCAAGGCAATTTGTACCGCCGCCCCTACGCCACTGCCATCAGCATCGTAACTCACAACTCCCGTGCTAGGGTTGTAAATCACATTGTCATTTGCATCCAATGCCGCAGTGCCATTCACAAAACGCGCAGCGGCTAATGTGCCAACAAGGGTAAGTTTGGTGAAAATAGCATTTTCTAACTGAATGGTGTCATCCGCAGGCGTAAAATCGTTAATCGTATCAAAGCCAGAAGTCAACGCACTATCAAAGCGGAATACATCAATCCCTAAACCACCTTCTAACGTATCATTTCCGTCACCGCCTATCACCACATCGTCACCGCCACCCGCAAACAGCATATCCCTACCAACAGCCCCTATCAGTTGATTGTTTCCACTATTACCTTTAAGAGTATTATCACCGCCATTACCGGTTAAATCGCTTGCTCCTGTGCCATCAATCGTGCCATTTTCAATGTCAGTTGGTAGTGTATAGCTAGTCAATTGATAAGGCATAATCACCGTGTCCACATCAGTTGTTAAGCCTTTATCGTCAATCACATCCACAGCATCGTAGCCTAAATAATAAGTGTCATTACCAGCACCGCCTATCAAGGTGTCAATGCCAGTGCCGCCATCTAGTGTGTCATTTCCGGCACCGCCTTCCATGTAATCTGCATCTTGTTCTCCCCATAATTGATCATTGCCATCTTCGCCAAACATGACATCATTACCATAACTGCCGTAAAGGGTGTCATTTCCTGCACCGCCTGATAAGTCGTCATCACCTGCTTGACCTAGCATATAAGTGGGAGCGGCTGAACCTTGTAGTTGATCAATCCCATTTGTACCAATTATATTTTCAACAGGGACCACCACCGTATCCTGATTCGTTAAAGTTAAGTTATTTACGGTGATACTTTTGTAGATAACATCTAATGTACTAGCAGTTGCACTGATGGTATAAGCAATATCGCCGTCAACTAGCGTGTCATTTTGTCCTGTGACGGTGAGAGTTTGCGCAGTTGCCCAGTTTGCGGCGGTAAATGTAAAACTGGATTGACTCAATACCCCTTCGGTTGTGTCACTGCTAATGAAGTTAAGAGTGACATCACGGAGTGGGGCTGAATTTAAACTCACTTTAAAAACAGCAGTGTCGCCTTGTTCATTGGTGAAAAAATCGCTACCTACAATATTGACACCTGCTGGCGTAACAACCGCAGGTGGAGTTACTGCACTTGTTGCTGCACTACTGATACTTTCAGCATTTCCTGCTGCATCGGTATAGCTGGCAGTGACAGCAATGGTTTTGCCCACTTCTGCCGCAGTGACGGTGTAGCTGCTACCTGTACCTAAAACGGCTGTGCCGGTTTTCCAAGTGTAAGTCACAGTCCCTAATCCATCGACATCTGCTAAGGTATTGGAAGCTGTGAGGATTTGGTTTTGTTCTGGCGTGGTGTCGCTGATAGCCACAGCACCCGTCGGTGCATCATTCACAGCGTTTAAAGTCATATTTTTCGTTACAGCAAGGCTGGCTGCACCATCTGTTACTCTATAACTCAAAGTCACTAAACCGTTATAGTTAGCATTTGGAGTGAATGTCCAGCCTGTGGTTGTGGCAGTGATTGTGCTATTAGTCGCGGTTAAGCCTGTCACGCTTAAGGTATTGCCTTCTACATCACTAAAGCCTTGTAATAAAGTAGTATTTGCCAGTGTGTAAGCGACATCTTCAGTGCCATTGGCTAACACAGCGGTGGGTGATCCGGTTGGTGCATCATTCACAGCATTTAAAGTTAGCGTTTTTGTGGCGACAATGCTGGCTGTGCCATCGGTCACGCTGTAATTTAAAGTCACTAAACCGTTATAGTTAGCATTGGGAGTCAATGTCCAGCCTGTGGTTGTGGCAGCGACAGTGCCATTAGTCGCAGTTAAGTTTGTCACACTTAAGGTATCACCTTCAGCATCACTAAATCCTTGTAATAAAATAGTATTTGCCAGTGTGTAAGCGACATCTTCAGTGCCATTGGCTAACACAGTGGTGGGTGATCCGGTTGGTGCAGTATTTACATTCGCTAACGTCAAAGATTGTGTTGCGGCAACATTGAGCGATCCATCACTCACTTGATACGTTAATGCGACTGCACCGTAATAATTGCTAGTTGGAGTCAGTGTCCAGCCTGTGCTTGTCGCGGCGACTGTGCCATGATTGCTGGTTAAATTAATCACGGATAAGGCATTGCCATCTGCATCCGTAAAGCCCGTTAATAAATCACTGTTTTTTAAGGGGTAAGCAATATTTTCTGAGCCATTAGCTAACACTGCGGTTGCTGAGCCTTTGGGAGCATCATTCACAGCATTCAGTGTTAAAGTGCGGGTGGTGGAAAGAGCTGTATTCACGCCATCGGTAACTTGATAGCTTAATGTGACAACGCCGTTGTAATTAACAGCGGGTTTAAAGACATAGCCGCTGGCGGTTGTGCTTAATTTGCCGTGTGAGGCCTTCAGATTGATGACAGATAACGCGCTGTCTGTATCGCTAAAGCCGGTTAATAAATCCGCAGGTGCAATGTTATAAAGCGTGTCTTCTGTCCCATTGGCAAATACCGCAGTGGCAGAACCTGTGGGCGCGGCATTGACGGCAAGCGTTACGGCACTGCTGAGTGCGCTAGTGACGGTTTCTGTTTTGCCCAAGCCATCCACATAACTGGCAAGCACCTGAATGGTTTTGCCTGCATCACTGCTATCTACCGTGTAGCTATCACCCAAGCCGACGGTTTGTCCTGCCACTTGCCAAGTGTAGGTGATGGCATTTAAGCCGTCGGCATCGGCTAAGGTGTTGCTAACGGTTAAGGTTTGATCGGTTTCAGGGGTAATATCATTCAAGGTGACTGTCCCAGTGGGAGTGTGATTGCTCACGCCAACGGTATCAACAATGGTTAAGCTGGAATGGTCGTTATTCAATAACACAGAAACGGTGCTGTCACCATAATTCGCAACGGCTAAATCAAGTTTACCATCTTCATTAAAATCACCCGCACTCACAGAATTAGGACTTGCGCCTGTTGCAGCAGCTACAGCAGCGTCAAATCCAGTATTTGCCGCATTGCGCAATAATATTGCAACGGCTGCTGTATTCTGATTGGTCACTGCTAAATCCAGTTTACCATCGCCATTAAAATCCCCCACGCTCACTGACTTAGAGCTATAGGTTGTGCCTACAGCATAATCCACTTTGGTATTAAATCCAGTATTGGCGGCATTGCGCAATAACACGGAAACGGTTGCTGTAGTGTAATCGGTCACTGCTAAATCGAGTTTACCATCGCCATTAAAATCCCCAACACTCACTGACTTATTGCTGCCGGCTGTTCCTGCGGCATAATTCACTTTTGCACCAAACCCCGTATTCGCTGCATTGCCCAATAATACCGAAACTATTGCATTATTGTGATCGGTGACCGCTAAATCAGCTTTGCCATCACCATTAAAGTCCCCCACGCCCAACGTAGCATTGTAAGCTGCTATTCCTAGAAAATAATCTGTTTTTGCATCAAACCCCGTATTCTCAGCATTGCGCAATAACACTGAAACAGTCGCAGAATAGGAATTGATAGTTGCTAAATCGAGTTTACCATCGCCATTAAAATCCCTTAGGTTTACTGAAGCAGGGTTGTTATTTGTAGCATAATCCACTTTGGGTAGAAATGATTTAGTTACATCATAGCCCGCGCCTGTGCCAATCATTAAAGCAACACTTTCGTTAGGCTCTGAAAAGAGGGTATCAGTGAGCGCATTAACATTTAACGTTGCTGAAGTTTGCCCTTCAGCAATGACAAAACTACTACTTGTCACTAAGCTGGTATTTGTCCCTGCTGAGACCGTGTAATCTGTGTTAGGTATCGCAGAACCTGAAAGTGTGTAATTTACCGATAAACCACCCACAGGGGCGGCTTGGTCTAAACTGATGGTAAAACTACCCGCTGCACCTTCTGTGGTATTACTACTGGCACTCACTACCACATTAATCACAGGGGTGACAGCAACGGTGGCTTGCACGGCTGTGGCGGATTTAAAACCTAGATTATCCATTGCTACTGCGGTAAAAGCGTTGAATGTGCCATTAGCATCCGCCGCAGGTGTCCAGTAGGCTTGATGCGTTGCATCAATAAAGCTGCTGTAGTACTTATCTAAAAGAATTGCGGTCGCAGCCGATGTGCCAATTTTAAGTGTGCCTGAACTAACCGTTTTCACCACAAATGCAGTGACTGTGCCGTCGGCATCGGCTTCATTGCCTTGTGTTTGCAAATTGGCAAAGGCAATCGGAATTTCTGTGTCTTCCTTACCTGCTGCAACGGGGGCGGCAAAAGCGGTGAATGTGGGGAAGCTGTCTTGAGTGACAGACAAGGTGTAAGTACCTATTCCGGAACTAAACGCCCCTGCTGAAAGATAATAAAGCCCCGTGCTTGGTGCAGTAAAAAAAAGTTGTGAGTTACGACCAGTACCTGAATCATCATTGAGAGTGTTTAGTATAAGTGCTCCGGCACTGTCGTAAATCCCCGAAAAAACAGGATCGCTTAATGTTCCTTTGTTGGTGTCAAAACCTTCCAAGTTAATAATATAACCCATTCCTGCCACTAAGCTCACTTTAAACCAATCTCGGTCGGCAGCCACTTCAATGTTGCCTGTGACGGAGCCGCCGACGGTAACTTTGCCGGTGGTGCTGGTGTCTGCTGTGTAATCGTCTGCCATAATCTTATCCTCAGTCGTGTAAAAATATTTATTAGCGTGCTGATGTTACGCAATCAGTTTTTTATCTACGATAGTTTTTGTGCCTTTCGTGGACAAGTCAGTAAGGGTGCGTAAAATCCGTTAGAGCGTTTAGTTTACTGCAAAATCATCGCTTTAGCTGTTAAATTTCCACAAAAAAAAACCGCTTTTAGTGATTACCAAAAGCGGTTTTAAGTGGGAATATAGCTAACACATAATAAAATAGACTTTTTTTAACTTTACTAATCAATCAGTTATAAAAAAATCAATTTGAAAAGTATTCTTTTAAACTGTTGATTTTATTATCCGCTGGAGTACAAAACATGTTTTGCACTCCAGTTTTTGATCTATAACAATTTGATATATAAGAATATTTTACTAAAACAAGTCTAATGATTAAGACCGTTGTGTATAGTCTCAACGACTGCCATCGAAAAGGGTTTAATTACCAAACACCTCATGCAGTGTTTTTGAGCAATTTGAGCAATTTGAGCATCAAGCCGCATAATAGTTAGAATTGCAGTGATGAGTTGAATCCACCTCAAGCAAACAAATAATTTTTCAAATAATTGTCTGTCCACTCTTCTCCAAAACTGCGATTGAGTAGCGGAACACCGGGATAATTTAAACGATGTAAATCTTTGTAATGTTGTAGTTTTTGCGCATGAATCAAAGCTAAATCTTCTGTGCAGGTTTTTGGCGTAGCAAATAAATGAATTAAGCCTTGCCAAATTTGCAGATGCAGCTGCATCAATTCCTCTAATTGCGCTACAGAAGGTGAGCGGACAAAAATATCATTGCCAGAACGCGATTCCAAATACCATGCTGACATATCCGTTTCTGGTGATAAATAGCCAATTTTTCCTCTTGCCTGTTGCAATAATTCTGTGACTTCTTTATCACCTTCATTTGCTAATAAACATTTAGCATCAATCACCGCCACAATCGGCTTTTCAGATAAACAGACAAACTCAGCTGCATAAACAGGTGTGTAAGTTTTTATCTCAGGAAAAAATAGGAAGTTTGCAATTTCAATTTTTGCAGAACTGACTGAAGCGGAGCGTAATTCACCAATACCAGCCACTTTTAAAAACTGATTTTTCAAACATAACTCGCCTTGCTGTTCTGCGCGACTGATTTGTGCAATTTCAGGCGGTAGCTGTTGCAACTCTGGTGATAACGGCTGCAATAGCGCGAGGGTTTGAGTAATGACATCTGAAAATTTATTCATTTTTTTTCGCTAGTTCTGTTTTCTTTTCTTCCATCCGAATCACACGCTCTGTTTTTTCTAACGCTAATCTTTCTTTTCGACTTTCAATCCGTTCTATGCGTTCTGCTTTTTCTATTTCAAATTTTTCGCGTTTTAATTTTAAAGTCTCATACTCTTTATAACCTTGCGCAGTGAATATCAGAGCGGTAATACAAACTATTCCGGTGATTAACTTGAAGGCAATTGATTTTAGCTGTTTTAGCATATTGTGAGTTTTGAATTATGTGCTTTGAGTGTTATCAAAGCCGATTTCTTGTTCAAACCATTTTGCAGCGGCATAACTTGTGGTGCTTAAGATTGCATGTGGATTTAGAAACTTCATTGTTTTTAACAAACAATCTTGTTCCGGCTGATAATAATGAATGAGTGCGCTAAGAACAACGCAAGCTGAGCGTCCAATACCCTGATGGCAAAAAACATAACACGGCGTTTCAATTTTTAGCCAATCTATCAATTGTTGAACCGCGCTAAAAAATTGCGCTCTTTCTATATCGCTGGTTTGTTCACAATAGAGATTGCTATCAACACTGCTAATCTGTTCTTTAGAAATAGCAACTGCGGTGGAAAATACATCTTTAAAGGTAAATTGAACAATTGTGAAATCGGCTAATTTTTCAGCACTATACAGCTGAAATAAATCAATTCCACTGACATTCAGCAGATGAGTAACTCCTTGTTTTTTCAACTCTATCAGTTTTTCAGGGGAAGGAAATTCACCTTGCGCTAAAAACTGAATGACTTTATAAACCATTATTCAACCCATAACCGCGCATCAACGATTACCGAGTCAAAATAAGCGTATCGCTCTTCGCTGTCGGTAACTTGGCGGCTGCTGTGATTGCATAAATGAAAACCGCCCCAGCGTTGTGAATTGAGCTGCTGATTTTTGCTCAATAGCTCGGTGAGCTGAGTCAAAGCAACGCCGGGCAAGTCTGCTATATCCCATAAAACATGAAAGGTATCGACATAATCATACAAATCGCTAAAGTTTTGCGCTTCTGCATAATGAATTAAAACAATAACTTGCTGGCAAGTGCTGGGCTGACTCAATGCAGTGATTAACGCTGTGATTTGATTTAAACTTGAAATCGCAGGTTTGGAAGCAAATACGATAGGAGCTGGCAAATGCGAACTTTTTTGCGCCAGCAGTTGAAAAATATCTTTTTGTTTCGATGAAAAAAGCTTCATTAAGCCTGTTTTTTCCGGTTTAGGTGCAGCTAATATTTGCGTTAAACACAGATTTTTATCTTGTTTGTTTGGCAGAACCTGCGACAACACACCATTGCTAGAAAATTCAACCAAAACGCTGTCAGCAAAATCAAGATTTTTTATCTGTTTTAACAATAACGCCGTCCAAGGGTGTGAGTAAAAAATACACTGTAAAGGTTTCGCATTAAGATGAGACATGCAATTATTCTCCGTCTGCTTTAAAGCAAATTATTTGGTGTTTTTGATTGGCGCAGCGAATGAAAATAACCAGCCAGCGATGATTTTCACTCAGTTGAAAAGCTTCAATAACTAAGTTAGTGGGCAGTTGCGCAATCAGTTTAGGGGTTAAATCAATGCTGCACATATACAACTGATGGTGGCTATTGAGCCAAAATACGGTGTTTTGTGTTTGGCAATACTGCACAATTTCTTCATTGGAAAAACTCAGATAACGCGGTTCGTGCTCTAAACGCAAACAACTTAACCAATAACGCGCACTGTTTTCTATATCTAAGGTGAGTGCTAACAAACTCTGTTCGGCGGAAGCCATCGCCAGAATAGGCCCTTGCAATTGCCATTGTGCCAGTACCGCAGTTTTTTCATCACGCAAAATTAATTCTTGATTGGTCGTTCCGCCGCTTAAGCAGAAATTGCCGTTTGCTAAAATACAAGCGATTGGATTGGAAAAATAATGCGGCTGAGAAAATTTATAAATTTGTTTGCTGTGCAAATGACAATACACGGTGTCATATTTGCTACGCAGTAATAAATAATCGCCACTGATTTGAAAATAGCTAATATTTTTATTAAAGCTATAAATCAATTGCCGCTGATAGCTGCGCAAATCAAACTGAAACACTTTCACCGAACTGGTATAAAAAAAACTGTCAGATTGTTGCTGCGTTACGCCATTTTTTAATACAACGTCCTGTTTATTGTTGTCTGGATTAATCAAATCAATGTGGCTGTCGTGTTCCAAACCGACGATAACTTGATTGTTGACTTCAAACAGCAACAATTTATTCGGCTGTCCATTGCTATTGAGTTGATACTGCTGCGCAAATCCGGTCGGGACAATCTGTTGCGTATTTTGGATGACTTGCCGATTGCTGATTTTCACAGGTTCAGCAATTCTTTCACCTTGCCGAATCGCACTGAGAATAACTAACGCGGTTTTAGCGTCCGCAATGCGTAATTCTGGGTCTTTTTCTAGCAGCCGTTCAATAAAATCGCGCAGCGGCAAATCAGTTATTTTTTCTAAATCAGGTAATTTGCTTAAATGCGCTCGTTTGATTTCATCGGGCATTCCTAAAAACGGGCGTTCTCCCGTTAGCAATTCAAACGCCACAATTCCTAAGCTGTACAAATCGCTGTTATAAAAAAAACGGTCGTACAAGCGTTCAGGGGCAATGTAAGCCGGAGTGCCTACGCCATAACGTGATTCTTGCGCCTCTCGCAGCGAACACGTTGCACCTAAATCACCTAATACAAAACGCGGCGGCTGTGCTGGGCTTAAGCGTAAAAAAATATTGCCGGGTTTAATATCGCAGTGAATACGTTTGTTTTCATTCAGATACTGCAATGCCTGTAAAACATCTTCTAAACAGCGATAGCAAAAATCAGCATCAGCTTTGCCATGCGCTGATAACCACTGTCCTAACGTTCCATCGTGAAAAAACTCATGTACCATGCAAGGGCGATTATCACCTAAGTAAAACGTATCTAAACAGGTCACAAGATTAGGATGATCTACACCAAATCCCGACATTTCGCGTAAATACGCGCCTTGTGCATCGGTTTCAAAACATTTTAAAACGACTTGTCGGGTTTGGTCTTTCGCAAATGCCCGATACAGCGTACTGTGTGGGCTTTCGTAGATAATTTCATCAAAACAATAATACATCATCTGTTTATAAGACGCGTAAGCGACCTAAAGCGTCTTCAACATCAACAGATTTGGAAGGAGTCAGCTGTGCTTGTAAAGCGGTGATGCGAGCACTGCCTGAAATCAACAAATCACAACTGTGTTGATCGCCGTTGCGTTGCCAGCTCGTTTCAACGCAGCCTAATGATGCTTGACTGATGTTTTCAAAAAAAGCTCGCAGTAAGCCTGCAACCATATAATTCGTTGAGCCATTGACTAACGGGCTTAAATTCGCATCGAACAAGCCGTTTTTCAAATTCACACGAATAATGCCATATTGTTCAGCATCATCCAGATGAATTTTTACTTTTCCCCAGCCTTGTTTGGAAAAATAGCCTTCAATTAACGATGAAAAATCTTTCACCGACAGTTGTTCTATTTCTTGCTGAATGCGGATTTTTAATTCTTTTTTCAGTCTGTCTATTTCGCGTCTGCCCCAAAGATAGCCGCAATTGTTAAAAATCAATGCCCATGCTTCGCCAGCTTCATAATTTAACGCTTCATAAATTCCAATAATTAAATCAGAACTTAAATAAATCACGCGCTCGGTGGTGGCTGTCACTTTGCCGCCAACCAAGTCATATTCGCAGGAGTCTGCGGTAAACATCAGGTTTAAAACCTGCAAGGTTAATTTTGTATCATCTATCATCATCAAAACTCCGTGTGTCATTCAGAAGCTAATATATCGCACGACATTTGCAATAGCGGCTCAATTAAAGCGTAGGTTTCAGGACTTAGTTTCTGTTGAAAGTTACGTTTAAGACGCGCGTAAGTTTCATAAATTGCGCTACGCCCCAAGGCTTGCGGCATTTTATCCGCTTCAATCGTCACCAAACGATGCGTAGGAATATTCACTTCTTTGTTTCTTTCAGGAAAAGAAAAGGCTTGCAGAATAGTTTTTAACCAAATCAAAAACTTATCACGCAACCACTCAGGATCATCCATAAGCATCGCTGTTGCGGCATAAGTGCTGACATAATTGATGTCACGATGGGCTTTTTCATCTGCCAATTCGTGTTTTGCCAAAAATGGATACATCGCAAAAATTTCTTTTACTGTTAAATCAACCACTTCCGCTTGCACTAATTTCATTTCATGCGCGGCTTTAGCGCGATTAAGATGGTCGGGTAAAGTGATGCAATACAGTTTCAGCTCGTCGTTGCTTAAATGTCGACTTTCTGCCTCAATAAACATTTTCTTTAACTGGGGATGATTTCTAACACTGGCATTGATATTCATGGTTTTGTTGTCTCTTTAAGATTAAATGGATTCAAAGTAGTGACAATCTTGGTTTATGTCGTTAACCCCAAGGAAAGGTTTGAAAAAAATTTTTACTTTCTGGATTGGGTTGACTGGTTTTTTGGGGAGTTTCCTCCAGCATTTGCAAAAAATCTTGATCGCTAATCGGTGCTTTTTTCGCAAAAATAGCGCCTAACATGGCTTTGCGTTTTTGCACGTCTTCTTCGTCAGGATTTGTTTGATTAGTTGGAGCGGATGTTTTGGCAAGCCAAGGCAAAGACTGAAAATAACAGCCGGAATCTTGCGTTTCTGGTGTGGCGACTTCAATTTCGTGCACAAGGGTTTGGAAAAAATCGTCTTCCGATTGCACAGAATCTTCATTAGGCAAAATATTTTCTGCGGATAATTCAATCGCTGTTTCTGTCACCCAAGGCAACGCTTGAAAATAATCACCACAAGTTTGCGTTTGCGAATCGAGTAAAATTTCAGGCTCAAGAGCGGCAATCAAATCTTCATCAGCTGGCGCGGGTTCTTCAGCAAACAATCTATCAAGCGCAGTCGTTTGTTCTGAACTCGCAGATGCAGCTGGTGATACCAGTTTTGCCTTACTCGCCCAAGGTAACTCTTGAAAATAATCACCGCAGGTTTGCTGTTGTGAGTCGAGTTGTATCTCAGAATCCACTTCTGAAAAACTTTGCAGGTTTTCTGCTACCACATCAGACGACAAAGCCGCTTGCGCAGCGGTTTTTAATGCAGATTCGGTTGCCAACTGCATGATTTTTGGAATTTCTGAAGTCTGTGTTGCTTCACGCATTTGTGTAGAAGCAGCTGCAAAGGGTTCACTACTCCAAGGCAGATTAGCAAAATAGCTCCGACAAGTTTGCACTGCTTCTTCTTGCTCTATGGCAAGTTCAGAACTCACCGTCATCTCTGCAAGTGGCGTTTCAACAGCGGCAGTAGTTAAATTTTCTGTCTGAGTTTTTTGCGAAAATAGCGAGGCAAAGAAATCACTATCGAGCTTTAACTGTTTGGTAACTTGTGTTAATTGCGTCAATTGTGCCGCTATGGATTGCAAGCCGTGTGTGGTTTTATCTTGCGTTTTGACTAGATGCGCTAATTGCTGCGCACTCACATCTTCTGCTGGCAGATTAACCTCTGCAACTAAGGCAGATTGCGCACTGTTGTGGTCAATTTCAAACTGAAAAGGCAGTTCCAACGACTTTCCATTTTCTTCAATAGATCTGTCTTTTCCGATGCTTTCGGATAAAACCGCAAAAGCATTACGAATATGTTGCAAATGAACTGCACTGAACGTTTGCATTATTAACCCTCGAAATTGCGCAAAATATCAGCGGCGTTAGCCCCTTCTCTGCGCCAAAAATCTGCCGCATTGACTTGTTTTTTATCGCCAATCAAAAACTTACACCGATCATTGCCCATTGAATAGCATTGCACTTCAATACATTCGCGCTCGGTTTTATCATAAAAAGAAAACGCGCCAGCAAATAAACCTGCATATAAATGACAGACTGGTTTTCCTGCTAATGCCATAGATTGCGCAACAGCAGAATTGGTGAGTTCTACGACAGTTAAGTTTTTATTGCGAAAGCTTAAGTCCAGTTTCCAGCCGCCGTAGCCTTCAATGGTTAATGGCCACCACCACGTTTCAAACACAAAGCGCATATTCATGTGCCAAATGTCTTGTTTGCCGCCGCCAAACTCATGGCGCATTCTATCGTTGAAGCGTTTCATGTCTTGTTCAGCCCATTTTTGCCCGCAACGATACATCATTAAACTACTGGCATTTTCGCCAACTTCTTCTTCAATCCCTAAATGCAAACCATTGATAAACGACTCATTAACTTTTGCAGCCCGTTGTCCATCGTATAAATGTAAAGTCCCTTGCAAGTGATTGGTGCGAAAAAACTCATCAGGGTGATAATAGTTGTGGTGATTGTTTTTAACATAACCACCGTCTTGAACTTGAATTGTCATAGTTGATCCGTCCTGTATTTATGCTTTTGAAGAGTTGACTGAAGAGATGTCAAAGTTTACATCAGCTAATTGCATAATTAAAGTGCGGGTAATTATTTTCCCTTCCAGAATTAAAACATCACCTGAGACAGGGTGCAATATTGGCACATCTGTGCGTTTTCCAACCAACGACTCTAACTCTGAAACCGACTCGATATACAAACCTTTGGGTAGCTCAACCTCAACATCACCGCCTAATAATTGCGCCTGACATGCCAAGCGGCTATTAGGCTTTGCGCCTGTTAAAATAGATAAAGTTAAAGCTTCTTGATTGGTAATTGGCGTTAAATTTTCAGGGTGTTTAACCACATAACAATGACAGGTTGCGCACAACCCTTTGCCGCCACAGAACATTTTTACCGGAACTTCTCTTGCCAGCAAAGCATCTAGCAGCCTTGCTTGTGTCATTACGGTGACTGTTTCTACGGAGTCTTGCTTAAAATGGACTTTGGTCATGATGTTTATTATCTCATCGCGTTATAACAACAAATTGCAAAATACATTATTTAACAAATCAGTTTTTATCGCTGCTCGATTTGTTAAATAAGTTAAAATATAAAACTAAGACTATATCTTAATTTTGCGAATTCCTGTCGAATTTTCAGCTAGTTTAAAGTCAATTTAACTCCGCCAATCATCTTAAAATTTACGCACATGGAAAAAAAACCTTTAGCCACAAATACTTCCGTATTATCAGTAATGGAAAAATTAAAGCTTGAAACCAAAGCCAATCATACGCAAACCGAACAAGTCAGCAATATGAAACGCTTGTTTGCCACTGATTATTCTTTGGCAGAATATCAACAGCATTTAGAAAAAATGTACGGTTATCTCACGGGAGTTGAGTCAGCATTGCAGCAAGCCTTAGATGATGAATTACGCACTGTGATGCAGGCTCGCAGCAGACGCGCTTGGTTAAAGCAGGATTTAGTAAATTTTGGCTTAACTGATGAACAAATTTCAGCCTTGCCTGTCTGTTCTGCACCCGCTTACATCAACAGTTTGCCACACAGTTTAGGCGCGTATTATGTGCTGGAAGGCTCAAGTTTAGGCGGGCAAGTGATTTGCAAACATTTAAGCCAGCATTTTGGCGAGGCGGTGACAGATAAATTGCATTTTTATCAAGGTCATGGCGAGCAAACGCGCGGGCATTGGCAACAATTTGCCGAATTAATCAACACTCGTTTTCCTGATGCCTCACAGCCGGAAGCCGCAGAAATGGTCAATGCCGCACAATTAACCTTTGATTCCATTGCAGATTGGCTAAAAACCAGTTCCGTTTGAAATAGCTTGGCAAATAATGTCACGCCATTTTTTCTATAATTTTTTACAGTAGTAATGATAGTTAAAAAAGATTCCCTCTACGCTGCACCCGTCGAACAAATCAGCGCGTTTAAATTTGATGAATCGGTCGTCAATGTGTTTCCCGACATGATTCAACGCTCCGTGCCCGGTTATCAAGTGATTATTTCTGCGATTGGCTTACTCGCCAGCCGTTTCACCCACGAAAATAGTATTTGTTACGACTTAGGCTGTTCACTAGGCGCGGCAAGTTTGTCCATGCGAGAACAAATCACCGCGCCCAATTGCAAAATTATTGCAGTGGACAATTCGCAAGCGATGATTGAGCAGTTCAAACACCATTTAAAACCAGACGAAAACAAAGCCGAAATTGAAATTGTTCATGCCGATATTCGCGACATCGAAATCAAACAGGCCTCGGTGGTGGTGCTGAATTTCACTCTGCAATTTATTCCAGTGGCGGATAGATTGGCGTTTTTAAGCAAAATTTATCAAGGTTTATTACCCGGCGGAATGTTGATTTTGTCGGAAAAATTAAATTTCTCTGATAAAAAACAACAGCAATTACAAACAGATATGCACCATATTTTTAAACAAGCGCAAGGTTACAGCGCGTTGGAAGTTAGCCAAAAACGTTCCGCATTGGAAAATGTGCTGATTCCAGAAACGTTTGTGCAACATCAACAACGTTTGCAACAAGCCGGTTTTAGTAGCTGCGAAGTCTGGTTTCAATATTTTAATTTTGCCTCAATGATTGCCCTAAAATGATGGATTATGAACTTTTATACCAAGCCTTAACTGACATAAAAGCTCAGGCGTGGGTGGATTTATTGCCGCAACAACTTGCCGAAGGGTTTGATATTAGTACGCATGGCACGTCGGCAAAATGGCAAAATATTATTGAAAACTTAACTGTGCCGCCGATTTCCGTGCGCAATTTGGATGCGGATAAAGTGCAGATTGGATTGGCTTCTGATTTGAGTGCAGAACAACAAGCGCAATTAAAAGCCGATTTGATGATGTTTCATCCTTGGCGCAAAGGCCCTTACGATTTGTTTGGCATTCATATTGATACCGAATGGCGTTCCGATTGGAAATGGGAGCGTTTAAAAGACCATATCAGCCCGTTGAAATATCGCACTGTGCTGGACGTGGGCTGCGGCAATGGCTATCACTGCTGGCGGATGTTGGGCGCGGGGGCGAAAAGAGTGATTGGCATTGACCCGACGTTAATCAGCGTGATGCAGTTTCATTTAATCAAAAAAATGTACGGTGAAACCGCGCCGATTGACGTGTTGCCAGTCGGCATTGAACAACTTCCCTTTGGCATGAAAGCTTTTGATACGGTGTTTTCGATGGGGGTTTTATATCACCGCCGTTCACCGATAGATCATTTGTTGGAATTGCGCGAAGCTTTAAAAAGCGGTGGCGAGTTGGTTTTGGAAACCTTAGTGATTGAAGGCGGTTTGGGCGATACGTTATTGCCAAAAGATCGTTATGCCAAAATGCGCAACGTGTGGTTTTTGCCCAGTTGCGAAACGCTAATCAGTTGGTTAGAGCGTTGTGGCTTTAAAAATATTCGTTTGGTGAATGTGTGCAAAACCACGATTGAAGAACAGCGTACCACCGAATGGATGACGTTTTATTCTTTGCCGAATTTTTTAGACCCGCATAATCCAGATTTAACCTGTGAAGGTTTACCCGCGCCAATGCGGGCGATTGTGATTGCGAATGCTGATTAACGGTTTGATTTATGAATTGAACATTTTTGCACGGTAGAGGCGCGATTAATCGCGTTTTTACGCATCGAAAAAAAGCTCATTTAAGCGTGAAATTTTTTAAGACGACCAGTCGTCTTGAAAATTTCAGCAGATTGAAACGATTTGCAAACAACCATTAATTTGTTTAAAAAAAACCTTCCAGGTCTTTGAGACCTGGAAGGTTTAGGTGATAAATTTTTTGTTTAACTACTTATTTAAGCTTGAGTTTTTCTTTCAACTTAGCGATTTTTAAATTATTTTTTAACCATTGCCGAATCACCAAAGCCCTCTCTAAATAATTTTTTGCCGGTTGCAGATGCTGCTGCGCAATTTCCACATCCGCTAATTCTTCTAAACAAGCGGCAATCGAGCGACGATTCGCTTGTTCTTTATAATAAGCCAATGCTGTCGTGAGTAAATTTGTCGCGGTTTGATAATCTTTACGCTGCACTGCCACAACCGCTAAGGTGCGATTTAATAAAGCCTGATAATGCGGCGATGGATTTTCAGCTAATGCCGCGCTGAATTTAGCTAACGCTTTTGATTCTGTGGCAGGTGAAATTAATACTTCCAATCGCGCCTGCATTGCCAACAAACTCAAGTGTTCTTCATCAAGTTTTTGCAAGCCATCCAATTCACTCAATAACGGTTTTAAACTGTTGAGTGCCGCAGCATAGTGTTGTTGCTCAAAGTGAAATTTTGCTGCTAAAACAATGCGCTTGCGTTGTAATGCGGGTTCTAAATCGGTTTGTTTCAGTTGTGTTAAATAACTTTGCGCGATTGTAAAATCACTGTTAGCTAACGCGGTTTCCACTAAATTCATTCGCGCTAAAGCAATTCCTTTGTAATTATCAAAACTTTGATAGAGCTGCAACGCGCGGCTAAATTTTTGTTGCGCTTCAGTAAAATTATCGTTGCGATAAGCGGTGAGTCCTTCTTGCAGCAAAGTTTCACTTTTCAAATAAGAATCAGGGCGCAAATCAGGCGTGGTGACGCAAGCGGATAAAATTAAGCTCAGCGTGATGAGTAGGACTGCCAGTCCTTTAAAGGAATGGCAGTTCTGTTTGCCAAAACTAT
This sequence comes from uncultured Methylomonas sp., assembly GCA_936941155.1. Taxonomy (GTDB): domain Bacteria; phylum Pseudomonadota; class Gammaproteobacteria; order Methylococcales; family Methylomonadaceae; genus CAIQWF01. The sequence continues at coordinate 48,944 of CAKZJE010000109.1, read as the reverse complement.
TCATCCAAACCTCGCTCTTCAATCAGCAACTCATTCGCAGGCGGTTTCAGAGCCGAAGACAGCGGCCAAATTTTTTGCACGCCTTTCATGGTTTGCTCAGACGTATCTAAAACTGCTTGCGTATCTTTTAACACCGCTTGCCCGTTATTCAACAAACTAGGCACTTGATCCAATTGTTTATCGACTTTTTGCAGAGAATGACGCAGATCGCCTATCATTTTTTGCGATTGCAGCGTCACCTTATTGGCATTTTCTAAAATCGGTTGGGTTTCATTCACGCGCTGCGAAATCCCTGCCAAGGATTTTTCAATTAATAACAACGAGTTATTCACGCTATCTGCTTGATTTTTATCATACAGAATGCGCCCCAGCGAGCCTTGACCTTGCGCAACGTGGTCGCTTAAATTGCGCACATTGCCAAACACCGCGCGTAAATCTTGCGTTGAACCTTTCACCGCTTCAGGATTTATCGCGCTGGCAATTTTCGATAAATTATCAATCAGCGATTCCAAATCTTTAATCACCGGAGTCACGCCAGCAATCAAATCATCTGTGGTCACAGGCTCTTCCAAATTAACAATTGCGCCATCCGGCAACATGGGTTTAGTGGGCGAGCCGGCTTTAATAATAATCACCGCATTGCCAACTAAGGAAAGTTTATTCAATTCGCCTTTAGAATCGGTGCGCAGCAATTTTTGAAAATCTTTATACACAAAAAATTTGATATGAATCCGATTGTGATCATCAATATCTAATGCAGAAACTTTGCCCACATCAATCCCAGAAATATTCACAATCGTGTCGGTGGAAATGCCCTGCGCAGTTTTCATATAGGCATGATAATGCACCACATCCGCAAATATTTTTGAGGACTTAATTTTGGCAACAAACAGCCCAATCATGGCTGCAATCGCCAATGTCATAAAAATGCCCACAAGCCGATCTTTCGCGCTATAGCTTAAACTATGGGTGTAATGAACTTTCGCTGGTTTCATAAATCTTAAAACTTAAAATTTGAGTCGGTGCAGTTGTTTGTAAGCTAAAAAGTCTTGCCATTGCTTGAAAAACTGAAACTCGTGTTCGGTGGCGTAAATAATATGGTGTGCGTAATATTCCACAAAATCTAAATTTGCATTGCTAGTGACAATAGTGATGTTTTTATTTTTCACTAATTCACTCAAATAGTGACCTAAAATCGCGGTTTCTTCCAATTCCAAACCTGCAAAGGGATTTTCAATAAACAAAATTTGTGGTTTTAGCATCAAAGCTCTCACAATCAGCAAATGTTTGCGCTGCAACATGCTCATAAAGGTGGGCAACAGCTTGTGATTGGCATTGTAGTTTAACTCGCTCAGCAATGTTTGCGCTTGCTGTTCAATTTCCTGGCGTGTGCCTAACTGATGATACAACGCCGGAACAAGTACATTTTCAAAGCCGTTTAAAATGGATAACAAGGTGCTGTTGTAGTTTAAATAGGCAATGCTAGGAAAATGACTGTGCGCAGGCGTGGTTTGTTCTGATACAAAATGTTCAATTTCACCGGCTTGCGGATCTGTTAAGCCCGCTAACATGCGCAGATAAATATTTAGAATACTGAAACGTTGCCCTAAAAAACACACCAAGCTTGCCGAGTTTATTTCGCAAGTTAATGGAATTAAAGCAGTTTTTTCCTTATCCGATGGAATAGCAGCAACCGTGCGAATCAAAGGTTGTGTGTCTGTCATAGCGCGAACAAAGCGTTAATAAAAAAAATGGCGACTAAGCTATGAATAATCGCTTGTTGGGTTTCTTGCGGCACTTCGGTGACGGAATATTTGACTCTAAAACCATGAAAACAGGAATTTGCACCGATAATAAAGCCAAATAATATATTTTTGAATAAAAAAGCCAGCAGTTCTAGAGGCGATAAGGAGGCGATTAAAATAAAAAAATATTTAAAATTGGATGAGGATTCTAAAAGCACTGAAAAAAAGATGCCTAAAATAATCGACAGGCAAGAAAAATACACTGCCAGCGTTAGTTGTGAAATCGCAATCCCCACAATGCGTGGAAAGGCGATATAAATCAGCACATCAATCCCTAATAATTCCAGCCCTTCAATTTCTTTGTTGATGGACATATTGCCAATATCAACCGCCACCGCCGAGCCTGAGCGACAAATAATAATAATGCCAGTGAGCAACGGGCTTAAGACTAACGCGACAAAGCGAATCAGCAAATTCACCACTTCTTGTTCAGAGCCATAACCTTGCAGGGTTAAAATAAATTGCGAGGCACTAAAACCTACCGCAATGCTGACCAACAACATCGTGGGAATCAGCGAATCAATGCCGCTGAAAATAATTTGTGTGACGATGGAGTTTTTGATAACGCCGTTGTGTTTGTTTTGAAAGAAAAATTTTGTGCCGCGCCGCAAAGTGGTGCTGAGAAATAAAATCAGCTCAAGTTCGGTGGTAATTGTTTGACGAGTGCTATAACCAATGCGATCAATAAATTGCAACAACTGGTTAATCATAATAGGGAATGAAAATGGCTGAAAACGTGAGCTATTGTAGTGTGAATTGCGTTTGAATACACGCCAGAGTCTTTAAACAACGTTTAGATTTCAGCAATCGCTTTCGCCAATTCTGTGATTAAAGCGCAAGCGGCTTGGCTGAGCGATATTCCAAACGCGATTACGCCGTCTTCATGCCCTAGCAAAGTAAACACGGCTGATTGTTGCCAGTTTTCGCTTTTGAATAATTGCGTGACTGCCGCCGCCATTTCAGGTGTGCCATAAGCCACGTCAGCAGCGGTATGTGCAAGATTAAGTGCCTGAGTTTTTTGCCAAATTTCTGGGCAATGCACATGAATCACCGCTTGTATGTCTGGTTTTTGCAGATAAACACTGGCATGAGTTAAGGCTTCCGATGACGGTTGCGTTTCACCGGAAGAAAAAAGCGTATTGTGTTGCGGGATTGCTTGCGTTACGAGGCTGTAATCGTGGCGACTCAAAACGCTAAGATGTCCTGTTTGTGTGCCACTGATAATAAACTGTAGGTTTTCAGTGTTGAGTCGTTGGCTGATGTTACCAAAACCATAACCTTGATAACGTTGCGGATTTTGTCCAATCAGGTTGAGCTTAAACATCATGCTGCGCCACGCATTTAATTCTGCTAGTGCAATCTGTGCAGGCAGTGGGCTGTGCGTATGATGTAATTGGTATTTGATAACACCTTCGGTTTCGGACATTAGGAGTCGGCTTTTTTAAGCATGTTTGGCAGTTCGGTTCTGAGAATATTCAACAGTTCGTTGCTTAACAAAATGGGGTCAATACTCACACTTAAAATAGCATTGCAGGTCGGGCATAAATACGATACGCCGCCTCGGTTCAGCTGATTAATTTTTTCGTGAACTTCAATCGGTTCTATGATGACATTTTGAATAATTGTTTCGCACTTTGGACATATTCCGGTTGGCATTTTGTTTTGTTCCTAATTTAATGTTGAGTGTAAAAAACGACTGCCAGTCTTCAAAGGCATAAGTATCTACACATCTTGAAAATATAAAGTTCTTTTATATCAATATTATACATTGATATGTAGGCTGGGTTAGCTGCTTTTTTCGATAGAAAAAAGAGCGTAACCCAGCAGCGGGTGTTTTAAAACGCTGAATGCTGGGTTACGATTATTTCGCTGTCGCTCAATAATCTAACCCAGCCTACAAATAATTCTTTATTATCAATAAGTTTTAATAACATTGATGTTAAAAACCTGTGTAGATACCTATGCTTCAAAGGACTAGCAGTCGTGCTTTGCTGAGTGGAAGCTATTCTAGCAACGCAAAAAACGCGCTAAAGCTTCTCCCACAAAGGTATTAAAATTTTTCTGAATGACTTAACTTTAATCCAATTTAATCCAGCGCAAGCGATTGGCATTACTCACCACCGTCACAGAAGACATCGCCATTGCAGCCCCAGCCACCATTGGATTCAATAGCAAACCAAACAGCGGATAAAACAAGCCAGCGGCAACTGGAATACTCAACGTGTTATAAAAGAATGCGCCGATTAAATTTTGTTTGATATTGGCAACGGTCACTTTTGACAACGCCATCACTTGCGAAACTTTCAGCAATGAGCCTTGTAAAATCACAATATCCGCACTTTCAATCGCCACATCTGTGCCTGAACCTATCGCAATTCCCACATCCGCTTGCGCTAATGCTGGCGCATCATTAATCCCATCGCCCACCATCCCAACGCATAAACCTTGCGCTTGCAATTCTTTCACCACGCTGGCTTTATCTTGTGGCAACACTTGCGCACGAATTTCAGTGATGCCCGCTTGTTTTGCAATGGCTTGCGCGGTGATTTCATTATCGCCTGTGACCATCAGCACCCGCACACCTTTGGCTTGCAACTGCGCAATGGCTTGCGCGGAATCTTTTTTAATCGGATCTGCCACTGCAATAATCGCCACAATGTGATTTTCAACCGCTAATAACATCGGTGTTTGTCCTAATACGGCAAATTCTGCTAACTTTTCAGTATGTTGCGCATACTCAACACCTTTGCTTGTCATTAACATTGAATTACCAAATAACACTTCTTTGCCGTTAATTTTTCCGCCAATTCCTTGTCCAGCAATCGCGGCAAATCCGCGCACTCTTTCAAGTTTAATTTGTTTTTCAGTCGCTTTTGCCAAAATTGCTGCGGCGAGTGGATGCTCAGAAGCTGATTCAATGCTGGCGGCATAACTTAAAATAATCTCTTCATTCAAATCGCTTAGCACTTCAATGGCTGCAACAGTCGGTTTTCCTTCGGTGACTGTGCCAGTTTTATCCAAAATCACACAATTTAATTTACCTGCGGTTTGTAACGCTTCACCTTTGCGAATCAAAATGCCCATTTGCGCGGCACGACCAACCGCCACCATCACAGAAATGGGTGTTGCTAATCCCAACGCACAAGGGCAGGCAATCACTAAAACAGTCATCGAAGTGACAAAAGCGTAACCGAGCGCGAGTTCTCCGGCAAAAATCCACCACATAAAAAAGGTAAACACGGAAATTGCGACCACCACTGGCACAAACACCGCTGAAATTCTATCCGCTAATTTGGCAATTTCCGGTTTGCTGTTTTGTGCTTGTCGTACACTTTTAATAATTTGCGCTAAAGCGGTATCGCGTCCAATCCGCGTTGCTGTGAATAAAAAACTGCCTTTTTGATTCATCGTACCCGCCGCGACTTTAGAGCCTGCGGTTTTTTCCACTGGAATCGGCTCGCCCGTCAACATGGACTCATCAATCGTGGAATAACCTTCTAAAACTTGCCCATCGACAGCAATTTTTTCACCCGGACGCACGCGCAAGGTTTCGCCTAAACCGACTTCGGCAATATCAATATCTACTTCCACGCCATTTCTAACAACTCGTGCAGTACGCGGTTGCAAACCTATTAATTGTCGAATCGCGCTAGACGTTTTGCCACGCGCCAAGGTTTCTAAACCAGAGCCTAAATTAATAAAGGCAAGAATCATAATTGCCGCTTCAAAATACGCATGAGCGGATAATGACGGCAACACGGTGTAATAATCAATCACAATGCAGGAATACAGCCACGCCGCGCCTGTGCCTAACGCAATCAGGGTATCCATATTAGCTTGTTTTAACTGCAAGGCTTTGATTGCGCCTGTATAAAAATGTCCGCCGCAATAAATCATAATCCCTAGCGTCATTATTGCCACTTGCGACCAAAATGATTGCCCGTTGCTAGAATTTACCGCAGGCAACCAGTCTAAATGTCCTGCAATCATCAAAGGCACACCAAATGCCGCAGCGATAAGGGCTTTTTTCATTTTGTCGCGATAACGCTGCATTTCCAAGGCTTCTTGCTCAGCGGGGTCTTCAAAACCTTCCATCACTGCTGCATCGTAACCTGCTGATTTTAAAGCTTGCGTTAACAACTCAGGATTCACATCACCTTTCACCGTTGCAGAATGGTCAGCAAAATTAACGTTGAAAGACTCCACGCCCGTTACTGTGGCTAACGCCCCTTCAACCGCGCCTACGCATCCTGCGCAACTCATTCCTAAAATAGATAAACGCACTTCGTTGGTTTCTGGTTGGGTATTTTCTGAATCACTCATGATGGTTGCCTTGTTGTTAAGCGGATTTTTGGAGCCGAAAAAACTGTCTTCGACTCCGGCACATACAATTCTTACGCGACATTAAAACCTGCATCCGTAATAACATCTATAATAGCGTCTTCGTCGATTTTTTCGGGTTCAAACTCAAGCTCAACTGTTTTTTCCTTGTAATTAGCCACCACAGATGACACGCCGTCTAACGCTTCCAATTTGGTTCTGACATTGGTTTCGCAACCGCCGCATTTCATTCCTGTAACTGATAATGATAAAAACTCTGCCATGATTTTCTCCTGATTTAAGTTATATTAAGCTGATGTGAGTCGACCAAAGCCGATGCTCATGTTATAAATTTAAAGATGCTGGTATCATAATTCAATGCTGGCAATCGCGTAAAATAAAACTTCCCCTTATCATTTTCTTATCTTCCATGATTAAAAAAATCCTCTCTTTTTTTCTGCTTGCTTTTTCCAGTTTTCATTTATCTGCCACTGAATTAGGGCAACTTACCCCTGCACAACTTGAAACCCTAAAAAACGAACAGCAAGCAGTCGTATTCGATATTCGTACCGCCAAAGAATGGCGAGAAACCGGCTTAATTCCACAAAGTCATCCTTTACAGTTTTTTGATGAACAAGGTCAATATAATTTAGACCACTGGCTTGCTGAAGCTAAGAAACTGCAAAAAACACCTGAACAACCGATTATATTGGTTTGTCGATCGGGAAATCGCTCTGGAAAGCTAGGTAATATGCTGACACGTCAACTCGGCATGAAAAATATTTATCATTTATCCAACGGCATGACCGCCTGGATTAAAGCTGATAAAGCGATTGAAAAAAAACCTTAAAATTACTTTGAATATCACTCATTATGTCGCTTAATACCTTTACCAATCAAACCATTGCCTTAGCAGGTATTGCTCAAGCTACCGCATTAGTCAACCAACTTGCCACCACCGGAACGGCAGACCCTGTTGCATTAAAAGCCAGCATTGGCAGTTTATTAAAAATCGACTCAGCCAGCGTCACGGATGTGTTCGGAGGGCTTTCAGGACTTAAACTAGGGCTAGAACATTTTCATGAACAAATCAGCGGCGCAGTCACGCATTCGGAATCTGCTCGCTATGCCGCCTCGCTTGTTTTTTTAGAACGGCAATTGTCAGAACAGCCAAAAATGTTAAAAACCATTCAAATTGGTGTGCAAAAAGCCCAAGCGCAAGCCGAATATTTTGATGTGATGCACGAAAACGTGTTGGCAAATTTAGGTGATTTGTATTTTCAAACCATCAGCACTTTGCAACCGCGCATTATGGTGAATGGTGATGAATTGTATTTATCGCGTTCGGATACGGTAAACAAAATTCGTGCTTTATTACTGGCAGGCATTCGCGCCACGCTTTTATGGCGGCAATGCGGCGGAGCGCGTTGGAAGTTCTTGTTTTACCGTAAAAAATTGCAAACTGAAGCTAAGTTTTTGCTAACTCAGGTATAACGCATGTCGCTATTAATCGAAGCAAAGCAGCTTTATCGCTATTACGGTGAACATTGTGCGGTCGATAATGTCAGTTTTTCGTTAAGAAAAGGGCAGGTGTTAGGTTTTTTAGGCACAAATGGCGCGGGCAAAACCACCACCATGTCCATGTTATGCGGAAATCTTGCGCCCAGCAGTGGCGAAATTAGCATTAATGGCATTGATTTATTGGATAATCCAGTCGCTGCAAAGCAATTTATCGGCTATTTACCCGACCAGCCGCCGTTGTATAAAGACTTAACGGTGACGGAGTTTTTGCGTTATGTCGCGCAATTGCATCGTGTGCCGAGTGCAGAAATCAGCAATGCGGTTGCCGTTGCGCAGCAGCGTTGTGGTTTGGTGGAAGTTGCAGATAGATTATGTGGTAATTTATCAAAGGGTTATCAGCAGCGCGTGGGAATTGCGCAGGCAATTTTGCATAATCCGCCAGTAATTGTGTTGGATGAACCGACGGTGGGTTTAGATCCGATTCAGATTAAAGAAATTCGTAGTTTAATTAAAGAGTTAGGCGTGAATCATGGCGTGATTTTGTCCACGCATATTTTGTCGGAAGTGCAAGAAACGTGTACCGATGTGCAGATTATTCATCAGGGGAAGTTGGTGTTGAGTCAGTCTATGGCGGAGTTGGATTTAGATAAACGCTCGTTGGAAGATATTTTTATTAGTTTGAGTCAAAAAGATAAGCAGCATTAAAGGCATAAATAATTTATTAACCTTTTGTTTTCGTTGCTAAAATATTTTATGCAGGTATTTAATGTAGGTGCGGATTTATCCGCACAGTGCGAATGAATTCGCACCTACATCTGCTCGTTTACTTAAGTAAGTTTTAGTTAATTTTTTCAAGACGACTGGTCGTCTTGAAAATTTTTCTCTGTAATTGGCTAAGCGAGAAAACAAAGGACGTGCTTTCTTACCTTAACAGCATTCTATAAACTAGCGTATCTTAGTTATGAGTTTCCACGCAGAGCGGGTGAAAACGAGGCAGTTTTTGGCGGTGTTCGATGCTGCGGCAAATCCTGAGCCGGTTGTGCGCGATGAGTTGTGATAAGTTGGTTGTGGTTTGATGTGGATTTTTGAAAGCGATAGCAGCGGTTGTTTTAGTATGTGATGGGGGCGTTATCACTCTACCAATCTTACGAGTTAACTTATTGATTCAATATATTTTTAAAGGTTGTTGATAAATTATGGAAATGAAAGAAAAAATAATCGAGTTATTTAGAAAATACGGATTTGAATATAGAAAATCAGCTTCAAATGGTGATTTCTTAGCATTTACATTTAAATCAGGATTTTTTTACAATGCAGAGTTAGTCTCATTAGGTATTACAGAAAAAGAACGTATTGAAAAAGAAATGGATGTTGTTGTTCGTGAACTTGAACAACTGAATTTTTCAACAAAGAAATCTTTTTACAGCTCAATTGATGATATTGAAAAAAAATTATTTGATGGTTTTTTTCATGTTAAGCAATGGAAAATAAAAATTAAAGATGAATATACAAAACATTGTGATCGTATTTTAAGTGTATTGCCAAAAGAAGCTGCTACTTATACTTATATTCAAGTGCCATATTTAAAGAACAATAACCAATCCGAAAAAAATATTATAAAAAGTATATGTGATGATTTATTTATTGATGGTCCGCAATTATCAATTATTGAGGCTCCTGCTGGATTTGGAAAAACCTGTACTTCTTACGAAATAATTAAATCTCTTATTGATGATTATGTAGATGCGCCAATCCCATTTTTTACAGAATTTTCTAGGGATAGACAAGCAAGGATTTTCAATCATATTTTTATTAGAGAAGTCGATAAGTCTTTTAGTTCCGTGAATTCAGATGTGGTTATTGAGGAAGTTAAGGAAGGGAGAATTGTAGTAGTTTTAGACGGATTTGATGAGCTTCTTCATGACAATAGTTCTGATAAGGATATAGAAAAAAACTTTGATAATGCAGAACCTATGCTTGAAACAATTAGTGAACTTTTAACACAAAATGCAAAGGTAATCCTGACATCAAGAAGATCGGCAATTTTTGATGGAGAAATGTTTAACGAATGGGTTAAAAGATATGATAGTCAATTTACTATAAATCGTTATAGACTTGATAAACCAGAAATAAAAGATTGGATTACAGCTGAACGATTGGAAAAACTAGATGATACAGATATAGCCGTAGATAAGCTAGCTAACCCAGTTCTACTAAGTTTCTTAAGATTTGTTAATGATGACTATTTTATTCAGTTATGCGAGAAACCATCATTAATAGTTGATAAATATTTTTTATCTATGCTTGAACGTGAGATGGATAGACAACAATTAATCATGAATCCTGAGCAACAAACAGAGTTGCTTAGACTTATTGCAGCTGATATGTGTGAGAAAAATTACACTTCTGATGCAAAAGAAAAAATAATCAACGTTATAAAAGATAAGGCCAGCCATTTGCTAAATGCAGTTAGATCGATGTATTCACCAAAAGACAAGCCTACAATAGATAAGTTAGCTACAACTTTGTCTAATCACGCATTTTTTGACCGCAGTAATCAAGGAGATAATCACATTGAATTTGTAAATGAATTTGTTTTTGGAAATTACATTGCAGAGAGTATTCTCAAGTCATCAGATGATTGGATAGCAAGTGATGAAAGATTTGTGGAACCTGCTGTGCTTGCTTATGTGGCAAGGGATATTAGGGAAAGAAATTCACTTTGGATAAAACTTAGTCCAATGAATGATTTTTTAGACGCATCTTCTAAGATGAAGTTTGAAGCAGCTTTGACAGATCATATTCAAGAATCAAAATATGACGATACTGAAATATCTTCAATAATTTTTAAATCATTTGATTTTTTTAAAACAGGGAAAATTAAACGCAGCATTTTTAATGAATGTATATTCAAAAATATTGATTTCTATTTTGAAAATTTTCATGATATTACTTTTTTGAATTGTAAATTTTGGGATTGTAATTTTAAGGAAAATCATAATATCAATATAGAAGTTGATTTTTATAATTGTGAAGATAATAATAATTTTATTTCTAAAATTGACAATGAAGAAAATATTTCCGATCTTAGTAATGATAAAAGAGAGATTTCTTATTATATTCTATCTAAAATATGGCCTATTGGAAGCCTTTCATTAGAAAGGCTTCAATATTTTACAGCAAATTTATTTAAAACAAATAGTTTTTCGAGAAAAGACATTATCAAAGAGATTAAATTGCTAAAAAAAGAAGGCATACTAATTGATGCTCATAACAGTAATTTTATTGCCATAAATAAAACAAAAATAAACGAAATAAAAAACATTTTAGATAGGAGTTAAGAAATGAATCCAGAGGGAGTGATGAAGGAAATTGTTGGACATATTGAGTCAAAGTTAAATGATATTGGCTTGATGTTTAGGATATTTTTTAGAACGAAATCTCAGGATTCAATTCGTAAAAAACTAGCTTCTAACCCTAAATATGGTTCAGAAAAGAAATTACAAGATATTATTGGTATAAGAGTTGTACTTTATTTTAATGATGATATTGATATCGTTAGAAAGGTTGTATCATCTGAATACTCAGAACGCCCTACAGATGTAAGTATAGATGATTGTAAAAATGATGAGTTTAAAGCATCACGCTATAATATTGTCTATTCTATAAGCGATAAACAAGAAAGAATATTAAATTTAAACAACAGAGATAAAAGTATTATTGATACTACTTTTGAACTTCAGATTAGGACTGTTTTTTCTGAAGGGTGGCATGAAGTCGAGCATGATTTAAGATATAAATGTCAACTTGATTGGAATGGCTTTGATTGTTATAGCAGAAGATTAAATGGAGTCTATGCTTCACTAGAAACAAGTGAATGGACAATGATTAAAATTTTCGATGATCTTGCTTATAACCACTATAAAAATGCTGATTGGTCTGCAATGTTAAGACAAAAATTTAGATTAAGATTCATTCCGCCATTATTAATAAATGAATCTATCCTAGAGTTATTTAAGGATAATAATTTAGCAAAAAAATTTTTTAGACTAGATCGTTCAGAATTAATTATGGATATGAGTTCAAAAGGTTTTTATTACCCCATTACTTTTGATAATTTAATATACTTTGCAAATCTTACGAAGATAAAAAATGACAATATATTAGAACTAACTCCTTCAATAATGATTGAAGATATGAGTTCATAAACTCTTAACCCGTAAGATGGATAGAATGACAACGAAACCCATTACGCGATACAACAACCGCACACATAGTTTTCACTGCGTTCTAGCCATCCTGCCAACACACTTATTGAAATACAACTCATGCTAAATCAAATCAACATTCAATATCAGCAAGGTAGCCCGGATGAAATGAAATGAAATCAGGGAAAACCACTGACAATTTCGACACTTTTCCTGTGTTCCGCTAAACGCTTCACACAGGCTACAAATTTACCCAAGATAGAGTGACAATAAAACCCATCGCCAAACTTAAACAACATTAAACGCTTTAACGCATTGAACCTAAGCAAATAAAAATACAGGTAAAAAAATGTTAGCTTTAGAAATTGATAATCCTGAAATAGAACTCATCTTTAAAACCAAATTTAATGGCAATAAAAATAAGTTTATAAACTTCATTCAAGACAGCTTAAAAAACTTGGAAAATACCAATAACGATGAGTTTCAATTTAAACAACTCAATCCTAAACAAAACGCCTATCGCATAACGAGCGTTGCTGAAAATGAAAAGCTCTCAAATCCGTTTGAAAACATAGAAGAGGTTTTATTATTTTCACAATCGCTTAGAGAAAAGGCGTACAGATGATTTTTATAGACACTAATATTGTCATCGAATATCTAAAAAACAAAAGCTTTCTTGAATGCTATGATTTTGAAATTTTATTTATCAACGATATAGTGGTCATGGAACTTTATCAAGGCGCAAGAAATAAAAGCGATTTATCATTTATCAAAAAAGAAATCGCTATTTTTCAAATTCTGAATACACATCAAGAAATTCTCACGCTGGCGAAACAAATTGTTGAAAAATACGGCTTATCACACAACATGAAAATTATGGACGCTTTAATCGCCGCAACTGCAATGGTGTATGATTTAGAATTGATGACGTTGAATCGTAAAGACTTTCAATTTTTACCGCAATTGAAACTGACAGTTTGATAACAGGGAAAACCATCGCGCCACACAATAACCACACACATGGTTTTCACTGCGTTCTAGCCATCCTGCAAACACACTGATTTAATTATGTCTTACCGCAAAACAGGACTCACACCATGCACACACTCACTTTACCCTATCCTGATGACCTGTTAATTACATCAGGAAAATCTCCCCAAGCTCTTGAAAAAGAACTCACGTTTCTACTCGCGGTTAAACTCTTTGAGCTACACCGATTTTCATTAGGCAAAGCCGCCCAGTTTTGCAAAATGACAAAATTACAATTCATGTTTGAACTGGGGCGTTTAGAAATCCCCGTTATCAATCTGGATGATGACCAAATCGCAGATGAGCTTAAGGATGACTAACAGCACCATTATTGGCGATAGCAGCCCTTTGATTGCTCTTTCTATTATTGGGCAACTTGAATTGTTGCCAAAACTGTACAGTCGCGTTGTGATTCCACAGAAAGTATGGGAAGAAATCACCGTTCACGGTATTGGCTTGCCGGGCGCAACGGCAATCAAACAGCTTGATTGGCTCATCATTGAAAAGCCTGCACCTGAAATCTTAAAACCTTTAGCTATTTTGCTTGACCCAGGCGAAGCAGAAGCCATCGCGTTAGCCATCAATCTCCCTGATTGCATTGTGCTTCTTGATGATGCACAGGCGCGGCGCGTTGCTGAACGTTTTGGCGTTAACCGGATTGGTACATTGGGAGTTTTACGACGGGCAAAAAAGGCGGGCTTGATTGATGCAATTAAACCTTATACCCTGCAATTGCAACAAAACGGAATTTATATACGTCAGAGTCTGATTGATGCCGTTTTGCTGGATGTGGGAGAGCTTTAACTCATAAGATGGTTAGGGTGATAACGAACCCATCACACCACGCAACAACCGCACACGTTGCTTTCACTGCATTCTAGCCATCCTACCAAATATCTCGCTACATTCAATAAGCCCCTGCCATATAATGTATTATTTTGATTATTAAGGATTTTTTAACTCTGGGCAGTGACGCAAAGCATGGAAACGACAAAACTAAAAACCATAGAGAATTCAAAATGAACCTAAAAACAACATTTTTCGCAGTTTCCTGTTTACTAGCCTTTTCGCAATGGTGTTACGCAAAATCGAATCTGAATTCGTTAATCAAATCCCAAGCTCTGCCAGCGGTTGTGGCAGGAGAATCACCGCCATTGCGCGATATTCCACAAACGTTTACCGAGCAAAACCAAACCGCATCGCATATTGTGCCGTTGCAGCGGCGTAAACTTTCTCCACAAGTTAGACTACCTAAAGCTTTGAGTGTTACTGACCCACTGATTGCCCTACAAAAAAGCACACAACTAATTATCAGCAGTCCTTTATCCAGTTTTGACGGTTTAAGCGGTCTTGATGATAAAGCCGTTTTTGGTCAAGTTTACACACCCACAGATGTAAACGGCGATGTGGGCATGAATCACTATGTGCAAATGGTGAATTCTCTCTATCAAGTGTTTGATAAAAAAACCGGACTTGCTTTAACACCACCCAGTAAATTAAGTAAAGTGTTTGCTGCCGCAGGAAACACAGGCGTTTGTGCAACCAACGATGAAGGCGACCCTATTGTGTTGTATGACGCTATTGCACATCGTTGGTTATTAAGTCAGTTTAATTTTAAATTTAGCTCAGCCCCTTACCATGAATGTATTGCCATTTCTAAAACCGAAGACCCAACCGGCGGCTATTACGTTTATGACTTTCTGATTCCCAATAACAATATGGGTGATTACCCTAAATTTGGCGTATGGCAAGATGGTTATTACATGACCGCAGAGCAATATTCTGACCTAACGGGCTTTGTGGGTGAGGCTGTTTTGGTATTTGATCGTGCTAAAATGCTAGCCGGTCTGCCTGCTGCAACTAATTATCACGACTTATCTGCGCTCACCAACCTGAGTGTTTTATTACCTGCGGATTTAGACGGCACGCCGCCGCCGGTTGGCACACCTAACTATGTGATTGGATTTAATCATCCAAATTCTGCCTCTTTAGATTTAACCCGAAAAATGCGCATTTTTGAAGTGAAAGCGGATTTTTCCACTGCAAATGCAACTGGTTCTATCCTCGAAAAACCATCTCTGACTGTTGCAGCATTTAATCCGATGAATTGCAGCAATCCTGCGGGCTATTGCATTCCGCAACCGAACACCTTAAAAAAACTAGACGCATTAGCCGATCGCCCGATGAATCGTTTGCAATATCGCTATTTTAAAAATAAATGCCCATTAACAGGAACGCTGGCAGGCTGTGGTTCATTGGTGTTTAATCACACTGTCAGAGGCGCGAATGCTGGAGAAAGTGCAGTGCGGTGGTATATGTTGAAACAAAACTTAGCCACAAAAGCAATCGGCATGGCGCAACAAGGCACATTTGCGCCCGACAACAATTCGCGTTGGGTAGGAAGTGCGGCGCTAAATAAACGCGGTGAGTTAGCGATAGGTTATAGCATTTCCAGCAAAACGGTCTATCCTTCCATTCATTACGCAGGACGTTTGGTCACTGACCCGAAAAATATCTTATCAATCACAGGCGTGCTGCAAAATGGCAACGGTGCACAACTGAATGCACCACCGCAACGTTGGGGCGATTACACCATGATGTCGGTTGACCCGGTTGATGATTGTACTTTTTGGTATACTAATCAATACTATAACGACAACATCGAAGGACAAGCGTTGCATTGGCATACCCGAATTGGCAGCTTTAAATTATCCGATTTGTGCCTTTAATTCACAGGCGGGTAGCGTTTTTACCCGCTAAAACCTTCGCTGGAGTACAAAACATGTTTTGTATTCCAGCGAAAATAAAATCAACAAGAATCTATTCGGCAAACGCATTTGCCAACTTCATTTATTTGCATCATTTCACACTTTTTTTGCACACATGGACAACACGGACAAACTACTCGCACTGCTTACCGATTTGGTAAAACAAGACCCCATGAACGGCGTTTATATTGCCGCATCCCTTTTTATTTTCTTTATCTGTTTGATTTTTCTATTAAAAAGGCTATTTGAACGCCGCGATCCATTGCCCGAAAAACTGCCGAATTGCATTTGGCATACCACCGTGAAAAAAGTGGACAGAGTTTATGACGGCGATACGTTTTATTGCACTATCAAAGGGCATAATCCCATCGACAATAAACCGGTCGGCATCAGAATACGCGGCATAGATACGCCAGAAATGAAAGGCACAGAAGGAAAATTGCATCAAAAAGCCCAGCAAGCCAAAGATTTAGTGACTGAAGAAATTAGAAATGCCCGAACCATTCATTTATATAATGTGAATTTGAATGACAAATATGGCAGGATTTTAGCCAGTGTTTTTTGTGACCGTCGCGATTTGGCAAAAATTTTATTAGAACAAAAATTAGCCAAAAAATACGATGGTGGCAAAAAAGAAAAGTGGTAAAGATTTCTTTTTATCATTTTACTTTGCAGAAAAAAACTCCGCCTCTTATCCTCTGTACTGGAGTGTCATGCTGATAGAGCAATAACTAAGAAATAATCTTTACTTAGCTATCTAATCTGTGTAAAAACGTGTCAATTTTTTTATTATTTTGCGTGTTTTCCACTTTAACGTTTGGCATCTTCATGTACGTTCCCAAAAAACTAAAGCAACCTTGTTTATTGTTCGTACCGTTGGCGTTAAGCTTTTTTTCAACCGCAATGGCAGATGATTTTAATAAAACCTTTGAAAAAGCAGTAAAGTTTGGGCAAGAAGATGGCAAATATGGACAACTTAAATTTGATTTACGTTTTCGTTATGAAAATGCAGATAGCGTAAATCCGACCAGAAAAACCGCTAACGGTTTCACAGGACGCTTACGTTTAGGTTATTTATCACCTGTGTTTGAAAATCTACAAGGCTATGCCGAGTTTGAGGCAAATCAAGATATTCTCGCCAGCACTTACAACAGTGGTCGCAATGGCAAAACCAAGTACGAAACTATTGCTGAGCCACAACAAAAAGAATTAAATCAACTTTGGCTAAGTTATAAAGGTTTTCCTGAGACGGAAATCAAAATTGGAAGGCAGCGGATTCAATTTGATAATGAACGCTTTATCGGTGCGGCAGCCTGGCGACAATTGGAGCGCACTTTTGATGGTTTATACATTACCAATACGTCAATCCCCAATACCATTATCAAACTGGGCTATCTGTTAAAACAACAAAATACCGATAGCACCGTGCATCGAATGCAGCTTCCTGTGGTGAATATTGCCTATAACTTTGAAGAGTTTGGCACTTTAGCCAGCTACGGCTATTGGATTGATGACCACGATCAACGACCGCAAGATTCCAATCAAACTTATGGGGTGCGCCTTGATGGGAGTTATAAAGTCAGTGATGATTTACGTCTGCATTACAACGCCGAATATGCTTTTCAACGCAATTACGCAGGCAATCCCACCGTTTACAAAGTCGATTATTATCATTTTGTCGGTGGCTTTTCTACATTTGGCATCACTGCTAAAGCAGGCATGGAAGAGTTAGACGGCAAAGGCTTGAATGAAACTTTTGATACGCCGTTTGGCTTATTGCACAAGTTTGATGGTTGGGCGGATTTATTTCTCACCACGCCCGATAAAGGCTTGCGTGATGTTTATGCCAGTTTAGAAACGGATTTAGATGGGTTTAAATTATCAGGGATTTATCACGACTTTACCGACGACACCACCAAGCAACATTACGGTGATGAATGGAATTTTCAGGTAACTCGGCAGTTTTTTAAACACTATAATTTTCTGGCTAAATATGCTTACTTTAGTGCCGATAGCAATGGTATGAAAATTGTCAACAGCACAACGCCGATTAGTTTGTACGATACGCAAAAATTTTGGTTTGCAGTCAGTATCACCTTTTAAATCTCATCTTTTTAAAAGCTAGAAACGCAATAGAGACTGTGAACATATTTAAAAAACACCCAGTCTCTATTTTTAACTCATTGATTTATATCACCGGAATCAAAAGTCGTGACTTTTGACTCCAGAATCTAATACTTTCACAATCTCAATAGTTGCGTTTCTACTTAAAATAGCCACAATCACCTAAAAAGCCGCTTCAAACGCGCCAATATCACAGGCTGTTCCAACAGGCAAAGGACGCGCCACGCCGCGTTGGTCTGTTTTAGGACAATTCGCCCCTGCCCTACTTGCTGGACTACCAGGCAATAACGCCATTGTTTGCCGCACTCCGCCATTATTTTTCAAAACATCCAATTTCGGGTCAACAATCACAATCCCATTGGCACAAGGCGCGTTAGCCACTGAGGAAAATTGCAGATTATTACCGCCATTTGTCATTGTGGTGATGCAGTTGTGATACACATTCCAAGAGTTCCCGCCATTTTTAGCCACATTATTCGCCAAAATTGTGTTTTTAAGCGTGACATTCAATCCGCCATAAATCCCGCCTGCTTGCCAATAAGCCACATTATTTGCAATCGTCGTATTGCTAATAACAGCCGTGCCGCTATTGCTAATCCATAAACCGCCACCTAAATTCGTTGCGCCGTTTGCACTATTGCCTGCAATCGTGCTGTTGGTAATGGTCAATTTCCCGACATCACCTAACACAATTCCTCCACCGCCACTGCTGGCGGCAATATTTCCTGACACCGTGCTATTGCTAATTGTTGCTCCCGTGCCAGCAGGATGTCTGCCTAGCCAAATTCCGCCCGCTTGACTGCCCGCACTATTATTCGCAACGGTGGTATTGCTAATCGTCAACGTGGTTTTATTGCTGTTGCTCACCCAACCACCGCCTAAAGCCGAATCGCCCGTACTCCAAATCGCCGCGCCTTGCCCAGTGCTTGCGCCGCCCACTTTATTGCCGGAAAAAACACTGTTTTTGATAATCGCTTTATTGTTGTTATACAAACTATTAAAAATCGCACCACCATAATTTGCGGCAAAATTTGTTTTGAATGTGCTATTGCTGATAGTAATAAAACCATTATCTTTTTTTGCGCCATCAATATAAATTGCACCGCCTGAGCCTAAGTTATTGGCTTGATTGCCAGTAAATGTGCTATTGCTGACCACCAAATTACTGTTTAAAACTCGAATCGCTCCGCCAATGCTGGCTTTATTTGCGCTAAATACACTGTTGCTAACGGTTAAAGTTCCTGCACCACTGTAAACCGCGCCGCCACCATATTCGCCTAATTTGGTCGCGTTATTATTCTTGAAAATACAATGTGTTATCGTCAGATTATTTTCAAAAGGGCTGTTAATCGCCGCGCCCTGATCGACAGTTTTGCCATTGATAAAGCTTAGGTTTTTCACAGTAAATGGAATATAGGCGGCAAGATTAAATAATCTCTGCATTGCTGCTCCGCTAAAGGAAATTAAATTGCCGCCATCAATCGTGGTGTTTGTTGCAATCACTTTTTCAGTGCTGAATGTGATTGTGACAGGCGCAGAGCCGCAATTAAATGTCACCACACCGCCACTATTTAACGCGGTATTTAATGCGGTTTCTGTGCAACTTGCTGCTGTGCCGTTTCCCACGATGCCAGCGGCTTCAGCAATTTGCAAAACGAGAAAATTGACAGCTACTGCAAATCCTAATCGCGTTAAAAAAGCTTTTGATTTCAAAAAGATATTTTTCATTGTCTAAACCTTATTTACCAGAAAATCCCGGAGTTGTGATAGGCACAACAATCGCTTGCTGCCCACCTGCACCACTCACCACTTGTGGCGATTGTCCATTCCATTGCAATTGCGCCCGCGCCTGCAAATAGCGAATATACAATTCAGGACTATTATTAAACGCTGAAATTTCCAGTTTCAAACGTGCCGCCTGCCCTTCCCCATCTAAAACTTGTTTCGTTTTATCCGCCTCTGCACGAATCACAGCCGACTTTGCCGCGCCTGTCGCTGATTCAATCGCAGAATCCGCTAAACCTTTTGCCGCAATCACTTTTTGCTGCGCTTTTGCGGTTTCTACCACTTGTTTGTTTTGTTCAGCAACCGCATCATTTTTCGCCCTCACCGCATTTTCATTTGATTGCACAAAAGTCGGTGAATAAATAATTTGTGCAATTTGCAAACTGTGCGGTTGCAAGCCAAATTGCTCTGACACCG
Source organism: uncultured Methylomonas sp. (assembly GCA_936941155.1). GTDB lineage: Bacteria > Pseudomonadota > Gammaproteobacteria > Methylococcales > Methylomonadaceae > CAIQWF01. Next base: position 28,967 of record CAKZJE010000109.1, on the reverse strand, counting down.
CACTAAAAACAGCGCGAGTGACTTGTTCTTGAATAATTTCTCGATTTTGCGAAATGATCGTGGTGTTTTGTTTGTTAAATACTCGCCCTGCCCTGTCTTTTACGACCGGAACAATGCTATCTGCAATATCCATATTGCCGGTTTTTCCCACTTCATACAGCAGATGATTGACTTTATTGCGCGGCACGGTGAAATTAAAATTCATATCGAGGGTAATCTTTTGATTATCAACGGTATTTACATCAAAAGGTGGAATGTGCAGCGTGGTTAAACTCACTTGTACAATGTCCACCGTGTCGATAAATGGAATTTTAAAATGCGGGCCTGCACCAACCGGTTGGTTATAAACGACATTTCCCATCCGGCGAATATTTGCCATTTCTGAGGGGTCAACCACATATACCAAGTTAGAAAGCACGATAAAAGCTGCAAAAACGTAACCTGCGATTTTTAGTAAGCCCATTTTTGAATGCGGTTCGTTGTCTTTTGGTGCTGAAAGCATTGTCTCTTTTAAGATACCCATGATTTTTTCCCCAAGCGAATAGTTTAAGTTTTTGATAAATCATATCTATTTTAAAGCATGTCGTTTCTCTAAACCGTTAGAAAACGTTTTTAGCTGTATAAATTAGATGCGATTTATAGCGAATATTTTGAGTTTAGCAGTCTATGGAATACATCATAAACTCATTTAAACGCGGCGGATATGTTGCGGAATGGAATAGTTACACAAGAAACGGCGTAGTGAGAAATTTAGAAATAAACTGTAGCAAAAATTTTCAAGACGACTGGTCGTCTTGAAATTTTTTCGCGTTTTTTTATAAAAACTGGTAAGCAATGTTGATAAAAAAAGAATTCAATTAGCGATATGGTTTTCGTGTTTTAGCGTAAAATTCGGATTTGTTTTTTACTCTTTCAAAATACCAATAACAACATAGCGAATAAAAAATATGATGACAGTTTTTGAGATTTTATCGGCGTTAGAGTTGTTCATCAGGTAAGTGATGAGTATGCAATGTTGAAAGTGGCAGCGAAGTTGTTGAAAAATCTAACATCCTACAACAATTTTAGACGAGCGTTTCTTGCATGTTAGACTAAGCATGTCTTTCCTCTTAGTTTATAATTTTTAAGGTTTTTTTCATTTTTTGGTGCGTTTATGTCAGCTTCGGTGCTTGCAGTTTTCAAGTTTATATTTTCGGTAGTATCGGGCGGTTTTGCGTTTCGCTCATTTGTCGAGACTAATCATACGACGACGGCGGCTAAAGTTGCCAGTTCGTTGATTTTTGCTTTTTCGTTGTTGCTGGTGATTCCAGTCTGGAAAGACTTAGTGGAAATTGTCAGTCCTAGCGATAAGGTGAGTGATGTGGAAAAGACGTTTTTGGATTATTGCGTGAAAGACCATAATGCGGATTCGTGTCGTGAGTATTTAACACTGTTTCCTGAAAGCAAAATGAATGGTTTGGTCAAGGATGAATTGACTAAGTTAGAATCACATGATGATAAGTTGTTTAAACAAAAACAGCGGGAATCAGAACAACAGCAAGCGCAAAAAGCGATTGCTAAGGCGCAAGCGGAAAAACAAGCTGCCGAAGCTAAAGCTGCAAAAATTGCGTTGGAAAATAAAAGATTAAAACATCAACAAGAACTTCAACTTGCACAAGCTGAACAGCAAAAAAATGATGCTATGCAGCAGCAAGCAGAATTAGCAAAACAGACGGTTTTGGATAAAAAAGCCGAAACTGAGCGGCAAAATGCGTTGCAACATCAGGAAGAGAACGCGAGGAAAATGGTCAAACAAGGCGAATCGTATGTTAAGCGAGGCAAATATAAAACAGCTTGTGCGCTTTTTAAAAAAGCAGCGGCACACAATGCTGATGCAAAAGTATATATGACAGCAAAGCAATGTAAATTTTAGGGGGAAACATGAATTTAGCGAGTTATAACGGCGATGTAGTGGCATGGGCAAATCAACAAGCATGGTTAATCCGCAATAAAAAGTTTGATTTGTTGGATTTGGAAAATATTGCAGAGGAGATTGAAGACGTGAGCAAAAGCGAACAGCGTGAGTTAGCGCATCGCATGGCGGTGTTGTTACAGCATTTGTTGAAATGGCAATATCAACCGGAGCGGCAAGGGACAAGTTGGCAATTGACCATCAAAGAACAGCGCGAACGAATTACGCGGCGTTTGAAAAAAATGCCGAGTTTAAAAACTTGTTTGCAAGATGACGAATGGTGGGCAGATGCTTGGTCGGATGCTAAAACAGATGCAGAAAAAGAGACTCATATTGCATTTGATCAGTTTCCGCAGCAATGCCCTTGGACGGCGGAGCAGATTTTAGAGCAAACTTGGTTTCCAGATGACAACGTTAATTAAACAAAAGTTAAGGAGTAATGATGAGTTATGCCTATGTTGTTGAAAAAAGTGTTTTAGCGGGGCTGGTTTTGTGTTTGAGCACAACGGCGTATGCGTTTGATCAAAAGTTGTTTGATAAGCTGGATAGTGTTCCTAAACCGACAGTTAAGCCAGCACAAAAAACAAGTTCTAAGCATCATCAAAAAGCGGTTAAAAAACATCATCATTCTAAAAAAGTAGAAGTTGAGCCAGAAGCTTATGCAGAACCTGCGGCGGAAGTTATTCCTGCACCAGAAGCTGTATCTCCAGTTAATGAAGACATTGCTATTGGCAAAAATTATCAAGGTGGGATTGTTTTTTATGTTGATGACAGCGGTAAACATGGTTTGATTGCTGCGCCGACTGACCAAACTGATTCCAAAGGTATTCAATGGTACAACGGCTCTTATTCCACAATCGCGACCAGTACAGCCGCTGGTTCAGGAAGGGCAAACACCGCAGCTATTATTAGCAGTCAAGGCGCGGGTAAATATGCGGCAAAACTGTGTGATGATTTGGAGCTTAATGGCTACGATGATTGGTATTTGCCTTCAAAAGATGAATTGAATTTAATGTATAACACGATTGGTCAGGGGGCGAGTGGGTCGTTAAAAAATCGTGGGGGTTTTGCGTCCGACTACTATTGGAGTTCCTCCGAGTACGCCTACGGCCTCGCCTGGAATCAGTACTTCTACAGTGGTTATCAGTTCAGCTACAATAAGAACGCCCCTCTCTATGTTAGGGCTGTGCGGGCTTTTTAACAATTCAACTATTTAACTTATTCCCGCAACGCGGGAAATTTTTTTGACCTTTTCCTAACATATTTACTGCTGACACCGTACGGCGCAATCCGTAAGATTCCGTACCTCGTACGGCGCAATCCGTAACATTCCGTAGGGTGCAATAGCGATAGCGTATTGCACCGGAATATGAGCCACACCATTCGGCGGATTACGCTATCGCTAATCCGCCCTACATAAACAAAAATTCGCACCGCACCATTAAAATTGGTGGGCAAAAAAGCGTGCCCACCCAACGAAATTTCTTGATTGAATCAGTGTAACTACGTTTTGCTAATTTAGATTAAGCAGAATTTCTCGCTGCGTTAATAATGCCAAACATCGAACGAAGGACTAAAGTTCGGTATTCTTTTTCCGATTCTTTACCTGCTAATTCATCAGCGCGAAGTTGCTGCAAGGCATACTGTTGAATAGCAATAATAGGCAACACAATTTGTTCGCGTAACCGAATTGACTGGCGAATGTCTATATTGTCTTCCATCAAACTGCCAAGATTACTCACATTTAAAATTTGTTTTTGCGCTAACTGCAATTCAGCATACATTTTACGCCACAAATCACCAAAATCAGGATCGTCACTGATGTAAGCGGTGGCAGAGTAAAAGGATTTAGTCAACGACATCATGCTATTACCGAGCAATGTACGGAAAAACAAAGAGTTTTTATACATGGCTTGCAACTTGGTCAATTCATCTTGCTCAACTAAATCCGCAATCGCTGTGCCAACACCATAAAAGCCAGGCAAGTTTTGTTTCATTTGCGCCCACGCGCTGACAAAGGGGATAGCTCTCAGATCATCTAAGCGCAATGTTGCGTCGGTGTTACGTTTCATCGGACGTGAGCCGATGTTAGAGCCACCAAAATACGGTAACGGAGTCATTTTTTGCAAATACGGCACAAATTGCTCATCGTGTTTGAGTGCTAAATAAGCGGTGTAGCTACGTTGTGCTAATTTAGACATTAGTTGTTTTTCTTCGGCGGTAAACGAGGGGACATTTTGCGGAAACACATAAGCCATCACGCCGGCGGAAATCAACTGTTCTAAGTTGTAACGACATGAGGCAACTTTGCCATAATTAGAGCTAATGGTTTGCCCTTGTATGGTGACTTGTACCTCTTCATTTTCAATGGTTTCACCCAAAGACGCATAAAAATCATGCGTATTACCGCCACCACGCGCAGGAGGCCCGCCGCGTCCATCAAAAAAGATTGCCGTGATGTCATATTGCCGTGAAACGCGAGTGAGTTCTTCTTTTGCACGAAAAATAGACCAGTTGGCGCAAAGATAGCCGCCATCTTTTGTGCCGTCTGAAAAACCTAACATCATCGTTTGTTTGTTGGCGCGTGCGGCAAGGTGTTGACGATATAACGGAATTTCATACAAATCATGAATCACTTGATGCGCAACTTCCAAATCTTCAATACTTTCAAATAACGGGATGATGTCTAATGCTAATTTATTTTCATCATTAGCCGTTAACAGTTGTGCCAGTTTAAACACTTCAATCACTTGTAAAGCACTGCCACAATGACTGATGATGTAACGGTGACAACCTTCTTCGCCATTGTTGTGTTGAATGGTTTTAATGGCTGAAAACGTGTGAACCATTTCAATCATAAACGCATCATCAAGGTTAAGTTGATGTAAATCCACATCCAGACTTAACACATACACAATTTGTTCGTGTTCCGTCATCGCATCAAACTCAGCCAACGACACAGCAAGGTTTTGTTGGTGTAACTTTTGAATAATGCGTTGCCAAAGTTTGTGGTGTTGACTGCTTTCTTGGCGAATGTCCATGCTGGCAAAATGAAAACCAAAAATACGAACATTGAGCAATAACTTATCCAGTTTGTCCAAAAACAAGCTGTCATGGTCATTAATCAAACAATTTCTCGCTTCCCATAACAATTGTTCAAATTCAAGCACACTGTTATAACTGTTTTGACCGCCGTACAAACTTTGATACAGTTTTTGCTCTGCTTCGGCAATTAACACATCCACGCCTTTAAAACTTAAACGGCGTTTTAATTCACGCAATTCACGATAATAACAACGCAATACGGTTTCTCTGAGCTTTTGTGCAACCTGCAAGCTGACATCATGGGTGACAAATGGATTGCCGTCTCTATCGCCACCTGGCCAAAAACCAATGCGAATTAAATGCGGGTTAATCCATTCCGCAACCGGAATTTTTAAACCTTTTGCCAGTTGTTCAATGATGCTACCAACGGCTGGATAAAATACAAACTCCAAATACCAGCATAAACTAACCGCCTCATCCAGTGGCGTGGGTTTTTCGCGTTTATAAAAAGGCGTTTTTGCCAATTGTTGCAACAACAAATTGATTTGATCTACATCGTTATCATGCGCGGCTTCTTCCAAGTCTTTAATGATGGCAAGCACAGCTCCGGGATAAAACTGCGTTGGGTGTGCTGTTAGCACTAAAGAGACGCTAAATGTTTTGAGTTTTTCTTTTAAACGATCGGTTGCATGATCCGCATGAGCTTGATTGATCAGCGCGGTCAGCGTTCCGTCGCCGTTTAAATCATGGATTTGTTCAAATGCGGCTTCTTCTAACGCGTCAAACAACACTACTTGCCGTTCAACATACTGAATGAACTGAAACAACATCTTAAATCGTTCTTCTTGTGGCGCATGAGGGGTATAGTTATCAAAGAAACCGTTAATAATCTCTAACGGCGTTTTATCTTGGTTAAAACCATCAATACACGTTTGTCCCAATAATGGTAATAAAGTGCCTGTTTGATAGACTTCTTTAAAGGGCAGGTTTAAAAACAAACTGTTATAAATGTGGTAACGTGTAAAAACAATTTGACGGTATTTATTTCTATTCATTGCATTTTGCTCTCAAAATAAAAGAGATTTAATGATACACGATTGTGTGAAAGAGAAATAAATGCAATTTGCGGTAAATTTAGCAAGGTAGCCCACATGAAATGGAATGGAATGCGGGACAAACGCCACAATAATCGCACCTGTGTAGTGAGAAATTTACAGATAAGTTGTAGCAAACATTTTCAAGACGACTGGTCGTCTTGAAAAAATTTGAGCAGATTGAAAGCACATACAGAAGATGTGCGTAGTGAATAGTTAAATCGATATTATGAATTTAGCGCGGAAAAACAGGCTCAGTATTGGTTCACAACTTCCATAAACACAAACCTTTGCTCGCTTTGTCAATGGCTTCTAAGCGTTGCAGATGTTCGGCTTGTTCGGTTTCATTGCTATAAATCACTTTTAACGGCGGGCGATTGCTGGCAAGTCGTTGCACAACTTGATTGGCACTGTTGCTCGCATGAGTATTTTCCTCTCCCAGCAAAGAATCTTGTCCGCCTGTCATTTGCAGATAAACATCTGCCAAAATTTCTGCGTCTAATAACGCGCCGTGTAATTCTCTATGGCTATTATCAATGTTATAGCGTTTGCACAGTGCGTCTAAGCTGTTGCGTTGTCCGGGGTGTTTGCTACGCGCAAGAGCCAGCGTGTCAAAAATGGCACAATAATTTTCCAGCGTGCCAATATTGCCTAATAACGAATATTCATAATTCAAAAAACCTACGTCAAACGGCGCGTTATGAATCAGAAGTTGTGCGCCGCGCGTAAATTCAATGAAATCGCGGGCAATTTCAGCAAATAGAGGTTTGTCGGCTAAAAATTCATTGGTAATGCCATGAACTTCCATTGCGCCGGGGTCAACAAGGCGTTGCGGATTGATATAAACGTGAAATTGATTGCGGGTAAAACGACGATTAATTAACTCAATACAGCCAATTTCGATAATCCGATGCCCTTCTTTTGGGCTTAAGCCAGTCGTTTCCGTATCTAAAACAATTTGGCGGCTGTATTTTTCTGTCATTATTTAATCTGAGATGATACTTAAACCTTTCAGGTTTTAAAAACCTGAAAGGTTTGTGGCAGAACTATTTTTTTGCAGGAGCTGGAGCAGGTGCAACAGGTGCAGCTGCGGGTTGTGCTGCAACAGCAGGTGCAGCCGCTGGCGAAGCTAATGCAGCAATATTTTCTTTGGTAATAATTGTGCCTTTGCTGTCCAGAGAAACAGACCAAGAACTTCCTAATGAAGTAATCACAATTTCATATTCTTCACCTGGGCCATTTGGATTTGGAATTAGTTGTGCCGCAGTGATTTTGTAATCAGGAAAAGCCGCTTTTAAGCCATTGATAACAACGCCGGGGATAATATTAAACGCATAAATTTTTTCTGAATTGATAAAAAACTGTCCGCCGGTTCTATAAAAAATAGAGACTTCTTCACTGACTGTTTTTGGTTTCAGTTTTTCGCCTTTCACATCTTTCTCATCAGGCACTTTTATGGTGAGTTCTTCCGTAAAGCTCAACTCAAAAAGGTTTTGCCCATAATGTTTTTGTTCTGTGATGACTAAATTAGAGGTTTTAGGGTGATATTTACTAAAATGAATCAGCAGTTTTTTTGGCAATTCTTGTTTTGTTAATTGTTTTGCCTGTACTGAAATCGAGCTAACTGCGAGGCAAATGGCAGCACACAATAGTTTTTTCATGGAAATTCTCTTTGCTTTATAGTGTTGAAACAAGGCAGTTTTAATGCCAAACGTAAGACGTGGAGGAGTAGTAACGATGAAAATGTTGAAATCACAAGCCTCTTAATAGGTCATTTTTAATATCTTCAATATTTTCTAAACCGACGGAAACACGCACCAAGCCGTCTTTAATTCCAGCTGCGGCACGAACTTCGGGTGTTAAGCGACCATGTGTGGTACTAGCAGGGTGTGTAATTGTCGTTTTTACATCACCCAAATTCGCAGTAATTGATAACATTTGTGTCGCATCAATAACTCGCCATGCGTGTTCTTTGCCACCCGCTAATTCAAAACTGACTACACCACCAAAATGACGTTGTTGTCGTTTGGCTAATTCATGTTGAGCATGGGAGATAAGACCAGGATAGTGGACTTTTGTTACGGCGGGTTGTTGTTCCAACCATTTTGCCAGCTCAAAAGCGTTATCACAATGAGCTTTAATTCGCACGGCAAGCGTTTCTAAACCACCGGCAAACACCCACGCATTAAACGCGCTCATGGTTGCGCCACCTGTGCGTAAATAAGGATAAATATATTTGTCGATGATTTCGTTGCTGGCAATCACAGCACCGCCCACACAGCGTCCTTGTCCATCAATATATTTAGTGGCGGAATGCACCACAATATCCGCGCCTAACGTTAAAGGTTGTTGCAAAATAGGCGTACAAAATACGTTATCGACCACTAATAAACAGCCGTGTTTATGGGCGATTTCTGCCAGTGCTTGAATATCTGCAATTTCAATCAACGGGTTTGAAGGCGTTTCAAGGTATAAAAAACGCGTATTCGGCTTAATCGCCGCTTCCCATGCGGTTAAATCCGTTAAAGTGACAAAATCAGTGCTCACACCAAATTTGCCAAAATAATTTTCAAACATCAAAATCGTATTGCCAAACACACTGCGCGAGGAAACGATATGATCGCCTGCTTTTAATAAGCCCATACCCACAGCCATAATCGCAGCCATGCCTGATGCAAAAGCCAAACAACGCTCACCTTTTTCCATTAACGCTAAGCGTTGCTGAAATACATCGACGGTAGGATTGGTAAAACGAGAATAAATGTTGCCCGCTTGTTTGCCCGTAAAGCGTAAAGCCGCTTGCTCTGCTGATTCAAACACATAGCTAGAAGTGGCAAATAGCGGCATACTGTGTTCATCTTCGTGGGTGCGCCGATGTCCGGCTCTGATTGCCTGCGTCTCTGGGGCGTAATTATTCCAATCGATTTCGTTCATTTAATCTTGACCTGATGTTCTCACCACTGGCAATCTTTTAAGGACTACCAGTGGTAATTTCTCTAAATTTCAATAATGCAATCGCTTGCATTTTGCTCTACCTTTACGCTGTCATTGCGTAAGGCTTCAACTCTTTCCAAATAAGCATCATCAATGTCACCTGTTATGTAGTGATGATCAAAACAGGAAGTATCAAAATGTTTTATTTCTGGATTACCTTTTTGCACAGCATCAATTAAATCTTGCAAGTCTTGATAAATTAATTTATCTGCACCAATTGCTGCGCAGACTTCATCTTCAGTTCGACCATGCGCAATCAGTTCATGCGCGGCGGGCATATCAATACCATACACATTTGGATAGCGTACTGGCGGCGCGGCGGAGGCAAAGTAAACTTTTTTCGCACCGGCATCGCGTGCCATTTGAATAATTTGTTCAGACGTTGTGCCACGCACCACAGAATCATCCACTAACAATACATTTTTGCCATCAAATTCTAAATCAATGGCATTGAGTTTTTGCCGCACGGATTTTTTACGCATTTGTTGTCCGGGCATAATAAACGTGCGTCCGATATAGCGATTTTTAATAAAACCTTCGCTGAACTTTACGCCTAATTTATGCGCCATTTGCAACGCTGAAGTGCGGCTGGTATCAGGAATCGGAATAATCACATCAATATCGTGATCTGGCCATTCGCGCAAGACTTTGGCTGCTAATTTATCGCCCATCCGCAACCGCGCTTTATACACAGAAATATCATCAATGATTGAATCGGGTCTGGCAAAATAGACATATTCAAAAATACACGGACAGTGATCAACTGTTTCAGCACATTGTTTGATATGCAAAGTGCCGTCTGTTTCAATAAATACCGCTTCGCCGGGTTCGATGTCGCGAATTAAATTAAAATCCAGCACGTCTAAGGCAACGCTTTCAGAAGCAATCATAAAATCAGAGCCTTCTTCACTTTTGCGCTCACCAAATACAATCGGGCGAATGCCGTGTGGGTCTCTAAATCCTAAAATCCCAAACCCTGCAATCATAATCACCACAGCATACGCGCCGCGACAACGTTTGTGTACAGCAGAGACGGCATTAAATATATCTTCTGGTGTCAGAGAAAGCTTATGTAATTGCTGTAATTCGTGCGCAAAAACATTGAGTAATATTTCTGAGTCTGAATCCGTGTTTAAATGTCTTTGGTCTTCTACAAATAACGCCTGCTTTAACTCTTCGGTATTGGTTAAATTACCATTATGAGCCAGCGTTAAACCAAAGGGAGAGTTCACATAAAAAGGTTGGGCTTCAGCAGAACTTGTACAGCCTGCGGTGGGATAACGAACATGTGCAATGCCCATATTCCCCTTCAGCTTTAGCATTTGACTGTTAGTAAATACATCACGGGTAAGACCAATTTCTTTACGCAAATGCAAGCGTCCATTTTCACAAGTGACTATACCCGCAGCATCTTGCCCCCGATGCTGTAATACCGTCAGTGCATCATAAAGTTCTTGATTAACATATCGATGCGAAACAATACCTGCAATACCACACATTTTTTTACCCTGTTTTTAGTTTCACAATTTATCGCGAGCCATAAAGCCTGAACAAATTGTGTTAACGTTATAATTTATAGCATAGGCTTTTTTCAGCCAACTTTGCCCTCGCAACCACAGCGAGTGATTTATAAAAAATAAATGAATTTGCTTCCTGTCATATTACTTGTTTGAGCTTAAATTTTTCAAAATCTCCGTAACGTAGGTTACTGTTATTCAGGAATGGCAATGCTGTGCACACCATTGAGCTGATTAATTTTGTTTTTCATAGATTGTGCACGTTCTGCATCTACTTCAGGGCCAACTTTAAGTCTATAAACGCGCCCTTTACCATTCAGCCAAGCGGAGTCGACTGTTGCAGGAAAGCCTTGCGTGCGCAGTTTATCTCTAAAAGCTTCAGCTTTCGCTTTATCGCTTAAACTAGCCACTTGTATAATCCAACGATGCTTATCTGTAGCAGGCGCAGAGTGAGAATCCGCTTTATCTAACGCATTATCATCTAAACTCGGTAGTTGCGATTTAGCCTTGTCTGTCTTTTTGTCTGCAACTTTTGACTCATCTACTTTTTTATCTTCATCTTCTAAAGAATGTGCTTTTTTCGCTTCTTTAGTTTTATCCTGTTTTTCTTCGTCTGCACTCTCATCTTTAGAGACTTTTTTCTTAGGCGGCTCTTCTGCTATTGCTGGCGATACATCTTCAGAATCTACCGCAAGCTCTTCAGCATTTAAGCTAGTATCTGATCTTTCAGTATCCGAGTTTAAGTTCTCTTCTGCGGGTTTAGTCTCAGTCGCTTCGCTGGTTTTTTCAGGAACAATAGCTGTCGTCAGCAATGGTGAAACTTCAGGTTTGCGCGGAATATCCAGTTCACTCACTATTTGACCCTTTTTTTCTACAGGATCATCAAACAGCATCGGTAAAAAAATAACTGCTAGAACAGTTACGACAGCCGCTCCTGCCAATCTATTTTTTAATGTGTCATCTATTTCCATGGTTCGCCCCCTTAAATATTTCTTTGTCAGCTAAATATTCTGACACTAAAAAGAAAGAGCCAAAAATTAAAATTAAATCGTCTTTCTTAGCTTTTTGTTTTGCCGCTTTCAAAGTCTCTGTAAAGTTTTCAAAGCCTATTGATACTTGACTAATGCCTTGCTGATGAAAACAACTGAGTAGTATTTCTTCAGTTGCTGCACGAGGATTAGTCAACGGCGCAATAAACCAATTGTTAATTTTATCTTTTATCAATTCAATAACACTGTTTATATCCTTGTCTTTCATCATTGCAAATACAGCATAGATTTGTTTATCTGCAAAGTTTTCATCTAAATGTTCAACTAAAGTTTTCACTGCTTGCGGATTATGCGCAACATCAAGCAGCACAGGAATTCCTTCCTCTTCACATAATTGAAACCGTCCCATTAACTGGGCGTTTTTTAAGCCATTACAAATTGCCTTTTCAGTGATAGGAAGTTTTTTTTGCAAGGTTGCCACTGCCAGAATCGCCGCAGAGGCATTACGAAATTGATGTTCGCCTTTCAAAACTGGAAGAGGCAAATCAGCATAACTTTCTTCAGAGCTGCACCAACTCCAAGCATTAGGTGATTTTTTATAGCTAAAATCTTCGTTAAGGCAAAAAAGTAACGCTTGCTTTTCCTTTGCTGTTTCTAACAACGATTGCGGCGGTTCTAAATCCCCCACAATCGCAGGAATATTTTTGCGGAAAATACCTGCTTTCTCTCGCCCGATTGCATCACGGGTTTCGCCAAGCCAATCAACATGGTCTATATCAATACTGGTGATAATGGCAGCATCAGGATCAACAATATTAACAGCATCTAATCTGCCACCTAATCCCACTTCCAGTATTTGCAGATCAAGTGCCGCTGAGGTAAAAATATCTAATGCGGCTAATGTACCAAATTCAAAATAACTTAATGAGGTGTCTGCGCGGGCGACATCTATGCGTTCAAACGCTGCGCAAATTATTTCATCAGTAACAGGAACACCGTTGATTTTAATGCGTTCGTTATATTTTAGAATATGTGGCGAGGTGTAAGTGCCTACTTTATAGCCTTGTGCTTTGTAAATGGCTTCCAAAAAAGCTACACAAGAACCTTTGCCATTTGTGCCTGCAACTGTAATCGTCACAGGCTTTATACAGTTTGGGTTTAACTTTTGAAAAACTAGTGCTGCACGCTTTAAACCTAAATCAATGGCACGAGGATGGAATCCTTCTTGCCAATGTAGCCAAGCATTTAGAGAATCAAAACGGCTCATATCAGTAATTTAGGGTGTATCGTTTTCTGGCTGTTCTATGATTTCGACCACAACAACATCCACAGGCATTTCTTGCCCAACGACGATTTCTGTTTCAACGATTGTTTCTACTACTGTGTCAACCGCTGGTTTAATACGCCCAGACATTAACATCGACAAAATATCGCTGATTTTTTCACGCATTTCGCGGCGATCAATAATCATGTCAATTGCGCCGTGTTCTTGTAAGAATTCACTGCGCTGAAAACCTTCAGGGAGTTTTTCGCGTACAGTTTGTTCAATGACGCGCGGCCCTGCAAAACCAATCAACGCATTCGGCTCGGCAACATTAATATCGCCTAACATCGCTAAACTTGCAGATACCCCGCCCATGGTTGGGTCAGTCATAAAAGAAATATACGGCAAGCCAGCTTCTGACAGTTTAGTTAAAACCGCGCTGGTTTTAGTCATTTGAAACAAAGAAAACAAGGATTCTTGCATCCGTGCGCCACCACTGGCAGTAAACACAATGAAAGGTGCGCCGATTTCTAAACTTCTGTTGACACCACGCACAAAACGTTCGCCCACCACAGAACCCATTGAGCCGCCCATAAAGCTAAAATCAAATGCTGCTGCGACAATCGGTTGACCTTTCAGAAAACCTTGCATTACCACTAACGCATCGTTTTCTTTGGTTTCTTTTTGCGCTTGCGAAACGCGGTCTTTGTAACGTTTGCTGTCTTTAAACTTCAACGGATCAACAGGTTTTAAACCTTTACCAATTTCTTCCCGCCCTTCTTCGTCCAAAAACAGAGCTAAACGGGTTCTGGCATTGATGCGAATGTGATGGTCGCATTTTGGGCAAACGCTGAAATTTCTTTCCAATTCTGTGTTATACAAAATGGCATTGCAGCTAGGGCATTTATTCCACAGTCCTTCCGGTACAGTGTTCTTTTTATTAGACGAATTAGTTCTAATGGTGGAAGGGACTAATTTTTCAAACCAACTCATGGTGTAACGGCTCCTAGCTATCCATTGCTGTGCGCATGGATGTTAATAATTCAACAATTTCTTCTTTGGCTTTTTGCGGATTGTCGAGATTTGCTTCAATCTTGCTAATCAAGGCACTACCAACGACTACGCCGTCTGCAATTGCAGCCACTGTTTTAGCAGTTTGCGCATCTTTTACCCCAAAGCCGACTCCGACAGGTAAAGCCGTATTTTTGCGGATTTGCGCTAATTTTTCTTCCACATCCGCAGTGTTCAAATGTCCTGCGCCGGTTACGCCTTTTAAGGAAACGTAATACAGATAACCACTGCCGACGGCATCCATTTTTTGAATCCGTTCATCCGTGCTATTCGGCGCAAGCAAGAAAATCTGGTCGATGCCTTTTTCTTTTAACATCGCAACACATTCCACTGATTCTTCCGGTGGTAAATCAACGGTTAATACGCCATCAATATCGGCTTTGTGCGCAGCATCAGCAAACGCTTGATAACCCATCATTTCAACTGGATTCAAATAACCCATCAATACTAGAGGCGTGGTTTTATCAGTTTCACGAAACTCTGCGGCTAACGCTAACACTTTGCGCAAACTCATTTTATGCGCCAAAGCGCGTTCGCTGGCACGTTGAATTACAGGCCCATCAGCCATTGGGTCAGAAAAAGGTACGCCTAATTCCAGAATATCAGCTCCTGCTGCAACCATCGCATGAAGCATCGGCACGGTGAATTCAGGATTTGGATCACCTACAGTCACAAATGGAATCAAGGCTTTACGATTATTTTGTTTTAATTCGGCAAATTTCGCGGCTAAACGGCTCATAGTTTAATCCCCTCGCGTTGTGCGATGGTGTGCATATCCTTATCTCCACGACCGGATAAATTAACAATAATAATCTCATCTTTTGCCATCGTTGGGGCTAATTTCATGGTGTAAGCCATGGCGTGACTGGATTCCAAAGCGGGAATAATGCCTTCCATGCTGGTCAACGCATGAAAGCCGCCCAACGCTTCGTCATCGGTAATGCTGACATATTGAGCGCGTCCGCTATCTTTTAGCCACGCATGTTCAGGGCCAACGCCTGGATAATCTAAACCTGCGGAAATCGAATGGGTTTCGATAATTTCGCCGTCATCATCCGCCATTAAATAAGTGCGATTGCCGTGCAATACACCTGGACGACCCGCACACAAAACAGCAGAATGTCTGCCTGTTTCTATACCATCACCTGCGGCTTCCACGCCAATCATTTTTACGCTGGCATCATCAATAAAGGGATAAAACAAACCAATCGCATTCGAGCCACCGCCTACACAAGCAACAAGAGCATCAGGTAGTTTTCCTGCTTGTGCTAAACATTGCTGTTTGGCTTCACGACCAATGATAGTTTGAAAATCACGCACCATTGCCGGATAAGGGTGTGGCCCTGCCACTGTGCCGATAATATAAAAAGTGTTATCAACGTTAGTTACCCAATCGCGCAAAGCTTCGTTCAATGCGTCTTTGAGGGTTTTAGAGCCTGATTCCACAGGCACAACCGTTGCGCCTAATAATTTCATTCGATAAACATTTAAGGCTTGCCGTTGTACATCCACCGCGCCCATATAAACGACGCATTCCAAACCTAAACGCGCTGCGACTGTCGCTGTCGCTACGCCATGTTGACCTGCGCCAGTTTCGGCAATAATGCGGGTTTTGCCCATCCGTTTCGCTAATAAAGCTTGACCGATGGTATTGTTGATTTTATGTGCACCCGTATGATTGAGGTCTTCGCGTTTTAAATAAATCTGTGCGCCGCCGAGCGTTTTACTCCAGCGTTCTGCGTGATACAAAGGTGACGGACGACCGACATAATGCTGAAAATCCGCATCTAATTCGGCGATAAAATCAGGGTCGTCGATATAACGTTGATAAGCCGCATTCAACTCGCGAATGGGCTCCATTAAAGTTTCGGCTACAAACATTCCCCCGTAAGGGCCAAAATGTCCACGCGCATCCGGCATATTATACTTATCTGTCATCTTAACTTCTGTCACCCTCATTGACCTGTGTGATAAACGCCGCCATTTTGGCAGCATCCTTAAACCCTTTTTTTATTTCTACGCCACTGCTGACATCCAGCGCGTAAGGTCGCACCGTTTGTACCGCTTGTTTGGCATTTTCAACGCTAAGTCCACCTGCCAAAATAATTGGCAAATCGCATTGCTGTGGGATTAAATCCCAATCAAATCCTTGTCCTGTTCCACCTTTTGCATCAGGATGATACGCATCCAGTAATAATCCTGCTGCATCATAATATTGCTTTGCCAATTCTGGAATGTTCACGCCAGCATGAACTTGCAAAGCCTTTATATATGGCTTGCCATAAATCCGGCAATTCTCGGCGTTTTCTTCACCGTGAAATTGAATGCAATCAATTGCTACATTGGCTAAAACTTCGCGAATTTTGGCTTCCTGCTCATTCACAAATAACGCCACTACGGTGGTAAAAGCAGGTAACGCACGAACAATTTTTTGCGCTTGTTCTATGTCGATATTGCGCGGACTCGGTGGATAAAATACCAATCCTATCGCATCCACACCTAATTTAGCCGCTTGTACAGCTTGCTCAACCTGCGTAAAGCCGCATATTTTAACGCGAGTTCTCATTTGTGACACTAGAATTCATTGAAAAAACTTAAGTTGCGTAGAATAACATAAATCAAAGACCAAATACCGCGAATTCGATTTAGTTGAATAAAGCACTCTCAGAAGGTTATTTTTATGGTTGCAAACGTAAATATAAACGCTAAAGCATTTCCCAACCCACTTTGCATCAAGGGAAAACTTGAAAAGTAACAGATCTTTTCAAGCAAAGAAAATCTGAAAATTTGCAAAGGCAAAAGCACACGCTGGTTAATAATAGGATTATTAAAATTTTGAAGAATTGCAAACTTAATAACGGACGTTACGCATAAATATCCAATTACGAAAAATTTTTAAGACGACCGGTCGTTTTAAAAATTTTCGCAAACTGTAGGTGCGAATTCATTCGCATTATGCGTAATATCCGTAAAGTTTTACTGTTTGTTTTGGTTCATGCGCACATATAGCTGATAAACCATTGCGCCCATCACCAAAACGCCGCCCGACAATAACACCCACAACAAAATTTCTCGCCAATTGCTGCGTTCCATCAAAGTTGGTTGAACAGCAATCGCCGCTGCGTTTTTTGTCATCGCTTGAATATTATCAATATTGACAGATTCAACCGCACTATCCGTTACAGGAATTGGCAAAGCCACATCAAACGGCGCAATTTTCGCATTCCCAAAAAATAATTTATACGGCGGATTGCCTTGTGCCAAAAAACTCACTATCACAGGATGCCAAGCGACTTTGATGGTTGGCACTTGTTCTGGCAACAAGGTTGCAGGTTGGTGTAATACTAATTTCCATTCCCTATCTTTAACCGTTGCAACGTCAATAGGCTCACTAGTAATTTCACCGGCGGCAGTCACCAAACGATATTGCATCACTGTGCCTTGAGAATTCCACGTTTCTTGCTCTGATTGTGCCGATTGCGCATATTCAGGAGAATGATGTAAAGCGCGTTTAATTTCATGGCGAAAATGCGGAGCATCCTGCTCTACCTGTGTAAAATTTTGCAGTGTCTGCCCGTTTTTT
Organism: uncultured Methylomonas sp.; assembly: GCA_936941155.1. Lineage (GTDB taxonomy): Bacteria > Pseudomonadota > Gammaproteobacteria > Methylococcales > Methylomonadaceae > CAIQWF01. The sequence continues at coordinate 11,459 of CAKZJE010000109.1, read as the reverse complement.
GAATACAAACTTCCTTGATAAAACAAGCCAGCCGCAGGAATTTCAACGGCAATTTTAGACACCGGTACAAAACTGCCGGTATTGAACAACCATTCATTAGGCTGTTTGCCAGCGGTTAAAGGAAAACTTTCCCAATTTTCGCGCTCAACTGAGCTGGCGTGATGATATTCGCCACTGATTTTAGCAACTTGCAAAGTAAAGTCGTTAGTCGGCAAAAAAGATAAACGCAAATATTTCGCATGACTAGCAGAAGGCAGATTAATCGTGTTTTGTGTCAATGCCATCTGCGCATGTTTTAAATCATACAAAGTCGTGCTTTCGTTTAAAACCTGCCAACTTTGCAAATCCTCACTGCCTTCCAACCTCACTTTAATGCTAAAAGCTTCGCCCGCTTGTTGCCAATCGAGTTTAATTGCATGTAATTCGTCATTTTGATGTTGATTTTCAAAAATCAAATAATTTGGCAACTGCGAATCCGCGCCGTCTTTAAATTCTGTCGAATAGGAACGAAAACTCAAACGCGTACCTTGCTCGCCAAACTCTATCTGCATTCCACTTTGCTGTGCGATGTGATCGGCTAATCTGAAAAAATTTAATTCATAAGTATTGGTATTATTAAGTGTTGTTGGTTCAAACACATTGATTTTAAACGGCACAGATTGATTTTGGCTGTTAAAAATTCGCAGATCACCATAATCTTGCCGTTCTAATTTGGCTAAAACTTGATAAGGCAATTCAAATTGCCGCAAGGATTGTTTGCCTTCGCTGAGCGTTGCAACAAAGGCAAAATCGTCAGGACGCGGCGTTGTTTCTGCGAGAGCTGTTTGTGCTAAAAACAGGTTTAAAACCAACAACTTAACTTTAAAACTTTTTCGCATTTTCTCGCTCCTGATAGGGTTGATGATCAAAACTAACCCAACAATTTGAGTCCGGGGGGCAACGCCTCACCAAACATTTGCTGCTCTTCTTTTTCATCCAATTCTCTAAACTCTTCCACCATTGCAATCCATGATACGGGGGCTTTGTAGAGTTTTAACAACTCAATAATTTCAGACCGCAAACTTTCGTCAATATCACGCGCTCTATCACCACTATTTCGGCTGATTAACGCGGCGGCAAATCCTGCTTGTGGATTTTTTTTCCAATCTAAACGCATAATTTCCCTTAACCAATCTGCAACCACAGGCGCGGGAATCACATTATGATTGCTGCCATGAAACGGCACACGCGAACCCACGCGCCCCACAGCCCACCACGTTTGATTGGGTTCGCTGCTTTTTTCCAAACGTTTTAACAGCCATTCACCCAATTTAATTTTTTTCTCAATCGGCAATCGCTCCAAAACAGCCGCGAGGCGCACCATATCATCATAACCGCGCGATTTGATTTGCTTGGCAATGTTTGGCATTCGCGCCGCAGCAGGATTCAAGTATTTTTCCAAATCGGCAAAAATCTGTTCTTGCGCAACATTATCCAAACCACCGGCAATGCGCCGCCAGAGTGTCCACCATTCCGTCCAGTTTTGGGTTTCATTTACAAATTGAATGCCATGCGTGTAGGTTTTCCACAATTGCTCCACGCGCCAATCATCCACCGGATAACCAAAGCCCGGACGCAAACAAAATCCGGTTAAACTCAGCCAAACCCGCTCGTGATTTTCAGAGCGGCGACGATATTTCATCCCATCCAATAAAATCGTAAAAAATGCGCGTAGCAAAGGCGTTTCCCAGTCACTGCGTGGCGAATTCAGTTGTTTTTCTAAATCCACCCGCAAACTTTTTACCGCTTTTGGATCAACTTGTTTCGATTTTGAACCGAATACCGCAGTGATTTTATCTATTGCCTGCATCTTGTGTGCCGGTAATTTTGCATCTAAATAACTGCTGATTTTGCCTTTTTTGCGAATTTGAAATTCAACATCCCAACGTTTGCTGTTATCGGCAACCGATACACATTGAATTTTTAACGTGCCGACTTCCGTTTGCGTCACTGCTAAGCGCACAATGATTTCCGCGCTAGTGCTTTCGCCACTGCCAAACGCAACCGCTAACGGCGGCAAGGAATGAAAATCTTCGGTGATTTCTGCTAAATCGCCCGCTTTATGAGGATTATCCCCAGTGCTAGAGACTAAATGAAACCGCACCGGCTGTCCTAATCGCAATGCAAATTGTTGTTTTTCGAGAATAATTTCATTGCCTTCTTCACTGCCTCTGGGTAATAGACAAACGCCTTGCTGTTTATCCGCAACATCGGTATCGACTAATAAGAAATAACTCCGTGCCGCGCCGCCGCCAATTTTGATTTTTTTATCCCGCCGCGCAATCGCATAACTGACTGCACCTAACGCGACAGATAATTCAGGATGTTGGTTTTCCAGCAATAACGGTGGTTTTTCGCTCCAAGAACGCAAAACATCTAAAGTGCGTTGCGTAATCGGTTGACTACGAAACACACCACCGTTTAACAACAGCGCGTCGGGCACATAACCTGCGCCGTTCAACGCCTCACTCGCTGCCTGCTGATGCAATTTTAAAAAGCCGGCAATATGCTTACTCACCGCAGGTTCTGCTGCATAAGGCAATCCGAATTCAACAATGCCGCTGCGCTTTCTATCGGGCAAATCGTTTAAACCGGACAGCGGAAAAAAGCCATCCAGCGCAATTTTTCGCACTTCTTCACGACTTAATTGTGCAGAACGCGAACCGCCAATTAATCGCGAGCCGCCCCCTAATAAAGTCACATTCACAGCTTCGGGCGCGTCATCAGCTAATAAGCGTTCTTTCGCAATTCGACATTGTTCTAATAATTGCGATAAATCCGCTGGGGAAAGTTTTTTATCGGTTGCTAAACGACTTTCCGCTAAATGCGCCAACGCTAAGTCAATATTATCGCCCCCCAACATCAAATGATCGCCAACCCCGATTCGGGTCAATTTCGGTTCAGTTTCGCCCTGCTCTACTTTGATTAACGTTAAATCTGTTGTGCCACCGCCGACATCGCAAATTAACAGCAACTTCACATCCGCGAGTTTTTCTTTAATCTGATGTTGATTGCGGCGTAACCAGTCATAACAAACGGCTTGCGGCTCTTCTAACAGGCGAATATCGTTTAATCCAGCAATTCGTGCCGCTTCCAAAGTCAATGACCGTGCTGCTTCATCAAACGAAGCGGGGACAGTAATCACCAGCGTTTGTTCTTCCAACGGCGCGTCTGGAAATTGATACAGCCACACTGTGCGAATATGCGCTAAATAACTAGCACTGGCATCGAGTGGCGAAACTTTACTCACTTCGTCGCTGCTGCCCCAAGGTAAAATTTCTGCGGTGTGGTCAACGGACGGATGTGACAACCAACTTTTCGCACTGCTGACAAAGCGACCTTGACTTTTTGCACCCAAAACTCGTGCCGCCTCACCGATAATTGCTGTTTCACCCGCAGTAGAAAAAATGGTATCCGCTTCTGAAAGCTCTCCTGCGGCCGGATGATAACGCACCGAAGGCAATAGAGGTCTTGCCGCCACTTGTCCGGGCGCAACCAGTTGTTCTACTGCAAAAATTTGAATATCTGCGGAAGATTTATCCGCTGACGTATACGCAACGACGGTGTGAGTCGTGCCTAAGTCGATACCGACTAAATAGCGAGGTTTTTTGTTTTGCACGATGATTTTTTTAATTTTTATGAAGTAAAGCGAGGAATCTGTGGCAAGTTGTTATACTTAAGCAGCTGTGAAAGTATTCAATTTTGGAGTCAAAAGTCGCGACTTTTGACTCCGGCGATATATAAACCAATGCGTTAAAAAATAACGCTTTGCTGTTTTTTAAATACTTTCACAACCTCTAAAGTTTTTCAGCCTCTAAAAAGAAACTGGAGTACAAACTTTAAAGCTTGTACTCCATACGGGGCTTAAAAACTGAGGTTTTACAACTTCTAGTGATATATCTGCCAAAATAATATGTCGATAACTTAATTATGTTTATTTACCAGAATTTCCTAGCATTGCTGATGACATACGTTTCACTATATCTTCAACCATGCCAACTAATAAATTCAAAATCCGATAAACCAACGAAGCCGAAAAACCACCAAGTAACGACAAAGTTGGTTTTCCTAAGCCATTTAAAGCAGCAGGATCAAGCGGAATTAAGCTGGCTAAAATCAAACCTGCCATAATTCCAACTAATAGCCGTATCCAATACGAAGGTTCAAATTTAGGATCGAAAATACCTGCGACAATATATTCATTTGCCTGAAACAACGCGGCAAAACAAGCTCCTAAACTGGCAGAAAACACAAAAAACATCAAATTAGTGAGTAATCTCACGCCGTCAGAATGAAAAATATCGCCGCCATCACTTGATACATAAGGCGATATGGCGATACCAATAAAACCGACTAACGAAAAAAATGCGACCAGCATTAAACGACGCAATAACGGTACGGGGCTAATCCAAGATAAAGAAGTTTTTTGTGCAAAAACAGGATCAAGTAACAGCACAGCACGCGGTGTAGCAGGTGCAATTGCCTGACTTAGCAAATCATGCACTTCTACCAGTTTAACAATATCCAATGATTCGGTTTCGTTAAAAACATAATTTTCTTTTAAACGTTGTTTTTCTTTTTCGCGATTTTCGTATTCAGCACTAAATGCTTCAATAATCGGATAAATATGGTCTGGAAGCTGCGACATTCCAGCAGACATCGCATAGCGAGTCATTGATTTGACTTCTTTTAAAAACAAATCTCGAATTTGCGTGCTAGAGCTTGCATCAATTGGGTTAGCATCAAAAGACGATTTTTGCATATTCACTACGTTGTTACTCTTCGCAACAACTTTTGTGGGTTTCTCTTTTATCGAAAGTACATCAAATTCATTCATTTTTTTCTCCCTTACTTCCATTATGTTTACCTCAATATTTGCACTGTTATGAACCGTTATAGACAACAATAGCAAAATCAATCTTCTATTGTTAGCTTTAATAAAGTATGAATCTCTCGCAACCCGCTATTTTTCGCATGTTGCTGATAAGTTTAATGGAATATATCGCTTTTAGCCACAGACCTACGAATGAATCTTGATAAGCTGAATTTATGTCGATAAATGCTTTCGCTTAAATTTGTTATTTAAATGAAAGCAAATCTAGCATAAACCGCGCGTTCAACTTAAAATAGCTGCATTTTTTAATATTGATCTTTCTCAATATCCTTTGTGACCTTTAAAACTAAACGGACTCCTTAATGACCGATTATAAACTAACTCATCTTAAGCAGCTTGAAGCTGAAAGTATCCATATTATTCGCGAAGTTGCGGCTGAATTTGAAAACCCTGTGATGTTGTATTCCATCGGTAAAGATTCTGCGGTGATGCTGCATTTAACAATGAAAGCGTTTTTCCCAGGCAAGCCGCCTTTCAAGCTGATGCACATTGATACGACTTGGAAATTCAAGGAAATGATTCAGTTTCGCGACAAACTGGCAAAGGAATTAGGCTTGGATTTGATTGTACACATCAATCAAGACGGCGTGGAACAAGGTATTGGTCCTTTTACGCATGGCAGTAAAAAACATACCGAAGTGATGAAAACCGATGGTTTGAAACAAGGTTTGGATAAATATCAATTTGATGCGGCTTTCGGTGGCGCACGGCGTGATGAGGAAAAGTCACGCGCGAAAGAGCGGGTTTATTCGTTCCGCGATAAAAATCACCGTTGGGATCCGAAAAACCAACGTCCTGAATTGTGGAATATTTACAACGGCAAAGTGGACAAAGGTGAAAGCATTCGAGTGTTTCCTTTGTCAAATTGGACAGAATTAGATATTTGGCAATACATCCATCTGGAACATATTCCGATTGTGCCGTTGTATTTTGCAAAAGAGCGTCCGGTTGTTGAACGAGATGGTATGTTAATCATGGTGGATGATGACAGAATGCCGATTGGCGAAAACGAAAAAGTGGAAATGAAAATGGTGCGTTTCCGTACTTTGGGCTGTTATCCGTTGACGGGTGCAGTCGAATCAACCGCAACCACGTTGCAGGAAATTATTCAGGAAATGTTATTGACCACCACTTCTGAGCGGCAAGGGCGTTTAATTGACCATGACCAAGCAGGTTCTATGGAACAGAAAAAGCGTGAAGGGTATTTTTAACAATGGCAAGTGCAAAGGAATATGAAAATTTAATTCGAGCTTATGATGATTGGGATAAATTGAAAACATTCTGGCAAGGCATTCAAGACAAAAGCACACCTGATTGGGAAGCTGGAAAAGCTTTAGAATATTTTATTTTGCGCTGTTTTGAGAAAGAAGGTGCAGAAGTTCGCTATCCTTATTCTGTCAGTAATGTTGAGCAAATTGACGGTGTTATTTATATCGAGAATATGGCTTGCATTATTGAATGTAAAGATAAAACAACAGATAAAATAAAACCACTTAATTTCGAGCCAATTGCAAAGTTAAGAAGTCAACTTATGCGCCGCCCGTCTTCTGTCATTGGTAGCATTTTTAGCCGAAGAGGGTTTAGCGCACCTGCACTTGATTTGTTAAAAACTATCCAACCTCAAACCATTTTGTTATGGGAAGACGAAGAAATAGATTATTGTCTAAAGAACAAAGCATTTTGTACTACGCTCATTACAAAATACCGTTTTGAAGTTATGTATGGCGGTGGATACAATTACAACGTTTCATTTGATACTAATGGAGACGATAAATGAGTAAACGTTATTTTGTTGTTGAGGGCAACAACGATGAATCTATTTTATTAAGATTATTGCCAAAAGAACTCTTAAAAGATACTCGAATCATTGTTGCAGGTGGATATAGTGCGGCTTTGTCGGGGATTCAAACTTTATTTACGCGCACGAATTGCCCAATTTATTTCTTTTTTGATGCGGATGAAATATCTTCTGATGAATCTGAAGATAAAGAATTATTTGCTCGTAATTATTTAAAGCCCTTATTTAATAATGAGCTGCATTTTTTTTCGTTCAAACCTGAAATTGAAATTTTATTTTTTTATAAAAAGGAGTTGCTCGAAAAAATATTTAGTTGTTCTATTAGTGACGAAAAGTGGCAAGAAGGAAAAATGCAACCTAAGAAGGTATTAATAGAATTAACAGGCAATGGTGATATAACGACACTGCTTTATAAATTAACCCCTGAAATTATTGAGCAATTCCAAAAAAATCTCACTCTAAAAGAAATGATTGAAAAATTATCATTCACAGAGCAACTTACTACTACAGCCTAAAAAAATTATGTCACACCAATCCGATTTAATCAGCACCGATATAGACGCTTACTTAGCCCAACATGAGCGCAAAGAACTGTTACGTTTTTTAACCTGCGGCAACGTTGACGACGGCAAAAGTACCTTAATTGGTCGCCTGCTGCACGACTCCAAAATGATTTACGAAGACCAGCTTGCTGCAGTGCAAGCCGACAGCGTGAAGTCCGGCACAACAGGCGCAGGTAAAATTGACCTTGCATTATTAGTGGACGGCTTGCAAGCTGAACGCGAACAAGGCATCACCATTGACGTTGCCTATCGCTATTTCTCCACGTCAACTCGCAAATTCATTATCGCTGACACCCCAGGACATGAGCAATACACCCGCAACATGGCAACAGGTGCGTCCACTTGCGATCTTGCGGTGATTTTGATTGACGCGCGTTACGGCGTACAAACCCAAACCAAACGTCACAGTTTTATTGCTTCACTATTGGGTTTAAAACATATCATTGTCGCAATTAACAAAATGGATTTAGTTGGCTACAGCGAAGAAACCTATTCAAAAATCAAACAGGATTATTTGCATTTTGTCACGGCATTAGGCATTGAAGATATTCACTTTATTCCTATGTCCGCGTTAGACGGCGACAACGTGGTGAATAAAAGTGAGTTTATGCCTTGGTACACAGGCAAAACCATGATGGAAACTTTGGAAACCATCGAAATTGCCAGCGATCATAATTTCACCGATGCGCGTTTTCCGGTGCAATATGTGAATCGACCCAATCTGGATTTTCGTGGATTTTGCGGCACGATTGCGTCAGGCGTATTCCACAAAGGTGACCAAATCACCGCGTTACCTTCTGGCAAAACCAGTTTTATTAAGTCTATCGTCACTTATGATGGTGAATTAGAAAAAGCTTTCCCGCCGATGGCAGTTACTTTCACCTTAACCAGTGAAATCGACATCAGTCGCGGTGACGTAATTGTTGCCAATGGCAGCGAACCGATGATTGCTGATTCTTTCAAAGCTTCCATCGTGTGGATGGCAGAAAAAGCCATGACTCCCGGTCGCCAATACATTATTAAATTGGCAACGCGCAGCGTATCGGGTTCAATTTCCACCATTCATCATCGCATTGATGTCAACACCTTAGAACATCACGATGCTAACGAGTTGAAATTGAATGAAATTGGCAGTTGTAGCTTGTCGGTAAACGCGCCTGTGGTGTTTGATGCTTATAAGAAAAGCAAAGGCACAGGCTCATTTATCGTGATTGATCGCTTAAGCAATGTCACAGTGGGCGCGGGAATGATTACAGGTGTGACCGATGACAGCGATTTAAAACCAGTGAGTGCAGAAGAACGTGCAGCGCGTTTTAGCCAAACTGCGACGGCTATTTCATTGAATGGTGCGAATGCACAAGAAGTCGTTTATCAATTAGAAAGACATTTATTTGATAACGGTCACGCAGCAACAATTTTGGAAACCTTTAACGCAGAATTTGTGCCGGTGATTAAACATGCAGGCTTGATTTGCTTAACGGTAAATGCAGATGCTAACAGTGTTGATTTAAGTTTTGATTGTGATAACACCAGTATTGAAGAGATTTATACCGAGTTAAAAGCTAAAAAAATTATTTATTAAAATATGACTTAAGAGTGTGTAAATATAAATTCTATTACAAGAAAACTTTTACACACTCTTTAAATATTCTCATTCCGCCAGTTCAAAATTAGTTTGTTTTTTTCCTGCATTTTCTGCCCTCATTTCTACAGTTTCTATATCAAAATCTGATAAATCAAACGGCATATTATTACTGAGATTTTTTGAGTTATCTGCTAATTGTTTATTATCAATCATCGGCTCTTCGTGTTGATTGAAAGCTGATAAATCAATCAAAGCTTCATTATCATTGACTGTTTCAATTTCATCAGTCCAATCAAGTTCAGATTCTTTATTATCAGTGACCTGAGTAGTCTCTATCACTTCTATATCGTTATTATCTAAATCAGAAAAATCAAAAACATCCTCTTTATCGCTATCTGTTGCGGTTTCATGTGACCAATAAAGCTCAGTATTTTTATCATCAATACTTTCAACTTCTGCATTTAATGACTCTGTGTCAAAAGCAGACAAATCAAAACCCACTTCATTTTCTGCAACTACTTCAATTTCATCAGACCAGTTAATACCAGATTCTTCATTATCAGTATTTTCTATTTCATTATCATAAAAGTGAGCTAAATCATCCGAAGTTTCGCTATTGTCAATCACTTCAATTTCATCTGCCCAGTCAATCTCAGAACTTTTATTACGAGAAATATTATTATGATTCATTTCGATTTCATTAATATCGAAGTCTGATAAATCAAATGCAATTTCATCTTCTGAATTAGTAGTGCCTTGAGCATTGCTATTTACAATGTCTTCTAATTCACTATTCTCAAAATCAGACAAATCAAATGCAATTTCATTTTCTGTATTATCAATATCTTCAGCATTATTGTTTGCAATATTTTCTAATTCACTATTCTCAAAATCGGATAAGTCAAATGCAATTTCATTTTCTGAGTTATCAATAACTTGAGTATTATTGTTTGCAATATTTTCTAATTCACCATTCTCAAAATCGGATAAATCAAATGCAATTTCATTTTCTGAGTTATCCATAGTTTCGGCTTGTTGAGTTGAAAATTCTTCTGGATCATCAATAAACGCTGGTAACTCAAAAGAAATTTCATGATTTTCTAATTCATCGACCTCCAATTCTTGATTATTATTGATTTTATTTTTTTTATTTTCAACAGGTTCTGCATTATTTTTATCCAAAGCAACAAAATGAGATGCAGTTTCTTTTTGTTTAGTTTCTCTGGAAATTCTCGCTTTTTTATTTGCACTAGATTCTATTTCAAAAACAGATAAGTCAAAAATGCTTTCGTCATCTTCTGCTGTTTCAGTGTTATTAACAACTTGTGTTGTATCATCCATTCTAGGGGAGAGAGAGATACTTGGACTTTCAATTTCAAATTCAATTGCCATTGTAATAACAGCATCCCAAAAAACAGGGTTGTTATATTTGCCAATCTCGATAAGCTCTTGCATGTAGAACTCAAAAGCAGGTTTGTTTTTACTGGTATGAAAAATTGATAACAGCTTTAATTTAAAATCGTCATTTTGCGGCTGATTTTCAATTGCCTGACGCATTAAAGATTCTGCTTTATCATAATATCCATACGTCAAATACATTTCTGCTTCTACATCAGGATGTATCGTCTCCGATGCGGAATCAAAAGCATCATGATTATCATCGTTCAAAAATCCAGTATCTCTTTCAATCATGACTTCATCAGCTAATGCTATTGAGTTATTCACCATCACGGTGTCAACATTTAAGTCCATTGGGCTTTTAGCAAAAAAAGAATCAATTCCCGGAATAGATAAACTAAATGTGGAATATTCGCCTTTAGCGTCTATTTCAGCTATTTCTGCCATTGCTTTATTACGCTGAGCTCTAAGCCACCAAAAACAGCCTAATACTCCAAAAAAAAGACCACCTGCCACACCATATAATGCAAGTGACATGGAACTGTTTTCTGATGTTGCAGGAACTGGTTTTGGCGAAGCTGTGTTTTTAATCACCGGTTGATGGTATTTAGGCTGTTTTATGCTTGCCGTCATACTTGATAAGTTGAGATTAGGATTTACTTTTACAGCAGATGGTGGTGTCTTTTCTTCAGGTAAAGCAGCGACAGGCGCGTTTGCAACTGTTGGAACTGGCATTTTTTGGATGAAATCCATTTTTCGCTCAATTTCATTCTGCTTGGCAAGCAGTGCTAATCCTTCGCTGCTGGAAACCGGCGGTTTAGATTCCTTAGTGGAATTGGCTGTTTTTGCTGTTTCGACAGCAAGCGGTGAACTTTGTATAGCTGCATTCGCTGTATTTGCTCCAGCAAATTTGCTTTGTATCATGTCCAGTTTTTGCTCTAACTGTTCTAACTTGGCAAGTAATGCCAATCCTTCTGCACTGGTAATGGTGGATGATTGTTTGTCTTTATTTGATTTGCTGCTCTCAACCTCATTGACGGCAACCGGCTGAGGCGATGGCGTAGAAGGTGTATTTGGTGTTGTTTTAGAGGCTTCTAGTTGCAGATTAGAGACTGTGAAAGTATCCTTCTTCAACAAGTTATAATAACAACATAAGTAGAAAGCACCACTCACACATGAACT
>CAKZJE010000108.1 GCA_936941155.1 uncultured Methylomonas sp. | reverse complement strand
TAACCCAACCTACATATTTCAATATCCCATTGATATATAAATATTTTTTTAAACTAAAGATGTGTAGATAACTATGCCTTTAAGGACTCGCAGTCATAACGAAAAAACCTGTCAGGTCTAGGAAGTTTTTATAGTTTATTTAACTCTTCACTCAAAATCTCAATCGTTTTCACAATCTGCTCTTCCGTGTGCGCACTGCTGATAAAAAAACGCAACCGCGCCGCTTTTTCTTCAACAGCCGGATAAAAAATAGGCTGCACATTCACGCCGCGTTTAAACATGAAATCCGCCAAGCGTCCCGATTTAATCGAACCGCCGACAATCACAGGAATTACCGAATAGCCCTGACTTAAGCCCGTATTAATGCTTTTTTCTTTGGCTTTTTGCAAAAACAACACACTATTTTTGCGCAACGCTGTCACCCGTTCCGGTTCGTTTTGCAATAATTGTAACGCCGCCAAAGCTGCCGCCGCAGAAGCGGGTGGAATTCCAACGCTGTATAAAAAACCCGGCGCGTAAGTTCTTAATAACTCGACTAAAGCTTTCTCGCCCGCCACATAGCCACCTGCACTTGCTAACGTTTTACTTAACGTGCCCATGCAAATATCAATATCTTTGGGATTCACGCCAAAATGCGATGCAATCCCCTCGCCTTTCTCGCCTAAAACGCCCAACGAATGCGCCTCATCCACCATCAAAAACGCTTTATGCCGCTGTTTAATTTTGATGAATTCCGGTAAATCAGGAAAATCGCCATCCATACTGTAAATTCCTTCCACCACAATCAACACGCGCTGATAGTCGCGGCGTTGTTTGGTGAGAATTTCATCAACCGCTTCCCAATCATTATGCGGAAACGGTTTGCGATGCGCACCGGATAACAACGCACCTTGCACAATGCTGTTGTGGCTGAGCGCGTCATACAAAATTAAATCATTCGCGCCAAATAAATAGCCAATCGTGTTCACATTGGTGGCATGACCACTGACAAACACCACGCAATCTTCAGTCTGATGAACTCGCGCCAGCTCTTGCTCCAATTGTTGATGAATTAAGCGTTCACCGGAAACCAAACGGCTGGCAGAAACCGATGTGCCATATTGGTCAATTGCCGCTTTTGCCGCTGCATCGACTTGCGGATGTCCGTTTAAATTCAAATAGTTATAACTGGCAAAGTTGATATATTCTTTGCCGTCAATCACACAGAGATTATTCGCAACGCTGGTTTGCACCCGAAAAAACGGATTTGGAATATTCAGCTCTCTGCCTGCGGCTTTGTGCAAAAAAATCTGTTGATAATCAGGATGTTGGTCAAACCGATACCAACTTTCAGGAATCGCTTTTTGCCGAATACTGCGTTTCATCGGCTGCTGCACATCCGCTTCTGCATTTTGGCGTTTTTCCAGCATTTTTTGGATAAGTTTTTCTTTTGCCGCGCCGGATAATCCAAATGTTTTTTTAGCAATATCAGTCATTTGTCTGTTCCTCTAGCGGTTGTTTAATGTTTTCCAAAAACGCATTAACCGCAGCTTCTGGCACATTAATATCATGCTGACTGATTAAGGCTTTCACAGTGGCTTCCTGTTGCGTATTGGCATCGGTCGCTGTATTGCCGCCGTGCATCACTTCAACAATTTTCGCGGCTAGTTTTGCAATGGTCACGCCTTCTGCCAACGACATCAAAGGCAATTTCACTTCAAAACGCGCTTCAATGGCAATCGCCAATTCCATGCCCATCAAAGAATCCATCCCCAATTCAAATACCGATTTATGCAAGTCTATTTTTTCAGCGGGTAGCCTTAAAATTTTTCCGACCTCTTGCGCCAACAACTGCGCAATTAAGGTTAATGCCTCTTCAGCCGGTAAACTTTTCAATAACATTTTGATGTTTTCATTCTGATGATCGCCGCCTAGTCGCTGTGCTTGCAAGATTTGTTGCGTATATTTTGGCGATTTGGCAGCAGGCATAAAACGCGCAATCGTCGACCAATCAAAATCAACCACTGCCGCGCCGTTGCTATCGGTGAGCAAGAGTTTTTCCAGCATTTGCAAGGCAATATTGGAATTCAAAGCTTTGCTGCCCGTCCGCGCTTCTAAGGTTTCTTTCACCTCTGGATTGCGCGTTAAAAAACCTACGTCTTCAATCGCGCCCCAAGCCACATACAGCCCAGACAATCCCTTGTGACGACGATAATGCGCCAGTGATTCCAAATAACTGTTTGCACTCACATAGTTCGCTTGACCGGGATTACCCAAAAATGTGGTGATAGAGGAATACAACACAAAGAAATCGAGCGGCAGTTTTTCCGTTAAACAATGCAGATTGTAACTGCCCTGAATTTTTGGATTGGAAACGCGCAAAAATTGCGCCTTGTTTAATTGTGCTAACAAACCGTCTTCTATCAACGCGGCAGCGTGAACAATGCCTTTTAACGGCGGCGCACAATAGGCAATTTGTGCAAACACTTCGGTGAGTTTTTCATCATCACAAACATCAACCGCATAAACATGCACGCTCACGCCTTGGCTTTCCATTTCTGTAATGGCGTTTAAAGCTTCTGGCGTACTTGCTCCAGTTCGACCTAATAACACTAAATGTTTCGCGCCTTTTTCCACCAGCCATTGCGCTGTTTTTAAGCCAAATCCACCTAATCCGCCTGTTACTAAATAACTCGCTTCAGCAGCAAGTTTCAATGAGCCTACAACAGGCGACTCTGGTGGCGGTTGCAATGAATCTACTTCTTTGAAAGAAATCACAATTTTTCCAATTTGCCGCGATTGCTGCATATAACGAAACGCATCAACCACTTGCGCTGCGGGAAATACACGGAACGGCAGTGGTTTTAATACGCCGCTGGCAAACAGTTTAATCATTTCCTGAAATAAGGTCGCAGCCAATTCTTTACGTTCAATCAATAATTGGTCGGCATCAATCCCAAAATAACTAATATTATTTCTAAACGGTCTTAAACCAATTTTGCTATTTTCATAAAAATCGCGTTTGCCGAGCTCCAAAAACCGCCCAAACGGACGCAAAATACTTAAATTGCGCCAAATCGCTTCACCGGACAAAGAATTCAACACTACATCCACACCCTGCCCGTTAGTAATTTCCATAATTTCATCCGCAAACGCCATGCTGCGAGAATCCATCACATGATCCGCGCCCATCGTTTTCACAAAAGCACGTTTTTCAGCTGAACCTGCGGTGGCGAAAATTTCCGCGCCAATGTGTTGCGCATATTGAATTGCCGCTAAACCAACGCCGCCCGCCGCGCCATGAATTAACACACGCTCGCCCGGTTGCAATCGCGCTAAATGATGCAAAGCATAATAAACGGTGAAAAATGCCGCAGGAATCGTGGCAGCTTGCTCATGCGACCAATCCGCAGGTTTCAGTGTCGTCGCGGTGGTTTCAGTAATGACGCGGGTACTAAAACTGGCAGGGGCAAAACTAATTACCTCATCCCCCGGTTTAAAACCACTCACGTTTTTGCCAATCCGCTCGACTACACCAGAAAGCTCCATCCCCAAAGTTGCACCAGCAAAGCCGTTTTCAACCGCTTCATCCGACAACATCCCCATTGCATACATCACATCGCGAAAATTCACGCCAGCTGCGTAAGGGCGGATTTGAATTTGGTCGGCTGCCAATTCAGGTTGTGGAGCTAACGCTCGCCAGTACAAATTATTTAAAGAACCGGCTGATTTAAAATCTAAAGCAATCGCCGAAATATTTTTTGCCGCCGTTTTTGCTTCGCTACGCGCTATCAATTGTGTGCGCTGCATTCTTAACACATGGCGTGCGGATGGCGTAATCACCACTTCAGTTTCGTTATCAGCCGCTAAAAATTCCGTCGCCAGCAATTTCGCAGTTTGTGTTGCGGATTGCGCCGCCGGTAAATCTAACAAACGAACATTAACGTGCGGATATTCATTCATTGCCACGCGCCCGAAGCCCCACAATGTCGCTTGTGACGGCGTGGTTGGATTGTAACTATCTATTTCTTTGCTATCAGCTGACTCATAAACCGCCGCGCCTGTTGTCACCAACCAAAAAGACACCGCCTGCGTTTGTGCTAATTTTTCAATCGCTTGCAACACATTCATTGCCAACAAACAACGTTGCGTTGCAAATTGTGTGTCTAACGCTGGGCTACTGATATTCCAGTGATGCAAATGCACAATGTTCAGACCTTCCAGGTTTCTAAAACCTGAAAGGTCTATTTGCGCCAATGTTTTTACTAAACTATTGGATTCTTCTGGATTAAAAATAAAGTGATTTTCATTTAAAACTGTTGTTTCCAAACCGGATTGCAGCGCGATACAGTGTTGTCCTGATTCTGTTAATTTTTTCGCTAATTGAGAATACAACGCCAAAGAGTTGTCAGTTTCATCCAATAAAATCAACCACATTTGCGCCGCAGCTGTTTCCACAACGGGTGCTGTGAGTAATTCATTTTTTGCCAAAATCACAAACACGGATGGATTATCCAAAGCTTCAGGCTCTATCAACGGCTTTGCTTCAATAAACCCTTGATTTTCCAATAAATGTGTCCAAGCAGCTGGTTTTAATAACCGCGCTTGTGCCGCGCCACTTTCTTCGTTATACAACCACCAGTCCGGCTCTAATCCAGAACTTATATCGGTAAAACTATCGCTGCTGCGTTCTTGAATCAGCAACATGCCTTCGCTGACTAAAAATTGCTTGATATGCGTTAATGTTTTTTCTAAATCATTGAGTTTATGCAATGTATTTGTAGTGATAACAATATCAAAACTATGCGGCTGCAAAAAATCAGGTAACGTTTCTGGCAAGTTTTCCACATTCATCTGCAACGGCTGGAAAAACTCTTGTGACTCAAACATGGCTTGCGCATGAGAAACCGCTTCTTCATTCGCATCCAGAAAAACATAATCGCAAAGGTGTGCCGGCAAAATGCGTAATAAATTTTGCGTTAATTCCGTGTGTCCGCTGGCGATTTCCAAAATCCGTAAACGGCGATTGTCCGGCCATTGCGCAACACAGTTTTTCAAAATATCGACAATGATTAAATTAGCCACTTCCCAACTGCGTGACAAGCCATACAAATGCTCTTGTGTGCTGCTTTTCGGCGGTGACAATAAAGTGCTAGGAGCGGTTTTGCCGTTTAAAACATTGACTAGATGAGTACCGCATTGCGCCATTAACACCAATTCAGGCAAATAATCTGGGTAATCTGCCAAAATAGTCCGCCAAATCGCACCGGACTCAGGCATTTCTGCATCATTAACCAGTGACCATTTATCCGCTTGATACACCGCTAAATTATCTTCTTGCACAATGCTTAAGATTTTCAGCAATAAATCCACTTGCTCTTCCACAATCGCATTGTTTGTGACTAATTGACTCACAGAACACTGGTTTTGCTCTTGCATGAGTTCTTGTACCGCTTCAAAGCAATACGCGGTGACTAAAATATCAAACAGCGGCAGAACTTCGTTAAAATGTTGTTCGCGTTTTAATTGCGCTTCCTGATTTTTTAAGTGATTCAATGCAGAATTGCACAATACTTTGAACGTAGGTAGCGGGCTTGGTAGATAGGGATTGCTGTGCGGCAACAATTTATTGGCATACACATAAGTAGCTGGATAATGCTCCGCGCCTTTCACAAAACTCACTGAGCGAAACCGCACGCCCGTTAGCACCGCAATGGTGTTGTAGTCCTTATCTAACACCGTAAAATCCGCGACAACTGAACGGTGACTATAGCGTTTTAACTCGACTTTTCCCCATTTCGGTTGTGCGTGTCCGCCATAAAATCGCAATTTTCCAACCCGAACCGGAATCATCGCTTGCAAATGTCCGCCGATAATTTGTTCGCAAAATAAATCCACCAGCAATTGAAAACAGCTATCTAACAAAGCAGGATGCAGCAAATATTGCTCCGCTTCTTTTTTCAGCATTTCAGGCATAGTCAAACGCGCCCACGCCATTTTTTCGCTTGGCCATATCCAAACTTGTTTAATGCCTTGAAAAGCCGCGCCGTAATTTAATCCCACAGCTTGCGTAAGCTGATAATGTTCGGCAGCGGTGTGTTTTATCGGCGCATCTGCCAATGTTGGCGCAATGGAAACCAATCGCGGTTGTTTTTGCATCGGCACACCGAGCAAACGTCCAGTCACATTGCTTGCTGCATAATCACGACTGCTAATCGAAAACGAGCCTTCGGTTGGATTCAGATTGAGATTAAATACTTTTAAATGTTCGCTATCGAGCACCATTGGCGAGCTAATATCAAACTCTTCAAATTCAAAATCCGTGCCGCCGAACCAGATTTTTGAAGCGGCTAATGCCATTTCAACATAACCAGCAGCTGGCATCACCGCAACACCACCCACTTCGTGATCGGCAAGCCAAGGCATCAGCGCGGTATCTAAAGCATTTTCCCAACTCGCTTTTGCATCTTTCAGACGATAGCCCAACAACGGATGGTCAAGCTGACGAGCCACCAAACCATAGGAGCTTTCAGTGGGTTGATGCCAATAACTTTCACGTTGCCAAGGATAAGACGGTAAATCTACAAACTTTCCTGCATGGGGAAAAGCAACCGCAAGATCAATAGTTGCGCCAGACAAATAAGCTTTATACACAACCGCTAAGCTTTTACTCACCGATTCTTCTTGACGCTTAATCGTGCTAATCGCTTTGCCAGTTTTTTCAGCCGCTTGCAAACATTGTTCAAGATAACGACACAACACAGGATGCGCACCAATTTCTACAAACAGCGTCACGCCATCAGCAATTAAGGTATTTGCCGCCGCAGAAAATTCCACAGGATGGCGAATATTTTGCCACCAGTATTTGGCATCAAGCGTATTTCCCGCTAACTCTGTGCCCGTGACGGTGGAAATAAAGCGCATTTTTTTGCTGGCACTGGGTTTTAATTTTGCCAAGCCTTTTAAAACCCGCTCTTCAATCGGATCCATATAAGGACTGTGAAACGCATAATCTAAATCTAACAGGCGCACAAAAATATTTTCCGCCAACAATTGCGTTTCTAACTCTTTTAAGAGCGATTCATCACCAGAAATGGTGACAGAACTAGGGCTATTAATCCCGGCAATCACCACGTCGTCCGCCATTTTTAACGCGACAAGTTTTTCTTGCATTTGCGCTGCGGATAATCCCACCGCCGCCATTTTGCCTTGTCCTTGTGTTTGTGCTTGGGCAAAACTGCGTTCATAAATCACATGCACGGCTTGTTTTAATGAAAGTGCGCCACTGACCCAAGCCGCCGCAATTTCACCGACACTATGTCCAAAAGCCGCTGTTGCATTTAATCCAAACGATTGCAACATTCGCGTTAAGGCTACTTGAAAAGCAAACAGCACAGGTTGTGCAACTTCCGTTAAATGTAATTTTTGATTATCTTTGCTGGCAAACAACTCTTCTTCAATGGAAAAATCCGCGTAGTTTTGCCAATGTTTATCAATTTCTTTCACCGTGTTGCGAAAGATTTTATTTTCTTTAAACAGGATGCAGCCCATCCCTAACCATTGACAACCATTACCTGAATATACAAACGCCAATTGTGAGTGAGTTGTGACAGCTTCACTAGTAACAATACCGTCAGCGGTTTCACCTTGCGCAAATAAGCGCAAATTTTTCACAATCGAGGCTTTATCATCAGCAAAAATCGCGACGCGCTGTTCCAATAATTGTCGATGTGTCAGAGCTGACCACGCAATATCATAATAATGCGCAACATCTGCTTTACTGATTAAGTCGGCATATTTCATCGCTAAATCAGCTAAAGCAGTATCTTTGCGAGCAGATAGAAATAGCGGTGGAATGTTTTTGGTGTGATAAACAACGTTTGCCGATTCGCGCGGATACTCTTCCAGAATCACATGCGCATTTGCACCGCCAAAACCAAAGGAGTTCACACCCATTAATAACGGTTTCGCGCTGTCTGACAGTGGCAGAAATTTATCGACGACTTTCAAGTTCCAATCTTGAAAATCAATATGTGGATTGGGAAGTTTGTAATGTAAATTCTGTGGAATTGCCCGATTTTTCAGGCAAAGAATGGTTTTTAATAAACCCGCCATACCGGAGGCAACTTCTAAATGTCCGAGATTAGTTTTTGCAGAACCTATCAGCAGTGGATTGCCTTGGTCGCGCTGACTGCCCAAAGCAAGGCTTAAACCTTTTGCTTCTAACGGATCACCTACGGCTGTTCCTGTGCCGTGCGCCTCGACGTAAGCAATTTCGTTAATATCAACGTCAGCTTTGTTATAAATTTCTTGCAATAACTGTGCTTGCGCTTGTGAACTAGGCACCGTCATGCTGCTGGTTTTACCATCACAATTGATGCCGGAAGCGAGAATAACTGCGTAGATTTTATCGCCATCGGCTTCGGCTTGCTCCAATGGTTTTAAAATAACAATTCCAGCTCCTTCCGAGCGTACATAGCCATCACCCGAAGCATCAAAGGCTTTGCAGCGTCCATTTGGCGATAACATAGAAGCTTTGGAAAAACCGATGAATCCCATCGGATGCAACAGCATATTCACGCCACCGGCAATCGCCATGCTCGCTTCACCGTTGCGGATACTGTTGCACGCTTGATGTAGCGCAAACAGAGATGATGAACAAGCTGTGTCCACCGACATGCTAGGGCCATGTAAATCAAAAATATATGAAATACGATTTGAGGCAATGCTGGCAGTTGCGCCAGTCATAAAGTAAGTATCAACCCCTGCAATATCATCGGTTTTATGCTGCGAATATTCATTGCTGCCGATTCCGATAAACACGCCACAATTTGAACCTGCGAATTTTTGCGGATGCAATCCACCGTCTTCAAACGCCTCCCACGTTAATTCCAACAATAGGCGTTGCTGCGGATCCATTTGTTCCGCTTCACGACGAGAGATGTTAAAAAACGCGGCTTCAAATTCGTCAACATGTGGCAATACTCCCGCAGCCCAAGTATAACTACGTCCTGCCACTTTACGTTTTGGATGCCCATAGATAGCTTTGCTCCAACGCGAGTCTGGGATTTCGGTCACTGCGTCCGCGCCATTTTTTAAAATTTGCCAGTAATCCTCCAGATTTTCGACTCCTCCGGGGAAACGGCAGGCAACACCAACAATAGCTATTTTCTTGTAATTACTCAATCTGTTAACTCTCTATTCAAACGGATAAGTGCGTCAAATATGTACGCTTCCAAGTCTTAGCATTATCCACTAAATGGTTAGCTCAGTAGAATTGCAATTCTAAGACAGCTTCTGTTTTTGTGATGCTAATGACTTTTTTTGCAGTACAAAAGGAAAAATTCTTACTCTACAAAGTTGAAAAAGCTTTAACCCATTTTTAAACCACAATAAAAACCCGCGACTGAACTCATTCCTTTTCCGGTGATGCTTGACAGACGATTAATTAAAAAGTTTCCAGAACTTTCCGCTGTTTCTGTTGCAACGGTCGCTGCATGTTGCAAACTAGCATCGCTGAGCGTGAAAAAGCCGTAATATTCACTGACAAACATCAGCACTATTGCGCCACCACCAATAAACAAAGCCAGGCGCAGCATTTTTTTGGCAAAATAACCGACCGCTAACCCAATAACAAAAGGCGCACCGACATTAGGAAGCAAAAATGCCGCAGAAAAAATATCACTGCTTTGGGTGCTAGTAATAAGTTGATCTTTCATGATTTGAAGTTCTCGCGCTGTGTGGAAAGTGTTAGTTATACAAAGTGAGTTCAGGAAATTGAAGCGTTGAGCTCACAGAATTCTTGAAGGAGAGTATCATAAAAAAGCCGTATTTTGTCTAAACAGAACACGGCTTTAAGTTTGGAAAGCTGCATAATTGCCAGTCTTTTACAGAACTGGCAATCGTAAGGCTTACAGTTTTGCTAATACTTGCGCAATCGTTTCACCCATTGCTGATGGCGTAGGTGCAATCGTGACACCTAACTCGCGTAATATCGCGACTTTTTCTGCCGCACTTTCACCTGCTGCAGAAATAATCGCACCGGCATGACCCATGCGTCGTCCTTCGGGTGCGGTTAATCCAGCAATATACGCAATCACAGGTTTAGTCATATTTTCTTTTGCGAAAATACCCGCTTCCACTTCTTGCGGCCCGCCGATTTCACCAATCATCATAATAACTTTGGTTTCTGGGTCTTGCTCAAATTTTTCCAGAATATCACGATGTGAACTGCCATTGATTGGATCGCCACCAATGCCCACCGATGTCGAAACTCCGATATTCAAGCGTTTCATTTGGTCAGCAGCTTCATAACCTAATGTACCTGAACGCCCAACAATGCCAACATTACCTTGTTGATAAATATGTCCGGGCATAATCCCCAGCATCGCACGTTCTGGACTGATTGTTCCAGCACAATTTGGGCCCGTTAAAATCATTCTTTCTTCTTTAGGAAAACGGCTTAAATAAATTTTAATCCGCATCATGTCTTGCGTCGGAATACCGTCAGTAATCGCCACGCAATATTTAATCCCAGCATCTGCCGCTTCCATAATCGAGTCTGCCGCAAATGCAGGCGGCACAAAAATAATACTCGCTTCTGCGCCCGCTTGTTCCACCGCTTCTTTAACTGTATCAAACACCGGACGATCTAAATGTTTTTGTCCACCCTTGCCCGGTGTCACGCCACCAACCACGTTAGAGCCATAATTAATCATGTCTTGCGCATGAAAACTACCGATTTTGCCAGTAAACCCTTGAACGATGATGCGGGTGGTTTCGTTAATTAAAATAGCCATTAGTTCGCTCCTTCTTTTGCTACAACTTCATTCCGCGCTTGTACTGCTTTTTCTGCCGCCTCTGCTAAGGTTTCTGCGGTAATAATCGGCAAACCACTCTCTGCAATAATTTTTCGACCTTGTTCCACGTTAGTGCCGGATAAACGCACAATCAATGGAATCTGCATGTCGATTTTTTTCACAGCCTCAACCACGCCTTCGGCAATCCAGTCGCAACGATTGATCCCTGCGAAAATATTCACCAACATCGCTTTCACATTTTTATCGGCTAAAACCAAACGGAAGGCTTTTTCAGTGCGTTCTGCCGATGCGCCACCGCCAACGTCCAAGAAATTAGCTGGCTCACCACCGGCTAATTTAATCATATCCATCGTTGCCATTGCCAAACCTGCACCGTTAATCATGCAGCCGATGTCACCGTCTAATCCCACATAGCTTAAACCACGATCTGATGCTGCCATTTCGCGTGGGTCTTCTTGAGTTTTGTCGCGGAGTTCAGCGATTTTTACTTGCCTAAACAGCGCGTTGTCATCAAAGCCCATTTTTGCATCCACCGCAACTAACTTACCACTTGCAGTGATCACTAAAGGATTGATTTCAATCATGTTTGCATCAAGTTCACGCATGGCACGATAGCAACCTTTAATGGTTTTTACCGCATGACTTAGCATGGTTGCAGGTAAACCCAGTGCGAACGCCATTTCACGCGCTTGAAAATCCTGCATCCCAACCGCAGGTTCAATATGAATTTTTTTAATCGCATCCGGTTGTGTCACCGCTAACTCTTCAATATCCATCCCACCTTGCGCAGAACCAATCATCACAATGCGCTCGTGTTCACGGTCAATCAAAAAGCTTAAATACAATTCTTTTGCAATATCAGTTCCAGCTTCAACATAAAGTCTGTGGCAAATTTTACCTGCCGCGCCAGTTTGGTGAGTCACCAAGCGTTTGCCTAATAAATGTTCGGCAGCAGCAGCCACTTCTTCATGTGTTTTACAAATTTTAATCCCGCCCGCTTTACCGCGTGCACCAGAATGAATCTGCGCTTTTACAGCCCAAACATTGCCGCCGATTTCGCGAGCGCGTTGTACTGCTTCTTCAGGGCTGTATGCTAAACCGCCTTCCGCGATTTTAATCCCATAGCCTGCCAATATTTCTTTTGCTTGATATTCATGAATATCCACAGCTTCTCCTGTGTTGTTTTATGTTAAGGGTATAGTTTTTGTTTCAACATTGTTGCTGCTAAAGCATATCCGCCGTCAGCAGCATCAATTAAATGCAGTTCTCGCTCATCACCTTTGCCGTTAAATAGGCAAGTCATAATGCTTCGATTGGTCAAATGGCAGCCGAATAAGAAATTGCCTCGCTCTTCTTGTTCTGTGAGCCAGCCCATCACCTCGTTAATCGTTTTACGGTCACAACGGAACACAATTTTATAGTGCCCGTCATATTTTCGATAATCTGATGCAGGAATCATCTGAGTGTACGCTGCTTGGGTAATTTTTTCTTGTTCTGACGGGCGTTTTAATAATAAAAATTTCGTAGAAAGAGCCAATCTGCGCCAATAATATTTTAAACCTTTGTTTTTGCCAGAAATAATCGCGGCGTTCACATTCACATTATGTGCGGCGTTATTGACTCTGAGTCTTTTTGCATCTAATGGATGATGCAGATTTTCATCGCCAATATACTTAAATAATTCTTCTGCAACCTCATGCCAATTGCGCTTCAGCGGTTTAATTATCAACGCCATCACATGTCCTTGCAGGCTTGGAATGTCTGCAAAGGGACAGAAAAAACCGTCAAAATTCACTTTTGTATGGCTGATATGAGTCGCTGAGAGTAAATGTTCGGAATTTTGTGATTTTACTAAAATCTCAGCAAAATCAATGCCATCACCTTCAAATACTGCTGAGCAGCCGCCATATCCAAATTTTAATTTGCCCACGGCTAATTGTTTTCCGGCTTGATAAAGACTGCGAACAGGCACAGCTCCTACGCGCAAATCTAATTTTAATACCTCGCGGGTAAAGTCTCGCACAGCGCACATGAGGTCTGAAAACAAGGCTAATGCTGAGGGCGGCACTAAAAACATAATGCCATCGCCGCCAAAAATAAACGGGATTTTGTGGTAGTAGTCGCTGTTGACAATTGCCAATATGCACAAAGCTCCGGCTCTGTTCACATCACGGTATTTTCCTGAGCGAATCGCGTTTGTTGAGCCTTTGATGTCGGTGATAAATAAAAACCAGCCTTCCGGCACTGCAACACATCCGCTTTGATTTTGGGTGTCGTTGAAACCGTCTATGGGAGTGAGATTTTCAAAAAAGCTGTTGTTAGGTGACATAAGGCTAAAGCATCAGTTTTTAATAGGGTGAGATTTTTGTTTTATCGAATAACAAACTTTTTAAGAATGAGAATAAGACTGTGAAAGTTTATGGTGTCATTTTTCTTAATCAACCTATAAAACAGGCATTTTCAGTCTTAAAAATAGAAATTATTGTTGATTAGTTGAAAGGCGCATTAGACTAGCTAAAGTTTCAGCAACAATAGGGTCTTGTAGCATTAAGGCTAAAGTTTGTTCTAATTCGGTTTTATCTTCACAATAATGCTGTTTGTTGCCAATCGTGATTTTACACGGATAGCCTTCTCTGCCTTTTTCCCATCGAGCCAACTCTTTATGGTCAGCACAAATTGCAAGATAGTCAACAGGCCAAATTGGTTCACCATTATTTGTTACATATGGCTGTTTACTCAAGTCTTCAATCTCTTCGATGTTTAATTGAATTTTTCCTTCTGTAGCTTGAGCAAGTTGTTCATTTAATCTTTTAAAAACATAATCTATTTCCTGATTATTATTTTTGACTCTTTCAGCAGCTAGTTGTCCTTGTTTAAATGCTTCAATAAAATCAACCATTTTTACACCTTTTCAATTGTTGTTTTAACAGGAAGATGGTCAAAAATTGTTTTGCTGTCTTTAACCTGTTTTAAATAATCTGGGATATGCACAATTCCTGTTTCTGTTTCATTAAGTTGCAGTTCATTATCTAACAAAGCTGAAGAAACGATAATTTGGTCAAAAGTACGCCATTTTGTTGTCCCTCCGCTTTTGTAATAATGCGTTCCTGCGTAACTTAAATTAACATCCGAGTAAGTTAAATGTTGCCAAAACGGATTGTAAAGTAAATTTGGTTTACGTTTTACCAGTGCTTTATCTCTTGTTGCCTCAAGTTGATCTGCTAACGAAGCATGAAAAGGTTCATCGTTATAATCTCCAACTAAAACAATAAATTCTGAGTTATTATCGGATAAAATCTTATCAACTTCCTGCCTCAACAACATTCCTAATGTTTGTCTATCAGGACTATTTTCAGGACAATAAAGCCAACTTTTCCAATGCGAAACAAATAAATAAAAAGGCTGCTCAGTTATTGCTACTCGTAAAACCAGTTTTTGAGCAATTTTTAGTTTTGCACCACTTCGTCCTGTGTCTATATCATCAATACTCGCAACGGTTATTTTATCTGGGCGATAAATAAAGCAAGTGTCAAAAGCAATATGACCTATCTTAGAAACGCCGCTTTTAATTCTATAATTTTTAAAGTTCTGTATTTGCTGAAATGTAAAAATATCTTCTTCGGCTATTTCGCCTAAGACTAAAAAATCAATTTTTTCTACCAATAACAAATATTGAATAACTTGAATTGCAATATTTCTCTGTTCATCAGTCGCCCTTGATTTGGCAGAAGGAGATAATCCTGTATTCCACCAAGCGATTGACAACTTTTCAGTCATAAAAATCCACAACCGTTTGCAAAGCCGTCAACAATTGCGATAAATCCTGTAAATAATAGCGTTGATTATCAATTAATAAGCGATTTTCTTCCAAACGCAAAAAAATCCATTCATAACCATTAGTCACTGCACCATAAATAATTGGGTAAGGTTCATTATGTTGCTGATTGAATAATTGTGCCGCCACCATTTCAGAACCACATTGCCCGTACCATTTTTCCAAACTATCGTCTTTCGCCTCAAAAATACCAATCACGGGCGCGGTAATATTTACACTTTGTCCCTTATTCAGTAAATAATCACAACGCCCTTTTAAAAACTTTTCGGGCAAAACATCAAAACTATTGCCCGAAAAAATATTGAACTTATTGACATTTCGTTCTTGTAATTCTGTTAAAACTGGGGCAATCAGCCATTCCGATTTTGCCTTTTCAGAATTCAATAGCATTTTTAAACTTTTGCGCAAACTTTCTTCTAACCACGCACTGGGCAAAACTTTGTCGGAATTTACGATTAAATTTAAATCCGCACGTTGATTTTCAATGGCAAAAAGTTCACTTAAATCGTTTAAACTGAAATCAGAATAACAGCGAATCCGCTTACTTTTTGCCATTATTTATTGCCAATTAAATTTTCTCCGCTTATTGTGAGTTTTGATTTAAGCATTTATCTAAAATCCATTGTAAAACCTGTAACACAGGTTCAGGATTATTAAAAGTAAGTGGAATATAATTAGGGTCAACAAAGAGATTGTTATTTTCTAACTTTAAAAAACACCAATTAAACGCATTACACACACAACCATAAATCGCCTCTTGTTCTTTATTATGCTGTTGATTAAATAATTGTGCGGCATACATTTCAGCCCCGCATTGCCCTAACCATTGTTCAATATCGCCTTTTTTTGCTTCGACTAAACAAATAATAGGTGCGGTAATGGTTAATTTATCAGGTTCAGCCGAAAAAATAAAATCGCAAAAACCGTTTAAATGCTGCTTTTTATCTACATTAAATTCATAACCGGAAAAATAGCTAAACCGATGTGGGTTTTTACGACGTAATTCTTTTAAGACTGGCAAAATAATAAATTCCGATTTCGCTTTTTCGCTGGCTAAAGCCTCTGATTTTGCCTCTTGTAAATCCATTAATAAATGCTCACTGACATTAAACTTTTTTAAAGTATTTAACTCAATGAATTCGCGATTAAAGTTTTCAATACCAAAACAATCCGTTAAATCATTAAGTTTAAATTTTTTATAAGCCATATGTTACGTTTTTATTGCCTTAAAGAATTATGACGATTGCTGATTTATTGGTTTTATTCATTTTTGTCCGTCATGTTGCGTTTAATGTTGTGTTGTTGGGTGTGCAAAACAGCGTACACAGTCCATATGTCTACCTGGCTTAAACATCCTATCAATAGTTAAAAAACTTTTTAATTTTTGAAAACCAGTTAGTAGAATGGTTTATGACAGTTTCATTATAAGGCTTGTGAAAAATCCATTCTTCTTGATTAGCAAGCAATTTTCCATCTATAAAAGGCACATAGACGTATTCACCAAAAAAATCAGGTCTTAAATCTAACCAAAAGTCACCGCTTGCCAGTTCATTTGCTTCGTCAGGTTCTATCTTCTCAGGAAGCAAAGCTGGATATTGAAACCCTGTCAATAGCAATTCTTTGTTTCTTGTAATTTTGTATTCAGAAATATATCCATTCCAACAAGCTGTAAAAATATTAATCTTGTTTGGATTTGGTTTTTGTGAAAATTGATACGGCTTAATATCTGTAGAGTTTTTAATATCCCCTACAAGCACCGCATATAAATGAAGACCATTGAGGTCTACTTCAGGGCATTCGTTTATAAGGCGACCAGAAAATTGCGCTGTCATTTTTATTGTTTTGCTACTAATTCATAAAGCGGAACAGCTTTTAATCTATTCCGCCCATTCTAAAAATTAAACCGCATTGGCTGTCTGTTGCCTAGCATGAATCAACTCCCGCAACATTTGATTAATTTGCATTTGATAAGGTAACGCATTCGGTTTTTCGGCAGCTTTCTGAAAAAAATCAACCACCTCTTTATCCAATAACAAATTCACTGAAACTTGAGCGGGAGCTTCATCTTGTGGAGGTAAATCTGTCAATAGTCCACGACGTTTTACCTTGAGTTGAGTTAAATCATATTCCTTTTGCATAATCATTCACCTCTTGTTTAGTGGCTTTTCGCGCTGAAATAATCCTAATCTTATCATCTCGAATGGTACAAATTTCGTTTTCAAAGTTTTTGAACACGATTTCAAGGATTTTAGGATTACCACGATTCATCCTGTTAATCGTGGCAATCTGTTGAATCGTGTTCAGAAATTAGCGTGTCTTCGCCGCAATCGCCTCAGCCGCTTTCACCACATTATTCGCCATTCTTTCAGAAGCTGCATCAATTAAACGTCCATCTAACGCTGCTGCTCCTTTCCCTTGTGCCGCCGCTTCTTTCAACGCCTCTAAAATACGTTTTGCTTTATTCACTTCCGCTTCTGGTGGCGTGAAAACATCATTGGCTAAGGCAATTTGTGATGGATGAATTGCCCATTTGCCTTCACAACCCAACGCCGCTGCGCGTTTTGCCCCTAAAATATACCCTTCTGGGTCTTTAATATCACCAAATGGACCATCAATCGGACGCAATCCATACGCACGACACGCCACAATCATGCGACTTAACGCGGCGTGCCATTGGTCGCCCGGATAATCAGGATTCAAACCACCGATATTGGTAGTTCTAGCGCGATTGCTGGCTGCATAATCCGCCACGCCAAAATGCAACGCTTCAACTCGTCCGCCGATTGCACCTTGTTTCGCAATATCTTCCACGTTTGCCATGCCGAGAGCAGTTTCAATCAAACATTCAATGCCGATTTTGTTTTTCAAACCTTGTTGCATTTCCAGTTGATTCAACATGGCTTCAACCATATACACATCGCCATATACGCCGACTTTAGGAATCAAAATCGTATCAATTTTGCTACCCGCTTGTTCAACCAAATCAACCACATCACGCACCATATATTGCGTGTCTAAGCCGTTAATACGAACTGATAACGTAATACCATGACCTTTCCAATCTAAATCATTAATCGCTTCAACCACATTTTTGCGGGCTTGCAATTTATCATCCGGTGCAACCGCATCTTCCAAGTCCAAAAAAATAAAATCCACGCCACTTTTCAGTGCCTTTTCAAACATACTAGGATTTGAACCTGGAACAGCTAATTCACAACGCTGAACTCGTTGAACATTGGCTTGATATAATGTGTGACTCATGTCATTCCTGCTTTTTAATGATGTGATAGAGAAAACTTTTTAAATCAGCGCGGTTAAGTGTGAAAAATCCGCCTGAAAAAGCTAAAGATAAAATCCACACATTGTACGGACTGACTTTTTAAAGTCAATTTTAGGACGTAAATTTTGTTTAGCTCACTTCTGTGTATTTTGCAATCAGCGTTTGCCGATATACCATTGTTATGGCATGATTGCTGACATTTCTTATTCATTACTTTTAAACAAACCACTAAGAGGAAAATCAATGGCAGGTCGCAATCACTTATATATTCCAGGCCCTACCAACGTACCGCAATCCGTATTAAACGCGATGAACGTGGCAATGGAAGATCATCGTTCGCCAGCATTCCCAAAATTATTAAAGCCCTTATTAGAAGATTTGAAAAAAATCTTCAAAACTGAAACAGGTCAATGTTTCATTTTTCCAGCCACTGGCACAGCAGGTTGGGAAGTTGCTTTCACCAACACCTTAAATGCGGGCGATAAAGTATTAATTTACCGTTTTGGACAATTCGGGCATTTGTGGGCAAACATGGCGAAACGCTTAGGTTTCGATGTTGAAATGCACGAAGTGACTTGGGGAAAAGGGATTCCTTTAGATCATTTAGCCGCGCGTTTGAAAGAAGATACTAACCACGAAATCAAAGCGGTTTTAGCAACTCACAACGAAACTTCAACAGGCGTTACCAGTGATATTGCTGGTGTGCGTAAAGCCTTAGATGCAGCATCTCACCCTGCATTATTGTTTGTGGACGGCGTAAGCTCAATTGCCAGCCTTGATTTTCGGATGGATGAATGGGGCGTGGATGCGGCAATTAGCGGCTCACAAAAAGGTTTTATGATGCCAGCGGGCGGCGCGTTTTTGTGCTTTAGCAAAAAAGCCTTAGCAAAATTGGAAACGTCAACTTTCCCACGTTGTTTCTTGGATTTAAAAGACCAAATGACCAACAACGAAGGCGGCTACACACCTTATACACCATCAATTCCTATTCTGTACGGTTTGCGTGAAGCATTAGACTTGTTGTTAGCCGAAGGCATGGAAAACGTTTATGACCGTCATCATCGTTTAGCAGAAGGCACACGTCGTGCTGTGGCAGCGTGGGGCTTGAAAATCTGTGCGCAGGAAGGTTTTGAATCAGATACCGTGACAGCGGTTGTTGTGCCAGAAGATAAAGATGCGCGTCATGTCATTGCGACTGCGTTTAGCAAATATAACTTGTCGTTAGGCGGCGGATTGTCAGAAGTGATGGGAAAAGTTTTCCGTATTGGTCACATCGGCGATATGAATGAAGTTTCTATGCTCGGCGCAATTGCGGGTGCGGAAATGGCAATGCTGGATAACGGTATTGATATAAAACCAGGCAGCGGTGTGGGTGCTGCGGTTGAATATTATCGTTCTACTGCAAAATAAGTTTTACTCTCCAAACCTTCCAGATCTCTAAGACCTGGAAGGTTTTTCTAACTAACTTTCTGTTCAACTCCCTATCAACGCTTGAATTATTTTTGTCTGTTTTTGTAAAAAATTTTGATATTTTTTTTAGACGACCAGTCGTCTTGAAAATTTTCGCTGATTTAGTTTGGATAAATCCAAACCTACACTTTTATGCAAATACTTTTTCCTGCCCTGCTTTTCTCTGCAAAATAAATCAGCTAAATCCATCTGTTTGATTTAAAATAGTTTTAAGCCTGTTTTTTAAAGAGGCGGCATCAACCTGCAAACTATTACTCATTGTTCTCAATCACTTTTGGACAAAACATGGGCAAACCGCTTTCCACCACTCAACGCCGCGAAAACTTTGAACGCCTTGTGCACGAAGCAGAATCGCTTATCCGCAGCCATCCAAAACGATACCGCGCCAAACTCGCTGCACTTGCCGTGCTTGGGTATGGGGTTATTTTTGGCTTGCTGGGATTACTCATCGCCCTGTCTTTCAGATGCGTTTGGTTAATCATCATCAGCCATTCGGCAATCTTGTTTTTACTCAAATCAAAATTGATTATTGCGTTGCCGGTTTTAATTTGGGTCATTTTAAAATCGCTATGGGTACACATTCCCGCGCCTGTTGGCTATGAATTAAAGCGCAAAGATTTTCCTGCCTTGTTTGCGGATATTGATAACTTATGCAGCCAACTGAATACTGCAAAAATTGAGCAAGTACTGTTGACCGATGAATTTAACGCCGCAATCACGCAAACTCCGCGTTTAGGAGTGTTTGGCTGGCATAAAAATAGTTTAATTTTAGGGTTGCCGCTGTTGCTTGGATTGTCGCCCGAACAAGCCCGCGCTGCCTTAGCGCATGAATTAGGGCATTTATCTGGCAATCATTCGCGTTTTAATGCCTGGATTTATCGGGTTAGAAAAACCTGGTATCAAGTTTCTTGGGCTTTTGAACAATCGAATGCGCCGCTAGTAGGTACATTTTTTAATTGGTACGCGCCTTATTTTAACGCCTATAGTTTTGCCTTAGCGCGTGCCAATGAATATGAAGCGGATGCAATTTCTGCAAAAATGACTAATGAAGACGCGCTAGCACAATGTTTAATCGCGGTCTCAACTTACGGCAATTTGCTCAATCAATATTATTGGCAGCCGTTTATTGACCCTAGCAATCACAAAGAAATCACCGAGCAATCACCTTATGGCGAACTGGCGCAGTTTTTTTGTCAACCGCCCATCAGCGAGACGGTGATTCGTGAAAACATTCACCGCGCTTATACGCTGAGCACTCATCATGATGACACGCATCCTTCCACAAAAGATCGTCTTGCCGCCTTGCACAAATCGCCTGAAATTCTCGCGCCGATGGAAAAAAGTGCCGCACAAGTTTGGTTTGGCAACGCATATCAACAGGTTTTGACTGATTTTGACCAAGAATGGATGAGTCGCAACGGTTTGGATGTTAAAGAGCGTGTATTGCAGCGACAAAAATTGCTTGCGGAACTTGCAGAATTGCAAGCGCATAATTCTGATGATTTAAACCAAGCCCAACAATTGCGCATTGCCGATTTAATCACACATTTGCACGGCCTATTGAAAGGGATGGAATTGTACAAAACGTATCTCGCCCAATATCCTGATGATTTGGAAGCGCATTGTTATCTGGGGCAATTAAAATTACAAAACCATGATGAAACTGGAATGGAACATTTGCTTTTGGCAATGCAACAATTTTCCTTGGTGTTGCCAGTGTGTGAAGCGGCGTATCATTATTATGAAACGTTGGGTAATAAAGCTGAGTGTTTGCACTGGCGAGAGCGCGGCGAGGCACAACTTGATTTGCAAACCCAAGCCTATCACGAGCGTAATCAAGTGCTCAGCCACGATCGCTTAGTGCCGTGCGAACTATCAGAAGAAGTGCAAGAGCAATTGCGTCAGCAACTTTTGCAAATTAAAAACCTAAAACATGTTTGGATTTGTAAAAAACAGTTGGAAATTGCGCCTGAAGAATCTCCAGTGAATGTACTGGCGTATCAAGCGAATGGCTGGTTTCCTGATGAAAAGAAACTGACGAAAAACATAATCGACGGCGTTGGTTTTGAAATCACCACTTTTTTGGTGATGAAAGGCGGAGCGGCAAAAGCGGTTGCTAGCCAAGTGATGCAAAAAGGAACGCAGTTGTTTTAATGACTGTCATTAATTTAATAAGTTATGTTTATTTTCAATAAGATACTTGTAGGTCGGGTTAGCATTTTTTGCTTTAAGCAAAAAAGCGTAACCCGACGCGAGCGTTTATTTAACTACTGAATGTCGGGTTACGTTATCTCGCTACGCTCAATAAGCTAACCCGACCTACCATTGATGCAAAAAGAAACTCAGCTGTTTTAATCCCTATCTTAAAATCTAGCGATAACTTTTTCTGAATAACTTTGTGCACAAAGTAGAAATTTCCTGCGAATTTGATATTGAAAGGAGAAAAAAATGAAAAAAATCTTAGTTTTATTCGCTGCACTGGTATTTCTAGTGTTTACTGGCGGATGTTTTACCTCTTCGTTAT
Source organism: uncultured Methylomonas sp. (assembly GCA_936941155.1). GTDB lineage: Bacteria > Pseudomonadota > Gammaproteobacteria > Methylococcales > Methylomonadaceae > CAIQWF01. The sequence continues at coordinate 94,613 of CAKZJE010000108.1, read as the reverse complement.
ACGAAAAATCCGCTTTGGAATCGCGTAATTTTGTTGAAGAAGTCAGCTCGTTTTTAATCACGCAAGATGGCAAACAACTGATTGTGGTTGGCAAACAGCATCATTATATTTTCCCAGCAAACGACACTTTGAAGTTTATTTTGAGTTGGTCAGAGAGAAAACGAGTCAAAGCCTCGTTTTACAATTTTGCGATTAACGAAGATCAATCTTTTTCAGGTAACTATTCGTTGACGGTGGAAAATTCGCAAAGTTTACCTGCGGATACGCAAAAACTGTTAATTTCCAAAGGCTTCACCGAATACAATCCTACACAAAAATTCACTTATTATAGTTCGGTGAATGGCACTCGTTATTTAGCTGATAAATTTGAAGTGCCTGCAACTATGCTGTTTAATCAAAAATACAGCATCAATATGTCTGAATCACAACCTTCAGCTGCTGCTACGTTGCGCCGTATTGTACTCACTCCGCTGGCCGTTGCCGCTGATGGCGCATTGTTACTGGGTGGAATTCCGCTTCTGCTGTTGGCAATTCCTTTAGGCGCACTGAATTAACCGATGCTTTTAAAATGCTAACAGCCGTATATTTTTCTGCCGAAACCGCCCATCACATCCATTTTGTGTTTGAATGGCTGGCAATTTTAAGCGGCGTACAAGTCTATCGTTGGCTGAAACGCCGCAAAGGACAAATGAAAATCACTGACAGCAGCTCATTTAGCGTGCTACTGGGTTGTATTCTCGGCGCGGGCATCTGCAATAAACTGGTGTTCGCGCTGGAATATCCGCCATTGTGGATGGAACACGGCTGGCAAACTTTATTGCAAGGGCAAAGCATTGTCGGCGGCTTGCTGGGTGGACTTATCGGTGTGGAAATTGCCAAGAAAATAGCAGGAATTCGCTACTCAACAGGCGATGATTTTGTGTTGCCTTTGATTATTGGCACAATTATTGGTCGAATCGGCTGTTTTTTAGCAGGATTACATGACAGCACATTTGGATTGCCAACCACTTTGCCTTGGGGAATGGATTTTGGTGACGGCATTGCCCGTCATCCTACCCAAATTTACGATATATTGGCTGCGATAAGTTTGGGTTTGTTGCTTTGGCTGGGGAAAAATCGCTTAACGCGCGTTTCTGGCTTGTCGTTTAAACTGTATTTAGCGGGTTATTTAAGTTGGCGATTGCTGATTGATAGCATTAAACCCCTGCCCTACCCTTATTGGCTGAATTTGTCAGGGATTCAATGGGTGTGCGTGATTGCGTTGCTTTGCTATTTGCCGTTTGTGCGGCGCGATTTTTTGAAATTATAAAACCGCTTAATCGCTAATTTGCTTAGCTTGTTTGCCAATTTGCGACATAAACGCAATCGCTTTTTCAGGATTGTTTAACAAATAATCCATGAACGCTTCTTTGTCTAAGCGCATCGCTCTCACTGACTTTTTTGCCACCACATTCGCGGTACGAATTCCATCCGCTAATAACGCAATTTCCCCAAACACATCGCCGGGTTTCAAGGTGTTAATCATCCGGTATTTTTGCGGGTGAATCACATTCGCCTCACCGTCCACCATCACATACACACAATCGCCTTTTTCGCCCGCTCGAATAATGTACTCGCCCTCTTCATAAAACACACATTCAAACGCGCCTAAAAAATTCGTCAATTGATTACGCTTAACAAAATCAATAAAAAAATCTTTTAAGGTGGCAATTTCCAAAATCACCGGCACAATCGCTAAGCCGCTGGCAGAATCAATGATTTCTTTATCAATAATGTTGCAACCAATTTTTTGCATTAACTGCGCAATCGCAGGATTAATCGGCGCAACTAAATGGGTGGCGTGTTGGGCGGCAGCAATATAACTTGCCATTAGAATCAGCCCTTGAGCGATTTTGGCATTGTGATAATTTTTGCTCACGCAATACATATCGCAACTAACCGCTTGACTGACATGGGGAATTTTTTCGCGAAAGTTATAAACCAAATTAGCAGGAAGCCCGACGCTAGAATCAACACACAACCGCAAACTGCCCACGACTTTTTTTTCATGTTCCACAATCAAATGTGACGTGGTGGGATAACCATCAAAACGATTTAAGCTGCGTTCTTCATCACTCAAATAACAGCGCAGTTGATGGGCATCTATATTGTCACGCGATTTAGATAACAATTGGTGACGCAATCTGTAAATAGCATCAATCTGTTCAGGTTTCTTCGCTAAGCTGATTTTAATCGCCATGTTTGAGTCGGTCTTTTCAGTTAATAATGCAATAACGAATGGACTTCATAATCTTTTAATTTATCGCGCCCATTGAGAAAATCTAATTCGACTACAAAAGCACAAGCAACAACGGTTGCACCTAGAGACTCAATTAATTCGCAGCTCGCTTTTGCCGTGCCGCCGGTGGCTAATAAATCATCAATCACTAAAACTTTATCGTTTTTATCAAACGCATCAATATGCGCTTCTAACGTTGCTGAGCCGTATTCTAAATCGTAAGAAATACTTTGCACGTTATAAGGCAATTTACCGGGTTTTCTCAGTGGCACAAAACCTACGCCTAATTCCCATGCTGCTAGCGAGCCGAAGATAAAACCACGCGCTTCCATGCCTGCGATAACCGTAATATCTCTACCTAAAAAGGGATGCAATAATTGATAAACAGCAAGGCGTAATGCGGCGGGGTCTTTGACTAAGGGGCTGATGTCTTTAAACATAATGCCAGGTTTTGGAAAATCTGGAACGTCGCGGATTTTATCTTTTAATCTGTACATAGCTTGAATGGAAAATAATGAAATGTTGAATGTCGCTTAAATGTTTCTGCGGATGAAATCTTTTTCGCTAAAGTAGAGACGCTGCAATGCAACATCTCTACACCTTAATAATTTTCACACAGCCCATTGGTTTTCATCGAAAATTATAAAGCCTGTGCAACGAAGGTGATGCCAACCCAAGTAAAACCAATGGTGGTAATAATAAAACTGATTGCTGAATACACTTTCCAGTGCATTTTATTCCAAAATTCAGGGTCAAACGCCGCCACCACAAAAACACTAGGATTAGTAAAGCCACCAATCGCCACGCACCAACACGCCAGCACAGGTAATTCAACACCTGCACCGTAAAAAGCCAAATTGAACAACGCCATCAAAGCATAATCAACATGCGCTCTAATCATGGTTTTGTAATCAACCAAAAATTTTCCGTCAATTCCTTCAATTGGAAACCAACGCGCAAACGTCATCAACCATGCCGAGAGGATTAATGCCATCATACAAGCCACAGCACCTAGCAATAAAACACTCATTCCATCACCTTTAAGTTATTTTTTATAAACACTGATTTATGCGCAAAATTTTTCAATCTGCGCAGAAATTCCTGCCACATCCAAACCACATAAGCTGAGTAACTCTTCGCGTGTGCCTTGTTCAATGAATTCATCGGGTATCGCAATATTTAACACCGGCATTAAAATTCGTTGTGATTGTAAAAACTCATTCACCGCACTGCCTGCGCCCCCTGCGACCACGTTTTCTTCCACTGTAACGAAAGTATCGTGTGTTTTTGCCAGTTCTAACATCAACTCTTTATCAATGGGTTTAATAAAACGCATATTGACCACCGTTGCACCGAGCTGTTTGCCAACAATCATGGCAGGAGCAACTACGCTGCCCCACGCTAAAATCGCGATGTTTGAGCCTTTTTGACAGATTTCACCTTTCCCAATCGGCAATTCTGTCATTTCAGCTTGCACCGCTACGCCGGGGCCTTTGCCTCTTGGATAACGCACTGCCACTGGCCCGTGATGTAAAAATCCGGTGTACAGCATTTGCCGCGATTCGTTTTCATCCGCAGGAGCCATCACCACCATGTTGGGAATACAACGCAAATAACTGTAATCAAAATTGCCCGCATGGGTTGGGCCATCGGGCCCTACTAATCCTGCGCGGTCAATGGCAAATAACACATCCAGATTTTGCAAAGCGACATCGTGAATGAGTTGGTCATAGCCGCGTTGTAAAAAGGTCGAATAAATCGCGACCACTGGTTTTCCACCTTGACACGCTTGCCCTGCGGCTAAGGTCACAGCATGTTGTTCAGCAATCGCGACATCAAAATAACGATTTGGATATTGCTGTGAAAATTTCACTAACCCCGAACCTTCACGCATCGCAGGCGTAATGCCAAGTAATCGTTCATCTTTGGCAGCCATATCACACAGCCATTGCCCAAATACTTCGGTATAAGTGGGGTGCGGTGACGGTGCCGATTTTGGTAAAGAATCTTTTGTCGGATCAAATGCAGGAACGCCGTGATAAGCCAACGGGTCTTTTTCCGCCGGCGCGTAGCCTTTGCCTTTTTTAGTGACAATATGCAGAAAACGCGGCCCTTCAATGTGTTTTAAGTTTTCCAATGTGGAAACCAGCATTTCAATATCGTGACCATCAATCGGGCCAATATAGTTAAAACCTAATTCTTCAAACAACGTGCCGGGGACAATCATTCCTTTGACGTGTTCTTCCGTTTTACGCGCCAATTCCCAAACGCTAGGCATTTTTTTCAAAACTTTTTTACTTTCTGAACGCATGGATGAATACAATTTACTCGACAAAACTTTGGTCAAATAATTGTTCATCGCCCCGACATTCGGTGAAATTGCCATGTCGTTATCGTTGAGAATCACCAATAAATTAGCATCTAAAGAACCTGCGTGGTTCATAGCTTCAAATGCCATACCGCCGGTAATACTGCCATCACCGATAATCGCAACCATATGTTTGTTTTCGCCTTTTAATTCTGAGGCAATTGCCATTCCCAATGCCGCGCTGATGGAAGTGCTGGAATGTCCCACCCCAAACGCATCGTATTCACTTTCATCACGTTTTGGAAAAGCAGACACGCCATCTTTGGTGCGAATCGTGGTCATGCGGTCTTTGCGACCGGTGAGAATTTTATGTGGATACGCTTGATGTCCCACATCCCAAACTAATTGGTCAGTCGGAGTGTCGAACACATAATGCAAGGCAACCGTTAACTCCACCGTGCCTAATCCTGCGGAGAAATGCCCCCCGGACAAGCTAACAGTGTGAGTTAAAAACTCGCGCAGTTCTTTGCATAACGCCAGTAATTGAGTTTTGGGAAGCTTACGAACATCGGCGGGAAGTGTGATGTTATCAAGTAAAGGGTAATTACTGGTCGAAGTATTCATAAAAAAGTATGTCCTTTGATGGCGCGTTGTACAAACGGCTGATTATGTCGCTTAAATTCTGACTAATCAAGTAGGTTATTAGTGATCGCGTTGAATAATATAGAGGGATAAATCACGCAGCAAATCAGCTTCGCTGCCGAAATCAGCCAAGCTTAACAAGGCTTGTTCGTGTAATTCTTGCGCTTTTTGTTTTGCACCTGCCAAACCTAATAAAGCCGGATAAGTGGGTTTATCGTTGTCTTGGTCTTTGCCTTGCGTTTTGCCCAAAGTCGCGGTATCGCTTTCGCAATCTAAAATATCGTCTTTGACTTGGAAAGATAACCCGATACATTTGGCGTAATGATCGAGTTTTTTTGCAACAATCGGGTCTAAATCCGCTTTCGCGAGTGCTGCCATATTCACACTAGCCCGAATTAACGCGCCGGTTTTATGAATGTGCATATTTTCCAATTCTGGCAAAGTCAATTGCGTACCAACCGATTGCAAATCTATCGCTTGTCCACCGACCATGCCTTGCGAGCCGCTGGCTTTAGTCAATGTAGTAATCATTTTTAAACGTTGCTCGGCACTGACGGCTAAACTTGCATCGTTTGCTAATAATTCAAACGCTAAAGCTTGCAGCGCGTCGCCAGTTAAAATTGCAGTCGCTTCGTCAAATTTAATATGGCTGGTCGGTTTGCCGCGCCGTAAATCATCATCGTCCATGGCTGGCAAATCATCGTGAATTAACGAATACACATGAATCATTTCCACCGCACAAGCTGGTGCGTCCAACACCGCTAAATCCAATCCTAACGCTTTACCCGTGCAATACGTCAACATCGGACGCATCCGTTTGCCGCCATCTAGGGTGCTATAACGCATAGCTTCGTGCAGACGTTGTGGCAAAATAGCAGCGGAAGGCAGGCGATTTTCTAAAGCTTGTTCAACACGCTGTTGACACAAAATCATATATTCTTTTAAGGCACTACTCATCGGAAAAAAACTCCAAGTATTTATTTTTTAGGCGGGATAGTTATTTTTTAGACCACTCAGGTCTGCGCCAGATTCAAGGTTAGTCATCTCAATCTCAGCTTCGGATAATGCGTCAGACAAATCATCATTATCTAAATTAAGTTGCTCAACAATTTGCTCTAATTCAGCCAATGCTGTACTCAATAAATCGGGCGACGTTTTTCTAGGCATCACGATAACAATAATTTAATGGTAGGATGTTGTCATTGTGTGAATCAAAATCGGCATGAACATTAGCTTCATAATGAATATGACCGTCTATTATATATGAAATTAAACTTAAGTGATTCAAGTATGAGTAATGAATATAACGCAGCCGCAATTGAGGTATTAAGCGGCTTAGACCCAGTACGCAAACGCCCCGGCATGTACACAGACACCACGCGCCCCAATCATCTGGTGCAAGAAGTGGTTGATAATAGTGTCGATGAAGCTCTGGCTGGATTTGCCAAATCCATTGACGTAGTGTTATTTCAAGACGGCAGCGTTTCGATTACGGATGACGGGCGCGGAATGCCTGTGGACATTCACCCCGAACAAGGCATTCCCGGTGTGGAAGTGATTTTGACGCAATTGCATTCGGGTGGAAAATTCTCGAATAAAAATTATCAATTTTCCGGCGGCTTGCATGGCGTAGGCATTTCTGTGGTGAATGCGTTATCCGCAACTTTAATCGTGGAAGTCAAACGCGACGGAAAAATCTATCGAATGCAGTTTGCAGGCGGTGATAAACAAAGCGAATTATTAGAAGTCGGCAAAGTTGGCAAAAACAACACCGGCACAGCGATTGTGTTTTTACCCGATAACAAATATTTTGATTCCCCGAAAATCTCAGTCTCAAAACTAAAACACGTTTTACGCGCGAAAGCCGTTTTATGCCCTGGTTTAAAAATTCGTTTAAAAAATGAAGCAACCAATGAAGAATGGTTTTGGCATTATGAAAATGGTTTAAAAGAATATTTGCTTGATAGCGTGGGCGATGCGGAATTTTTCCCCGAACAACCGTTTATGGGTAGTTCAACCACACCACATGAAGCGGTGGAATGGGGCATGGTGTGGACAACAGAAAATGTCGGTGAAGTGATTGCAGAAAGTTATGTCAATCTCGTTCCTACTGCGCAAGGCGGCACGCATGTCAACGGCTTACGCGCTGGTTTAACTGAAGCCATGCGTGAATTTTGTGATATTCGCAATTTGCTGCCGCGCGGCGTGAAAATCGCACCGGAAGATGTGTGGGAAAACTGCCATTATGTGCTGTCGGTGAAATTGGAAGACCCGCAATTTTCAGGGCAAACTAAAGAACGACTCAGTTCGCGCGAATGTGTAGCGTTTGTGTCCGGCGTGGCAAAAGATGCGTTTAGTTTATGGCTGAATCAACATCCGGCAGCAGGCGAAAAAATCGCTGAAATTATTCTCGCCAGTGCGCATAAGCGTTTGAAATCGAATAAAAAAATTATTCGCAAAAAAATCACCCAAGGGCCCGCACTGCCGGGAAAACTCGCGGATTGCTCAGGACAAGATATTTCCCGCAGTGAATTGTTTTTAGTGGAAGGGGATTCGGCAGGCGGTTCGGCAAAACAAGCGCGAGAACGGGATTTTCAAGCCATCATGCCGTTGCGCGGCAAAATTTTGAATACTTGGGAAGTCGATTCCAATCAAGTGATGGCTTCGCAAGAGGTGCATGATATTGCGGTGGCATTGGGGATTGAGCCGGATTCCGATAATTTGGAAAATCTGCGTTATGGCAAAGTCTGTATTCTTGCGGATGCGGATTCCGATGGTAATCATATTGCCACCTTGATTTGCGCCTTGTTTTATCAACATTTTAACGCGCTGGTACGCGCCGGACATGTGTTTGTGGCGATGCCGCCGCTGTATCGGATTGATATTGGCAAGCGGGTTTTTTATGCGTTGGATGAATCGGAGCGTTTGGGTGTTTTGGATAGAATTAAAGCCGAAAAACTAAAAGGCACGATTAATGTGCAACGTTTTAAAGGGTTGGGCGAAATGAATCCTAGCCAATTGCGCGAAACTACCATGAATCCTGACACGCGCCGCTTGGTGCAATTGACGATTGCCGAAAATGACGATACCCGCGAGTTAATGGATTTGTTGCTGGCGAAAAAGCGGTCGCAGGATAGAAAAGCGTGGTTGGAAAGTAAAGGGAATTTGGCTTCTATTTAGCATCCATAACACTCTAAAGAAACGTGCCTGAAATAATCTCGACAACTGTAGGTGCGAATTCATTCGCACAGTGCGGATAAATCCGCACCTACATCACATAGAGTTCATAAGTTTTTTCATGCTCGTTCGTAGATAGATAAAAGTTCCTAGATAAACCGCATCCATTCAGAAACACATAGTTTTTTAAAATGGTTAGATGCTATGTAAACGTGTAGAGACGCAAAATATTGCGTCTCTACCGTTCAACAAAAAACTACGTTTCTCAAATTAGATGAGGTTTAGATAAAAAAAGTTTCAGGTATTCTGGAGTTAAATAGCTTTAGAGGCTGTGAAAGCATTCAATTTTGGAGTCAAAAGTCGCGACTTTTGACTCCAGCGATATATAAATCAATAAATTAAAAATAACAATTGGATGTTTTTTAAAAGTAGAGATGCAATTGTTGCGTCTCTACAAAAGTCATCAAATCCAAAAGTTTGTTCAGATTTTTTTATGTAAACTCAAGTGCGAAAATTTTTCAAGACGACCAGTCGTCTTAAAAAAATTTCAGAAGACAAACTTGCGGAGTATGTCGCATTACCTAATCAAAACTTTCGGTATGATAAAAAGCACTCAACACACGAAAGGAAAATTTATGAAAAAACTATTACCGTTTTTATGTTTATACGCATTAAGCCCCATGACGCAAGCAAGCACCGCGTATGGCGCATTGAGCAATTTTGATGCAGTGAACGACACAGGCGTTGAAGCGCACGGTTTTGAAATTGAAATTGATGACGTACATAGCACGGCAATTCAATACACTTATGATTGGAATCACTACGGTGCGCCTAAAATTACGGAAGACAACACCGATCCTTTGCGTCCAAAAACATTTGTCCGTTACGAAAGCAAAAAAGACGCATCAGGAAATTATTTAAGTTATACCGCCGTGCCTGTGGGTGCATTTCCACCGACACAAGGACATCAATGCACAAATCCTGCGGTAAATGAAGGTTGCGAGCATTTTGGCGTGTCGTTTTACGCGCCGAGCCTTGTTAAATATCATTGGCTGATTGATAACCCAGCCGCACCAGGTAATTTAATGCTAGGAGCAGAAGTGCAAATTTCCGCACCTTCATGGACATATCAACCGCCAGTATTGGCAAGACCTGCACAAGTTGCAGCAGTGATTCCCGCGCCGCCTGAGCCGTTGCCAGTTGCAAAACAATTTGGCAAACCATCTTGGGTAAAAGTGATTAAAACTAAGCTGCATAACAACAAAAACATTCCTTTAGACGATTTAATCAGTGGCGACAAGAATGGCGACGGCAAAGCAGATTGGGCAAATGGCGAAGTTGCTGAGGTAGAAACTGAGTGGTATTTGTTGCAGCCGAATGCGGGCAAAAATGGGAAAAAATTAAAATTGCTTGGTAAAGCAGAGCCTTTGCAAAAAGGTGATGAAAAAATCACTCGCCGTTATGAGTTTTACAAATATGCAGGTAGCGCACTTTCCAGAGATGGCGAAACCGATGAGGCAATGTGCGATAAAGTTGCTAATGATGGCATTCATGGTGCTGGCGTAGTGGATGTCACGGATGCTTTTGGCAATGGATACCAACATGATTGCGGAACTGAAAAATTGATTGGTGCTTACACCGGAGCACAAATGGTTGGTTTTGCGGCGGCTGCGCCATTGGGTTTGATTGAACATCTGCAAGATGGCGAAATTAACAAACCTTATGTGAAAAGAACCGTAGTCGTAGGCGGCAATACACCTTATCTAACAACTGTCACAGGTGCGTTACCAAAAGGTTTAACCTTGAGTTCTGGGAAAGGCATTTTATCGGGCACACCGACAGAAGGCGGAGTATTTAACTTTACAGTGAATACCAGCGATGCCAATAACGTGCTGGCTTCTAAAGCTTATACGTTAAATATTGCAGGTTGTGCGCAATTTTATGTGCCGATTAAAACCTTAGGTCGCAACTTTATTGTCGTGAATAATGGCTTAGCAGCTGCTGACCACGTTTGGTATGCAACCAAAGCAAATACTACTTTTGTGGATGGCGCAACAAACTTTTTAGCCGGCGAGTTTGTCTCTTTTAAAGGTACATTGGATGCAATTGGCTCATGTCATGCCACTTCAATGACTGTTTATCCCAAAGTAAGTTATGGTGTTTTGGACAAAGGAACTAGCACCGTATCATCAGTTGGCGATCATTTTGTGATGGTTGGAGCTAAAAAAATTATTTGGAATAGCAAAACAGTTTTTACACTGAATAGAGCAGCGGCGATTGCTGTAGGCATGAAAGTTGTCTGGGCTGGCAAATTGAACGCGGCAAGCAATACCGTATTGGCAGGTAAATTAGTGATTAATTAAACTAAAGTTTTGGAGTGCAAGCTTTGCTTGCCAAATCAGGCAAAGCCTAACCTCCCGTATTTTTTAATACCTTGAAACTTATGTTCACTTAAAGCCAATCGTTATAACAAAAAAGCCCTTTGCAAAAAGGGCTTTTTTTATCTTAAAAATTTTTAAACAAGCGTTTTATCTCTCAAACCTTCAACGTCTCAAAGACCTAGAAGGTTTTTTTAAACAATATTTTGACTTGCCAAATACTCTTCATAATTACCACTAAAATCGACAATGCCATCTGCCTTCATTTCAATCACGCGCGTGGCTAATGAAGACACAAATTCTCTATCGTGACTGACAAACAGCAATGTGCCGGGATAATTTTCCAATGCGGTATTCAGTGATTCAATCGATTCCATATCCAAATGGTTAGTCGGCTCATCCATCACCATAATATTGGTTTTTTGCAACATCAATTTGCCAAACATCATCCGACCTTTTTCACCACCGGATAACACTTTCACAGATTTATTAATATCATCTTGACCAAATAACAGCCGCCCTAACACCGCTCTGATAGCTTGGTCATCATCTGACGGTCTGCGCCATTGGCTCATCCAGTTATACAAAGAAATATCTTCAGCAAAAGCAGCGGTATTATCTTGGGCAAAATAACCGATTTCCGAATTTTCTGACCATTTCACTTCGCCCGTATCCGCAGTTGTATCAGCCACTAACGTGCGTAATAGCGTGGTTTTCCCAATCCCATTCGCACCGATAATTGCAATTCGCTCACCGACGGCAACCATCATATTTAGCTTTTCAAATAACGGTTTATACGCTTCAAAACCTTTGCTTAAATCCATCACTTCCAACGCTAAACGATGCAGTTTTTTACTTTCATCAAATCGAATAAACGGATTTACGCGACTAGACGGTTTTATTTCATCCAATTTAATTTTTTCGATTTGTTTAGCACGCGAGGTTGCTTGCTTGGCTTTTGACGCATTCGCAGAAAAACGACTCACGAAAGTTTGCAATTCCGCAATTTGAGCTTTTTTCTTCGCATTTTGTGCATACAAACCTTCACGCGCTTGTGTGGAAGCAATCATATATTCATCATAATTGCCTGGATAAACGCGCAATTCGCCATAATCCATATCTGCCATGTGCGTGCAGACGCTGTTTAAAAAATGTCGATCATGCGAAATGATAATCATGGTGCTGTTGCGCTCGTTCAGCACGTCTTCCAACCAACGAATCGTGTTGATGTCCAAGTTGTTGGTTGGCTCGTCTAACAACATGATTTCAGGATTGGCAAACAACGCCTGCGCCAACAAGACTCGCAATTTCCAGCCCGGCGCGACCGCACTCATTAAACCCGCATGTTGCTCTAATGGAATATCCAAACCTAGCAACAATTCCCCTGCGCGTGATTCGGCGGTGTAGCCATCCATTTCGGCAAAATGCACTTCCAAATCGGCAACTTGCATTCCTTCTTCTTCACTCATTTCTGGCAAAGAATAAATCCGGTCGCGCTCTTGTTTCACTTGCCAAAGTTCAGAATGCCCCATAATCACGGTATCGAGCACGGTGTAATCTTCATAAGCGAATTGATCTTGGCGCAAAATGCCCAGCCGCTCATTCGGGTCAATACTGACATTGCCGGAACTCGGTTCTAAATCGCCGCTGAGGATTTTCATAAAAGTAGACTTGCCGCAGCCGTTTGCACCAATCAAACCATAGCGATTGCCGCCACCGAATTTAATCGAGATATTTTCAAACAGGGGTTTTGCCCCAAACTGCATGGTGATATTTGCTGTAGAAATCAAAGTGTTATTCCAAGGTTGAAAAGTATTTAAAAAGAAGTTGTTGCCATTTTAACAGATTGAGGCTTAGGGCTTGGTAGGTTTTTAAAACTTCCACGTTATTTGTTGGCAAACTTACGATTCAGCGCGGCTTTACGCACCCTTAATTACGCTACAAATAATGATTTATTATTTGTGCGAGGCTGCTATTTCAGTCAAAATGCCCCTTCATACAACAATCTATTGAAGGGGTTTTAAACAACATGACTCAAGACGAATTGAAAAAACAAGTGGCGCAAGCGGCATTACAATATGTAAAAGATGTGCCGATTATTGGCGTGGGAACGGGGTCTACCGTAAATCATTTTATTGATTTTTTAGCCGACATTAAGCAAGACATTGAAGGGGCGGTGTCTAGTTCAATCGTTAGCACCGAGCGTTTGAAAAAAATCGGCATCCGTGTGTTTGATTTGAATGAAACTGGCGATTTAGAAGTGTATGTGGACGGCGCGGATGAAGTGACTCCTCATAAAGCGATGTTAAAAGGCGGCGGCGGTGCATTAACGCGCGAAAAAATTGTGGCGGCTGCCAGCAAAAAATTTATTTGTATCGTTGATGAAACTAAAACTGTCGATGTGTTAGGCAAATTTCCATTGCCTGTGGAAGTGATTCCGATGTCACGCAGTTATGTGGCGCGGGAAATGGTGAAATTAGGCGGGCAACCGGTTTTACGGATGACCAAAGAAGGCGTTCCTTTTATTTCTGACAATCACTGCGAAATTTTAGACGTGCATAATCTGAATATTCTTGACCCAATTGCGTTGGAAAAAACTATTAACAATCTGCCGGGCGTTATCACTTGCGGTTTATTCGCAATGCGTGGTGCGGATGTGGTGTTGATTGGTGCGGGCGATACAGTCATTACGCGCTAATTTTTCGGCTGATAAAAAGCCCTAGTCGAGCAATCGGCTGGGGCTTTTTTTTATTTGGGCGTTTTACAAACCTATTAACCCAATTCACTTTATTGTTTAGCGTATTTTAAATTGTGTGTCCGGTTTAGTGTAACCACATCAAAGCAAACAGAAAAGACAGTAACAAGCGTTAGTTTTTTTTGATATAGAAAGGTTATGGAAACACGATAACCTACGGTAACACGATAACCCAATACAGCTACAGCACTTATGTAGCAAGGCTTAGAGGTAGGTTATCGTGTTTGAATAGACGATAACCTATTATTAGAACCAAGATGCTTGCGAGGAAATTGAATTTATTGATTAGCTGAAGAGGTTATTTGATAGAATATGGGACAAGTGTTAAAAAACGGTGTTATTTGTTGCTAAATACGCAGGATGGTATAAAGCCTATAAGGTTAATTACAATGCGGTTGGTCTTACTGGTAAACGATAAAGTTTCACCATTTCTCAATCATAAAAAAGCTAATTTTGCTTATCATTATTTAATAAATTTGTAGGCTTTCAAATGGAAAAAGAAAAAATTTTGCGGCAACTTGAAGAAAAACTATTACCTTCTGTTCAGAACCTAGAAAAAGGACTGCCATCTGAACACGATTTTTTTCCTGCTTTATTGTGGATACTATTGGAGAAAATAAAAGACTCTGAAAATCAACTACAAAAAACGGAAAGTAGTAATCGAGAGGGATTGAAGCAAGCCGTAAATTTTATTGTTACCAAAAATCAATCTTTTCAAGCCGAAACCAATCAAGTTATTGATAAAGGAGTAGAAAGTTTATACAACAGATTAGAGGGAACTTTAACTCAAACGGAAAATCAAATTATCGATAAAAACAAAACGATTCAAACTGAGACTAATCAAGTTATTGATAATCGTATAGAAAACTTATACACAAGATTGGAGACTGCTTTAAGTCAATCAGAAAATCAAATTGCGAATAAAAACAAAACGATTCAAACTGAAACTAATCTGATTCTTAATAAAGAAATAGAAAAACTATATAACCAGATTGAAGATTTAAATACCATTCAAAAAAGTCAAAATGTGAAGTATTCTAACAGCTTTAAATGGGTTTTAGGAGTTTGTATTTTCCAATTTATAGTTTTAACTTCTTTAATAGTTGCTATTTTAATGAGATAGATTATGAGTAAAATCGCTATCTTGAATGACCATAAACAGCATTTTATTAAGCGGCTAATTACCCGTAACCCATTATTAAAATGCACTGCTAGTGCTTATCGAGAGGATATAACCGAAGTAGTAAAAATTGGTCTGGAGTTTGATAAAGCTCCCAAAAGAACATCTGAAATTGAAATCTTACAAAACTTACTAGCAGTCACACCTAAAAAAGTCGAAATATTTAATGCTCATAAAAAAAATCTAGCGAAATTCACTAAAATAAAAAATGAATCCGATGATTATTTTCATACCACAGGGCAACTGAGTTTTTATTTAGGCTATCCCTTTGTTGCCATTCCATTAGAATCAAATAGATATTATTTAGCTCCATTATTTTTATGGGCAGTTTCTTGTAGACTTACAGGAACTTCGATTATATTTGATAGGATGAGAGACGAAGAAAATCAGGTTTTAGAACCAGAGTTAAACCGCATTTTACAAGTATGGTTGGCACATGAAAAAAATATTCATTTGAAATGGGAAAATACTGATAATTTGACTTGGGATAACATATCCATTGAAACTAAAGTTGCATTATCTGCTTGGACAAAATGTGATAGCGTTTTAGATAACACGGTAATTAATACGATTCCTAATAAAGATTTATTCCAAAGTTTAGGTAAAGCTAAAGTTATTTCTAGTGCGATTATTGGCTATATACCGATTAAAGGACAAGCCTTGTTAGATGATTTAGATAACTTAGAGGAGTTATTTAGGTCGAATTCAAATACGCATGTCCTAGATTACTTTTTAAACCCACGCCAATTAAAGCCAGAACAAGCAGCTAATAATCCGATTGAAACTGATAAGTGGATAGTGACTGATTCCGACCATAGCCAAGAATCGGTAATATGGAATACTCGTAAGTTTGACTTAATGGTTTTACAAGGACCGCCAGGCACAGGAAAATCACAAGTTATTGTGAATTTGATTGCTGATGCGTTGGCAAATAAAAAGAAAGTATTAGTAGTTTGTCAGAAAAAAGCAGCTTTAGAGGTTTTAAAAAAGCGTTTAACGGCGAATGGATTAGGCGAATTATTAGAATTAATTGATGATGTGCAAAAAGATAGAATGCGTATTATTAAAGCAATTCGTGAAATGGAAAGTAACTTTTTAACAAAAAAACAATTTTCACATATTGATGTTGAACGTCAAACAACGAGCGATATTTTAAAAAGTTGTGAGGGATTTTTAGATAAAGCCAACCAGTTTTTGACGGACAATCAACAAGGGCAACGCTTGGCTTATGGACAATTAAAAGCAAAATTATACAGTTTAAACCAAAATGATTTTAATGTTTATGGTCACTTGAAATCGCTTTACGAGCAATGCTCAAAAAAACAATTATTACCTGATAATCTACAAGCACTGAATGAATTAAATAACCAAATTAAATTATTTATAACTAATTATCAAACGTGTAACTATCCAAATAATCCTTGGCAATATTTACATAGTCAATCAATAAATATTTTTGAAGTCAATGATTTAATTAAAAGGCTCTTTGTATTGTCTCAATCGTTAGAAAATAAAAGTAATTATTTTTATTCAGAAAAGTTTGCGTGGTTTACAGAACATAGCTGGGTAGAGACATCTTGTTATTCAACTTTTTTATCCTCCGAATCTCGAACAGTTCAGAAAAATTTTAAAGAGCTTGCTATTAATACTAAAAAATTAAAACACTGGCTTTCTGATAGTTACATTGATTTTATTTTAGCTTCTGTTAGAAATGGTGAAGTAACAAAGCATTACCAGCAACTACAGAAATATAGTGGATACATTGAGCAAGTTACTTATATCAATGATAAATTAAAACAGTTTGAGATTATTAATTTATTGTTGAAAACATCTGCTAATCAAGTTCTGTCTTGGGTTGATATAATAGAATGCCTTAGTTTTCAAGCTTGGTTTGACAGCCTGACCGCACAATATAATATTTCAAAGTTTGCCTTTGAAGAACAAAAAACTAAACTGGCTAAATTTGTTGAGCAGAAGCGTAATAAAGATATTGCACATATTTTAGCAAAATATGACAGCAGAATGTTTGCAAGTAATCAGCTAACAAATATGGGATTACTACGCCTTAGAAAATCAACTAATGCTCCAAAAACTTCATTGCGTAGCTTATACACATCCGGTTTTGACTTTATACATAAAATTTATCCTGTTTTATTAACAAATCCAGAGACAGTTAGTTCTCTTTTAGAATTGAAACCTGATTTATATGATTTGGTTATTATTGACGAAGCCTCACAGATGTTTATGGCAGATGCTTTGCCGCTTTTATATCGAGCTAAAACAGCTTTTATTTCAGGTGATAATAAACAAATGCCGCCTTCTGACTTTTTTATGTCGCTAGGTGCAGAAAATAACGATGATGACGGAGAAGAGGAGCAAGAAGAAAATGAGATGGCAGATAAAAACCGCCTTATTCCCGCTGATGGTGAATATTGTTTATTAGAAGCAGCAGAATATTCAATAGAAAAAGGTAATCCTAATCAAGCCATGTTATTAGTGCATTACCGCTCTGAATTTAAAGAGCTGATTGACTTTTCAAATCATGCTTTTTATGAAGGAAAATTAATAGCAGCAACCAGTAATAAAGTATTACCTACTTTTATTAAATCCACTATTGAGTTAAATAAAGTTGAAAACGCTCAAACTAAATCAAGTGTGAATGATTTAGAAGCCTTAGCTGTAGTTAAACGGATAAAAGAAATCTGGCAACAACAGAACTCTTTATCACTGGGAGTTATAACGCTTAATGTGAAGCAAAAAGATAAAATAGATGATTTATTATTTGAAGAAGCTCAATTAGATAGTGATTTTTATAATAAGTTAGAGCTAGAACGCAACAAAACAAAAGAGGGTGAAGATATAGGTTTTTTTGTGAGGAGTGTTGAGCATGTGCAAGGCGATGAACGGGATATAATTATTTTATCAACAGTTTATGACGGCGTAAGGAAAAACTTTGGTGCAATTACTAAAAAAGAAAAAGGTAGAAAACGTTTAAATGTTGCCATTACCCGCGCTAAATTGGGCATGATTATTTATACATCGTTGAATGTTGATAGTATTTCAAATGAAAACCAACGCGATGAAAGTGAAAACTATTGGTTTTGGAAATATATGTGCTACGCCAGAGCGATTAGTGAAAGTGATAAAAAGGCTGCCGAATTAATTTTACAAAGTTTAAATCCAAAATTTCAACAATCAAAAACCGAAGCAGAACCGGACTCTTATTTTGAAGAGGATGTTGCTGAGTTTTTACGCGAGAATGGTTTTTCTGTGGATTATCAAATTGGCGAAAGTGGTTTTAGCATTGATTTAGGTGTGAAACGTAATGCACATGATCGCTTATATTTATGCGGGATTGAATGTGATGGCAGACAATATCATAGTGAATGGTCAGCTAGATTAAATGATATATGGCGACAAAAAATCCTAGAAAATAAAGGCTGGAGAATTATTCGGATATGGAGTAATGATTGGTTCGATAATAGAGAAGCAACACAAAAAAAACTTTTAGCGGATTTATCTAATTAATAGCTTCACCAATAATGAAATAAAAAAGTGCAGGAACATAAAATGCAAAATACAGTACAAATTCAATGCCCTACTGAAATATTGCTCAGTTTGCAAATCAACAGCGAAACCTTTGCACAAATCATCAAATTACAAACCGCAATCGCGTTATTCAAACAAGGAAAAATATCATCAGGCATGGCGGCACGTTGGCTAGAAATACCGCGCATCAACTTTTTAATGCAAGCAATGGAAGCAGGCGCAGAACTGCTTGAAAATTCTCAAGATGATTTTGCCAGAGAAACTGCGTTGTTATGATTATCTTTTCTAACACCACGCCGATTATCGCGCTGTCTTCAATTGGGCAACTGGACTTAATGCCGCAACTCTTCAACAAAGTTTACGTTGTTGATACGGTGGTTAATGAATGCGCAAAAGGTGGCAAAATTATTGTGCCTGATTTAACGCGCCTAGATTGGCTGCATTGCGTGGAAAGTAAAAACTATGCTCACAATCCGCTTTTGATTTCATTGGATGACGGCGAAAAACATACCATTGAAGCGGCGTTAGTACACAAAGCAGATTTTACCCTGATTGATGAAAAGTTAGGGCGTAACTTGGCTGAGTTTTTAGGCTTGAAAGTTACAGGTACATTAGGAATTCTGCTAAAAGCGAAACAGCAAAATAAAATCCCGTCTTTTATCGCCTGTGTTAAAGCCATGCAAAAACAAGGCATTCGTTATAACAATCAATTAGTCGAAAAACTTGCTATGCAAATCGGTGAAATCTAAAACAGCCTCAAACAACTAAATTTGACTAGATTCTGTTGAAAAGCGATTTAAACGCAATACGCGCTTTATTTTGTGAAAAGTTTGGGGAAAGTATGCAGAATGCAAAAAACAGCCTGAAATGGATTAGGTGATAGTGAAATCCACTTTTATTTTCGGCAACGCTTGCGGATGATTTTATAGCGGCTAAAAACCTACAGTGTTTTAAAAAGTTATCCCATACGTTATCCCATAACGACGTTTTTTACTTTTTTCCAAAATGTAGGTTTTATAACCTATTGATTTCATTGGTCGGGGCGAGAGGATTTGAACCTCCGACCCCTTGCACCCCATGCAAGTGCGCTACCAAGCTGCGCTACGCCCCGACAGATTTGAAACTTTTTGACTTTTTTTGATGAAAATTACGAACGCAATCTTCTTAAGTGAGCCGCGTATTATAGTCTATCTACACGGCTTTGTATTGCTATTTCAGCAATTCTAATACTTCTTCCAGCTCTGTAATCATTTGGTGAAGCAACTGTTTAGTACGATGAGTGTCATCCTTATTACTATCGCTGTCTAAATAAGCTTTTGCTCCACCAATCGTATAGCCCTTTTCGTATAACAACGACCGCACCTGCCGTATCATCAACACATCGCTATGTTGATAATAACGGCGATTCCCGCGCCTTTTGATTGCGGTTAATTGAGGAAACTCTTGTTCCCAATACCGCAAAACGTGTGGCTTTACGCCACACAAATCACTGACTTCACCAATGGAAAAGTACTTTTTTGCCGGGATGGGTGGCAGTTCGTTATTATTACTGGACTCCAGCATACGCTTCTACTCTGGCTTTTAGTTTTTGACCGGAACGGAAAGTCACTACCCGCCGAGCGGTAATCGCGACTTCCTCGCCTGTTTTAGGATTTCTACCCGGGCGACTGGTTTTATCACGCAGTTCAAACTTTCCAAATCCAGAAAGTTTCACTTCTTCACCACGCTCAAGAGATTCCTTTATTTCCTCAAAAAACAACTCAACCAAATCTTTTGCTTCACGTTTGTTCAAGCCCAGTTCGTCAAATAATTTTTCTGAAAAATCCGCTTTTGTTAATGCCATCTTCAATTAATCTCTTAGTTTCGCGCCAATAGTGCGAGTTAATGTTTCCAACACCCTGCTAAATATAGCATCTATTTCAGAATCTGTGAGGGTTTGGGTGAAATTTTGTAGTTGTAAGCTGACAGCTACGCTTTTGTGGTTTGTTTCGATGCCTTGCCCACGATAAATATCAAAAATCATCACTTTTTGAATCGTCGTTTCATTGCAAGCATGAATACAATCAATAATTTGCTGTGCGCTGATGTTTTCATTCACAATCAATGCCATATCACGGCGTACTGATGGGAATTTTGATAATGGCGCAAAGCGAGGGACTTGTCTTTGTAAAATCAAATCTTGATTCAGTTCAAACAAGAAAACTTGGTGATCAAAACCTAACTTTTTTTCTAACGTTGGATGCAACATTCCCATCCAGCCCACAGTTTCACCTGCGGCATTAGTGATTTGCGCACTTTGCCCAGGATGTAAAGCCGGATGTTTTGCGGCTGTATAAGTGAACTGACATGCCACTAAGGAAGATAACGCTTCAATATCGGCTTTCATATCGAAAAAATCTACTTTGCGAGTTTTTTCGCCCCATTGTTCAGTATTTACCGAACCTAAGGCTAATCCAGCCAACATCTTTTCTTGTTTCGTCTCGCCGTCAACGTTGATAAAACGCAAGCCAGTTTCAAATAAACGCACACGATTTTGTTGGCGATTCGTGTTATACAGCGCGGCGCGTAATAAACCACACCATAACGAAGTGCGCATGACCGATAACTCAGAAGAAATCGGATTTTGCAACCGCACCACCGTTTCATTCGGTGCAATCAGTTGTTGAATTTCTTCATCGACAAAACTATATGTAATCGCTTCCTGATAACCTTTATCCACCAGTAAATCTTGTACGCGCTCCAGCGTCAATGTGGCTTCCGGTGCTTTACCCAATTCTGAACGCAACAACAAACGCGTGCTAGGCAACTGATTATAGCCAACGATTCGGGCAACTTCTTCGATTAAGTCTGCTTCAATCGCAATATCAAAACGAAAACCAGGCGGTGTGACTTGCCAACCGTCGGCTACCGTTTCAACGTGCATTCCTAAACGTTGGAAAATTCCGCTGACAGTTTCGTCGGCGAATTCAACGCTTAAAATTTTTGCTAAGCGTTGTTTTCTTAACGTCACAGGCGTACGCGCTGGTACAGTTGCTGTGTTCGTGACTTCATTAATCACCCCGACACTGCCGCCTGCTATCTCAACAATGAGTTGGGTTGCTCTTTCAATCGCGCGGTGTTGTAAAAACGGATCAACGCCGCGTTCAAAACGGTGAGAAGAATCAGTATGCAAACCGAATTTTCGCGCTTTTCCGGCAATTAAAGCCGGAGTAAAAAACGCACATTCTAAAAATACATTCGTTGTCGAATCACTCACCGCAGTTGCGCTGCCGCCCATCACTCCGGCTAATGCTAAAGCTTGTTTATCATCAGCAATCACTAACGATTCTGTGTCGAGCTTAATAGTTTGGTCATTTAATAACGCCAGTTCTTCGCCATCATTGCCATAACGGACGGTCATTGCGCCGGTTAATTTTGCAGCATCGAAAGCATGTAATGGTTGTCCTAATTCCAACAACACATAATTAGTGACATCCACCAAAATCCCTAAACTGCGCTGACCTGAACGGCGTAATTTTTCCACCATCCACAACGGCACTTCCGCTTTCGGATTAACACCTTTAATTAAGCGACCTAAATAACGTGGGCAAGCTTCAGGAGCAGCGATTTTAATTTCTAACGTGTCTTGATGATTGACTGGCGCGTTTGCAAAATTCACAGGCGACCAATCCAACGTATTTAATACCGCAACTTCACGCGCCAAACCTTCCACGCTTAAACAATCAGCGCGATTTGGCGTTAAATCCACTTCCAAAACGTTATCATTCAGCTGTAAATAATCACGAATATTGATGCCGACAGGTGCATCAGCAGCTAGTTCCATTAAGCCCTGTGCATCATCAGCAAGTCCGAGTTCTTTTTCAGAACACAACATACCAAACGATTCCACGCCGCGCAGTTTCGATTTTTTAATTTTGAAATCGCCGGGTAACACCGCACCACATAACGCGGCGGGAATTTTCAAGCCAACGCGGACATTGCTTGCACCGCACACAATTTGCAAAGGCTCTGCTTCACCGACTGCAACTTTACACACCCGTAATTTATCAGCGTCTGGATGTTTTTCCATTTCCAGAACTTCACCAACGACCACACCACTGAATTCTGCGGCAACGGGCGTGATGGAATCAATTTCCAAGCCTGCCATTGTCAATTGCGCCACCAATTCCGCGCTGGAAATGGCAGGATTAACCAGTTCTCTTAACCATGCTTCACTTATTTGCATTATTTGTCGTCCTTAATTAAATTGTTGCAAAAATTTCAGATCGTTTTCAAAAAACAACCGTAAATCATTAATGCCATAACGCAACATTGCTAAACGCTCAACGCCCATGCCGAACGCAAAACCGCTAAATTGTTCGTTATCAATGCCAACGGATTTAAACACTTCAGGATGAATCATGCCGCAGCCCATTACTTCCAGCCAACCTGTGTGACTGCAAACTCGACAGCCTGCGCCGCCGCACATCACGCATTCAATATCCACTTCGGCAGAAGGTTCTGTGAACGGAAAGTAAGAAGGTCTAAAGCGCACTTGAATATCTTTTTCAAAAAACGCGCGTAAAAATTCGTAAATCACGCCTTTTAAATCGGAAAAACTCACATCCGTATCCACTAAAAAGCCTTCAACTTGATGAAACATCGGCGAATGCGTTAAATCCGAATCACAACGATAAACCCGCCCCGGTGCAATCACTTTCAACGGTGGTTTTTCTGATTCCATCACTCGAATTTGCACGGGCGAAGTATGTGTTCTTAAGACGGTGTGCGCATCAAAGTAAAACGTATCGTGCATGGCGCGAGCCGGATGGTGCGCAGGAATATTCAACGCGCCAAAATTGTGATAATCATCTTCAATTTCAGGCCCTTCCACCACATTAAATCCGACGCTGGCGAAAATTTTATTAATCCGGCGCAAAGTCATTGTCACCGGATGCAAACCAGCCACTGCTTGTCCGCGACCAGATAGAGTGACATCAACCGATTCATTCGCAAGCCGTTGTTCGAGCGCGACAGTTTCCAGAGCTGTTTTTTTCTGCTCCAGTTGTTGTTGGAATTCATTTTTAGCGGTATTAATCACTTGCCCTACGCTGCGGCGTTGTTCGGGGTCAAGCGCACCGAGTTCTTTCATTTGCAAGGTAAAAAAACCTTTTTTACCCAGATAATCGACGCGAACTTGGTCTAATTGATTAAGTTCTGTTGCTGCGGCAATCGCTTGTAACGCTTGCGCAAGAGTTTCTTCGAGAGTAGTGGACACAGGGTTAGTTCGTTATGTGTTAAAAGGAAGTGATAAAAATCAATCTGTTAAAGTCTATAAGCGCGGCATTATACCGCATTACACACTCAGGTTAAAAGGCTGTTTGTTGTTGATTTTGCAAAAGTAATTAACGAATGAGTCGGTAATGTTTGGAATGCAACGAAATTGGCGATACATCCGTTTAAAGCAAGTTTTGACAATGGGCGGTTTACAGCACTATTTTGCCTCACTCTATTTGGACACTGAAAATAAAAGTTTTGGTGCAGGCTACAGAGATTGCAGATAGACTACAAAGCGTGAAAACAATCGCTTGAAAACACACAAGTGTTTATTTTTTAAAGCATAGTTTCTTGTTAGCGGGGCAGATTCTGGTGTTGCTGAAGTCGTTTTTGCTGTAATTTGGGCTGATTGGGAATCGGATAATAAAATATCGGCTTTATTTACGGTAAACGTTTTGACACCAATCCCTGAAACACGTTTTAAATCATCAATAGTTTTAAAAGAACCATTTTTAGTTCTATATGCCACAATCGCTTCAGCTTTTTTCATCCCTATTCCAGCCAAAGCTTCTGACAGTGTCTTGGCATCAGCCGTGTTAATGTTGACGGGGGTAGCAAAAACATTCGCTGAAAACAACGCACATATCAGAAATAATTGCTTCATTTTTCAATCCTCTATTATGGGTTAAATAAAAAACGCCATAGCTTGGATGTAAATAAAGAATATCGTCAATAAAAACATATTTTTAGTGTTAGCAATTTTGCAACATACTATTTTAAGTTAATACAACGATTGCTTTATGGTTGACTATTAAGAGAATCGCGTCCATGTCGGTTGCGATTACGGGCATGGCGGGTGCTAGTGCTTCGATCGAAAAATAAAATATCTGATTGATTTATAAGAATAGTTTTTTCATCAATCACCATCATTCGTTTTAAGTCATTAATGTTATAAACGTTGCCCTTCTTAACGCGATTGGCAACAAAGGCTTCTGCTTTTTTAAGGGGGATTCCTTTCAAAGATTCAGCAATTGTTTTGGCATCCGCTTTATTCACATTCACAGGCGTGGCGAAAATATTGCCTGAGAATAATGCCATGATTAATAGTTTTTTCAGCATTTCTTTACTCCATTTAAAAAAAAAACCTTTCAGGCAGTTGCTACCTGAAAGGTTTGATTTAGAGAAACTTATTTATTAAAAGTTTTTCCAGGTGTTGCTGGTAATGCTGGTATTTGTTGTTTTGGGAATGGGCCTGTTAAAGCATTTAAAAACGCGACAATATCAGTCGTGTCTGCTTTGTTTAAGGTTTTACCTAATTGCAATTTCGCCATAATTTCAACAGCTTGGTCTAAAGTATGTACTGAGCCATTGTGCAAATAAGGCGCAGTTAACGCAATGTTACGCAATGTTGGTACTTTCCAGAAGTGTTCGTTTTCTGGTTTTTTAGTGACTTCTGCTAAACCTTTATCTTGCATTAAATGATATTGCGCTTCATAAGAGCTGGCATCGCGCACTGGGAATTTTTGGAAACTACCGCCGCCATTAAATGTAGCTCCACTGTGACAGCTTGAGCATCCTAATTCGGCAAACTTATTCATGCCTTTAACTTGTTGTGCAGTCAAAGCAGCTTTATCACCGCCAACGTATTTGTCATAAGCACTGTGCGGAGTGATTAACGTTCTTTCGTAAGCTGCAATAGCTTTGGTGGCGTTGTCTTTGTTAATAGAATTAGGGCCAAATGCTTCAGTAAAGGCGCGTTGATAACCATCAATCGCTTTTAAACGTGCGACTACGTCATCCCAGCTGCCCATGCCCATTTCAATTGGATTTGTTACAGGACCTGCGGCTTGTGCTTCTAGGCTTGCTGCTCTGCCGTCCCAGAATTGCACTTTGTTGAAGGCTGAGTTCCATACGGTTGGTGCACTGCGTCCACCTGTTTTACCGTGTACACCCATAGAATTAGGGCGATTGTCTTCTCCGCCTAACATGGTGTTATGGCAAGAAGAGCAAGACACGGTGCCTGTTGATGATAAACGTGGGTCGTGATAAAGCATACTGCCTAATTCAACCTTCTCAGCAGTGGTTGGGTTATCCGCTGGTGCTGGTGCAGTCACGGGTAATGCTTCCCAAGCAGAAGCAACAGACATTGTGCTAGTTAGTATAATAGTGGCAACTAAATAACGAATTTTAAACATACTATCCTCCAAGTATTATTATTAGTGAGCTTTTAAAGCGGCTCAAAGCTTTCAGCCACTAAATTGTATGATAGGAAGCCTGTGAGGTAAAACCTTAAATGAATTATTTACTGATGATGCCCAAAACAAAGTCCTTTTCTACAAATATCAGCTGAAATCAAGCTAAGAAATGTAGAAAAATCCTCATAGTTGTATTTGCAAAACTATCTAAGAACTTGTAACAACGAAGATATTTTGTAAATTGCTTTTATATTCTGAAATTTTCAAGACGACCAGTCGTCTTGAAAATTTTTCATAGATTCGATAAGCGTTTTCGACATACAGTTCATAACACCTGTTACTTAGTTTTGGTCACTTTTCTCTGCCGCGTAAATTTCAGCAAGGCGCAGGCACAATTGCTGCGTGATACGGATGACGTTGCTTAATCAAACCATTGTATGCAAAAACATCCAATAAAGTTTGATAAGAATTTTCACTAATCACGGGGTCTGCTGACCAACAGCCCAATTGTTGATAGTGAGCAATTGTTTGCGTTAAAACTTCTGGTGCAATCTGTGGAAAAAAACTTTGTACAGAAGCGGCAATTTCAATGGCTGGCGTGACTACTATTGCCGCGCAAGCTTGCCGATAAGCGGTCATAAATAATTGTGCTTGCTCAGTTTTCAACCAAGTTCGCGTTGCACATAAACTGCTAAAAGCTACATCACCAATCACATCGCCCACCGCAGCTAAAACTTGAGCTTTGCCTTCATATTCTAATTGTTGCGGTGCAGCTCCTTGTTGATGAATGTAATCGGCTTGTCCTGCTCTAAAAGCTGCATCCATAGCAGCCACATCACCGGCATCAATAACTTCAAGCTGTTGATAATCAATGCCTAATTTATGCAACGCGTATTTAAACATCGCGACAGGTTGAAACAAATGATCAACTAAAATTTTTTTGCCAATTAATGGTTGCCAACTAAATGGTTCGATTTGTGGTTTTCCTGCAATAAAAAAACCGTCGCGTTGATTAATTTGCGCAAAATGAACAATTTCAGGAGTTTCACCACGTTCTAACTCAGGAAAACTTGCTGCAACGGCAAGTTGTGCTATTTGTACTGAGCCATTCTTTAAACTGGCGGCAATGGTTTTATCAGGAGTCGCTATTTGGTAATTAGCTGATAAACCTTGATTTTTTAAAAATCCACCGCTGATGGCATAAAGTAATGGGCTGTAAAACGCAGCATGGCGCAGCACCATAATATTGATTTGATCGCTCATGATTATTTTTGCTCTTAGAATAATATTGCTATAGATAAATCACTTATCAACAGACATAAAAAAAGGCCGATACGATTGCCGTATCGACCTTTGTGTTCATTGTAGGAACTTACAGCGTGTTAGTTGCGTTCAGTTCTGCAAATGCTTGTTCCAAACGAGTAGCCATGCTCACTTGCGCTGCACGCACCCAAACTCGTGGATCGTAGTATTTTTTATTTGGACTGTCTTCACCAGTTGGGTTACCGATTTGACCTTGTAAGAAGCCTTCATTTTTCAAATAAAACTCTCTGATACCGTTCCAATATGCCCATTGTGTATCGGTATCAATGTTCATTTTAACAACGCCATAGCTGATAGACTCTGCAATTTCTTCAGCGGTTGAACCTGAACCACCGTGGAATACGAAGTCTAAGCTGTTAGCTGGTACGCCGAATTTTTCTGAAACGTGAGTTTGTGAATCACGCAAAATCGTTGGTGTTAATTTTACGTTACCTGGTTTGTAAACACCGTGTACGTTACCGAAAGAAGCTGCAATTGTGAAACGTGAGCTGATTTTGCTCAAATGCTCATAAGCATAAGCAACGTCTTCTGGTTGCGTGTACAACGCAGAATGATCCATGTGGCTGTTGTCTACGCCGTCTTCTTCACCGCCTGTGCAACCTAATTCAATTTCTAAAGTCATGTTCATTTTTGACATGCGCTCTAAATATTTAGCACAGATTTCGATGTTTTCTGCCAAGCTTTCTTCAGATAAATCCAGCATGTGTGAGCTGAATAAAGGTTTGCCAGTTGCTGCGAAATGTTTTTCACCCGCATCTAATAAACCGTCAATCCAAGGTAATAATTTTTTCGCTGCATGGTCAGTGTGCAAAATCACTGGTACGCCATATTGTTCAGCTAATAAATGAACATGTTGTGCGCCAGAAATCGCCCCTAAAATATTAGGTTGTTGACCTTCCAGTTTTAATCCTTTGCCAGCCACAAATTGTGCGCCGCCATTAGAAAACTGAATAATAACGGCTGATTTTGCTTTTGCGGCTGCTTCTAATACGGCATTGATAGAATCAGTGCTGATAACGTTTACGCCTGGCAATGCAAAGTTACCTTCTTTACAGATTGCAAATACTTTTTGTACATCATCACCAGTGACAACACCGGGTTTTACTACGTCTAAAATTTTTTGTGCCATGTTGATTTGAAATCCTGTTTTTATATGAACTACACCAATTGGAGCAATTCTGAATTTGAGTGGTAAGAGCTTAAACAAGAACAGATAACATCCCTAAAAGAGATGTTATCTGTCGATAGTTTACCTTAAAATAAAGGCGACTTCTTAAGCTTCTAATGTGGCTAAACGTGCTGCCAATAAGTCTTCTAAAGTCACTAACGCTTTAGCAAAACCGTCAATACCTTCGGCTAATTTATCAGTTGCCATGCGGTTTTCTGCGTGCATAGCATCGAAAGTTGCTTTGTCGATAGAAAGTTTTGTAATTTCCATGCTTGCTGATTTTTCAGCATCCAATTTGCGTGGTAATTCGCCTTCAGTCGCTTGCAATTCAGCCAATAAAGAAGGAGCAATAGTTAATAAATCGCTACCTGCTAATTCAGTAATTTCGCCTACGTTACGGAAACTTGCACCCATGACTTCAGTTTTATAACCGAATTTTTTGTAATAGTTGTAAATTTCAGTTACAGACAATACACCTGGATCTTCTGCTGGAGCATAAGAGTCTTTGCCAGTGTCTTTCTTGTACCAGTCTAAAATACGACCTACGAAAGGAGAAATTAAAGTAATGCCATTTTCAGCACAAGCAACCGCTTGGTGTAATCCGAACAATAACGTTAAGTTACAGTGAATATTTTCTTTTTCTAATACCGCTGCAGCTTGAATGCCTTCCCAAGTTGCGGCGATTTTAATCAAAATACGATCTTTAGAAATACCCGCTGCTTCGTATTGAGCAATCAGTTCACGACCTTTGGCAACAGTTGCTTCAGTATCAAACGATAATCTCGCATCAACTTCAGTAGAAACACGACCTGGAATAATTTCCAGTATTTTAAGACCAAAAGATACAGCTAAGCGATCAAAAGCTAGAGAGACAACTTGTGCTGCTTCTGCTTCTGCACCTAAAGTAGCTCTCGCACCTTTTAAAGTATCATCAACAATGCCTTGATATTGTGGCATTTGTGCGGCAGCAGTAATTAAGGAAGGATTAGTAGTAGCGTCACGCGGTGTAAAGGTTTCAATCGCTTGGATATCGCCTGTATCTGCAACTACGACAGTTATTTCCTTCAATTGTTCAAGTAAGTTTTTTGCCATGATAGTACCTTTAAGGATTTATATTAAAATTTTGTACATATAGTAAAGCTATGATTGAGTATAAAATCACAGCGGTAGCTAAGAATATTAAACAACATATTTGGATTTAAAATTCTAAGGTCTTCTAATGCAATTAAGGTCTTGCTCTGTTTATAAGAGACAAGACCTTTTCAAGTGTTTTTATGTACGACTACAAACAAGCAAAACAATTAGCCACGATTGCGTAAGTATTTATCAACACCTGTTAAAGAAGCTTCTTTATCAGCAACTTCTTTTTTCGCTAAATATTTTTCAACACCTGTTGCATTTGATACATTTCTAGCTTGCAAGTATTTTTCAACACCAGTTGCACCACTTGTTTCTGCTGAATAAGTAGGAGCAGGTGTAGATGCTGCGCTTGATGCTTTTTTTGCTTTAGGTTTATTGCTTAGAAAAAAACCACCTGCTACTGCCAAAATAACTAAACCAAACAACATATTATTTGATGATTCTGCTTTTTCAACATTTTGTTCAGATTTATCTTCTGTAGCTGATGGTGTAGCTGCTTCGCTGCTTGCTGCTGAGCTTTCACTGCTTCCTGCTGCGGCATCAGAATAAACTACGGTTGGTTGAAAATCTGTTGCAGGATATTGTTCTTCAGCAGCAACAACCGTGCTAGCTAACAGTAATATTGCAAATGCACTTTTTGTTAAAATATTTTTTTTCACGCTGTTCCCCTATGAGTTCATAAAAAGTAAATCAAAACTCCTTTAAAACCATGTTTTTAGCTTTTAAGGAGTTAATGTATATTTATAATTAAAGTACTGCTTCTACGTTTTTGACAACATTTTCAACAGTGAAACCAAAATGTTTCATTAAAACACCGCCAGGTGCTGACTCGCCGAAAGTATCAATACCTACAACACCACCTTCTAACCCAACATATTTGCGCCAGAAATCAGTAATGCCAGCTTCAATAGCAACACGTTTTACACCTGGTGTTAAAATGCTGTCTTTGTAAGCTTGATCTTGACGATCAAATACATTTGTGGATGGCATAGAAACAACGCGAGCTTGAATACCTTTTTCTGCTAATGCTGCTTGAGATTTTAAAGCTAAATCAACTTCTGATCCTGTTGCAATTAATATCACATTAGCATCGCCAGCTGCTTCGGAAATTACATAAGCTCCTTTACGAATAGCAGCAATTTGATCTTCAGTACGAGCAATGAAAGGTAAAGCTTGACGGCTTAATACTAAACTAGTTGGGCCATTCATGCGTTCTACTGCTGCTACCCAAGCAACAGCTGTTTCTGTAGTGTCAGCAGGACGCCAAACATCCATATTTGGAATGTAGCGCATTGCAGAAGTGTTCTCAATAGGTTGATGCGTTGGACCATCTTCACCTTGACCGATAGAATCATGGGTCAAAACAGCGATAGTGCGTATTTTCATCAATGCAGCCATACGCAAAGCACTTTTTGCATAATCAGAGAACATATGGAATGTTCCACCGTAAGGCAATAAACCACCGTGCAAAGCCATGCCATTTATAATAGCGAACATACCGAATTCACGTACGCCATAAGAAATGTAGTTACCAGGCTCTTTTCCGCTAACATGTTTAAAGCTTGCGCAACTGGTTAAGTTAGATCCAGTTAAATCAGCAGACCCACCTAAAAACTCAGGTAACGTTGGTGCTAATCCAGCAATTACTTTTTGTGAAGATTGACGTGATGCTAAGTTTTCAGCTTTTGTATTAGTTTCAGCAATTAAAGCACTCGCTGCTACTTCCCAATTCGCTGGTAATTCACCTGCCATACGACGTTTGAATTCGGCTGCTTCAGCTGGGTATTCAGCCGCGTAAGCTGCAAATTTAGCATCCCATTCTGCTTCTGTTTTCGCGCCTTTTGCTTTTGCATCCCAACCTGTATAAACCTCTGCTGGAATAACAAAAGGTTCGTGAGTCCATCCTAAGAATTCGCGAGTTGCCGCAACTTCTGCTAACCCTAATGCAGCACCATGACAATCATGGCTTCCAGATTTGTTAGGTGAACCGTAGCCGATAATTGTTTTACAGCAAATTAAAGAAGGTTTGTCTGTTACTTTTTTCGCTAATACGATAGCTGCATTGATTGCTTCAGAATCGTGTCCGTCGACAGAGATAACGTGCCAACCGTAAGCTTCAAAACGTCTTACAGTGTCATCCGTGTACCAACCGTCAATATGACCGTCAATAGAGATGTTATTGTCATCCCAGAATGCTACTAACTTTCCTAAGCCCCAAGTACCCGCAAGTGCACATGCTTCATGCGAAACGCCTTCCATCAAACAACCATCACCCATAAAAACATAGGTGTAATGATCGACGATGTCATGTCCTGGACGGTTGAATTGGTCTGCCAGCAACTTTTCTGCCATTGCAAAACCAACACCGTTAGTAATACCTTGACCTAAAGGACCAGTTGTTGTTTCGATACCTGGTGCATAGTGATATTCAGGATGTCCAGCACATTTTGAATGTAATTGGCGGAAAGTGGCAAGCTCTTCCATAGGCAAGTCATAGCCACTCAAATGCAGCAATGAATAAATTAGCATTGAGCCATGGCCATTGGAAAGAACAAAACGGTCACGGTTTGACCAGTTTGGGTTGGTTGGGTTGTGACTCAAATGGTCATTCCACAAAACCTCGGCAATATCCGCCATTCCCATTGGCGCACCGGGGTGTCCAGAGTTTGCTTTCTGTACAGCATCCATGCTTAAAGCGCGTATGGCGTTCGCTAATGTTCTACGCGAAGTCATATTCTTCTCCTTCATTAATGTTTGGTAAGTTATTTAAGAGCTGATTTTTATCAGCGGGCGACTTTATGACTATATTTTTGATGTTTTGCGTTACTCTATTCAAAGAGTAAAGAACGAGTGACACAAAAGCCACCCGTTCTTTTCAGCATTATTCCAAGTTAGCGTGTCTAGCTCTCATTTCTTCTTCAGCAATACCTTTCTCATGAATTACATGAGAAATCATAGCTTCTAGAAAAACTAACGTAGATAGTTCAAAGACAGTACCCATAGGCATACCTTTGACTTTACCGTATTGTTCTGCACTGCCGATTTGGAAAACGTTGTTAGCTAAATCGCCAATAGTAGAGCTGCTTTTTGCCGAAATTAATACAATCTCAGCTCCGACTTCTTTCGCTTTTTTTGTGAATGCTAGCAATTGTTCTGTTTCACCAGAACCAGAAATTACAATCAATAAATCACCGCGTTTGATACTCGGTGTCACGATTTCACCTACGAAACTTACATCGTAGCCGCTGTGCATGAGTCGCATGGCAAAAAAGCTGCCAACTAATTTTGAACGTCCTGCGCCAGAGACAAAAATGCGTGAAGCCTTGTCAAGCATTCCAACTAACTTTTCATCATAAGAATCATTCGTTGCTGTTAAAATACTTGTGATTTTGTCTAAAATGAGTTGCTGATGCATGGGGTTACCTATTCATGCAGCATTAGCTAAATCACGAATCTCTTTTGCAGCTGTTGCAGGGCATGGTGCACCGTAAATTGCAGCACCAACAACGATAATGTGTGCGCCTGCTCTTACTACGTTTTGAACTGTAGATGCTTTAATACCGCCAGCAACTGAAATTCTAACTGGTAAACCTAATGCTGCAATAGCATTTAAGTCTGCAAAAGGAGTGTGACCTGCAGCTTGTGCATCCAAACCTGTGTGAATACCCATGATTTGAGCACCAGCAGCAACAGTTGCACGTGCGCAAGCTACTTTGTCATCAACGTTAATCAAGTCAATTTGCGCTTCTGCACCATGAGCTTTTGCAGCTTTGATAACGCCAGTGCAAGTTGCAAGACCAGATACGCCTAAAACTGTACAAATGTCAGCGCCAGCAGCATAGAAAGGAGTTGCTTCGTATTCACCAGCATCCATAGTTTTTAAGTCAACTAACAACAGATGGCTTGGGAATTTTTCTCTTAATGCTTTAACCAGCTTAACGCCATTGTGTTTAATACATGGAGTTCCGATTTCAAAAATATCAACATAAGGTGCAACAGTTGCTGCTAATGCGACAGTTGCGTCGAAATCTAATGAATCTAATGCCATTTGTATTAATGGTTTTGCCATGATATGTGCTCCGATTGGTTATATTATAGTTGGTTACATACTTGTTTATGCGGGGGTAACTGTAAAGTAGAAAGGGCATGGCTGTCAATGCCCAAGCTGATTAGGAATCAAGCACAGCTAAGCGGACAGGAAATCGCAATTTAATATTGGCAATAACACTATAAGCTCAAAGTTATGTTTTGAATTTAAAAAGCATATTATTTGCCAACTTTTAGTTGCTAATTGCTAGATAAAATCCTCTGTTGAATGGCTGTAAAAAATTATATTTCAAAGGGTTACGTTATTAGCTTGCTGCTGCTGAACCAAGCAAAACAGCGTAGAGTCAATGTTTTTTATAAATATCTGAATATAAAAGACTTTTGCTAAATAGCGAAAATAATAACAAAAAAACAACAAGTGTTGTAAATTCCGCTAACGCTCATATTGAATATTTTTTTAAAATTTTTCCGGCATTTGTTGCGGTTTAAGGTAAAGATGCGGCAAAACTACCTACATTTAAATTCTGGTTCATTCTCTGTTCATTTTAAATACTTTCCAAAAAACGAAAATAATTAATCACTCAATAGCTTGCTTTTTTTCTGCAAAAATCTAAAGCCACAAGCCTATATTTTTAAGGTAAACTTAAATCTTACCCTTCATATCAAACGAGATTTACTTCTATGCAAAACTTTACCAATATCCGCGCTCTTATCATCGACATGGATGGTGTGTTATGGCATGGCGAACAGCCTTTGCCGGGATTAGTGCCGTTTTTTCAACTTCTGCGTGATAAAAAATTGCCTTTTATTTTGGCAACAAACAATGCAGGAATGACACAAGATGAATATGTGGCAAAATTGGCGCGGATGGGGGTAGCTGTTGCACAGAGTGAAATTCTTACTTCCAGTATGGCAACGGCGTTGTACCTTGCTCAGCAACATAATCCAGCAGAAACAAAAGTGTTTGTGATCGGTGCAGAAGGTGCAAGAAGACCTTTGCTAGAAAAAGGTTTCACTCTGACTGATATTTATGAAATTAACACGTCAGAAACACCGAATGCAGGTGCAGATATTGTGGTATGTGGATTAGATAAAAATTTGTCGTGGGATAAATTGGCGACTGCAACGTTAAATATTCGTGCGGGAGCAAAATTTGTCGGCACAAATGCGGATGTTACTTTGCCGACAGAACGCGGCATTACTCATGGCAATGGCGCAATTTTAGCGGCAATTCAAGCAGCAACCGATGTTGCACCAACGGTGGTTGGAAAGCCTGAACCCATTATGTATCAACAAGCAATTGCTTTATTAGGTGTTGATCCCGCAGAAACCATTGCAATTGGCGACAGATTAAACACTGATATTCTCGGCGCAGTGAATGCAGGTATTCGCAGCTTATTGGTTTTAACAGGAATTTCCACGCGCGAAGAATTAACAACACTCGATTACGCACCCACTTGGATTATGGAAGATATACAAGAAGTGACTGAAAAGCTAAAAGCTCTTTAAAAAAACATGCCTTATGAGGGGATTTAATTATGAAAAAATTTCTGAACGCCATTGATACATTGTTAGAAGAAAGTTTAAGCGGTTTTGCGAAAGCTCACGCGGATATTGTGCAGTTTCATCAACAGCCGCATTTTATAACCCGCACTAATCCAACTCGCGCCGGAAAAGTCGCACTCATCTCAGGAGGCGGCTCAGGGCATGAGCCTTTACACACAGGTTTTGTCGGCTTAGGCATGTTAGATGCGGCTTGCCCCGGACAAGTTTTCACTTCACCAACGCCCGATCAAATGTTGGCAGCGGCACAAGCGGTGGAAAATGGCGGCGGCGTGTTATTTATCGTAAAAAATTATGCCGGCGATGTGATGAATTTTGAAATCGCCGCCGAAATGCTAGATTGCGCAAATGCCACTGTTTTAGTGGCTGATGATGTTTCATTACCGAAAAACCACAGCACCGGACGGCGTGGTGTTGCAGGCACTTTACTCGTGGAAAAAATAGTTGGAGCGGCTGCCGAACAAGGTGCGGATTTAGCAACTTGCAAAGCTTTAGGCGATAAAGTCAATGCAAACACCGCATCAATGGGATTGGCATTAACAAGCTGCACTGTTCCCGCTCTAGGAAAGCCAACCTTTATTTTGGCAGAAGATGAGATTGAAATGGGCGTGGGGATTCATGGCGAACATGGAAGGCAAACTCAAAAACTGAGCAACGCAAACACGATGGTTGAGCAATTAATTCATGCAATTGTGGAAGATTTGCAACCTGAAAAAAATCAACAAATTTTATTACACATCAATGGCTTCGGCGCAACGCCAGCAATGGAACTCTATCTGGTGTATGAAATTGCCGCACAACTTTTGCAACAACAGGGATTGAATATTGCACGCTCCTTAGTGGGCAATTACACCACATCGCTCGACATGGCAGGTTGTTCAATTACAGTGACTTTAATGGATGATGAATTATTAGCATTGTGGGACGCGCCAGTTCATACCGCCAGTTTACGTTGGCATTGTTAAAGCATCCGCAAAACCTTCTGTTTGTTTAACATTAGAACAGCTTCGTCGCTAAACTAATGTTTTTTAAGATAAATAATATCTATTCAGAAACAGCGCATTTTTCAAAATAGTTAAAAACAGCTTAGCCTAGAGACGTAAATCATTCTTTACGTCTCTAAAACTAACTTGAAAACCATGTTTCTTAACATTAGACAAGTTTTATCAACAGTTTGAAATAAAACACTCAAAAAATCTTATGATGAACTGGCTTGTTGAACTCTTCGCGGCAACTTCTTTTTTGCCGCACCGCTTTTGCATAGCAAACTCTCAAGTGCTATTAACCATCTCTGTTATTAGTAATTTATTGATATTTATAGCTTATTTCTCAATTCCGATTGCTTTGGAATATCTGAGAAGAAAACGCGAAGAACAAGAATTTAAGTTTATTCTCTGGTTATTTGCCGCGTTTATTTTGGCGTGTGGCACAACGCATTTAATCCACGTTATCACTTATTGGCAGCCTTGGTATTGGTTAGAAACAATCTTCGCTGCAATCACCGCCATTATTTCCATCTATACAGCTATCCATATTTTTCCGCTATTACCGCATTTATTAGATTTACCTAATCCTGAACAACTGCAAGCCCTAAATCAACAATTAAAGCTTGAAATCACTGAGCGCGAAACCATAGAAGCCAATTTGCGCCAAGAAATCGCATTTTCTAAAGTGCTGATTGATAGCTTGCCGGGGGTGTTTTATCGGCTGGATGAAAAAGGACGCTTAGTCGACTGCAATGACACACTCGCGCATTTATTGGGAAAAGACGGTTTAAAAATGGCGCAAGCCAATGTGCTGAGTATCATCGCTCCGCACGATGAAACGTTGATAGCCGAAAAAATAGCAGAAGGGTTTGCTAACGGAGAAACTGAAGTACAGGCGGAATTGAAACTTGCAGACGGAAGTTTTCGCAGTTTTCATTTTATCGGCAACGTTTTAAAGCAAGATAATGACACACATTTGCTAGGCACAGGAATTGATATTACCGAACAAAAGCAAAAAGACATTCAATATCAAACGATTATTGAAGCCTCTTTCAGCGGTTTTTGGAGTAATGACTTTAGCGGGAATTTCTTAGAGGTCAACACCTCGCTCTGCAACATGCTGGGCTATTCTCGTGCGGAATTATTGAACATGAGAATTACGGATATTGAAGCTAAAGAAATGCCTGAAGAAATAGCTGCACGGATTCAAAAGATTATAGAAACAGGACACGATAGGTTTGAAACACAGCATCGTCACAAAGATGGTTCAATTGCTGATGTAGAAGTGAATGTTTTGTATATAAAAACTCTGGGAGAGCGTTTTTTTGTGTTTATAAATAGCATTACCGAACGCAAAAATGCTGAGGCAGAATTACGCGCCAGCGAGCAAAAGTTTCGTTTGTTGTTCGACACCATGACCGAAGGCGTTGCTCTGAATGAAATTGTTTATGATGAACATAAACAGATGGTGGATTATCGAATTATTGAGGTGAATAAAGCTTTTTATTCAACGGCTGATCGCCGTTCCGAGCATGTTGTTGGCAATTTAGCGACCGAACTGTATGGCATGTCGTCAGAATCCATCACCTTATTTTGGCAACAGCATCAAATTTTAAATCAAGCAGAGCAAATAGAAATGCTCAGCCCACTTAGCCAAAAATGGTTTTTTATTTCCACCTCGCCTTTTGTAAATAATTATTTTGTCACTACTTTTTTTGACATCACAGAACGAAAACTCAGCGAACAAAAAGTACAAGACAGCGAAGAGAGTCTGAATTTAAGCCAAGAATATGGCGAGATTGGTTCGTGGGAATATGATTTTGTTCACAACAAGCAAAATTGGTCGCGCATGACTTTTCACATAGCGCAAATAACAGCTCAAGAATCGCCAACATGGGATGATTTTTTGGCTTTGATTCATCCAGACGACAAACAATTTGTGTTAGATGCTCATCATACTCATTTAACGACACGCGAAAAATACGATGTGGAATATCGCACAATTTTAGCGGATGGCAAAATTCATTGGTTTCGCTCCGCAGGAAGAGCTTTATTTGCCGATGATGGCACACCGCTGAAATTTATTGGCATTGTGCAAGATATTACGGAACGCAAAATCATGGAAGAAGCACTGCGCAGCAGAACGCAGCAATTGCAAGAGAGTAAAAATTTCTTCCAATTGCTAACGCAGGTGAATCCGGTAGGGATTTATCAAACGGACGCAACAGGCAATTGCGTTTTTGTGAACACCAAATGGTGCGAAATTGCCGGCTTAACGTATCAGCAAGCGCATGGCACAGGCTGGGCTTCTGCCCTGATGCCTGAAGATCGTGAAAAAGTGTATCGCGAATGGGAAATCTCAATACGAGAACAAAAAAACTTTTCGTTGGAATATCGTTTTCAACAACCTAATGGCAAAATTACTTGGGTTTATGGGGTAAATACGCCAATTCGCGACGAGAAAAACGTGATTTCAGGCTACATTGGCACGGTTGTGGATATTGGCAAACGCAAACGGATGGAGGAAAAATTACGCACGAGCGAACAAAAACTGCGTTTATTAATTGAACAAATGCCGCTGGCATTAGGTTTAACAAATATGAGTGGAAAATTGCTGTATATCAACGAGCGATTTAAGCGCATGTTTGGTTACACAATAGACGAGATTCCTACCATAGAAGATTGGTACGCCTTAGCTTATCCTGATCCGGCGTATCGACAACAAGCAACCGTGATTTGGACAGAAGCTCTTAATCAAGCAACGCTGAATAATTCAGAAATTCCTCCGGCTGAATATCATGTCACCTGCAAAAATGGCGATGTTAAGGTGATGATTATTTCAGGAATTTTCTTTGAAAATGGCTTATTAGTCACCTTTACCGACATCACCGAGCGCAAACAAACAGAGCTTGAGATAGAAAAATCCTTATCGCTACTTCATGCAACCTTGGAATCTTCCAGTGATGCCATTTTGGTGGTTGATCTTAACAATCATTGGGTTTTGCATAATAAAAACTTTATTCAATTGTGGGATGTCAGTGCGGATGTGATTGCTAAAAATGACGATATGGCTGCTCTGCAAAATATATTGGAGCAATTGGTTGACCCTGAGAGCTTTTTGCAAAGAGTACATGAGTTATATGCACATCCTGAGGCAATTTCTTTTGATGTTTTTAGTTTTAAAAACGGCAAAATTATTGAACGAAGCTCAATGCCGCAACGCATCAACGATAAAGTGGTTGGCAGAGTCTGGAGTTTTCGCGACATTACCGAGCGAGCCTTGGCACAATGCGCCTTACAACGCGAAAGCGAAAAAAATATCGCCCTGTTGCGCAATGCCAGTGACGGTATTCATATTTTGGATGTGGATGGCAATATTCTTGAAGTCAGC
Organism: uncultured Methylomonas sp.; assembly: GCA_936941155.1. Lineage (GTDB taxonomy): Bacteria > Pseudomonadota > Gammaproteobacteria > Methylococcales > Methylomonadaceae > CAIQWF01. Next base: position 55,277 of record CAKZJE010000108.1, on the reverse strand, counting down.
GATTCATTCTGCGCTTGTCTAGGCTACAGTCGTGAAGAAATGATTGGAATGAATGTGCGGCGTTGGGACGCAGGTTTTGAGGATGATGAAGAGCTTAAAAACATAGTTAAAGCACAATTTTCAAAACAGGAAGTTTCCATTTTCGAGACGCTTCATCGTTGCAAAAACGGCAAGATAATTACTGTTGAAGTCAGTGGCTTTCCGTTACAGTTAGATGGTAAACCGGTGCTTTTTAACTCTTCGCGCGATATTACTGCTCGCAAACAGCTGGAGATGGAATTGCGCCAGCGCGAAGGCTATCAACGCGCTTTGTTAAACAATTTTCCGTTTTTAATTTGGCTCAAAGATATAAATTGTCAATTTTTAGCGGTGAATCAAGGTTTTGCGAAAGCGTGTGGATATGCCTCAGAAGATTTCTTATTGGGCAAATCTGATTTTGATATTTGGCCTGAAGAATTGGCAAAAAGCTATCGAGCCGATGACAAGTTGGTGATGGCAAGTGGCAAGGCAAAAACAGTGGAAGAGCAAGTTGAAGTCAATGGTGAGCGCGTTTGGTTTGAAACGTATAAATCACCGGTGATTGTTGAAGGTGAAATTATCGGCACGGTGGGTTTTTCGCGTGATATTACGGAACGCAAAGCCGCCGAAATTGCTGTAGCCGAATCTAAAAATCTATTGTTAAGAATTATTGATACAGTGCCAATGCGAGTTTTTTGGAAAGACTGCAATCTGAATTATTTAGGTTGCAATATGGCTTTCGCCAAAGATGCCGGCATGTCACATCCTACTGATTTAATTGGAAAAGATGATTATCAAATGGCATGGAGGGAGCAAGCGGAGCTTTACCGTAACGATGACAAAGAGGTGATTACCTCGGACATCTCCAAAATTTCTTATGATGAGCAGCAAACAACGCCAACAGGGGGAAATCTTTGGCTGCGCACTTCTAAAATCACCCTGAAAAATCAATATAATCAAATAATTGGCTTGCTCGGCGTTTATGAAGATATTACTGAGCGCAAATTAATGGAACTCGCATTGACCGCCAGCGAAACTCGTTTTCGTACCATTATTGAAATCTCGCCTGTGCCAATGGCACTAAATGATGATGCCGGAAATATCACTTATTTAAATCCAGCTTTTGTACAAACTTTTGGTTATGACTTAAATGACATTCCAACACTGCAATCTTGGTGGCCAAAAGCCTATCCTGATGAAACTTATCGGCAGAGGGTGGGAGAAATATGGCAGGCAACTGTAGATAAATCTGAAGGTGAGGGACAACCTTTTACACCGCTAGAAATCAATATTTGTTGCAAAAATGGCACGATGAAAACAGCGTTAATTACTGCGTCTCGTATTTCTAAATTATTCAAAGATTTGCGCTTGGTGGTGATGTATGACATTAGCGAACGAAAACAAATAGAAGAAAAACTGCAAAATAGCGAATTACGTTTGCGTACTATTATTGAAACCGAGCCTGAATGTATCAAAATTGTTGATGCGGAGGGTTGTTTAATGCAAATAAACGCAGCAGGCTTGGCAATGATTGAAGCAGAGTCGGAAGAACAAGTTCTCGGCAAGCAGCTAGAAACGCTGATTTTGCCTGAATACCAAAGTGCTTTTGCAAAAATGCACCAACAGGTATTGGCAGGAGAAAAAAAGGAATTTGAATATGAAATGCGCGGTTTAAAAGGTGGACGGCGTTGGTTGGAAACCCACGCAGTACCGATGTTAGAAAATGGTAAGATAGTTCATCTTGCCGTCACTCGCGATGTTACGCAACGCAAACTTGCAGAAGCGGAATTGCGCGAATTAAATCGCGATTTTGTGACTTTTTTAGAAAATACTTCTGATTTTATTTATTTTAAAGACGAAAACAGCAGGATTCGTTTTTGCAGTCAAACGCTGGCAAATATTACTCACCATGACAGCTGGCGTGACCTGGTTGGCAAGCATGACTTAGAAGTTTTTCCTGCGGAAACTGCGCAAATTTATTATGAAGAAGAATTGCCCGTTTTTACACAAGGCATTCCGCTGCTGAACAAAATTGATCCTTACTATAATGAAGATGGCTCAAAAGGTTGGGTGAGCACCAGCAAATGGCCGGTTTTTGATTTTGATACTCAAAAAGTGATTGGTATTTTTGGCGTTAGTAGAGACATTACGCAACTTAAGCAAGCAGAACAAGATTTGTTGCGTTCCAATACGGATTTAGAGCAATTTGCGTATAGCGTTTCACACGATATGCGTCAACCTTTGCGCTCCGTGACAGGGCATTTGCAACTTTTAGCGCGATCGCTGAAAGAAAAACTGGATGAGGAAGAGAGCGAAAACTTAAATTTTGCATTGGAAGGCGCAAGGCGGATGGATACCATGATTTTATCGCTGCTTGATTATTCGCGCGTCGGTCGTAAAACCGAAAGAAAAGCGTGGGTTAATAGTCGGGAAGTTTTAGATGATGCTTTGATGTTTTTAACCCCAGCAATCACTGAAGCGCAAATTACTGTGAATGTAAGCGGTGAATGGACAGAAATATTTGCAAGCTATGACGAACTCACTCGTTTGTTGATGAATTTAATCGGCAATGCCATTAAATATCGCGAACCGCATCAACCATTGTTAGTGGAAATCCATTCAGTTGTGAAAGCTAAAAGTTGGAAAGTTAGCATCCGCGATTATGGCATTGGCATTAATCCGCTACAAATCAACCGACTGTTTCAATTTTTTAGTCGCCTGCAATCGCGCTCACGCTTTGAAGGTACAGGCATGGGATTGGCTTTGTGTAAACGCATCGTAGAACATCACGAAGGAAAAATTTGGTGTGAATCGGCAGGTGAGGGAATGGGGACTTGTTTTTCTTTTCAATTGCCATTATCTGATAAAAAAACCACCCTCATTGAAAGTGAGGCAGACAAATGACAAGAAAAAACTCGGCTGTTAATTCATCGTCAGACTTACATTTTTTCAAGCACGCAGGCGTGTTTATTCCTGTAATAATTTTAGCGGTTTCGTTGTTTTTAACTTACTCAGTTTGGTACAGCGCAAAGCAAGAAGCACAGCATAAATTGCAACATGAGTTTGATTTTCAAGTATATGAAATTACAACACGCATTAAACACCGTATGGATACTTATGAACAGGTGTTGCGGGGTGCGCGTGGTTTGTTTACCGCATCAAAATCAGTGGATCGTGATGAGTTTAAAAAGTACATTGAAACATTACACTTAACAGATAAATATCCGGGAATTCAAGGGGTTGGATTTTCCTTGATTGTGCCAAAAACACAAGAAAAACAACATATTGCACAAATTCAAAAAGACGGTTTTCCAAACTATAAAATGCGCCGCGAAAGTGAGCAAGAGTTTTACACATCCATTATTTATTTAGAACCGTTTGCAGGTCGAAACTTACGCGCGTTTGGCTACGATATGTACTCAGAGCCCATTCGCCGTGTCGCCCTACAAAGAGCTCGCGATTTCAATCAAGCCGCTATTTCAGGAAAAGTAAAGCTAGTGCAAGAAACTAAAACGCATGTGCAAGCAGGTTTTTTAATGTATCTGCCGGTTTATAAAAATAACTTACCGCATGATACTTTGGCAGAGCGGCGTGAAAATATCGTCGGTTGGGTCTATGAGCCGTTTCGTATTGATGATTTTATGGAAGGATTAAGCACTTTTTTGCTAAAAAAAATTAATCTGGAAGTTTATGACGGCAATACTATGAGCGATTTATCGCGGATGTTTGACAGTGATAGAACGCCTAACTCCTGCCATTCTTCAAACACGCTACTCCAAAATATTCAGCAGATTGAAATGAGCGGGCATCTTTGGACTGTGTCAATTTGCTCTACTGCCCTTCTTGAAGCCAGTGAAGACAATCAAAAAGCACAAGTGATTGCTATTAGCGGCATTTTTCTAACCCTGCTTTTGACCTTAATGAGCTGGGAGTTGTTGACTAGCCGCACTCGTGCTTTAGTTTTGGCAACCAAAATGACGCGAGAATTATCAGAAAGCGAAGCGCGATTTCGGATGATGGCGGATTCTGCACCTGTGCTGATTTGGGTGGCAGGGCTTGATAAAGGCTGTATTTGGTTTAACAAAGTGTGGCTGGTCTTTACTGGTAAAACGTTGGAGCAAGAGCTAAACAATGGCTGGGCGGAAGGTGTGCATCCTGATGATTTTCAACGTTGCCTTCAGTATTATGTAAGCCATTTTGAACTGCAAAAAAGTTTTAACATGGAGTATCGCCTAAGACGCTATGATGGTGAATATCGGTGGATTTTAGATTCGGGAGTGCCGCGTTTTGACACCCAAGGCGCATTTGCAGGTTTTATTGGCTCATGTATTGATATTAGTGAATTTAAAAATACCCAAGCGGCATTGCAATCTTCAAATGCCGCCTTAACTCGTTTTGCAAAGGTTTCTGCCCATCATTTAAGTGAACCCACGCGCCGTTTAAGAAGTTATAGTCAGCATTTAGCAAAGCTTTTATCGAGTCCTCAGCCGCTGATGAACGATGTAGAACAAGAAATTAAAAACTGTCTTGGGTATTTGCAAAAAGATGCGCAAAAGTTACACAGCATGGTACACGACATTCAACTTTATCTAGCTGCCGCTGAGCCGCGAGGTGCTTTACAACTAGAATCCGTAGAAAGCATTATGGAGCAAATTCATAAACATCTGCTCTCAACGCCAAACGCATTAAAAGTTGAAATTGTGACAAAAAATTTACCCGTTATTTGTTTAGACCGTCCTCGCTTGCTCGATTTATTCTATCTAATCATAGATAATGCTTTGCAATATGGGCTGCCGATTAATGCCAATACCACTGCAAAAATTATCATTAACGGCGAACGTAGCGGAAAAGTAAGCCGCTATACGATTAGTGATAATGGCACGGGCATTGCTGTTGAATACCGTGAGCGCGTATTTGAAATTTTTGAACGTTTAAACCACAACAGTACATCAGGTTCAGGAATTGGACTTGCAATTGCTAGAAGAATAGTGGAAAGCTGTTCGGGTAAAATTTGGATAGAAAGCTCCGTTATGTCTGGCACAGCTGTAATTTTTGAATTACCCGATAGAGATTAATTAATGATTTACGAAATAACAGAACCTTTTGAAATTTTACTCATAGAAGATGAGCCAGCGGATGCTAATTTAGTGCGTTTGGCTTTAAAGGAAAATCGAGTTTTTTGTCATTTGCACCATGTTTTTGATGGCATTGAAGGATTGGCGTTTTTGCGGCGTGAAGGTTCTCAAAATAGCAACGCACCGCGTCCTGATTTGATTTTAGTAGACATCAATATGCCGCGCATGAATGGGTGTGAATTTTTAAGTGCGATAAAAGCCGATGAAAAGTTGGCGGCAATTCCTGTGGTTGTACTCACAACCTCTGACACAGATCAAGATATCAGAACCTCCTATCAAAAGGGCGCGGCAGGATACATTACCAAACCCGTTGATATAGATCAGTTTATTGAAGCCATTCGTCAACTCGATAATTATTGGTTTGCCTTGGTGAAATTGCCCAAAAGAGTTGCATCATGAACATGGCAACAAGCTATCGTGTGTTATTGATAGAAGATGACCCTAGTGACGCACATCTGGTGCGCTCAGCACTGCGCGGTGCAGGTGAAATTCGTTTTGAAATCACTTGGGTGACAACGATGGGCGAGGTTGAACAGCAATTAGCGGACAATCCCCCTGCCGTGTTATTGCTCGATTTATCGCTGCCTGATTCCACAGGTATCGAAACGGTTAAAACTGGACGGCATATTGCAGGCGCATTACCGATTATTGTTTTAACAGGACATGATGACACCAGTTTTGCCCTAAAAGCTTTAGAAGCCGGAGCGCAAGATTACATCATCAAAGGCAGTTTTGACACCGATAGCTTGGTGCGATCTATTCGTTACGCAATTAGCCGAGCCAAATTGGAACAACGTTTACAAAAATCAGAAGAACGCGACAGACTGTTGGTTTCAGCGTTAAAAGCCGTGCGTTACGGCGTTGTGATTACTGATATAGACGCGAAAATTGAATGGGTTAATCCCGCATTTGAAAAACTAACGGGCTATAGTTTCAATGAAGCTTATGGCAAAAATCCGTCTGAATTAGTCAAGTCAGGTGAGCAAGAGGAAGTGTTTTATCAAGACATGTGGCGCACTGTTCTCAGTGGCGAAACATGGTGCGGCAAAATCACCAATAAACGCAAAGACGGAACGTTGTACACCGAAGAATTAAGCATCACGCCCGTGACAGATGACAAAGGCGTAATTCGGCATTTTGTTGGAATAAAACAAGACATTACTGAACGCATTCAATTGCAAGGGCAGTTATGGGAAATGGCGACAATGGACTTTTTAACCAGTCTTTATAATCGTCGGCATTTTATGGATTTACTTGAAAAAGAATTTGCGCGAGTGCAACGCTTTGAAGATCATAATGTTGCTGTATTAATGCTGGATATAGATTATTTTAAGCGTGTTAATGATGGTTATGGTCATGCCGTCGGCGATGCGCTGTTGAAAAATTTTAGTATGCTGGTACGCAATAATTTGCGCAAAACTGACATAGCAGGTCGTTTAGGCGGTGAAGAATTTTCTGTTTTGCTGCCTGATACGCCTATTTTTGCCGCCAAAGTTTTTGCTGAGCGATTGCACCTTGATATAAAAAATAATCCTTTGATGCTCGGCGATGTTGCGATTGCTATTACCGTGAGTATTGGCATTGCAGCAATGGAAGTTACCGATAGCAATTGTGATGCGGCTCTGATTCGGGCAGACAATGCGCTGTATAAGGCAAAAGAAGCAGGGCGAAACCGTGTAGAGTTTGCTATTAAACCGTCTTAAAATTACATTTTTTAAAAAAAGCTTGCATAAGCTGAAAATGTTGATATAATGACATTTCTTTAGCGGGTCGTTAGCTCAGTCGGTAGAGCACCGCACTTTTAATGCGATGGTCGCGCGTTCGAATCGCGCACGACCCACCAAAAAACTAAAGAGAAAACAAGCAGTTAAAAAAAGATACCCGCCTTAGTGCGGGTTTTTTTTGCCTCAACGACCACATTTAGACCACCACACTAAAAACATAATGAATGATTTTTAAGTGCTTGGTTGATAAGCTTTTGATTATCAAGTGAATTATTCTAAGCGACTTATCTTTTAATCACATGCTCAATTTGCTGATAAACATTTCTACCAGTTGCATCTTTAGCTACTGCCATCAAAAACAAACACTTTCCATCACTTCTATTCGCCCAGCATTCACCGACCAGATTTTTTTCGCGCGAATCATCATTGGTTTTATAAACTTCGCCTTTGTATTCCACGACCAACAATCGTCCATCAACTAATTCAGCGATAAAATCAGGATAAAAATAACCGCTGGCTAAGGGCAAGCGAAACGAAGCTTCTTCGCGCTGAACTAAGTTTCTAATCCAGTGCTTAATTTGGCTTGTTGAATCTATGGCTTTCGCACATTCAAACTCTTCCCCCGTGCTTTTTAATTCTTCAATAATGGGATAGTAATGCTTTGAGAATTTAAACTTGCCCTGATAATAAGGCGGTCTGGCGGGGTAATTGTCGGGTTTAAACTGGTAAGAAAACTCAAAACTGGTTTGCAGTGCCGCTACGTTTTCAAATAAGGCAAATTGAAAACCTTTTTTCGCCGCTTGTTCTCTGTAATGACCAATTTGCTGATGAATGGTTCTAGCTAAAACATATTTACTGCGGATTAATCCGGTTAAAGGCATTTGTTTGGCTTGAGTAAGATGGCGAATGAGTTGAGTCAGAAACAACAAGCGATTCGGTTGATTTACATCCTTGTATTTATCTAATTGTTGCACTTGAAAATCTAGCCAGCGGATTAAATCAGTTTCTGTAATATCACTTTCGACTAAATCCAAATTGTAAACGACTGTTTCACCTGCATTTTTATAAAATACTTTTTCGCCTTCAATATCTACTTCAAAATTTTTCGCGGTTTCTTTCAGAGAAAACTGCGGCAATTCAGCGGGGAAATCTTGCAAACACCAATCGCCTTGCAGATATAAAAAGCTTTCAGTTTCTAGTAACTCCGGCAAATCATCCTGCACATAGCACAACTGTGGCAGTGTCGCGAAAACTTCGCCGCGCATAGACGGGGCTTTATTCGCTTCAATGCGCAAATTATGGCTTTCAACTTGTGCGGCAAGGTGTTTTTTTGCGGTGTCTGATACGGTTTTTAATAATTGCGCTGTCACGAGTTCTGAAACAGAGCCAATAATTTCTACTTTATAAGTTCCCGCAGCCGTTTCTGTCACTTTATGCGCCGTGTCGTTGGCGATTTCAGGTTTTTGCGGTAATTCAATCACTAACGGTTTTTCAACGGGTTTAACGCCTTGCCCTCCAAAAAGATCATCCTGATTTGTGCTTGGTTTCACCAAAGTAGCGGCTTCCATTGCTTCAAAGCCCATAGAAACTAACTTATCAGTTAATAATTTTGCGGCTTCAGAAAAAGTAGGCGAGGCTAAATGGGCATAAGCGCGATTTAAGCTTTCAGTTTGTCGGGTTTTGGCAAACGGCATTCTCAGCACTCGCCCTAATAACTGTTCTGCATCTTTACTGGAGCGCACGTCTTTTACTGAACAAAAAACGTAGGCAAACGAACAATCCCAGCCTTCTTTCAGGGCTTCCATCGTGATGATGTATTTAAACAGGCAAGCGGGCGAAAATAAATCAATGCCGTCTAATTCGCGTTGATTGCCAGTGGCAACCGCAATTTCATTGTCAGGAATTTTTAAGTCATTGATGAGATGCGCTTTTAAAACATCCACTGTCACCGCGCCGTTTTTGGCTTCGGCTTGAAACAACACAATCGGCGAATGTAGTCGGATTCTTTTCGCGCTTCTTCATTCAGTTTTTTGCCCGTCAATACGGCGGCTAATACAGCTGCTTGCCAATCATCATGTTCAGTGAGAATAATTGGCAGTTTAATCATTTGTTCGGCTTTTAATTCTGCGACTATCTTGTTAAATCGTATGTCACCCTCCCTGTCGATGTAATGCGTTATTAGGCAAAATGAAGACTTCTTTATTAGACAGCACAGGTGAATGAGAGATTTTTGTATACTTCACAATAACAGAAGCTACGAATGCAGCCATATTAACAGGGACTGCGTTACCAATCATTTGCTCAAGATTAGTTTTTGTACCAAAAAAGTTAAATGATTCTGGAAAAGTTTGTAAGTAACTGCGTTCTAATGTTGACAGCGGTCTTACTGTAGCAAGGTCAATGTTATCAGGGTCACCACTGTGTAATTGATAGTTAGGGGGTATTGGTCTGTTTACACCTCGAATCGTTGGACTGGGTTCATCAATAGAAAAAATACCACGTCGTGCGTAACTTCTTGGATGGCGATAATAGTATTGTAGATTTAATTTATCACCAAGGTAATCACGAATAGTCATCGGCTTAGTAGCCAAATTTGATTTAAGCAAACTGACTAAAGCATTATGCTTACCATTAAGCTCACCTATTAAAAAAAAACGTGACCTCGTTTGTGGTGTATTGCAAAAAGACGCGTCTAAAATAACAGCAGATAAGCCATAACCATTTCGGGTAAATTGTTCAATTATTTCAGTTAAAACATGACTTTTGGTAATTCTTTGTACATTTTCCATAACAAACCAAGTCGGTTTGACAGTACAAACAATGTTGGCAAAATGATAAGTTAAAGCCGCCTTACCATTAGTAATGTCTCGCTTACCTGCGCTAGAAAAATCTTGGCAAGGCGAGCCACCAATAATCATATTTGGAGCAATTTTTCGGATGATTTCAACCGCAGCTTTTTCATCTTGCAAATCTTGTTGTATTGCTGGATGGTCAAAATTTTCCTGATAAACATTCAGTGCGGCAACCCAATTATCCATTGCTGCTAACACATTTACTCCAGCTTTTTGAAAACCCAATGACAGCCCACCGCAACCACAAAATAAATCAACAGCAGAAATCATAAAAATAACTCTGGAGAATTATAAATAATGGCATCAAAACGACGCTCTGGACTTAGTAAGTTTTGTCCACCACCCAGAATAATATGTTTTATTTCCTCTTTTTTAATTCTCGGTGTAGTTAAATTTTCACAAGTCATGTAAGGATTCGTTACATTACCCGCAGAAGCAAAGGCTTTATCGTTTTTGGTGTTGTAAGAAAGTTTATCGATAATATCAGCGTGGTCGAATTTACCTTGTGTAACAATATCCAGCAGCATTTTATATAGCCAAATACTGGTTCTTGTTTGTCGCGTTATTTTATTTGTGATTCCTTCTTTTTTTGATACTTGAGCGATAAACCAAGCAAATGCAGCATCACTCCAGACAAAAACATCTAAACAATTATCTGCAAGTTTTGGTGATTTACCTGTAGTCTTCCATACCGGCTGTAATAAAAAAGGTAATTGCTGACATTCAATATTAAGGCTAATTTCTGAAATACAGGCAACAATTGCTTTTATATTCTGAATAACTTCTTCAGCGTTCGACCAATCAGAGATAACTACATCACTGTTTTGAATATGTTTTTCGACCGTATCAATATTTGCACTGGCAATACTGGCTGCTAAATAAACGATGCTATCAGGGCGTATGACAATTTCAGAGCCGAATTTATTATCACTTAGATTGCAAGTGGTATTGTCAGGCAATGCAGTTAATTTAACTTCAAGACCACGCAGACATTGATTTGTTGACTTATTGAGGATAACCAAATCTGTTCTTGGCAACGTACCAATCACATATTTTTGAAAGGGCATATGTTGAGCTTCAAACGCAAAATAAATGTCCTGTGAGAGAGGGTTAATAGCAAAGATATTTTCTATGCTGATAGATTTTATGCCAAATTGTTTTGCTGAAATAGCAATGTAATTGGCATTGAGCATTTTACTATGAAGGTAGCAAGATAACGCAGCTGGAAAACTTGAATTAAATTGATTTTTCCCCCAAGCATTAGCATTTTTAAAATCTCTGTTTGAATTTACCAAACCAAACAAACCTGCTGGTGTATTATTCATGTTTTACCTAAAATAGAAGTCATTGAAAATAAATTATAAACGCAAATGGAGATGCTATCCGCAGACAGATTAACGAAACGTTGTTTAATAGAATTCTATCATCCATATTTTGTTAATCGCGAACATCATCGACAGCCACAACGAATGCTCCAGATTATCGTCATAATGCTCAAACGCACTGCGGGTGTTATACGGCGGGTCAATATAAATGCAGTTCACCTTTCCCGCATACAACGGCAACAAACTTTTCAACGCCTGCAAATTATCGCCCTGAATCAGCATATTTTCGGTGTTTGCATCGCCTGCACAAAGTTCTGGCACGGCTTCCAGCAAACGATAAGGAACTTGCACGGCGGCGCGTTTGGCGGCTTGGTTATTCAGCCAATCTAGGGTGGGCATAGTGTTTTATGGGGTTTAGCGGGGTTAAATTGTGTAGAGGGAAGAATAATACTCGATGCAGAAATACTTTGCAGGTATGAAGTCACTGCCATTAAGCTAAGAGTTTATTCGTTATTTTTCAATAATATATTTGTAGGTTGGGTTAGCATTTTTTGCTTTAGCAAAAAAGCGTAACCCAACAAAGTGCGTTTATTTTATGCTGAATGTTGGGTTACGCTTATCTCGCTACCGCTTGATAAGCTAACCCAACCTACAGATTTAGAATAGTTTTTTCTTAACTTAATGGCAGTGAGGTATGAAGTGCTTAAACTTTAGCATCAATACCAGCCTGTTTAAGAATCGCGTTAGCAGTTGGTTTTGATTTAATCGTAAACGGCACACTAAAAACTTTATCACTCATCGGACTACGCCAAATTTCATGGCTACCCTTACCTTGACGAACAAACATACAACCATTCGCGCGTAATATTGCAACCAATGCAGGATAAAGCGTTGATGTCATGAAAGCACCTCATGCAAAAAACGCAACCGAACCGCCCCCGTGCCAAAACCATTCAATTCTGCCAATTCTGGCGCAATTTGTCGCGCACGATCTGTTAAAACCTCATACGTTTCAGCCTCAGTCACTAAACCTAAAGCATCACATTCGGCTGTCCAAATTCCATCAAAAACCGAAACCGTAACCATAAAAGCCGAATTCAAACTTTCAAGAGATTTAATATGTTGCTGAACAATAGCAGCGGGCAAGTTGTCAGGAATATTAATTGCTATTTGCATGTTTTTTTACTCAATCAAAATAAAAAATAGAGGTTTATTAGGAGTCGAGCCTACGTTTTAGCATACCCTGAAAGTATGTCTTATACCCAACATTCAAAAAAAACTCTTTAATAAAAAAGCGTCAACAAACTGTCAACGGCAAAGCGGTTTATAGTTTCAGTGCCTTATTATTTTAACAACTATTTGAATCTAAACATATAAATTACTTTATTTGCAGGCTCAAAATTCATAAAACTTTTTAAGACGATCAGTCGTCTTGAAAATTTTTTCAGAAAAAAATAATGCCACTTTCTAACCATCAAAAAAAAAGCCCTCAACGAGGGCTTTAATGACACAGCGAAATTTATTATTTTTCTTTCAAATCCAGCGACACGGAATTAATACAATAACGCAAGCCCGTAGGATTTGGGCCATCTTCAAACACATGCCCTAAATGCGCTTGGCAGCTTTTGCAAACCACTTCCACGCGCCGCATCCCATGACTACTATCATTCACTTCCGCAACACTGTCGGCACTCAACACATCCCAAAAACTTGGCCAACCTGAACCGGAATTATATTTTGTTTCTGAATCAAACAAAGCGTTACCGCAACAAACGCAATGATAAATCCCAGCGGTTTTACAATCGGTATATTTGCCAGTGAACGGAGCTTCCGTGCCTTTGTTTCTGCAAACATAAATTTGTTCTGCGGTTAAATTTTCAGACTCTGCCATTTTTATAAACCTCACGCTTTCTTTAATAAAAAATTACTGCGTTGTGTCATCCAATTGTTTTTTCTGCGCCTCAAGAGCTTCTTTTGCTGCTTTAGTGGCATCTTCTGCATGATTTAAAGCATCCATCTTTTCTTTCAAAATCGGCGCGTCCGGTTTTGCCGCAGGTTGAGGTTCGGCTGGTTTTTCCTTATTACACGCAACCAATAAAAATACTGTGAAAATTAATAGCGATTTTAAAAAAGAATTCATCATTTAAACACTCCCGTTAAGAGGCAAACATAGGTATAGAAAGTTTCAATTTAACACAAAAATTCGCCACTTGTCGGTATAAAAATTAAAAAATATAAGTTTTACAGCCAAGAAAAACTTCTAATGACTTTGCGCTAAAATAGCGGTCACAGATTGTTTTTTAAAATACAAACCTAAGGAAATTCACGCTATGAAATTAGTTACGTTTAGCCATAATCATCAAACGCGCGTAGGCGCGGTGCTTAAAAATGAAGTTGTTGATAGCTTAGGCAATGCCGCTATTCCAACAACGATGTTGGATTTTTTAAGCTTAGGTGAAACTGCTCTTGCTGCAATGGCTGAGCAAATTGCCAGCGGCAAAAATCGTTTGCCTTTGAATGAAGTAAAACTATTCGCGCCTATCCCTAAACCGGGCAAATATTTAGGAATGGGCTTGAATTATCCTGAACACATTAACGAAACCAGTGCTGAAAAACCTGAATATCCGTTATTTTTCAACAAACAAACCACTTGTGTGATTGCCGATGGCGAGGCAATCCACATTCCAAAAGTTTCTGATAAAGTCGATTATGAAGGCGAATTAGCCTTTGTGATTGGCAAACGTTGTCGGCATGTTCCAGTGGAAAAAGCCGCGCAGGTGATTGCAGGTTTTACCATTGCTAATGATGTGAGTGTGCGTGATTGGCAAGTGCGCTCGCCAACGTGGACACTAGGAAAATCCTTTGATACGCACGGCCCGCTTGGGCCTTGGTTGGTGACTGCGGATGAAATTGTCAATCCTCATCAACTGAATTTAAAAACCTGGGTGGATGATGAATTACGCCAAAATGCAAATACTGAGCAGATGATTTTCAGTTGTTATGAAATGGTGGCGTATTTAAGCACGGTGATGACGCTTGAACCTGGCGATGTCATTACCACAGGAACTCCCAGTGGCGTTGGCGTAAAAATGAAGCCGCGTGGCTATTTGAAAGCCGGACAAACGGTGCGCATTGAAATTGAAGGCATTGGCACATTAACTAATTTAGTGATAAATGAGCCGGATGATTTAGTTTGCTATTAAGAATTTCCATGCGCTGCAAAAAGCCACTCGTGTTGACCATCCTCAGTTAAGCGACTATAGTTTTTTTTACTTTGTTTCCATCATTCAACTCGTTTCGCAGGGTTTAAACATGTATGTAGCTATCACCCATTTTAAAATTATTGTAGGGCAAGAACTGTTATTTGAAACGCTATGGAAAGAACGCGAAAGCTATTTACACACCATGCAAGGTTATCGCGGCTTGTTTTTAATGCGTGGCGCAACCGAAAAACGCCATACATCCTACGTTTCGCAGTTTATTTGGAATACTCAAGCAGATTTTGAAGCGTGGACACAATCAGATGCGTTTGTAAAAGCCCATCTGCAATTTGGAGATACATCCGTGCTGTTTAATGAAAAGCCGGAGTTTGAAGGATTGACGATTGTATTGCAGGAAACCGCCGGGAAAGCTTTAAAATAAAACCGTAGAGACGCAAAATCTTGCGTCTCTACCGTCTGAAATATTACAGCGAATCAGAAACAGTGCGGTTATAAAAAGGCCATTTTTTAACATGCAGATATTTTCTAATCGGCGTTTTAATCACCGAAACGCACAGCGCAATCGAAAATAAACACCAAACTGCCGCATACTCATTAGGATCATCGGTTGTAACATCAGAAATCCAAGGGCCAATTAAATAATGGAATGCCACAAAGCGGTATGATCCATACATCACAGGCAAATAAAACGCGACTAAGATATAAGTGAAAGCGTGCAAGCCCCAGTTAAATCCAAACAGCCATTCGACTGGATGCGACATTAAGCCATTCAACGGCATTTGCCATGCAATATGCCATGCGCCCGATACGGAACACACATGAGGGCCACAAAAACCTTCTGTGCCAATCACACATTTTCCAGCCCAATCAAATGGATACATTTTCAGCAACATGGAAATTGTTCCTATTGCGCAAATTGTATAAACCACTGTGCGAATTTTTAATTTAACGCTTTCGGGAATAAAGTACATTGCCACCATATTCACAAAAAACGGTTGAAACGCTACATGCAAATATCCCAGCATCGTCAAGATTTGATTATTGGGGTTATGACACAAATCAATATAAACGTAAGTAAACGCTTGCAATAATTCCATTAAGGCAAAATAAGTTAAAGGAATCCATAACTCTTTTGATTCTCCCTTTATTGCAACATAAGCAGAGGTGCATAATCCTACCGCTGCTAAAACTCCTGAAGCTTCACCACTCCAACACATAAACTCTATCCTCTTTATTTTTATTAAAATTAACCACTTCGATGTGTATTTTTAATTGAAGTGGCTATGCCATCATCAGCACTATGCCAACTAAAACACAGCCGAGCATTGTATTACAAAAAATAGGTAGGTAAAGCGCGATTATTTTTATAACTAAGTCCTGCCGTTAAGTAAGCATAATTGCACTATTTTTTACGACAATATCTAATACAACACCGCGCCAGCAAGCTCTAACGCTTCTTCAATAGTCATGCCTGTTGCCGCCAACGCAATTTCTTCCAAATCTTGCGCTTCGGGTGTATTTTGCATTAACGCAAATGCACAACGCTCAATGACTTTTTGCTTACTTTTAGGCACTTTCACGGTAATCTCAACCATCTCTTCGTCCAAAGTCACTTCTTCATTTAAAGGCTCAAACTGCAAACGTTCATTTGCGTAGGAGTTTTTACTTCCGTAAGGGCCATTCACATAAGGCACTAATTCAGTATCCACTCTTAAAATATGTTCAACTAACCAATCATGCAAAAATTGATTCAGCTTTACCTTATCAACTTTTTCTATATCGGTTTCAAACACACGGCGCACTGCAAATACCACTTTTTTTAAATGCAGATGCAAAGATTTGTGTTGCGTATAGTCGGGATAACCTTTTTCACGCATTAAGATTTCTTCGCGGGCAAAATGCGCCCCGACGTATTTATCAAGAAAGCTTAAGGATTTTCCAAGCTCTTCAGTGCTCATGCCACTTTGCAAGTGTTGATTAAAGCGTTCAACTTCCTTAAATAAATTTAAATGGTCGGCATCAATTAAAGCCACTCCAATTTTATATTTTTCAAACCATTCGTTTTCAAACATCATTTTTTTATTAGCAATTAAGTCATCGTGAGTTATTTTTAAATATAACAGAAAAACCTTAAGCTATTAAATGAATCTAAGATTGCGTCATAGATTCAAAGTCAATTTTGAAAATGTTAAAGCTTTTCTGCACAAAATCTTAATTTATAAACTATCGATACAGTAATTTTAGCGTTGTACATGATTTTTCTTTCACTATCTAAGTAATTGAGCATAAATTTCAGTGCATTACTAATATTTAATAGTTTCCTAGTACATAAATGGTGTTGTAATTCACAGTTTTCACCTTACCACTCAAATGGATGATGCTCCTCTACGTCATTAAGCATACATTAACAGCTAGAGAAGAAAAGAACAGTATGCGTCTTACGTTTAAACACATATTTTCGCTACTTCAAAGTGTAACAGTTGGGACTATGTCAATTGATATAGACTCAAGTCAAGGAAGATAAAGCCAAACCTACTGTGAAGTAGGGACGGAAAGCTGCGGGTCTTTTGTTAAGTAAAAAGATAGCCGGGTTGCGAATTATTCAGTTTTTAAATAATTTGTAAATTTCGGGATGTATATCATGAAAAAAGTAATATTTGCGGTAGTTTTATTAATGGGCTTTTTGTTTGTCCAATCAACTTCAGCAGCAACCTTAGCTTGGAGTGCAAATAATCCAGCAGGCTCTACTCCAGCTCAAGGGCAGTTCACATCAGGCCTAAATAATGACAGTGCAATCAATGGGTGGTTTTCGTTTAAAAACACTTTCAGCGGTTTGTTTTCGCACATTTATACGCTAACATCTAATCCAGCGTCTAAAGTGTATGCTTTTGCCGTTCCACTACCAACTACAAATTTTAAAATCAACTATGTTAAATTAGATGGTATTGATATGCCGTTGGTAAGTGGTCAATACACAGCCTTAAGTAGTCTGGCAGGTTCACATACAATTGCGATAGATGGTTCGGTTTTAAAACCACGTCTCGCCTCTCAGTATCAAATATCTGCTGTTGCGACACCAATTCCTGCTGCTCTTTGGTTGTTCGGTTCAGGTATTGCTGGTTTAGTTAGCGTGTCACGTCGTAAAAACACAACTGTTTAAGAGTTATGTTTTTTATATTAATTCACCGCCTTCTTTGATTTAATCGTAATAAGGCGGTGAGTTTCTAATATAAATACAAATCAATTGAGCAACACCTGAATTGATTTATTCTCTCCAGTTTTCTTTTTTTCTTAAAATCGAAAGTTTTCAGCAAATTGCAAAAACTCGGTATGCAACATCGGTTTTGCAAAATAATAGCCTTGAATCTCATCACAGCCTAATTGCTTAAGTAACAACACTTGCTCCTTCTGCTCCACACCTTCACAGATCACCTGATAACCCAAGCCATGACTAAATTCAATAATTCCCGCTAACATCGCTTGATCTTCTTTATTCATCAACGCATTAGTAATAAAAGATTGATCTATCTTCAATCTATCTACTTTAAAGCATTTTAGATAAGCCAATGATGATAATCCTGTGCCAAAATCATCAATTGAAATAGAAATGCCTAATGCTGATAACTGCGCCACGTTTTTCACTGCGGTATCAAGGCTTAACATTAATGCAGTTTCTGTAATTTCCAATTCTAAAATGCGCGGATTAATTTGAGTTTCAGCAAGAAAACAACTAATCTCTTCCACAAACGTATCTGCACAAATCACTTGAGCAGAAATATTAATGGCAATCCGGTAATGCTGCTGTCCTGCAATCTGCCAATCTTTCAAAATAGTGCTGGCTTTTTTTAACGTCCATAACGTAATGTCTTTGATTAATCCTATCGTTTCTGCAATCGGAATAAACTCAGCAGGTGAAATCCACATTCCATCAACATCTTGCCAACGAATAAGAGCTTCTACACCGATAATTTGCTCTGTTTTTAAACTGATTTGCGGTTGCAAATAGAGTTCAAAGGGAAGATTCTCCATCACATGATAAAGTTTTTGCACCAGCAAAGCGCGACGATGTAAGGTGCTTTCAAACTTTTCTTGAAAAATCTCATAGTTTTGTGCAATGTGCTGCTTTGCAATATGCAGCGCAATATCAGTGTGATCGAGCAAGGATTTCACGGTGTGTATTTGCGGAATAATCTGGCAAATACCAAAATAGGCATTTAAAAAAATTCGATTGCCTGCAATTTCTAATGGCTGATTCAAACACGCTTGAATTTGTTTAGCCAATTGCTCAGCGCAGACTTGCTCACCTTTGTCGGGTGCATAAATCACTTTTAAATGGCGTGAGTCACAACGCGCAATTAAGCTTTGCTTCGGCAGTTGAATTTTTAACCTATGCGCCAATGCGATAACTACGTCTTTAATGCCTTGGCAGCCAAAAATATTAATATAGTTTGTTAAATCACCGATATAAATCAAAATCAGAAAATTGTCATCGGAGGCTTGTTTAAAAAAATACTCTAGTTTATCTATTAGATAATAAGTATTCGGCAAACCTGTTTCTTGATCGAAAAAAGCCAACCGCATAATTTTTTCTTCTTTGGCTTTTCGCGCACTAATGTCACGAATGACCGCTGTAAAAATAACTCCGTCCTCTACATGCACATCACTAATGGCAATATCGACATAAAAAGTTTCGCCGTTTCGGTGCTTAGCAATCACTTCCCGCCCTTTCCTTGGAACTCGCGCTTGACCAGTTTCAATATATCTTTCCATGTATAAATGATGATGCAAACTGTCTGGCATTGGCATTAAAATGCTGGTATTCAAGCCTATAACCTCATCACTGCTATAACCAAACATTTGTTCTGCGGCGTGATTAAACACAGCAATCACACCTTGTGCATCAGTTACAACCATCGCATCTAACGCCGAAGCAAACACTGTTTCTAAATGTAGTGCTGCGTTTTTCAAATTTTGAATTGATAGTGTCATGGTTTTAAGCTCATGGTTTGACTCGGGCAAGTCTTTATCGACAAAACATGGTGAATGGCATCACGAATCCCTTGTTATTTTTCACCCTATTTAGGCAGGAGGGCAGGTTTGCTCACTTCCGCCCACAAACAAACGATAAGCAGGATTGCTGCTTTCTTCGCAATAATTAAAACCTAAAGCACCCAAACAATGTTGAAAGGCTTTGCGGTCAGATTTAGGCATTTGCACTCCCATTAAGACTTTGCCAAATGCCGCGCCATGATTGCGATAATGAAACATGCTGATATTCCAACTGCCACCTAATGCGGTTAAAAAATTTAGCAATGCGTTTGGACGCTCTGGAAATTGCAAACTATAAATAACTTCTCCTAACTGACAAGGTGCGTGACCTCCTACCATATAACGAATATGCTCTTTGGCTAATTCATTAGTGGTCATATCTGTGACAGGAAAGCCTTGCTCCTGCAACTGCGAAATTAATTGAGCGCGATCAGATTCTTTGCCACTACTGGAAATACCCACAAAAACTTGCGCCATCGCACTATCAAAATAGCGGTAATTAAACTCTGTTAAACTACGCCCTCCTAACAATTTACAAAACTTTAAGAAACTCCCCGGAATCTCTGGAATTGATACAGCTAATAAAATTTCTCGATGTTCGCCGACTAAAGAGCGTTCTGCCACATAGCGCAACCTATCAAAATTAACATTTGCCCCGCTTTCAATAGCGATTAATGTTTCTCCTGTGACTTGTTTTATATCAACGTATTTTTTTAAACCTGCAACCGATAATGCACCCGCTGGTTCTGCAATTGATCGAGTATCATCAAAAATATCTTTAATTGCTGCACAAATTTCATCTGTGCTAACGGTAATCACTTCATCAACATAATGATGAGCAAGGCGAAAAGGCTCTTTGCCAATTTGTTTGACTGCTACACCATCTGCAAATAATCCAACTTGCTTTAAAACCACACGCCGCTTTGCACTCAGTGCTTGTTGCAAACAATTTGAGTCTTCTGGCTCTACACCGATGATTTTAATTTCAGGACGTACAAATTTAATATAGACCGCAATGCCTGCGATTAAACCACCACCACCTACGGGGACAAAAATTGCGTTAATTGCATCGTTTTTTTGCCGCAAAATTTCCATAGCAATTGTGCCCTGCCCTGCAATCACATCGGCATCATCATAAGGATGAACAAAAGTCATGTCTTTTTCCAGCGCAATTTGCTTGGCGTGTTCATAAGCTTCGTCGTACGAATCTCCAAACAAAATCGTTTCCGCACCTCTGGCTTTTACAGAATTAACTTTAATTTCAGGGGTGGTGTTTGGCATCACAATCAACGCTTTAATGCCTAGTTTTTTTGCAGATAATGCCACGCCTTGTGCATGGTTTCCCGCAGAGGCTGCAATAACACCTTTGGCGCGTTCTTCTTCTGTAAGAGAGGCAATTTTGTTATAAGCACCGCGTAATTTAAACGAAAAAACGGGTTGTAAGTCTTCGCGTTTTAGATAAACTGCGTTGTTTAATCGAGTAGATAATGAAGGGGCAAAATCGAGTGGAGTTTCTACCGCTACGTCGTAAACTTTAGCGCGTAAAATTTTTTCTATATAAGATTGCATTATTTTTTTGGGAATAACCTAGGTTTTTCAAACTATTTAATATCGCATTATCCCACATTTAAACTAGATGACAGCACAATAGGGAAATGGTGCAAAGTATTCAGGCATAAAAAAAGGCTAATCAATAAATTGATTAGCCTTTCTTATTTATTAAGCTAACAACTAACTTACATTAGTTATTTTGTGAAACGTGTTTAGTTTCTCCAGATGGATCACTTTTTGTTGTTTGTTTAGAACCATCTGGATTATCCATACAGCCTGCTAAACCAACAATCATTAATGCCACTGAAACTACTGATAATACTTTTTTCATAACATCCTCCAAATAAAGGTTTTATATTTTTAATGTACTAAATGTTATGTGCCGCTGAATACTAACTATGTTTCACAACATTTTTCAGCTTTTACAAATATCAAAAGTTTTATCGTGCCAGCGTGCTATTCTGACTGTAATCAAACTTAACTTATAACTGAATAGATGAAGTAGAGTTTGAAACTTTTTGTTTAGAACCATCTGGACTATCCATGCAGCCTGTTAAGCCAACAATCATCAGGGTCATTGCAACAAGTGATAATACTTTTTTCATAACATCCTCCAATAAAGGTTTTTATATTTTTTATTAATGTACTAGTTTAAGCACGATGTAATTTATATCATGGCTTAACGTATCTAAGCAATAATAAAATTATTTTATAACGCATTTAAATTATTCGAAAACGAAAATCAAAAGTTTTATAGCCTTAACTGCAACTCCCTGACAATCATCCAAGTTGAAAAAAACAAATTGTGTTATTTATAAGGATTTTCTATTTTTGATGGTGCGTTTTTTGTTGATTGTTTAGAGCCATCTGGATCATCCATGCAGCCTGTTAAACCAATAACTATAGAAGCCATCGCAATTAATGACAATACTTTTTTCATAATATCCTCCAAAAAATTTGCATTTATTATTTATTAATGTACTAAGTGTTAAGCACGTTGAAATTTATATCATGGCTTTGGGTATTCAGGCAATAATAAATTTACTTTAGAGATTATTGATATTTTTATCTATTTGAATATCAATAACTTTATCGTGCCACCTTGCCGCACCGACCGTTACCCATTTGCCTGATAAATTGCGGTTTAACTGATCGTAAACCCACTCGTCTGAAGACTCTATTTTCTTCATTTTTATGTGGAAAACTGTCTTGTCTAAGGCAAGCCCTGCGTTGATTCCCCAAAAAGCCGTAACTTTCATAATGAATTTATTTAAGCGACGATTATCAATTTTAGGAGTCACCGCAATGTTTGCCCACATCGAATGAACACGCCCCCAATTCGGTGCAAGCATCCGTCCTTCGCTATTCACAAAGGGCAACCACTGCTCTTTTCCTTCTGTGTCGATGTAAGTAATCGCCAAAATTCGATTATAGCCGTGAAAATGGTCATGCAAATAAAGTGCGTGTGGGGTAATACCTACAAAAGAACCTGAAAATATAATCAAAGCATTGCTTGCAGCATCCAGTGCAGCTGTTATCGGCGTTTGTTGCATATTTATTTTAAGTCGATACAACAATCCATAATGAATGGTGCTATTGATTTGAAACAAACACAAAATCAACACTATTTTCGTTAAAATGCGATTATGTTTTTTTAATAGTTTTTCGTCAGAAACAGCAAAGAATCTGTCATACAAGGTCGGTTTAAGCGGAGTTGTTGAAACTTGACAACCGCTATCACAATTTATACGAACTCTGGAATCTGCTATTTTTCGATAATAACGCTCTGCAAGTTGAAAAACTCCGGGAGTTTTCAGTAAATATCCAAACAAAGCCAAATACCGCATTTTAATTAAAATTTGTGCGTAAGTAGCGACACCTGCATAACAATTATTTTTTTCATCCAAGGCGTACAAATCAGTCAATAACATTTTTTCATCAATTGACTGCAAGGCAGGATAGTTTTTTGCAAAACTTTGCGCCCCTTTAAAGTCGATACAGTGAAAAATATCAAAATGATTGAGTGTTAGCACAGTACGATTACATAACGGGCATAATTCGTCGTAAAACACGGTTAAGCTAGGTTGCTTGGCAATTAACCATTCAGCCAGTTTGCGATAACAAGAAAAAGGAAGTACCAAAGTGTAGAAAATCAGCATTCCAAATCCAAACGGATAGATGTTTAGGGTAAAAATAATGCTTAAATGCAAACACATTCCAACCAAAACATAAATCAAGCGCAAACGGCGAATATGAACAAAAAACAGAAAGGTAAATTGAAAAATAATAATCGTATAGCCAATAATTTTTTGTAAAACTTCTTGATTTAATAGCCATGACATATTAATTGCAGAAACGTAATACGGCATTGTTCCTGGCAACCATCCACCTAAACCATTTCGCCAATGCGGGGCAAACATTTTGTGAATTACCGAATCAAAATATAAAAAACCTAAGCAAATCATCACAGGCAATGAATAGGCTAAAAGACTGACCGTGGTTTTTTGATAGTTTTGATAATGCACAAACGGATTAATCAATTTGCGACGTAAATTATCAACTGAAAAAGCCTTATCTGCTGGCAAAAAAATTAAAAACAGATTTGCACCAATCATAAACAAGTCAAAACCGCCGTCAAAGTCGCGCTGCATTGGCGTGAAATTAACAAACACTAACCAGAAAATATAATTGGCAATAATGCTAGTTTGATAGCGATAACCGACGACAATAAAAGCGGCAATAACAGCCCACAAACACAAAAAAAAGTGAATCATGGGAAATTCAACATCCATATATGGGATAGGGTCAAAAATCAAATGATTAAAGTACAATAAAAACAGCACTTCTTGCAGCGTAACCAGTCCGAATAACAGTCTAAATAAACCAAGCCCAGTAGCAGGAACTTGATGTTTTAATGAGGAAAACAGCTTAGTGGAGAGTAATTTATACATTTTTGAGGCGCAAGGCGTGGCAAAAATATATAAAGTATAGAGGATGTGGGGTAATTAAAGAAATCTGACCGCTTAAAAAACAAAAACCGTCGCAAATGACTTTGCGACGGTTTTTAGGGATAAATCGAATTCGGTAAAGCTTACTCTTCGTCGCTAGGCTCTGCGAAAACCCATTTTACGAAGAAATAACCAGCAGCAATAACCACTAATGCTGTAATCATGCCTGCTGGCTCTTTTAACATTTCTGTTACGTCTAAAATCGCTCCCATGAGTATCCTACCTTTTTTGTGTGTTGTAAGTAAATGAACGTGCCGTTATGTGGCATCCGAATTTATATGTTACTTTAGAGGAATTTAAAGTCAAGCTAAATCAGTAGTAAGCTTTGAATAACTGACTCAAGAAGTAAGTAAAATCAGCATAGAAATTGCCATATTGCTAGAATATGAGTAGTATGGTGTTTGGCTACTTTTTGGAGTGATAACCATGATTAAAAAAATAACAATTCTAACACTAACCTCGCTTTTGTTTATATCCACTGCAAATGCACAAGAAACAGTCAAGGATACACTAGGCGTTGTCGGCAAATGGAAAGTGTGGGCAGAAAGTGCCGCAAAAAATAAAGAAAAAAAAATGATTGATAATTTGTGGGAGTTTAAAACAGATGGAGTTCTTCATGCTGTTTCAACAGACCCTCGCACTAAAACCTTGGATTTAACCACAAAATATTACATAGAAAACGGCGCGATTATGAAAGAAAGAGCCGGCCGCCCTGGTAAATTTGACCGTTGTACCGTTGAAAAGCAAGACGCTGAAATGATTTTGGGCTGTCCGGGTTTATACCTTTTCATGAAAAAAACAAATTAATAACAACAAATTAACCAGAGGTAACAAAAAAATGATTGGTGGCATAGTAATGGTGTTTGCAGTAATTTGGGCATACCAAACTGCAGTAAGAGAAAAAACTGAAAACATGCTGTTTTGGGTTGCAGCAGCTGCTGTGGCTTTCTTGGTTGTTCAGTATGCGTTCGTATGGCTAGATATTTACATCTTGGAATCTTTTAGAGGTAGCGAAAGCACTGAAGGTTATGAAAGAGATATGGTCAGTGTTGGCGACCGTAAAAATGAAGGCGGTTTTGAAGGCTGGAAAGGCGTATTGTTATCTTCATTTTTTGAATTAATGCCTCCTATTGCTGGTTTCCTAGCTGTTGCATTTGTTAGAGTTAAGTTCATTTTAAAAGCCGCTTTTACACCTGCAAATTTATTTAGTGGTATTACTGAAATGTTTGCAAGTATTGGCTCTAGTTTTAAAAGCACAACAGTAAGAGAAGAAGAATAACCGCCTTAAAGCGATAATCTTTTTTAAGACAACTCTAAAAGCCCAAGTTATTGACTTGGGCTTTTTTATTTTTAAGAGCCAATAACTTTAGAAACTAAAAAAACCAGCGTTACAATAAACAAAACAGTAACAATCAGACCTATGACAATGTAATGACTTACCTTGCCTTGAGTAAAATCCTGCTCTCTATTTTCCCTGCTCTGTATCCCAATAAAAGCCGACAAAACGCTTTTCAAGACCTGTAAAATACTCGGTTGCGCCATGATGTTTTCCCCAAAGTTTAAAAAATGACCTTAACAATATCGCTTGATTGTGGTCTAAGCAATGATTATATTCAGCGATTATAGAGTTTCTCTCCTGACAGTTTCCACTTTTACCTTGCACAGAACTTATGACTAACAATACATTATTAAAAGACCAATTAGCTCAACGTATCTTGTTTTTAGACGGCGCAATGGGCACGATGATTCAAAGTTATAAACTGGAAGAAGCTGACTATCGCGGGGCGCGATTTGCCGACTGGAACAGTGATTTAAAAGGCAATAACGATTTATTGTCGCTCACGCAGCCTAAAATTATTCAAGCGATTCACCAAGCTTATTTAGACGCGGGTGCGGATATTCTGGAAACCAATACGTTTAACTCAAACAATATCGGCATGGGTGATTATCACATGCAGGATTTGGTGTATGAGTTAAACGTTGCTGGGGCAAAACTTGCCAAAGAAGTGTGTGCAAAAATGACCTTAGCAACGCCTGATAAACCGCGCTTTGTTGCAGGGGTGTTAGGGCCTACTAGCCGCACGGCTTCCATGTCGCCGAATGTCAACGACCCAGGCTTTAGAAATATCTCCTTTGATGAATTGGTGGAAACCTACACATTAGCAACAAAAGGACTGATTGATGGCGGCGCGGACGCGATTCTGATTGAAACCGTATTCGATACATTGAATGCAAAAGCTGCGATTTTTGCCGTTGATGCGTATTTTGAAAAAATTGGCTATAAATTACCGGTGATGATTTCCGGCACCATTACGGATGCGTCAGGGCGGACTTTATCAGGACAAACAGCGGCGGCGTTCTGGAATTCCTTGCGTCATATTGAACCGATTTCTTTCGGCTTTAACTGCGCACTCGGCGCAAAAGAATTGCGTCAATATATCGAAGAATTATCTGGCATAGCAGACACTTATGTTTCTGCCCATCCTAACGCGGGTTTGCCGAATGAATTTGGCGAATATGACGAAACACCAGAACAAATGGCAGAAGAATTAGCGGATTGGGCGGCGCAGGGTTATTTAAACATTATCGGCGGCTGCTGCGGCACATCGCCTGCCACGATTCGTGCAATTGTCAGTGCAGTAAGCAAATATCCACCACGCAAAATTCCTGACTTAGAAAAACAATGTCGCTTGGCAGGTTTAGAACCGATGAACATTACGCCCAGCTCGTTATTTGTGAATGTCGGTGAACGCACCAACGTCACAGGTTCTGCGGTGTTCAAACGCTTGATTGTGAATGGCGATTTTGAAGCGGCGTTAGCGGTCGCGAAAGAGCAGGTTGAAAACGGTGCGCAAATTATTGACATCAACATGGATGAAGGGATGTTGGAATCGAAAGAAGCGATGGTGCGGTTTTTACATCTGATCGCCTCAGAGCCGGATATTGCAAAAGTTCCGGTAATGCTCGATTCGTCAAAATGGGATATTTTGGAAGCGGGTTTAAAGTGCATTCAAGGCAAAGGCATCGTCAATTCGATTTCGATTAAAGAAGGCGAAGAAAACTTTATTCGCCAAGCCAAATTGATTCGTCGTTATGGTGCGGCAGCGATTGTGATGGCATTTGATGAGCAAGGACAAGCCGATACCAAGCAAAGAAAAGTCGAAATTTGTACTCGCGCTTATAAAATTCTCACCGAACAAATTGGTTTTCCACCGGAAGATATTATTTTCGATCCGAATATTTTTGCGATTGCAACTGGGATTGAAGAGCACAACAATTACGGGCTTGATTTTATTGAAGCCACCGAAGAAATTAAACGCACCTTGCCACACGCTTTGATTTCAGGCGGCGTGTCGAATGTGTCGTTTTCGTTTCGCGGCAATAATCCGGTGCGCGAAGCCATTCACGCGGTGTTTTTATACCATGCGGTGAAAGTTGGCATGAGCATGGGCATCGTGAATGCCGGACAATTGGCAATTTATGAAGATATTCCGTTGGAATTGCGCGATGTCGTTGAAGATGTGGTGTTGAATCGTAACCCAGAAAGCACAGAAAGACTGTTAGAGCTGGCAGAAAAGTATCGCGGTGATGGCAGTGTGGCGAAAAAAGAAGATGAACAGTGGCGTAGTTTGCCGGTGAATAAACGCTTAGAACACGCGCTGGTGAAAGGCATTACTGAATTTATTGATGAAGACACCGAACAAGCGCGAATTGAAGCCGGAAAACCGCTCGATGTCATCGAAGGGCCGTTGATGGACGGCATGAATGTGGTCGGTGATTTATTTGGGGCGGGTAAAATGTTTTTGCCACAAGTGGTGAAATCCGCGCGGGTGATGAAAAAAGCGGTGGCGTATTTGATGCCATTTATGGATGCTGGCGTGGAAAGTGAGCGGCAACGCAACGGCAAAATTTTGATGGCAACCGTCAAAGGCGACGTGCATGACATCGGCAAAAACATCGTTGGCGTGGTGTTGCAATGCAATAACTACGAAGTGGTGGATTTAGGCGTAATGGTTCCCGCTGAAACGATTTTGAAAACTGCGCGTGAACAAAACGTGGATATTATCGGTTTAAGCGGCTTGATTACCCCGTCATTGGATGAAATGGTGCATATTGCCAAAGAAATGGAGCGGCAAAAATTTGAAATCCCCTTGATGATAGGCGGCGCAACGACTTCGAGAGCGCACACGGCGGTGAAAATTGAAGAACATTATCACGGCGCAACCATTTATGTACCTGATGCGTCTCGTGCGGTCGGGGTTGCTAGCAGCTTGTTAAGCCCTGAACTCAAAGATGATTTTATGTCGAAAACCCGCGCTGAATATGCACAAGTGCGCGAACATCACAAAGGACGGAAAGCGCAAAATCCACAACATAATTTGGAAGCAGCGCGGGCAAATAAATTTAACTGGGCAGAAGAACATCAGCCCGTTAAGCCGTCTTTTTTAGGCACAAAAGTGATTGATAATTTCCCATTAGAAACACTGGTGTGGTTTATTGATTGGTCGCCATTTTTCCAAACGTGGGAGTTATCGGGCAGTTATCCGAAAATTTTTGACGATGAACTCATTGGTGAAGAATCGCGAAAACTGTTCGCAGAAGCGCAAACAATGTTGCATCAAATTATTACTGAAAAATGGATTACCGCGCGTGCCGTGATTGGTTTTTTCCCAGCTAACAGTGTAGGTGATGATATTTTGTTATACAAAGATGACAGCCGCAGCGAAGTTTTGGAAACGTTGCACCATTTGCGGCAACAAAATGTGAAAGCACCCGGACGACCAAACTATTGTTTATCGGATTTTATCGCCCCGATTGACAGTGGCAAAGCTGATTATATCGGCGGATTTGCAGTAACGACAGGGATTGGCATTGAAGAAAAACTGGCTGAATTTGAAGCGGATTTTGATGATTACAGCGCGATTATGCTCAAAGCGTTAGCAGATAGATTTGCTGAAGCGTTTGCCGAATACATGCACCAAGTGGTGCGCAAAGAACATTGGGGTTATGCAGATGATGAGGAGCATACCTCAGAAGAGTTGATTGCAGAAGCCTATAAAGGCATCCGCCCTGCGCCAGGCTATCCGGCGTGTCCTGACCATACCGAAAAAGAAAAGCTGTTCGCACTTTTAGATGTGACAGCTAATACCAGCATTACTTTAACTGAAAGTTTTGCGATGTATCCGACCGCAGCGGTGAGCGGCTGGTATTTCTCGCATCCTGAATCACAATATTTTAATGTGGGCAAAATTGCAGATGATCAGTTAGAAGATTATGCCAAACGTAAAGGTATGCTTAAAGAAGTTGCCGAGCGTTGGCTGTCTGCGCATTTAAATCACTAACTATTCAAGCTATGTAGAGTCGCGACGCATCGCGATTCTACGACAATAAATCACAATAAGTTTTAATACACTTTTCTCTTTCACCGTACTAAAACTTTTGTCTATTTCCTTAATCCGTGAAAATTTACAGAAACTTTAAAAGTTTTACTCAAAATAGGTAGAAAAATGACGCAATTGTTACAAATGATTGAATTTGCTCTTGAGCGAGGCATGTATGCAAGCCGATGGTTGTTAGCTCCAGTTTATTTAGGGATGAGTTTAACCTTGCTTGCGATTGCCATTAAGTTTTTTCAAGAACTATGGCATTTATTACCGCATATTTTAGAAATCAGTGATGCCAATCTGGTCTTAGGTCTGCTGAGTTTAGTGGATTTGACCTTGGTAGGCAGTTTAATTGTGATGGTGATGTTTAGCGGCTATGAAAACTTTGTTTCGCAGTTAGATATTGAAGAAGATACCGAAAAATTAAGTTGGTTAGGTACGCACGACTACAACTCGTTAAAAATGAAAGTCGCCACCTCAATTGTGGCAATTTCCTCGATTCATTTATTAAAAGTTTTTATGAATGTCGAGAATATTCAAAATGATAAATTGTTCTGGTTTGTTGTGATTCACATGACTTTTGTATTGTCCGCTTTGCTAATGGGATATTTAGGCAAATTGGAACATCCTCCTCATTAAGGAATGCGCACGAAATAAACTCGGCAACTTTAGGACTGGCAGTCCTTAAAGGACTGCCAGTCCTGACCTCAGCGATTTTAAAAACAAACTTGCCTAAGTTGATTTGTACTCGTCCCTAAGCAGGCACGGTAAGGATAAAAATAAACGCGATATTGAACTAAATTTAGCCAGTAAATTTTTCCTATGAACCTTATCTTATTCGGCACTTCCGCCTGCCATTTATGCGAAATGGCGCACGAACTTTTAATCCCGCTCTTAAAAAATCATCCGTCTTGTCAGCTGGAAATGATTGATATTGCTGAACAAACGAAATGGCAAGAACAATACGCAATTAGAATTCCTGTTTTACTTCACCCACAAACACAACAAGAACTTAGTTGGCCTTTTGACAGCGCAGCTATAGTTAAATTTATCAATGAGTTAGAAAATGACTGAACATTTTAGAATTGAAAAAGACAGCATGGGCGAATTGCGCGTACCAGGCTCTGCTTTATATGGCGCACAAACGCAACGCGCGGTAAATAACTTTCTTATCAGTAACTTAACCATGCCGCCTGCGTTTATTAAAACTGTCGCGCTGATTAAAAAAATGGCTGCTTTGGTCAATATGGAATTAGGTGAGTTAAAAACCGAATATGGCAATGCGATTGTGGCCGCTGCCGACCAAATTCTTGCTGGCAAACATGCCGAACAGTTTCCGCTGGATGTGTTTCAAACGGGTTCTGCGACTAGCACTAATATGAATGTCAATGAAGTAATTGCACATCTTGCCAGTAAAATTGCAGGCTTGGAAATCAGTGCAAACGATCATGTGAATATGGGACAAAGCAGTAATGATGTGATTCCTACCGCGATTCATGTGAGTGCCGCCTTGGAATGTAAACAACATTTGTTACCTAATTTAGCTTATTTGGCCGACACCATTGAGAAAAAAGCCGCGACAGTGGATGGCGTTATCAAAACCGGACGCACGCATTTGATGGATGCAATGCCAATCCGCTTAAGTCAAGAACTAGGCGGCTGGGCACTGCAAATTCGTAATGGTATTGACCGAATCAACGCCACATTACCGCGCGTATATAAATTGGCACAAGGCGGCACAGCGGTAGGCACAGGCATTAATGCACATCCTGAATTTGCACAAAAATTTGCGCGCGCCTTAGCTGCCGATACAGAATTACCTTTCACGCCAAATGATTCTTTTTTTGAAAGCTTAGCCACACAAGATGCAATGGTGGAATTATCAGGACAATGCAAAGTGATTGCAGTGAGCTTGATGAAAATTGCCAATGATTTGCGCTGGATGAATAGCGGCCCTTTAGCGGGTTTGGGTGAAATTGAACTCACAGCTCTGCAACCGGGCAGCAGCATTATGCCGGGCAAAGTGAATCCGGTGATTCCTGAAGCAACCGCGATGGTTGCCGCACAAGTGATTGGAAATGATGCAACGATTACAATTGCGGGACAATCCGGCAGTTTTCAATTGAATGTTATGTTGCCACTGGTCGCTTACAATATTTTGCAAAGCATTGAATTATTAGGAAATATTAGCGTAGCATTAGCCGATAAAGCGATTGCTGATTTTAGCGTTAGAGAAGCACACTTGCAGGAAGCATTGGCAAAAAATCCAATTTTAGTGACCGCGTTAAATCCGATTATTGGCTATGCAAAAGCAGCAAAAATAGCAAAATCAGCTTATCAACAAGGTCGCCCGATTATTGATGTGGCGGCGGAAATGACAGATTTAAGCCGTGATGATTTGGAAAAACTTTTAGAACCTGCGCATTTGACCACAGGTGGAATTAATCAATAAAACAGGGTAAACAGGTTGGAGACGTTGCACTGCAACGTCTCCACGCCCAATCAATTTCCTACTACCGGCGTTCCATCCCAATTTTCTTTTGGAGCTTTATCGCAATAACTCCATTTTGCTTGCCAACGTGACGGAAAACTTGGGTCTAAAAACGTAATGTGAAACTTGCCCCAATAAAACGTTGGTTTATCTTTCATCATCCGCTGTTTTTTGCATTTCACTTCTGAGTTTTCTTGAATCCAATAGCCTTTATACGAGCCACGATGACTATAAACACCGGCAAGGTTGTCAATATAAATTAACCCTAACGTGCCTTTATTGTCGTAATTCCACAACGCTATTTTGCCAATATCTGCTTCATAAACCACTTTGCCATAAGAGCTGTCCCAAACCTCGTCGGCCACTGATGTTTGACTCACTGCTAATGCTGCAAAAAAGCTCATGCAAAGAGCAACCGTTTTTTTTATTTTCATGGTGCAGTCTCCAAAGTAAGGGATTAAGAAAGCTTTTGTTAGGGGAAACTTAAATCTGTTTTAAATCATGCTTATTTTTCTTTTTCTATCAATACCGCAGAAATACACTCCATCATGCTTTCTGTGTAATTGGTATGTGCTTCTGCTAAAGCTTTAGGAGAACCAAAAGCCGTGCGCAACTCATCCATCGTTTTTTTAGGATCTTTAGATTTTTGCAAGGTTAGCATTTTCACATAATTGCGATATGCCATTAAGCGGTCTGGATCAAAGGGGAAAAAACCCGGCATTTTTGGCGTTGAAGTATCCACAATACATTTAGTAATCATCTCTGGGTCTATTTTGTAATCTTTCACATCTTGTTCTACCTTCATCTGCTCTAAAACAGCTTGTTGATAATTTTCCTTATCAGCACAACCCGATAAAAATAAAATACAGAAGAAAATAAGCACTCGTTTGTTCATAAATATACCGTTGTTAATAGAGTTTAGGCGTGTGTAAAAGTGCGCTATTATACTCTGAATATAAAGTGCTTTGTTCATTGACATGACAGGCTCTAAAAACAAAAAAACAGAAAGGGGAAGTTCTCGCTATGAAAACAGCGTTAGTTGTTGATGATAATAATGTAAATCGCTGCCTGCTCACTGCGTTACTAAAACGTGATGGCTATAGGGTCGTTGAGGCTGAAGACGGCTTGCAAGCCATTGAAAAATACGTCTTACATCAACCTAATATTATTTTTATGGATTTGATGATGCCTGTCATGGACGGCATTGAGTCGTGCAAGCGCATCAAGGCGATATGTGACAAAACTTCTTTTGTGCCGATTATTTTTGTCACTGCGGTCTCTGATGAAAATAAACTCAGTGAGTGTATTGAGTCTGGCGGCGATGACTTTATTACCAAACCTGTAGATTTGCAGGTGCTCAGTGCGCGAATTAAATCTATGGAGCGGTTAAGTCTGCTGTACGACACGCATTTTGCGATGGTGCGCCGGATTCAGCGCGATCAGGAATTGGCAAAAAATGTCTTTAACAGCGTTATTTTTAACGATACGCAAATCTGCAATCAAATCAAAATTCTGTTGCAACCTGCTGAAACCTTTAGTGGCGATATGTTTTTAAGTGCGCTTTCGCCAGCCGGAGAATTGCATGTGATGCTAGCAGATTTTACAGGACACGGTTTAGGCGCGGCACTTGGTGCAATTCCAGCCTCCGATGTTTTTAAAGCAATGGTGGCAAAAGGTTTTTCTGGCGATAAAGTCTTATCCTCCATTAACAAAAAATTAAAAAAAATTCTGCCTATCGGCATGTTTATGGCGGCGCAATATTTGATTGTGCGCAAAGATTTTGATTATGTTTCTATTTGCATCTGCGGAATGCCGGATGTTTTTATTCGCGACCATACCGAACACAAAATAAAACACCGCGTAAAATCAGCTTCGTTTGCATTAGGCGTGGTGACGGAAATTGATTTTAAATCGTTATTTGAAAAAGTCTCGATCACCGAAGGCGACAGCATTATTTTATGCAGCGATGGTGTAACAGAATCGGTGAGTTTTGAACACGAGCTATTCGGCGAAAAACGCCTAGAAGACATCATCAACGATCGCGAATGTGTTTCTGTGATTGATGGAGTTGAAAAAGCCATCAGCGAGTTTTGCGGCGGCGGTGCTCAAACCGATGATATTAGTTTGGCAGAAATTATTTGCACAGAAAGTTTGTTTTTAAATTCTCAGTCTTATGACGAAGACCTTTTTTGTGAACTTGGATTAGATGCGCCAGCTCAAGCCAATAAAGCTAACGAAAGCACGCTTGATTTCTTAGATCAAGACTCGAACTGGAAATATCAGCTCACCTTAAAAGGAAATGAATTAGCCAAGCTCAATCCAATTCCTATATTAATTAGTCAGTTACAAGAGTTAGATAATCAATTGGAGCATAGCTTGCAGTCTTTATATACCATTTTGACTGAGCTTTATATCAATGCGTTAGATCATGGCGTGTTAAAACTTGATTCACAACTCAAAAGCAGTCCGCAAGGTTTTGAGATTTATTTTGATGAACGCGAAAAACGCTTGAGTGCTTTGGAGAGTGGTTATATTAATTTTTCGTTTCGCGGGCTAAATGAAAACGGTCAGTTAAAAATCAATATTACCATTGAAGACAGCGGCAATGGTTTTGACATAGAACAAGTGTTAACACGCTATGCGCATCCCAATGAGATGGCATTGTGTGGCAGAGGTATTTTTTTGGTGCATGAGCTTTGTCATTCTTTGGTTTATAGCGAACCGGGCAACAAAGTGGATGTGGTGTATATGTGTACGCGCCCAAGTTAGGCAAAAAAACCTGTCAGGTCTTTAAGACCTGACAGGTTTACAGAGATGTTAAGAAAAACTTAATCTATTTTGTTCCACATCGACATGAATCGTGCTACCCGCAATAAACCGCCCTGCCAAAATATCCTGCGCTAGCGGATTTTCCAATTGTTGTTGAATTGCACGTTTTAACGGTCTTGCGCCATAAACTGAATCAAATCCCGCCTCGCCCAATTTATCCAACGCTGCATCGGTAATCACTAACTGCATATCTTTATCTTGCAAACGTTTTTGCAAATAACCTAATTGAATTTTCGCAATCGCGCGAATTTGTGCAGCCGCCAATGGATGAAACACCACGACTTCATCAATCCTGTTTAAAAATTCAGGGCGAAAATGTCCAGCAACCACCGCCATTACTTGCGCTTTCATCACTTGATAATTTTCTTCGCCTGCCAAATCTTGAATATAGGTTGAGCCTAAATTGGAAGTCATCACAATCACGGTATTTTTAAAATCTACCGTTCTGCCTTGTCCATCAGTCAAACGGCCATCATCCAACACTTGCAGCAAAATATTGAAAACATCAGGATGCGCTTTTTCGATTTCATCCAACAAAATCACTGAATAAGGCTTGCGGCGTACTGCTTCGGTTAAATAACCGCCTTCTTCATAGCCGACATAGCCCGGAGGCGCACCGATTAAGCGTGCCACCGAATGTTTTTCCATAAATTCGGACATATCCACGCGCACAATTGCTTCTTCCGTATCAAACAGAAAGCCCGCCAATGCTTTACACAGTTCGGTTTTACCCACGCCGGTTGGCCCTAAAAATAAGAATGAACCATTCGGGCGATTCGGGTCTGACAAACCCGCGCGGGAACGACGAATCGCATTACTCACCGCTTTCAAAGCTTCATTTTGCCCGACTACGCGCTGACGCAATTCATCTTCCATCCGCAATAATTTATCGCGCTCGCCTTCCATCATTTTGGAAACCGGAATCCCTGTCCATTTTGACACCACTTCAGCAATTTCTTCCTCAGTCACTTTATTGCGCAACAACGTCATAGGCTTCGCTTCCGCACTGTCGGCATCTTTCAGTTCTTTTTCCAATTTAGGAATAATCCCGTATTGCAATTCGGACATTTTCGCCAAATCACTGGAACGGCTGGCAACTTCCAAATCCATTTTTGCCCGTTCCAATTGTTCTTTAATATGTGCAGAACCTTGCAGCGCAACTTTTTCGGCTTTCCAAACTTCGTCTAAATCTGAATATTCTTTTTCCAAACTGGCGATTTCTGTGACCAGAATTTCTAACCGCTTTTTAGAAGCCGCATCATCTTCATTTTTCAAAGCCACTTGTTCAATTTTTAGCTGAATTAAACGCCGCTCTAATTTATCCATCACCTCTGGTTTAGAATCAATTTCCATCCGAATTCGACTCGCCGCTTCATCAATCAAATCAATAGCTTTGTCAGGCAATTGTCGATCCGCGATATAACGATGCGATAAAATTGCCGCCGCCACAATCGCAGGGTCGGTAATATCCACACCGTGATGGACTTCGTAACGCTCTTTTAAACCGCGCAAAATCGCAATCGTATCTTCAACCGTTGGCTCATCCACCAAAACTTTTTGAAAACGCCGTTCTAAAGCGGCATCTTTTTCAATGTATTTGCGATATTCATCCAAGGTGGTCGCGCCCACACAATGCAATTCGCCACGCGCCAAGGCAGGTTTCAGCATATTTCCGGCATCCATTGCGCCTTCTGCTTTGCCCGCGCCCACCATGGTATGCAATTCATCAATAAAAAGAATCACTTGCCCTTCTTGTTTCGCTAAATCGTTCAGCACGGCTTTTAAACGCTCTTCAAATTCACCACGAAATTTTGCCCCCGCGATTAACGCCGCCATGTCCAAAGACAAAACCTGTTTCGACTTCAAGCCTTCTGGCACTTCGCCATTCACAATCCGCTGCGCCAAACCCTCAACAATCGCGGTTTTACCCACGCCCGGCTCGCCAATTAACACCGGATTGTTTTTAGTGCGACGTTGCAAAACTTGAATAGTGCGGCGAATTTCATCATCGCGACCAATCACAGGGTCTAACTTGCCCAGCTCAGCGCGTTCTGTCAGATTAATCGTGTATTTTTTTAAGGCTTGGCGTTGATCTTCGGCATTCGAATCATTCACCGAATCACCGCCACGCATGGCTTCAATGGCTCTTTCCAACGCTTGTTTTGTCACACCCACTTTTTTTAATAAATCTTGTAGCGGTTCGCGACTTTCAAAAATTGCCAATAAAAACAATTCACTGGAAATAAACGCATCACTGCGTTGTTGTGCGAGTTTGTCGGTTAAATTCAATAAACGTTGCGTGTCATTAGATAAAACCACATCGCCGCCCGTGCCACTGACGGTTGCAATGCGATTTAATTCATCTGACAAACCATTGCGCAATTGATTAAGATTTGCGCCCGCTTGCTGCAATAACGGGCGAATTGTGCCGCCTTCCTGATTTAACAGCGCGGTCATTAAATGAGCAGGGGCAATAAATTGATGGTCTTTGCCTAACGCCAAACTTTGTGCGTCGGCTAAAGCTTCTTGAAATTTGCTGGTTAATTTATCCATTCTCATAAAAAAAACCTGTTAGTGAAGTAAGTTAAGTTACTCCTAACATGGTTATTAATTATTTTTTTTCAATGGGAAAGGAAATATGCTGACTGTCAATCGTTTCAAGACTGGCAGTTGCCTGGAAAGGCTACCAAGAATAACTAACGGAAAACCGCACTTGTCGCCCTTGATATTGCGTGTCAAAAAAAGCCACTCGATCGCTTGGAGTTGCAGCATGAGTGGACGGCGGGGTTAATGATTGTGTGTAATAGGTTTTATTCAAAATGTTAAACGCGCTTAAATCAAAATCTAAGCTTTGTTTATTGCTTGCAATCGGCAATTTGTAGTGCAAAGAACTGTTCCAAGTGGCAAATCCATCCGTTAAACTGCTGCTACGATTTGGCAAACGCAGCTCAA
Source organism: uncultured Methylomonas sp. (assembly GCA_936941155.1). Classification (GTDB taxonomy): domain Bacteria; phylum Pseudomonadota; class Gammaproteobacteria; order Methylococcales; family Methylomonadaceae; genus CAIQWF01. The sequence goes on along the minus strand of CAKZJE010000108.1, from coordinate 17,738 downwards.
TAGAATTTTCCCACAAATTACTTTGCCAATCTTTGCGCTTGCCATACACAACCAATTGATTATTAAAAACTAAATCGCCGCCATAAATTTTTTCGCTCCACTCAAAACCTGTGGCAACTGTCCAATCAGCTAACAACGGAATTTTCTGTGCCGCATCTCGACTGGCAGCGTGTGACCAACTGGCGTTTAAAAAACTTTTCCAATTTTTATCAAACGTGATTTGCGCCTCAAATTCAGTTCCAAAAATTGTTTGATGGTCAAAATTGCTAAAGTTTCCACTTTCTTCTACGGTGCGTGATGGGCTATTAAAGCTATTACGACGTTGCAAAACATTGTCATAACTATTGCGATAACCGGTTAAGCTCACTTGCATTTTTTGCGTTTGATAACCAATTTGCGCTTCCAAAGTGTCCACAGTTTCTACATCTGGCAACTCTATACCAATAAAATTGCGACTAAATTCTACAAAACTGGGTGCACGATATGCCGTGCCATACAGCAGTTTCGCATACACACCATTGTCAAAACCATGCGTTAAACCTAAGCGATAGTTAAACTGGTTATTGAATAAATCCAAAACTTCATAACGCAAACCGACTGTTAATTGCGTTTTTGGCGTGAAAATATTTTGTGTGTCTTGCAGAAAAAAACTATAGGTTGCAAGGCTTAAATCTTGATAGGCAGGATCGGCAGTAGAGTTTTTAAAACTATCATCAATTTTGCTAATCACTCCTGATGTTGGCTCTTCTTCACGTTTAAATTCAAACCCTGCAATCAATTTATTTGACTCATGCGGCTGATAGTTGAGAGCTGAATAAAAACCACTTAAATTGGTATGACTGATAAAAACATTGTTACTGGTTCGGCTAGTTATTTCGTGCTCCAATCGCTGTGTATCCGTATGATAAGCGTTGATGTTGATGCCTAATGTATCGGAAAAAGCGTGTCTGTAAGTTAAGGAAAGACGGAAGTTTTTATCAACCACCGTATTTTGTGTAGGCAGCGGTTTTTCGACACGATGATTATCAAATTGATTATAAAATCCATTAAATAATAATTCTCCGTTTAAAGCTGACATGCTGATATGTGCATAAGCCAATTCTTGACTGTTAGATTGTGTGTTTATGCCGCCTTTTCGATTGTAATCGGGTTTGCGCCCATCGGTTTCCAGCCATTTTCCTTCCACATTCACATCAACCGCATCCGCGATATTTTGCTCTACTCTGCCGTATGCCAAATAGGTGTTGTCTTCGCCAAGACCCAGTTTTAGCGTATTTTTCAGTTTTTGCTCAGAATCGTTGCCATCACTGCTTTTTTTGCCCGCTTGGAAAGTGAAAATATTAATCACTCCCGAAAACGCATTTGAACCATATAACGCAGAACCGGGGCCGCGAATAATTTCAACTTTTTCAATGCTTTCTACCGGCAATCCTTCATCAATTGCAAAGCCTCCAAACGAATCTTTAATGGGAACGTTATCAATAAACAAGGCAACTTTGTTATTAAAATCCGCCTGCACGCCGCGCATCCAGATTCTTTGCCGTCCATTAGGGATGGTTTGCATTTGCACGCCGGCAACTAACGTCAACACATCGCTTAAGGTTCTTGCCCCTAAATGATGAATTTCTTTATAGTTGTAAGTGCTAATCGTGCTAGGTGCTTGGCTGATGCAAGTTGCAGTTTTGTTGCTAGAAGAAACTGTCAAATTCATTAACTCTTCAATTGGCATCGTGACTAACTCATTCATTTTACAAGAGTCAGCTTTCACTGATACACAAACACACAACCCTAGGCCAATAGCTAATTTTTTAAGTTTCATTTCAAAGCTTACGAAAAAGATAGTAAAAACATTATAGTCAAGGTGATAATGACATACTGTTTTAATTTTAGCATACTAATAATATCTAAATATTTGTGATATAGTTCACATTACTTCAGTCTAGCGGTTAAATCTATCTGCTACTATTGAATAAAGCGACTTTCTTTTGTACTATCAACCGTCTGTTATTAATCGTTTGATTTTAAGAAAGGGGACATTATCTGTTGTTTGCACGTCAAAAACTCACTTCTTGTTGCGCTACAAATTCCTTGTCATTATGCTAAAAGCGTTAGCCTTCCTACATTTATGCTTGTTATTTGGCACTAGCCTACTCTTAAGTGTAGAGGCTGCAGATGTTGCAGAAAACCAGCTCAAAGCCGCTTATCTTGTCCACTTAAGTGAATTCACCACTTGGCCAGATGCAAAAATGCAGCTGCCTAATTTTTCTATTTGCCTGTCTAAAAACAGCACACTGAGTGAACCGCTTGAGGAAATTCGTGGTCGCTTAGTCAAAGATAAACCTTTAGATATTATCTATAATGTTTCTGCGGAAAGAATAAATACTTGCCATATTTTATACGTTGAAGATGTAGGCGATAAAAAAATACTGCAACAAGCGGTGCAAAGAAATGAGCCTATTTTAAGTGTCAGCAGTGAGACAGGATTTGCAAAAGCAAGCGGCGGTGGCGTGATTGAGTTTTATACCGATAGTGAGAAAAAAGTTAAGATGCGGATTAATTTAAAGCTCATGCGCCAATCAAGCTTAATGATTAGCTCTAATTTGCTGCGTTTAATGGATGTTATTCCTTGAACTAAATATGGCTAACCTTCCTTTCTTTTCCATTCGGCAAAAAATCACACGCTTAATTTCAGGCGTTTTGAGCATTGCTTTAATCCTCATGCTCATCATACTGACTGCGATGGAAATTGATCGCAAATGGAAAGAGCTAAATCATCGCATTGAAATACAAGCAGATATTATTTCAGCACAGCTTAAAGCCGCGATTAAGTTTAATGACAAGGATGGTGCAGAAACAGAAACGCTTGCTGCTCTAAAAGCTGATACAGGCATTGTATCGGTCTTTATTATCACAAAAGACAAACCCTTCTCCGCTCACTATAGCAATCCTGTACATGATGAACACTGGGACTCGTTGCCAAATTTTATCTCCACGCAACACACCATTGATAAAAAGTTTGCCTATGAAGGAGACGCAATCAATCCTAACCCAACACAAGGACATGTGTATATCACAGTCAATTTGTATCCTTTATGGCAAGAAATCTTTCATAACACGCTAATCAATTGCGCAATTGCAATGCTTTTTTGGCTAATAGCCGCCAATGTTTCACGCCGTTTAGTAGACCAAATTACCCAACCTATTTTAGATTTATCCAACACCACCAACAAAATTGCGCAAGATCAAAATTATAAAATTCGCGCAAAAATCAGCAGTAATGATGAAGTTGGAGAGCTAACCCGCTGTTTTAATGAAATGTTAGCGCAAATTCAATCGCGTGATGACGGCTTAGAAGAAACCGTTGCAAAACGTACTAAAGAATTATCCAAAGCTAAAGTAGAAGCAGAGCAGGCCAGCAAAGCAAAAAGCGATTTCTTAGCGAATATGAGCCATGAACTTCGCACACCAATGAACGCTATCATCGGTCTAAATCACCTGCTTTCCAAAACAAAACTAAGCACGCAACAACTTGATTATGTTAATAAAATTACAACAGGCGCAGCAGTATTATTAGAAGTCATTAACGATATTTTGGACTTTTCTAAGATTGAGGCTGGAAAAATGAAATTAGCCTCTGCTGATTTTAGCTTAGACAAGTTGTTAGAACGTATGATTGCCATTTTTTCAGTAAAAGCATACGAAAAAGGTTTAGAACTGATTATTTATCGCTCTTTAGATATTCCAGACAACTTAATCGGTGATGCTTTATCGTTAGGGAAAATCTTAAATAATCTAGTAGCAAATGCGATTAAGTTTACCCATCAAGGTGAAGTGGTTGTTTCAATTGATTTAAAATCTCAATCAGAAGATGATGTAACCATCGCATTTTCGGTGTTAGATACCGGCATTGGGATTCGTTCTGATTATATGCACGAACTTTTTACCGCTTTTTCTCAAGCAGATTTATCAAGCACCCGCAATTATGGTGGCACAGGTTTAGGGTTAACGATTAGTCAAAAAATTGCGCAGCTTATGGGCGGCAATATTCAAGTAGAGACTCAAGAAGGTCTAGGCAGCCAATTCTTTTTTACTCTCACCTTAAAAAAGAGTCCACAAAGCACCCTCAATCCGATTTTGGCGGAAAAAAACTTGTTGCGCCGCGACAAAGTATTGCTAGTCGATAATAATAGCCGATCAAAAATCGCTCTGGAAAAATCGCTCAGACAATTTTCCTTAGCAGTGCAAACAGTTTCAAGCTTAGAAGATGCTGTTGCCGAGTTACAACGCGGGGCGGAATTAAACAATCTTAATCCTTCCTCAGCACCTCATAAACCGCGCTACTCCTTAATGCTGGTCAACAGCAACGCCACAGAATCAATCAACGAAACCCTTTGCTTGCAGATTTTTTTATCCCTGAAGAAAAACTATTCGTTACCTGTGGTTCTAATGACAGCATTTTCTGTACATGAACAACAAAAAACCACATTGACTGCGGTTGAAAAAGTGATTAGTAAACCTGCGACTGCTTCTATTTTGTTTAGCGGAATTTGTGAAGCATTAAAGAAACGAACGCAAATACATTCCGCGCAAAATCAAAACAATAAAGTACTAGACTCCACCGGAAAGCGCGTTTTAGTTGCTGAAGACAATCTTATCAATCAGCAAGTGGTTTGTGAGCTTTTGCAATCACATGGTTTATCAGTCACGGTTGCTGAAGATGGCGTGCAAACCGTTAAACTACTCTCGGAACAAACATTTGACCTAGTGTTTTTGGATATTCAAATGCCGCAAATGGATGGTTATGAAGCGGCTAAAATTATTCGCCAAGAACTGCAACTTGAAAAACTACCTATTGTGGCAATGACAGCTCACGCGCTGGATGAAGATAGAGAAAAGTGTTTTTCAGTCGGCATGAATAATCACATTAGCAAACCTGTTGATCCTGATTTGTTGTTGCAAGTGCTGATTCAATATTTAGGTCAAATTGAAAAAACACAAACTGAACCACCTCCAGATGAAACCGTCAGCTATCTTTTTCCAGAAGTAGAAGGAATTGACTTTCAAAATGGCTTAAAACGTCTGCGAAATAATCAAGAGTTGTATGTTAAATTACTCCATGTTTTCATTGAAAAACATGGAGATAGCATCAATCAAATAAGCCATTTACTTAAGCATCATGATTTTAAACAAGCCGCTTTTATAGCTCATGCAATTAAAGGTACTGCTGCTAACTTAGGAGCGCAAAAAATTTCCTCTTTAGCGAGCAGCTTAGAATTGTTATATCGCGAGCAAAAACAGGATAATGAAGCACAACTTTTATCATTGTTGGCTGAAGCAATCGTCAATTTTATTAGTGCGGTTAATCTTATTCAAAAACCTTTAGAGACAACAGATTGCAACACCGCCAATCCCTCAGAGCAATGACAACAGCATTGCCACCGTTAAGTCTGTACATTCACATTCCTTGGTGCATTCAAAAATGTCCTTATTGTGATTTTAACTCGCACGCTGTCAAAGATTCGTTGCCAGAAATGCGCTATGTGCAAGCGTTGTTGACCGATTTGCAACGTGATATTGAGTTTTTTGCAATCGACCGCCCGATTCAAAGTATTTTTATCGGTGGCGGTACACCCAGTTTATTTTCACCTGAAGCAATTGATGCGTTATTGATTGGGGTTCGGCAATTATTATGCTTGAAAAATACAACTGAAATCACCTTAGAAGCCAATCCAGGCACATTTGAAAGCCATAAGTTTGCAGAATTTAGGGCGTTAGGCATTAATCGTTTATCCATTGGTATTCAAAGCTTTAATGACAAACACTTAAAAAAACTAGGTCGAATCCATGATGCGAAACAAGCTTTTATCGCTGTAGATATGGCGCAACAAGCTGGCTTTGAAAATTTTAATTTAGATTTAATGTTTGGACTCCCAGAACAAACTGTCGATGAGAGTTTGGCAGATATTAAAACCGCTATCGCCTTAAATCCGCCGCATTTATCGTTTTACCAATTAACTTTAGAACCTAATACTTATTTTCATCGCTATCCGCCAAAACTGCCAGAAGATGAGTTGATTTTTACGGCGCAACAAAGCTGTCAAAAATTATTAGCCGAGCATGATTATTTACAATATGAAGTTTCCGCTTACAGCAAAAGAGGTGCGCGTTGCCAACATAACCTTAATTATTGGCAATTTGGTGATTATATTGGGATTGGCGCAGGGGCACACGGCAAAATCAGTCGTTCATTACCCGATAACATCGTCCGCACAATGAAACCTAAAAGTCCACAAACGTATTTATCTTCTTACAATCATGGTGAGACTGTTGCAAAAGCATCAACTCTTTTAACAGATACTCAGTCATTCATACCCAAAAAAGAATTGCCGATAGAGTTTGTCATGAATCATTTACGTTTAAAGCAAGGTTTTAGTCTGAGCGGTTATCAAAAAGCAACGGGACTATCAATAGATACGCTAGAACCGGCTTTATCAAACGCAATTGCGGAAGGTTTATTAATACAAGAAGAACAATTTTATTTTTGTTCTGAAACAGGTTGGAATTTTCTTGACGTTATTTTGCAAAAATTTATTTAACTCTAAATCAAAAAGCTTACGATTTAAACTACCATGAAAAAGACTAATAGAGCTATAATTGCAGAATATTTTGCTTATCCACTTAACGTTTATGCTTGACTATCAAAAAGAGTTCATCAGCTACGCACTTGAATGTGGCGTACTTAAGTTTGGTCAATTCCAGTTAAAATCAGGTCGTATCAGTCCGTACTTTTTTAATACAGGTTTGTTCAACACAGGGGCAAAACTTGACAAATTAGGTCACTTTTATGCACAAGCCTTGATAAATTCTGGGCTTGAAGTTGATATTCTTTATGGGCCTGCTTATAAAGGTATTCCGCTAGTCAGTGCTACCTCTATTGCTTATTCGCGCATCACAGGAAAAGATATTCCGTTTGCGTTTAACCGAAAAGAAAGTAAAGATCATGGTGAGGGTGGTGTATTAGTCGGTTCTGCTTTACAAGGTAACGCTCTGATTCTTGACGATGTGATTACTGCGGGGACTTCAGTGCGTGAATCTGTTGAAATTATCCACAATGCAAAAGCTACGCCAGTTGGTGTATTAATTGCTTTAGATAGACAGGAAAAAGGCACTAATGATGTAAGTGCAGTAGCGGAAGTTGAGCAGCAATATTCTATGCCTGTGAAAGCAATTATTTCTCTTAGCAATATCATTGAGTTTTTACAAGAAGACTCAAATAAATGCAGCGAATTAACTACAATTGAGCAATATCAACAATGCTACGGTATTTAAAGCTCAATTGTGAGATAGCCAAATAAAAAGCCTTCTTTATCTAAACACTTTTTAATATTTGGTCTACAATGTATTGCAATAGCAACAACTATCTTTAATTATTTTACGAGCGTCAGCACAAAAGGCTTACCATGAGGAATTTGGAATTCAAAGAACAACTGCATGAGTATTCGCAGTGGCGTGAACAACTGATGCGTTCAATCGAAATGTATCGGGAGTGGCGTCGTCGTTATGGAATGACCGATCTTCACAGCACCGATACTATTTTAAATATTCTCAGTGGCTTAGAAAACGATAGGATTACATTAGCTTTTGCAGCTGAGTTTTCGCGCGGCAAAACAGAACTAATTAATGCTTTGTTTTTTGCCGAAACTGGGGTTAGATTGCTACCTTCTTCTCCAGGACGCACAACAATGTGTCCTACGGAAATTTTCTACGATAAAACCGGCGGCAGTTATATTCGAGTTTTGAATATTGAAACGCGGCTTGAAGATGACTCTTTAATTGAGTACAAGCAACGTCCTGAATGCTGGAAGCAAATCACCCTCGATTGTGAATCACCGACACAAATGCAGGAAGCATTTAAGCAGTTGATTGCTACAAAAGTCGTTTCACGAGAAGTCGCAGATAAATTAGGGCTTTGGAATGAACACGAAGCGGCTGAGCAAGGCATGGCAAATGCCACTACCGTTGAAATTCCTTATTGGCGACACGCATTAATCAGTTTTCCGCATCCTTTATTAATGGAAGGACTGTGTATTCTTGATACACCGGGACTTAATGCGCTGGGAACAGAGCCTGAACTTACCTTAAGCATGTTGCCTAGTGCGCAAGCGATTGTGTTTGTGTTAGCTGCTGATACAGGCGTTACCAAAAGTGATTTGGAAATGTGGCGGACTCACATTTGCAGTGCACGAAACAGCAAACAAGGTCTTGCTGTGGTAATGAACAAAATTGATGCGATGTGGGAAGACCTAGCAGGTGAAAATGGTTATGAAGCATCAATCAAAAAACAAGTCGCTACCTCTGCAACGGTTTTAAAACTCGACCCTAATTTAATTTTCCCTGTTTCTGCAAAACAAGCTTTATTAGCGAAAATTAATAATAACCCAGAGTTATTAGAAAAAAGCCGTTTAGCAAGTTTGGAAAACTATCTTTCTGATGACATTTTAAAACAACGCCGTCGCATTTTGATGGAATCAGTTATCAGAGACATTGGCTTTTTAGTAAATGAGTCTTTCAACTTAACTGAAAGTAAATTAGCTAATGCAGGCAGACAGTTAGAAGAATTCATGAAAATGGATTTTGAAAATAAAGACATGACTGGCAAGTTAATGTCAGAAACGCGCGATCGCCAAAAAGCATACATGGCAAACGTGGAAAACTTTCAAGCCAGCCGCCGCGTGTTTACTGTACAAGCGAAAATTTTAATTGATTCGTTTGCTAAAGAAAAAATTGACACAATTACCAAAGAAACCCGTGAAGAGATGAGCAGAAGCTTAACAACTTACGGGATGAAAAAATGTATTCGCAAATTGTTTGATGAATTGCGTGATTTATTGCAAGACTCAATTGACATCACCAATGAAACACGTCGCTTAGTTAAAGCCATTCACAAAAAATTCCAAGATGAATATGGCTTTAAAGAAATAGAACCTCAGTTATTCTCGATTAAGCAATATCAAGAAGAACTCGAAGCTATTTTTGAAGAGGGCGAGGCATTCCGTACCAGTGCAAAAACTACCATGACAGAACAAAGTGTGGTGGTTAGTAAATTGTATGGCACGTTAATCATTAAAGCGCGAAACGTACTGAAACAAGCTCACAAAGATGCGTTGACTTGGAGCAATGGTGTTTTGACACCTTTAATGCACCAAATCAAAGATCACAAAAAACAAATTGAAAGCCGCCTGATGATGTTGAAAAAAATCAATGAATCAAAAGGCAGCGTTGCAGATAATATTGCACATCTAAAAGCAGAATTAGAGCCTTTAAAAATGCAGCGCAAAGAGTTAGCGTTTATTATCAAAGAAATGCAGCTCGAAGAATTTCAAAAGCAGATTAAAGAAAATAAACCATCTTCTTAAATTCCCAAGAAAACAACCGGCGGTTAGATTAATTAACCGCTAGGTTGTTTTAAAAATCAAATCCCACACCCCGTGTCCTAAGCGCATCCCGCGCTGTTCAAACTTCGTCATCGGTCTATAGTCTGGTCGCTCGCAAAAAGTGCGCGTTTTACTGGTATTTAGCAATTTTTCATTCGCCGAAATAACCGCCAACATATCTTTTGCATAATGCTCCCAATCTGTTGCGGCATGAAAATAACCGCCAGCACTCAATTTTTTTGTCACCAGCTCCACAAAACTAGGTTTTACAATCCGGCGTTTATGATGACAGCGTTTTTGCCAAGGATCAGGAAAAAACAATTGCACTCCCGCCAAGCTATGATCTGGAATTTGTTGCTCTAAAATTTCAATCGCATCGTGATGATAAATTCTGACATTGTTTAAACCTTTTTGTTCCAGCAACAACATCAAATGCCCCAAGCCGGGTTTATGCACCTCAATCCCAATATAATCCAAATGCGGATTTGCCTGTGCCATTTCTGCCAAACTATCACCATTGCCAAAGCCAATTTCCACAATCAGCGGAGCTTGCCGTTGAAAAACTTCTGCAAAATTATAGGATTGAGTCGGGTCTAAACAATATTTATCCCAAAGATTTTCTAAGGCATTTTTTTGACTTAGCGTTGCGCGTCCTTGGCGACGCATAAAACTACGAATTCGTCGCAGCGACTGTTCAGTATCAGACATAATTGTTAACGTTTTGAAAAAATGAATGTGTAGCGCATGAATTTATTGCTACTTTATTTGCTAATCAGGGGCTGAAGAAAATGTCCATAATTGCCATTCGGAGCTTGGATATCTAACAGCAAAGCCAATGTTGTGGCAATATCAGTGATTTCTACCGTTTGAAAAGATTGTCCTTGAGCGATTTTCCATCCGTACCACAACAATGGCACATGCGTATCATAGCTATAGCTTGAACCATGTGTTGTGCCGGTGGCTTTATCCGCATCAATCCAACCGGGCGCGTAAGTCACCACCACATCCCCTGAGCGTTGCGCATTATATCCTAATTGAATGTAATGATTTATTCCGGTATTAAAAGAGCTATTTCCCAACGCCGTTTTAGTCACCGTCTGAGCAACGCCGTTAATCGTTAGTAAAAATTCTGTCAGTGTATTCGTAACTTCAGCAACGGAAATTTTTAAATTGGCGATTTTTTTATGGTCTAAAAAAACTTGTTGATTTGAATAATCTAACAATAAGTTTTCACCGTATTTTTCCTGCAAAAATTTTTCTATCGTGCCTGCCATTTCGCTGACTTTTATATTTCCGGCGGGAATGCGCACGCTTTCTAAATAACTCGGTGATTCAACTGCGCCATGATCGGCGGTTAAAAAAACTAAAACCTGTTCTTTTCCTAACCAACTGTCTAAAAACTTGAGTAATTGCGCCAAATCTTGATCAAGGCGCAGATAAGTATCTTCAACTTCAATGGATTGCGGCGCAAATTGATGTCCGACATAATCGGTTGCAGAAAAACTAATCGCCAGCATATCGGTGACAGCATGTTTACCGAGGTTTTCTGCTTGAATTGTTTGAATTGCAAATTCTCTGGTTAAGGTATTGCCAAACGGCGTAGTTCTTAGCAAGCCAAAATTATCATTATGCGCGGCTAATTTGGGCAAATCATGGGGAAATATCGGTTTTGCCTCCCCTTTAAACGCGCCTTCAAACAAATTATCATCCGGCAAGCTTTCGCTATAATCGGCTAAAGGCAACAACGTTTGCCATTCTTGATTCAAATAATTTTTCGCTAAGCCTTTGTTATTAAAGTCATTCACCCACGCCGGCAGCTGCGCCATATAATAACTGCTGCTCATCCAATTGCCTGTGGCGGAGTCAAACCAATACGCCGCATTCGCAAGATGACCTGCTGGCAAAATTGCGCCGCGATCTTTCAAGGCAATGCCTATCACTTTTGATTGATTGTTGTTAGACAGTTTTAATTGGTCGCCAATTGTGGTGGTGAGCATATTTTTAGGCGACATTTGCCCAGCTTTTTCTGAACCGCCGAGCGCGTGAACTGTCGCATCTTCCGAGCAATACATTTTTTTGTTCCGCGCTTTGTCAAACCAGTTATTGGCAATAATGCCATGCAAAGCCGGAGTTGCGCCGCTGTAAATAGAGGCGTGTCCTGGACCAGTGTAGGTTGGCACATAGTTGTAGTGGCTGTTTTTAAAGAAAAAACCTTCATTCATTAAGCGTTTAAAGCCGCCATTGCCATATTTAGCGCGATATTTATAGATAAAATCAGCCCTCATTTGATCTACAACGATACCGACAACCAGTTTAGGTTTGTTTGAAAAATTTGTTTTTGCAGAGTCTGCACAATAGGCGGTGTTACAAAAAAACCAAAGACTTGAAATTAAAAGTATTTTTTTCATAAGAGTGGGGTGGGTTGTTTTGCCGTGATAATCAATTTTGCGGTGAAACCAGTCTGAGCTTGTTACCGATTTAGGCTGACTAACGTTTGTGCATGATAACTGAATTCCAGTATAGACCAAGATTTGTGAACTGCCTCTATTCAAAAATAGATCGTTTTTTTATTCACAAAATTTTTCAAGACGACCGGTCGTTTTCTAAATTTTAGCGCGAAAACATGTTGGTTAAGATTTATCCGAACAATGCGAACAGCGAATAAATTCGCCCTACATCGACAGGCATTATTTTTTTGCAAAGAGGAAAAATAAACGCTTGCACAAGTAATTAAACAAAAGTTTTTCGGTATCTCGGAGTGCAAGCTTTGCTTGCAATGTCAGGCAAAGCCTGACCTCCGGTATTTCATAATGTCTTGAAACTTATTCTCACTTAATAGCGGCACTATTTTAGAAAGTTTCCTGATGATTTTTTAAGACGACCAGTCGTCTTGAGAAAATTTCAAACTCTTGTGGGATTTTTTTCAATGCGCAAACCCGCGATTACGCCTATCTTTCTATCAAAAAAAATCAGTATTTTTTTGCACTGTCGCAGTGCTTTTAAAAAATTTCCATGTTACCCTGTGCCAAATTACGATAAATACTGGCAACAGACACTTATTTCATTGATTTTAAAGGTTTTTGAATTGTATAAAAAACGCTCAAAATACTCACTCGTACTGTTTTCAGCATTAATCTTTGTGTTTGGCATTGTTTTGGCTGTTGTCTCAGCACGGCAACAGCAAATAACCAATCAAGCGGAGTTACAAGGCTTATTTGATAAAGAAGCCAAAACGCTGGTCAGTTCCATTCTTTCTTATATTGAAACTTATAAATATGGCGTATTAGGTGCGCGGGGTGTGGTGATTGCGCACGGCAATGACAGCATTACTCGCCAAGCGTTTAGAACCTATAGCGCATCACGCAATTTGGATCTTGAATTTCCCGGAGCGCGGGGCTTTGGTTTTATTCGGCGGGTGGCGCGAGCCGATGAAGCGGAATTTCTCAAAAAAGCGCGTGCCGACGATATGCCCGATTTTGCGATTAAAGAATTCGCCCCGCACAACGGTGAACGCTATATTATTCAATATCTTGAACCCACAGGTCGCAACCGTCCTGCGATTGGCTTGGATTTAGCTTCAGCAGAACCGCGCCGCAATGCTGCACAGCAAGCAATGGAATCAGGCACAGCCACACTCACTCCCCCGCTTACCTTGGTACAAACCTCTGGCTTACCACTGCGCTCATTTGTGTTGTTGCTACCTGTTTATAACTTGACCATGCCGCTTGACAGCGAAAAACAACGAACCGCAGCCACTCTGGGTTGGACATTTGCGCCAATGGTCATTGATGATGTGTTAGAACGTGCTGGGGCAAAGACTGGGCAAATCGCGTTGCAAATTGCAGATGTTAGCGTTAATCCAAACCAACCGCCTTTTTATTCGCCCTCTGGCTTTGCAGACCTAGAAAACGTGGCTCATCGAGTCCAATTTAAGCGCACTATTTTTGGACGCACTTGGGAATTTAAACTCCGCGCTGAGCCAGAGTTTTATGCCAACCATGAAAAGCTTTCGCCTGTTTGGTTAGCGAGTTTTACCACTATTTGTTCATTTTTATTATCCGTTTTGCTGTATTTTTATTTGAAATCGCAGCAACAACTGTTGGCAAAATCGCAGCGACAAATGCGCTTAGCGGCAATTGTGGAAAGTGCGAATGATGCCATCATTAGCATAGACTTAGACGGCGTAATAACCACTTGGAATAATGCCGCTTATCTTATGTTTGATTACACAGCCAGTGAAGCGGTTGGCAAAAAAGTCTGTGAGTTAATTCTTCCTGATGAAATGCTGCCTCAAAAAGCGGCTCTTTTGAGCAAAATCAGACAAGGTGAATTTATTCCACGCCACGACACGACTCGCAAAACCCGTGATGGTCGCTTAATTGATGTATCGGTAATGTTTTCACCGATTTTAGACAAAGATAAGCGCGTGATTGGCTCGGCAAAAACTATTATTGATATTGGCAAACAAAAACAACTGCAATTGGAACTGCACAACACTTTAGGGCGACTAAAAATGGCGGTTGATTCCATGAATTTAGGCGTGTGGGTTTGGCAAATGACCGATAATCAGCTGATTTGGGACAAGCGCATGTTTGAGCTGTATGACGCGCCTGAAAGTATGCAAGAAACAGGCGTTTATTATGAGTTTTGGCATTCGCGCCTACATCCTGATGATGTGGGTTATGTTGAAAAAAAGATTTTCGGACAAGTTGCAGGCACTGATATTTATGACCCTGAATTTCGGATTGTGTTAAACAATGGTGAAATTCGCTATTTAAAAGCGGCGGCAATTCTTGAGCGTGATTCCCAAGGTCATGCAAAACAAATGGTGGGAGTCAATTTTGATATTACTCACATCAAAGTCGCAGAAGCTCGCATTCAAGAGTTAAATAAAAAACAAACAGAGGAATTACAAGATTTGAATGCTTCCTTGGAGTATCAGATTCAAATTCGTACCGCCGCACTTAATAATGCAATGCAGCTTGCAGAACAAGCCAGCCTCGCAAAAACTGATTTTTTAGCGAATATGAGCCATGAAATCAGAACGCCGATGAATGCAATTTTGGGGCTTGCTTATTTATTGCAGAAAAAAGCCTTGTTGCCTGAAGAACGCGGCATGGTAGAAAAAATTGACCTCGCAGGGCGTTCTTTACTGGGCATTATTAATACCTGTTTGGATTTTTCAAAAATTGAAAGCAATCAATTGAGTCTTGAAAATATTCCTTTTCGCCTGACGGATATTCTTGAAAATCTTGCCAATATTATGTGCTCATCGGCTGGAGAAAAAAATCTGGAGCTGTTGATTGCGCCTGTGCCCGAAGGTGCGGATTACTTAAGCGGCGATGCGATTCGTTTGGGGCAAGTGCTGATTAATCTGGCTGGCAATGCGATTAAGTTTACCAATTCAGGTGATGTCATCGTTGATGTGCAAGCCGTTGATTCTGAAACAAATACCAATGAAGTGCGATTGCGGTTTTCAGTGCGTGATACTGGCGTTGGCATTCCCGCTGAAAAACAAGAGCTGATTTTTCAGGCTTTTTCCCAAGCGGACACCTCCACATCGCGCGTTTATGGCGGCACAGGGCTAGGGTTGACAATTAGTCGACATTTAGTGGAATTAATGGGCGGTCAATTGCAATTGCGCAGTGAAATCGGTGTCGGTTCTGAGTTTTTCTTTGAATTAACCTTTGCACGCACCGAGGCGGTGAACAATTCTATTCCTGCCTTGCCACATCAAACCGTATTAATTGTCGATGATCATCACACGGCGCGTTTGGTGCTTGAGTCAACTATACAAAGCTTAGGATGGAGTGCTCATCTTGTTGATTCCACTGAGAAAGCTCTGCAAGTCATTACCGAACATGGCATCGGTCATTTTGATTTTTTACTGATTGATTGGCAAATGCCCAATGCGAATGGCGTTCCAACAGCGGTGGAAATTCGTACTCGTTTGGGCAAAGATCGTTGTCCTTTGATTATTATGATGACCGCGTATGACAGAATGGTGTTATTAGAACAACCTGCAAACAATATTGCCGATGCAATTCTGTCTAAACCTGTCACCAGTTCTTCTTTGTTTAATGCCGTTTTAGACGTGAAAATTAAACAAGGCAAAGCGGTTTTTAATCTTCATAAGCTTGTGAATGAAAATCGTCTGTTAGGTGTGACATTATTGGTTGTGGATGATAGCGAAACCAACCGCGAAGTGGCTTATCAAACTCTCACAGGCGAAGGCGCAACTGTTGAAACAGCAAAAAATGGGCAGGATGCGATGGTGCGCTTAATGGCAAGACCGGATTATTTTCAAGTGGTGTTGATGGATGTGCAAATGCCAGTGATGGACGGTTACACGGCAACGCGGCAAATTCGCGCCACACCAGAGTTTAAAAATTTGCCGATTATTGCGTTAACTGCTGGCGCGTTTAACAGTCAACGGCTTTCTGCACAGGAAGCAGGCATGGATGATTTTATTGGCAAACCTTTTGATGTGGAAGAGTTAATCGCTCGCGTTGAGCGATTTTCAAAAACGAAGCACGAAGATAAAACACCCATGATGATAATTCCAAAAACAGTTGCGCCAGCCGATTCGATAAACCTAACATCGCTGCCGCTGATTGATATTGAATATGGTTTAAAAAGATGGGGCGACGCTGAAATATATCAAAAATATTTGCGGATTTTTGCAGAAAAAAACAGTGAAAATGCGGTTGAAACCCAACAAGCTCTTCTTGATAACGATGTTAAAACCGCCAAAGCGATTACGCATAAATTGTTAGGTTCGGGCGGAAATTTAGCGTTAAAAAGACTTGTCCACGTTGCCGCAAAAATTGAAGCTTGCTTTAACAACGACGAAAATCCTCAAGAACAACAGCTGGTTGCGTTTAAAGAAACGCTGGCAGAAACCATTGCCGCTATCAAGAATTATCTTATCAGTGAAAATCCCATCGTCAGCACAACAGAACAGCCTGCGCTAGTGAGTTGCAGTAAAGAGGAATTATTGAAGTTTATTCAAACACTTGATACGGATAATCCTGCCTTAATTGAACCTAAGCTTTATGCTTTAACAGGCAAATTACCCGCGCAACAATTTTAGGATTTAGAAAGTTTTATCAACCACTTTGATTTTCGCGGTGCAGAATCGCTTGCCAATAAACTCTTGTCTGAGAATTTTGACTTTCATCAAGGAGACAACTAATGCCTTCCCACCCAATACTCTGCGTTGATGATGACCCAATTAACTTACGGTTGTTGCGTACTACTTTGCAAGATTACTATCCATTGGTATTTGCCAGAAACGGTGCGGGGGCTTTATCCGCTGCTCTCAAACATAATCCAGCCTTGATTTTGCTTGATGTGCTAATGCCAGATCAAGATGGCTTTGAAGTGGCAAGGCAATTGAAAGAAAACCCAGCAACAACGCATATTCCGATTATTTTTATCACTCGCTTATCGGATGAAATTGATGAACAACTTGCTTTTAGCGTGGGCGGGGTTGATTACATTACCAAACCGATTTCACCTTATATTGTCCGCGCTAGAGTGAAAACCCATATTTCTTTAGTCAACGCATCGCAACTTGAAGCAAGTCATCGTGATGCTATTTATATGCTGGCTACCGCTGGGCATTACAACGACACGGATACGGGAGTTCATATTTGGCGGATGGCGGCATATAGTCGGTTACTTGCAGAAAAAATCGGTTGGAATAAAAGAGATGCGCAACTTTTGGAAATGGCTGCACCAATGCACGACACGGGAAAAATTGGCATTCCTGATGCTATTTTGAAAAAGCCGGGCAAGTTAGATGCAGACGAATGGGAAATTATGAAGCAACATTCCGCCATTGGTTTTGAAATTCTCAGCAAAAGCAACGCGCCGTTATTTAAACTCGCGGCTGAAATCGCGCTTTATCACCATGAAAAATGGGATGGCAGCGGTTATCCGCACGGTATTTCTGGAGAAAATATTCCTGAGTCGGCTCGGATTGTGGCGGTTGCGGATGTTTTTGACGCGCTTTCCATGCGTCGCCCTTATAAAGAAGCATTTCCATTGGAGCAAATCCTGCCTATTTTGCATGAATCGGCGGGTAGTCATTTAGAAAAACGGCTGGTAGATGCTTTTATTGAGATTCTGCCGAAAATTTTAGAGATAAAAAATCGTTGGAATGGTTGAGGTTTCAAACTTCAGGCATAAAAAAACCCGACCGCATTTCTGCAATCGGGTTTTAGATTTAAGAGCTTGGCAATTCCCTACTTTCACATGGCAAACTGCCACACTATCATCGGCACTAAGAGGTTTCACTTC
>CAKZJE010000107.1 GCA_936941155.1 uncultured Methylomonas sp. | reverse complement strand
CTCCTAATTAAGTCAGCGTTTTCATTTTTGAATATCCTTCTCTAATGCGACCTAATCCGTCGCATTTTTTTTGCCTGTTAAAAAGCATTTCCACACTTTAGCTGTGACAATATGTCACGCGACAATATGCCACACTATTAATAAGTTTATTATTGGTGTACACTGTGCCTAAGTTAAAAAACACCTTATCTTCCTCCTAACATAAGTCGACGTTTTTATGCTTAATATCCTTCATAATGCGACCTACCCCGTCGCATTTTTTTTGCCCGTCAGAAAGTAAATTTTCATTATTTTTACTGCGACAATTTGACACGCGGCAAACTGTCGCGCGGCAATCTGCCACATTTTCAAGCGGTATTTATCAAGCTAAACTATATCCAACTTAAAACACTTGCTTACCTCCTAAAAGTTGCCAGCGTTTTTGTTCAAATATCCTTCTCTAATGCGACCTAACCCGTCGCATTTTTTTTGCCTGCCAGAAAGTGATTTTAATGACTTTTTGATGTTATGCAGATTGAAAGCGATTTCGAGAAAGTTGAGCAAAAAATTTTCAAGACGACCGGTCGTTTTGTAAATTTCAGAAGATTGTGGCGACAACACTGAATTGATTTTGCGTAATATCCGTTACTTTTTGACTGCGACAATTTGACACGCGGCAAACTGTCGCGCGGCAATCTGCCACATTTTCACTTTGCAAACAGTCAGATATACTTTACTCAACTTAAAACACTAGCCTACCTCCTAAAAGTTGCCAGCGTTTTTATTCAAATATCCTTCTCTAATGCGACCTAATCCGTCGCATTTTTTTTGCCCGTCAGAAAGTAAATTTTCATTATATTTACTGCGACAATTTGACACGCGGCAAACTGTCGCGCGGCAATATGCCACATTTTCTCTTTGCAATCAGTCAGATATACTTTACTCAACTTAAAACACTAGCTTACCTCCTAAAAGTTGCCAGAGTTTTTTGTTCATATATCCTTCTCAATGCGACCTAACCCGTCGCATTTTTTTTGCCCGCCATAAAGCGATTTTGAAGACGTTAAGCCAAAAATTTTAAAGACGACCGGTCGTTTTGAAAATTTCAGAAGATTATGGCGATAACACTGAATTGATTTTGCGCAACATCCGTGACTTTTTGACTGCGACAATTTGACACGCGGCAAACTGTCGCGCGGCAATCTGCCACATTTTCAAACATAAATTTTCCTCGTAAACTCAAGTTTCTTGATAGGTACTATTAGTTATTTTTATAGTTATTTGTGCGGTTTTTTACAGCCGCACTTTTTTTATCAAGAAAATTCTTAAATTAAGTTCCACGAAATTGTATTTGCTAAATTAAGTTTAAAGTTAGGTTTCGTAGTTCCACCTCATGCAAAATCTAGCTTCATAATAAATAACGAGGTGATTTTGGAGAAATCAGTATGACGAATCTTACTGCACTATCATTCAGTATTGGCATTTTGGCAGGAGTAGCAACTTTTCTTGCCATCGGCCCTTTGGCTGGATATTTTTTCATTTGGGCAGCAACCATTGCATGGGCTGCTTATTTTGCGTTAGGTGGCAATCAAAAAGCACTTAAAGACACTGTGACTTGTGGAATTTTTGGGATTTTTATGGCGTGGGCGACCGCTATTGAAATCACGCTTATTCCATCAAACATTGTGATTGGATTTCCTTTAATGGCTGCGATTGCGGTGACTTTTGCTGTTGTGGTGATGTGTCTTGCCGCGATTTTTCCGGTGTTTTCAGCCATTCCTGCAAGTGTTTTAGGTTATTCTTCAACGTTTGCTTTCTTGTTGCAAACGCCTGATAAGCTGAATCAAGAGATGTTATTGAGTTCAACCTTTCATAATCCATTAATTGTGATTTCGTTGTCTTTTATTATCGGAGCGGCGTTTGGTGTATCTTCTGCAAGATTAAGCGCGATGATGCAATCATTAAAAGTGCCTGATATTTTCAAAAAAAGAATGAAACGTCAGCTGGCTTAAAACCTTTAAGTCGTTGTAAAACACGCAAAGCTGTAAATAATAAAAATTTCTGGCAGACCTCGTAAAACTTTAAACGTGCATGAGGTCTGTACACAATTATTGCAATGCCCCGCCACAGCTGCTGCCTTGTCCGGCTGTACACGCATAACAATGTTGCAAGGTATAAATAGTTTGTTGGGCAAGATTTTCAAAGTTTAAGTCGCGTAAATGCGTTTTGCCTGTTTGATTTCCCAGCGGCAACTGCAACATCTGATTAAAATCACAATCATACACAAAGCCTTGCCAGTCAATACTCAACGTATTTCGGCACATTAAACCTTCTAAATTGGCAACTTGATAGTTATCCAGCAGCAGCTGCATATACGCTTCAAACTCGCCATGACTCATTAAAACGCTACCAAACCGCTGAATTGGCACGTTGGTGATTGCAAATAACTGGTTAAACATAATCCCAAACTGCGCCAATAAATGCTGTTTATAACGCTGCTCTAAATTCTTTTGCGCTGGCGGCAAATTTGCGCCTTGTGGATTAAACACTAGATTCAACTGCAAATCGCTATTTTCCTGACCGTAACCCAACGCATTTAAGCGTTTTAAAGCCGAGATGCTACGCAAAAATGTACCTTTACCGCGTTGTTTGTCCACATTGTCTTCTAAATAACAGGGCAGGGAGGCGACAATTTCGACTTTGTGCTGCGCTAAAAACTCGGCTAAATCTTCAAAATTTTCTTCTTCCAAAATCACTAAATTGCAGCGATCAATCACTTTGACTTTTAACTGCGTAGCCTGCGTAACCAAATAACGAAAATGCGGATTCATTTCCGGTGCGCCGCCGGTTAAATCAAAGGTTTTTATCTGATTTTGCACTGCAAATGCCAATATTAAATCTATTGTTTCTTTGTCCATCAGCTCGGTGCGCTTGGGGCTGGCGTTCACATGGCAATGCGTGCAACTTAAATTGCATAAATAACCTAAATTAAGTTGCAGAATTTCCAGTTGTTTGCGGTGAATGGTTGGAAAAGTGCTGTTTTGCAAAAGAGGAAGTGTGTCGTGCATGGTTTTAGGCGGCGCAAAATCACCATCATAAAAGCTAGTTGAAAAATAAGATACAGTGTTTTTTAAGGATAAAAACCTTTCAGGTCTTAGAGAGGTGGAAGGTTTAGGTGATAAAACTTTTGTTTAACGACTTATGCTATTCTATGAATTTTTTTAAGACGAGGAATGTGCTGTGGAAGCAAAAGTAAAATGGGTGGATGGCAGAATGTTTGTGGGCGAGTCGGGTAGCGGTCATGCGGTGATTATGGATGGCCCGCCCGATCATGGTGGACGCAATATGGGCGTGCGCCCAATGGAAATGCTGTTATTAGGTGTGGGCGGTTGTTCAACATTTGATGTGGTGGATATTTTGCAAAAAGGTCGTCACGACATCGTAGATTGCGTGGCGGAATTAACCGCAGAACGCGCCGATTCTGTGCCTGCGGTATTTACTAAGATTCATCTGCATTTTGTGATTTCAGGTCGCAATTTAAAAGAATCTGCGGTGGAACGTGCGGTGAATTTATCGGCTGAAAAATATTGTTCTGCATCAATTATGCTAGGTAAAGCCGGTGTGGAAATTACCCATGATTTTGAAATAAAAGAAGTCTAACGCGCTATAGAATTCAAAATAACGCCCCGCTTGTTTGCAGCGGGGTAGTTTAAGCATCAAATTTGCAAGTTTTTACAAGCCTTCCCAAGGTTTATACAAACCAGTCACATTCACTCCAAACATATCTAAAACCCGCCCCACGCCTTCATCGACCATTGCTGCAATCGAATTGTTTTTGCTATAAAACGCCGGCATTGGTGGAAACATAATCCCACCCATTTCAGTTACGGTTGCCATATTGCGAATATGGATTAAATTCAACGGCGTTTCGCGCGGCATAATTACCAAGCGACGACGCTCTTTTAACACCACATCGGCTGCGCGGGAAATCAAATTATCGCCAAAGCCATGCGCTACTGCTGCTAAGGTTTTCATGGAGCAAGGCGCGATAATCATGCCTTCAGTTTTAAAACCACCACTGGCGATAGTTGAGGCAATATCATTAATGCCATGCGATATATCTGCTAAAGCATATATGCTTGCCTTATCCATCTCCATTTCATACTGCAAATTAATCAATCCCGCTTTAGAAATCACCAAATGCGATTCCCATTCGCTTTGTTCGCGTAACACCTGCAACATCCGCACGCCATAAACCGCGCCAGTTGCGCCGGTGATAGCGATAATTAAACGTTTTTTAGTCAAACTCATCACAATTGTTCCGCCATTTTATCGGTTGCATTGATTAACACATTGATCATTTCGTCGCCTTTGGCAATATGTCCTGAATTGGGCAACACAGTGTATTCGGCATGAGGTAAGGCTTTGTGCAATGTTGCAGCGGCTTCTAGCGGGCAAACTAAGTCATATCGCCCGTGAATAATGATGGTTGGAATAGCTTGCAGCAGATGACAGTTTTCTAAAATCTGATTTTCGCGGATGAAATAATCATGTTTTGCATAATGCAATTCCATCATTACTTGTTTAACCATTTTTTCTGTCACATGTTCTGGCATTTTATCCGGTTGAAAATCATTGCCTAATGAAACTTGCGCTCCCCATGCTGACCATTCTTTGGCTACGCGGCGTTGCGCCAGTTGATCTTCGCCCCAAAGACCTGCGCACAATCCTTGAAATAAATTATCACGCAATGATTCCGGCACGCTGTCATGCAGTTTTTGCCATTGCTCAGGATAAATGCGATTTGCGCCTTCTTGTAAAAACCATGTTAAATCTTCTCTGCGAGCCAAAAATACGCCGCGCAAAATCATCGCTGCAACTTTATTTGGATATTGCTGTGCATACAATAGTGCTAAAGCCGCGCCCCATGAGCCGCCGAATAATAGCCATGTGTCGATGCTTAATTGCTGACGCAGTTGCTCCATATCATTGATTAAATCTTGCGTGGTGTTGTGTTGCAATTCTCCAAACGGTTGCGATAATCCGCTGCCACGCTGATCCATTAAGATAATCCGATAAAGTTTTGGATTAAAAAAACGTCGATGATCGGGTTTTGTGCCGGAACAGGGGCCGCCGTGTAAAAAAATGACTGCAATGCCATCAGGATTGCCGCTTTCTTCAATATAAACGCGATGATTGCTGTTGGATTCTAGGAAAAAAGTAGTGTAAGGGGAGATTTCAGGATAGAGAGTTTTCATAAAAATCAAAATGGATAGAACTTAAAAAGAATTGTACCTGTTTAATCGAGTAAATTCTTAAATCCTAATGCCAATCTTGTTATTTGAAGTAAATCAGAAATATTGCAGGCATAAAAAAAGGAGAGTTTAGCAATAAACTCTCCTTTTTTATTCAAACCTTCCAGGTTTTAAAAACCTGGAAGGTTTAAGCGTGCAGATTTAGAAACCAATACCTAAATAACCGCCAGCTGTAAAGCCGTTAGTGTTTACAGCATCCATAGTACCGCCAATTGCTTGGTGATAACGTGCATCAGCACCTACATAAATGTTGTTCCACAATCTGTAGTCAGCACCTACACCAAACATCATTGCTGGTTGTAATACAGTGATTGACTCAGTTGGAGGACTTACTACTTGTAATGCGAAACCTAATGGTTGAATCCAAGGTCTGAAATCTTGACCTTTTAAGAATTTAATTTTAGGAGATGCTGCTAAAGTGAATTGGTTTACTGTAACAGAGCGAGTGTTGTTTGCTGCCGCTGTTCCAACAAGTGCGTTGCCTGGAACTGTACCAAACTCTTTATAATCAAACATCAATTCAGCTAATACTTCAGTGCCTTTAGATAAGCCGAATAAATCGTCGCTTAAGCTAAAATCAAAGCCAGCACCCATGTACCAAGCATCTTTATCTGCCACGCCGCCAGCTAAACCACCACCAAGAGCAACTGCATTGTTGATAGAAACACCGTTACGGTCTTTATTTGAGTGAGCAAAACCGCCACGGAAGAATACCATGTTGTCTTTGCCTTTTTTGGAAACAGGCTCTGGAGCAACTGGAGCGGGTTGAGCTTTCAATGCGTTGATTTCAGCAGCTTGAGCAGCTAATTGAGCTTTCAATGCGCTGTCGTCATAAGCTGCCGCAGCAGGTGCTGTAACAGTTACTGTTTTTGTGATTACAACTTTTTTATGTTTGTGATGTTTACAAGTATTGGTTTTGCTTTTTATGCATTTCCAATAGTCCGCAGACGCTTGTGGAGAAACCATAGCACCGGCTAATGTTAAAGTTGCTGTAGCAATGCTCAGCACTAATTTAGTTTTTTGAAATGTCATTGAATTCCCCCTCAAGAGGTTTGTTGTTTAAAAACAATTTGCTGTTATGCAACACAGCCTTTTATTACAGGCGAATAATAGCAGCATAGTTTATCACTTACAAGTTTTGCTGCTATTTCTACAACATAATTAATCCCTTCTATTTCAATAAGTAATATATAACTCATGGGTTTTTACCACTATTTGTGTAAAAAAAACAACAGACTGCTTGGCTATATTACGCATTGATAAGCAAAAAAATGCGATAATTCGCGCCGGTATTTATATGCAATAACGTGAATCAAAAACATGTTTTTTGACTCCTGTTTTTAAATTTACGATGTGGATTTATTTAAATGCAGTTTGAGTGGGACGAAACTAAAAATAAGCTAAATCAACGTAAACACGGGGTTTCGTTTGAAGAGGCAAAAATGGTATTTGACGATCCTTTTCAACTTTCAAAATTAGACCACCGCTTTAACTATTGCGAAGAACGATGGATTACAACGGGCGCAACCCAACACGGACATATTTTAGTTGTTGCTAATTTATTTTTCACTGATAACGGCGAAGAAATCATTAGAATTATTTCAGCCCGACACGCAGATACAAACGAGGTTAAAAATTATGAAAACGCTTGAAGAAAGAGCTAAGTTTGATGATTTTGAATTAGCAGACCATTATGACTTTACGGGTGGCATTCGGGGCAAATTTTATCGCCCTAAAAAAACAACCGCCACATTTCAATTGGATGACGACATTTTGGTATTTTTAAAAAAACAAGCCAGTGAAAAGCATATCGCTTATCAAGCTTTGGTAAATGCCGTATTGCGAGAGTATGTGAGCAAAAATCTACAAAAGCACCCAAGCTAAAAGTTAAGTTATGAAAAACACAGACATCACCATCATTGGCGGCGGCATTATTGGTTTATTAACCGCAAAAGAACTCCAACAGGCGGGTGCAAAAGTAACCGTGATTGAAAAAAACGCCTCTGCACAAGAGTCTTCATGGGCGGGCGGGGGAATTTTGTTGCCACTGTACCCTTGGCGACAAGCGGACGCGATTACGCAATTAGTCATTCCGAGTATTAAAAACTATCCTTTATTAGCAAATGATTTACTTGCAGAAACAGGGCTTGACCCCGAATGGACAAAAAGCGGTTTATTAATTAGCAAAAACCCTGACAGCGAATTGGCAAAAACATGGTGTAAAACGAATCAGATTCCAGTTGAAGCGGCAGATTTAAGTTTTTTTGCCGAGATTCATACGAATGTTGAAAAACCACTTTGGTTGCCAACTATTGCCCAAGCGCGTAATCCACGTTTATTAAAATCATTAAAAGCTTATCTGTTGCAACAAGGTGTGGAATTTATTGAAAATTGTGTTGTTACGGAATTGGTAGAAAAAAATAACAAAATTCAATCGCTTAAAACAAATTTGGACGAGTTTTCTGTTAATCACGTTGTGATTGCAACGGGAGCGTGGACGGGGGAATTTACCCAAAACTTATTCCCAGCGTCGCAAAAACTGCAAATTAAGCCGATTAGAGGACAGATGATATTGTTTCAAGCGCAACCGGATACGCTTTCGCACATTATATTAGATGATGACCATTATTTAATTCCGCGCCGCGACGGTAAAATCTTGGTTGGTAGCTCGGTTGAAGAGGCGGGTTTTGATAAATCCACCAGTGAACAAGTAAAAAACAAGCTCAAATCATTCGCGCTGGAATTGTTTCCTGCCTTAAAAGATTTTTTTCTGATTGCGCATTGGGCGGGTTTACGTCCGGGCACAGAGCACGGTATACCTTATATAGATAATCATCCTGAGATTGAAAATTTAAGTATTAATGCCGGACATTTCAGAAATGGTTTAACAATGGCTCCGGCTTCGGCAAAATTGATGGCGGATTTAATTTTAAAACGCTTGCCTGAAGTCAACCCGCTGCCTTATCGGTTGACTCGTTCCGAATAACGGTTGTTGCGCAAGACAGATTAGTTTCTGTCAATTGCCGCGAAACTCCGAAAATTTTCAAGACGACTGGTCGTTTTGAAAAACTTTGGTAAATTTGATTTAGAAAAATGCAGAGCTACGACTGTTAGTCCTCAAAGGCATAGCTATCTACATATCTTTAGTTTAAAAAGTATTTATATATCAATTGGATATTGAAATATGTAGGTTGGGTTAGCTACTTTTTTCGTCAGAAAAAAGAGCGTAACCCAACAAAGTTCGTTTATTTTAAGGCTGCATGTTGGGTTACGCTTATCTCGCTTCGCTCAATAACGCTAACCCAACCTACAAAAATCTCTTTATTATCAATGATTTTATTATAAAAACTGTCAAGCTATCTTGTGTAGATACTTATGCCTAAAAGGACTGCCAGTCGTGAATTAATCATCCTTTTTTAGCTGAAATTTTTTAAGACGACTGGTCGTCTTAGAAAATTTTCCAGAATGTCTATCTGAAATAGCTTTCCTATACGATTAGTATTTTTCCTCTACAGTGTGTAACATCCGCTAATAACTATTTCTCTTCAAACTCGTTTACCTACGTCCACATATTACTATTGAAAACTGTTATGAATCTTTATCCACTCCTTCGCCCCGCTTTATTTTCATTAGATCCCGAAACAGCGCACAACGTGACGCTCAAATTATTAAAATTCGCAGCCCAAACCGGACTCACGCAATTGACCGCGCCCTCTCACAAAGACAAACCCGTCACTGTGATGGGCTTGAATTTTAAAAATTCGCTGGGATTGGCGGCGGGATTAGATAAAAACGGCGATTATATTGATGCACTTGCCGCGCTGGGATTTGGTTTTGTAGAAATTGGCACAGTGACACCGCGTCCACAACCGGGCAATCCTAAACCGCGTTTGTTTCGTGTGCCGGAGCATCAAGCGATTATTAATCGCATGGGATTCAATAATTTAGGTGTGGATCATTTGATTGCGCAAGTGAAAAAATGCCAATACCAAGGTATTTTAGGGATTAATATTGGCAAAAATTTTGATACGCCGATTGAAGCGGCAACGGAAGATTATTTAATTGGTTTACGGAAAAGCTACGACGTTGCCAGCTATATCACGATTAATATTTCTTCGCCAAATACTAAAAATTTGCGGCAATTGCAGCAAGGCGATGAAATTAAAAAACTGTTATCTGCGTTAAAAGAAGAGCAATTAATTCTTCAAAAACAGTATGATAAATATGTGCCGCTAGTGGTTAAAATTGCTCCAGACTTATCCGATGAGGAAATTGCGCATATCGGCGGCTTGTTATTAGAATTTGCGATAGATGGCGTGATTGCTACCAATACCACGATTGACCGCGAAATGATTAAAAATCATCCGTTGGCAAATGAAGCGGGAGGCTTGAGCGGTGCGCCAGTGAAAGAAAAATCTACTTATGTTGTTGCACAATTAGCGCAAGTTTTAAATGGAAAGTTACCGATTATTGCCGCAGGCGGGATTTTGACAGCCGCTGAGGCACAAGAGAAATTAGCCGCAGGTGCTAGTTTAGTGCAGATTTATTCCGGCTTGATTTATCAAGGGCAGCAATTGATTGCCGATATTTTGGAAAGTCTTTAAGGCTTAGACCTTCCAGGTTTTAAAAACCTGGAAGGTCTGATTTAAACAGGTGCTGAAAACGTCGCAATTTTGGTCTCCATTGCTTTAATTTGTGCGGCAATCGCGGCATTTGGACTGAGTTTGTATAGATTTTTAAGATTTGTTAATTCGTTTTTTAAATTCACTAAAACCAAATCTTGCTGCTTTTTTTGATTGCCAGCGGTTGGTGTAAAGTCTTCATAGCGTCTCTCAAAAAGCCAACCCTGCGCCATTTTGCGCACTTGTCCTTTATTAACCGGCTTTAAATTTTCCTGCTTTGCCGCTTCAATAATAAATTTATAATGTTCCGCACTTAATTCTCCCAACTGTAACCAACGCATTGCCGCACCGTTGCGATCTTTTTTGTAATTAAACGCCGCCCAAAATTTGTCAAACGCGCTTTTTTGAGTTTCGGAAAGTTGTTTGTAATAGTCTTTACCTTCACGCGGTGTGCTGGTTTTGTCCTCTGCATAACCATAATAATTCAAGCTTTCCCACAACTGTTCAGCATACTGAATCGTGGAGGATAAATTATTAATTTCTGGCAAGGCGCGGATCACAATTTGCTGGATAAATTGCTTTTTTGTCATAATTTTTCACTCAATAAAATGACGTAATTAGCACGAAAAACTAACAAATAATGCGCTAAGTGCTTATCATTGTTAGAGAAATGGAGTTATCCACAAAACCTGTGGATAACTCTGGGGATAACTGTGATTTTGTGTTGCTTAGTATCGGTTTTTATTACAGTTTTGTTACATTGACCAGTTAATTAACAAAATACAAAGTCATTTATTTTCAATAACTTATAAAGATTCTCTGTAAATCAAATACTTGGCAATTGCTACTTGACAGAGAAAAAACAGTTTTCTGATTTTTTGTGCATAACTTAAGTCATTTCTTTGTAATATTTGTAGGCGGCAAAAGCTTACATTTTTTTAGTTGCCCACTTTACCCCTGAGACTACCGCAGAAAAAGCTGCCATCATAAGCTGCACATCTTCAGGAATACCTAATTGTTTGCTGACGAAAAACAGCATAAAAAAACTGATTCCAAATACTAACAGCAAGATGAAATAGGCGAGTTTGCCTAACGGCAACAACAAATATTTCCATAGCAACGGCACAATAAGCCAGAAAAACACATACAGCACTAGCACTAAAACGGTAATGGCTAGTACCAAAGAAGTCATTGGATCCATTATTTAATCCTGTTGTCTATTCCAAATTTGCAGCAAACTCAGTGTTGCCAGACCCAAAAAAGCCATCAGAGTTAATTCAGGAATGCTTAATCCTAATAACGTCCAATCCACTTTTGCACAATCACCCGTGCCATTGAGCATTAATTTAATCGTTTCGGCTAATGGAAAGTTTTCAAACACATATTCCAAACCGGGGCCGCATTCAGGCACTTCATTTGGCGGCAAATGCTGTATCCAAATGTGGCGCGTTGAAATACAGCCGCCTGCCACCGCAACCAGTGTGCCTAAAATACTGTAGATTTTCACACCTTTGGGCGCGGGGTTATGAATTGCGGCAATCAACAGCACAATTCCTAATGAAAACAAGGCAATCCGTTGCGAAATACACAGGGGACAGGGTTCTAAATGTTCTACAAACTGCAAATAAGCTCCGATGCCTAGCATTGCAAAACAGCTCATACTGCCGATGAAGAACCAAATTCTCGGATTAAATTTTTTGATTAACTCAATCATTACACGCTCCTTTAATTTAAAATTGGCAAGGTATCGTAGTGATAAATGCTGTGCTGTGTCTCTACAATGTAACAATCCGTCGTGATGGATTACCTTAAACTTGATGATTCTAGCAAATTATGTGGATACAAAAAAACTTAACCTTGAAAGCGAAAGCGCGTGGCTTTTTTTTAGTCACAGATGAAATTGTGCAACAGTTGCCCGAATTAAAGAAAATGCAGATTGGGCTGGCGCATTTTTTCTTGCAACATACCTCGGCTTCGCTGTCGATTAATGAAAATGCTGATCCCAGCGTCCGACATGATTTTGAAAGTTATTTCAATCGGGTTGCGCCTGAAAATGCCGCGTATTTTACCCATACGCTGGAAGGTTCAGATGATATGCCTGCGCATTTAAAGTCTTCTTTGTTGGGCGTTAGTTTGACGATTCCGATTCAAAATGGGCGTTTAGCGTTGGGAACATGGCAGGGGATTTATTTAGGCGAACATCGTGATTATGGCGGAGCAAGAAAATTGCTGGTGACACTCAATGGAAAAACGCAGTAGCCTTTACGAGTGGCAGTCCTCGAAGGCATAAGTATCTACACAAAACAGCTTGACAGTTTTTATAAAAAAATCATTGATAATAAAGAGTTTTTTGTAGGTTGGGTTAGCGTTATTGAGCGAAGCGAGATAAGCGTAACCCAACATGCAGCGTTAAAATAAACACCCTTGTTGGGTTACGCTCTTTTTTCTGACGAAAAAAGTAGCTAACCCAACCTACATATTTTCAATATCCTATTGATATATAAATATTTTGCAAACTAAAGATGTGTAGATACCTATGCCTCGAAGGATTGCCAGTCGTGACACTCAGTTTTGCTTAGCTGCAAACAACGCGACCAATAACCACGCCACTAAAAACATCACGCCGCCTAATGGGGTAATCATTCCCAGCCATTTTAAATTGAGTATTGCTAACAGATATAAACTGCCTGAGAACACTAAAATCCCTGCAAACATTAGCCAACCTGCCCAGCGCAGCAATTTAGCCTTAGGTGCTTGCTGGCTAAATACAGCAATTAAGCCTAAGCCCAAAGCGTGCCACATTTGATAAGTGACTCCGGTTTTGTAAACTTCCAACATTTCAGGGCTGAGAATTGCCTTTAAGCCATGTGCGCCAAATGCGCCAAAACCGACTCCAGTGAAAGCACAGCAAGCGGCGAGTAACAGAAAATTAGGTCGCATTATTTCTCCAGCAAGCGCGGCATCAGTTGCACTAAATTGCACGGACGAGTCCGCGCATCCAATTGTTCTTGAATCAACAAATCCCACGCCGTGCGACATGCGCCCGATGAGCCGGGTAAACAAAAAATATAAGTGCCATTCGCCACGCCTGCAATGGCACGCGATTGAATTGTTGAGGTTTTTATATCTTGATACGACAACATTCTAAACACTTCGCCAAAACCATCGAGTTGTTTGTCTAATAATGGCGATACCCCTTCTGGCGTGCCGTCGCGACCTGTGACTCCTGTGCCGCCGGTGCTAATAATCACGTTGACTTCAGCCTCTGCAATCCACGCAGAAACAAGGGCGCGAATTTGATAAATATTATCAGGGACAATTTTTTTGCTGATAACTTGATGACCTGCGGCATTAACGCGCTCTACCAAGGTATTTCCAGAGGTATCATCGGCTTCAGTACGAGTATCAGAAATAGTTAATACAGCAATTTTTAACGGAATAAACGATTTTTCTGTCATCACGATTTTATTTTTTCAGATTAAAAGTTCCGTCATTGTAACTGAGCTTAGTTGAATTAAATGAGAAATTTCACTGCCACAAAAATTCTTTTTTTTAGCTTTTTCAAACAGAGTAGTTGATTCTATTCACTGTTTTTTTCAAGAAAATAAAAGGGTTAAACAATATGCAGCAAAGATTAAATTTGCTGCTTTCTTTACTGCGGCAATCTGTTATGGTGATGCAAGGTTAGTGGCTGTGTGCTTTGGTGGTTTTTATTGCAAATTAAAATTCACGCTTAAGAAAACCAAACTAATCATGCCAATTCATAGTTGATGAATTGAACTTTAAAAAAAACGTATCTTTATATGAATATTAAAAAAACTATCATCACATTATTTGTTTCTAGCCTTTTAGTGGCTGGTAGCTCTATCGCTTATGCAGAAGAAGCGGCTGCTCCTGTTGTTGCTGAAAAAAGTGGAGCAGCTGAAACAGTTGTGCATCTTGAAAAAGCGTTAGAGAACGCTACAAAAAGCGATTTTTCAACCGCTACGCTAAATTTAAAAGCAGCGCGTAGCAGTGCAGCTGAAGTGGCAGGACAGGCGTTAGAAGTGCACAAAGGTGTGTCTGATATAAATAACGGTATGAAAGCTGTAAGAGCGGGTCAGTCAGAAAAAGCAGTTGCTGAAATTCAAAAAGCAATTGCAGCATTTAAAGCATTGTAATTATTGTAATTAAGAGAGCTGTTCGGCGAAATAGTGAGTGTTATTTTTGTTATTTCGCCGTTTACCATTCGATTATGTTTTCAAACGTGTAATCAACAAAATCGCCAAACTTTGCGCCAGCGCGAGCAATAACAAACCGCTTTCCATTTGTTGCGTAATATCTCTGAGCCATCCCAACAACGCAGGCCCTGCATAACCGCCTAATCCGCCAATTGAATTAATCAGCGCAATGCCACCAGCGGCTAAGCGTCCTGAGAGGAGTGCGGTAGGAAATGACCAAAAAATCGCGACTGACGATAACACGCTCATGGTGGATAGCGACAACGCTGCCAGCGACAGTCCTAGCGAATCTTCAAAGCAAACTGTCAAAATAAAACCAAGGCAAGTACAGGCTGCACAGGCAATTAAATGCCAACGCCGCTCTTGGGTTTTGTCAGAATGAATGCTAATCAGCACCATGCCAACAATGGCTACCGCATACGGTATCGCACTTAATAAACCAATGCTAATCAAGCTGCGCGAGCCAAAATCGCGAATGATTTGCGGCAACCAAAATGAAATTCCGTATAAGCCAGTGACCAATAAAAAATAAATAATCGCCAAATGCCATAAGCGTTTAAACGCTAAAATTTCTTTTAAATTGACGTGCTGTTGAGTTTCAGACGTTGTGTCGGCGGCAAGATTGGCTTGCAGCATGGCTTTTTCACTATCGTTTAACCAATGCGCTTTTGCGGGCGAATCACTGAGCACTGCAAAACTTAAAAAACCTAGCAAGACAGCCGGAATGCCTTCCAAAATAAACAACCATTGCCAGCCGTGTAAGCCGTGCCAGTTGTTAAAAACTGCCATAATCCAACCGGATAGCACACTGCCCAAAATGCCTGTGACGGGAATCGCTAATAAAAACAAAGAGATCGTTTGAGTGCGGCGCGTGTTCGGATACCACAAGGTTAAATAATAAATCACGCCGGGAAAAAATCCGGCTTCGCCAATCCCCAATAAAAAGCGCAGGCTATAAAACGAAACAACGGAATTAACCCAGAGTGTAGCTATGGAAATAAATCCCCATAAAATGATAATTCGTGCCAACCAAATTTTTGCGCCAACCCGATGCAAAATTAAATTGCTCGGTACTTCAAAAAAGAAATAGCCTAAGAAAAAAATCCCCGCGCCCAGTCCATACACAGTATCGCTAAAGCCCAAATCGTTGTTCATTTGCAATTTGGCAAAGCTAATATTTACTCTGTCTAAATAAGCGACCACGAAGAGTAAAAATAAAAATGGCAAAAGTCGCCATGAGACTTTTCGATATAACGCCCGTTCAATCGCTGCTTGGTCAACAACTTCATAATTTTTCATAGGAATTTTGTTTTTAAACGTTGATGTAGGGGCGAATTTATTCGCACTAGGCGATTAAAATCGCCCCTACAGAAAATCTCATAAAGGATTTAGGGAAGTTATTATTGATCGAATCCTTAGTAAGGTTTTTGCCCAACGTAATTGCCAGCAGGCGTGTAATTGCAAACCCAAATTTGGGTGTTATCAGCGCAAACAGCTTTGCCGCAACCTACTTCTGTTGTTGCTTTCCAAACCAGTTGCGTGTAATGACCACAGACTTTACCAGCAGTACAAGTGTTAGTGCTATAAGTGTAATCTTTGCTTTCGTTGCCCCACGCATCCGTTGCTTGTGCAGGTGTAACTGCTTGCACTTTGGACGTGCCATCAGAATACATCATTGCACTTGCCCAGAATAAAT
Organism: uncultured Methylomonas sp.; assembly: GCA_936941155.1. Taxonomy (GTDB): domain Bacteria; phylum Pseudomonadota; class Gammaproteobacteria; order Methylococcales; family Methylomonadaceae; genus CAIQWF01. The sequence goes on along the minus strand of CAKZJE010000107.1, from coordinate 115,200 downwards.
TCTCCCCTAAACCAGCCGCTTTGCTGTGTACAGGTTTACAGGCTTGCGTGGTTTTTAAATTATCTGCCCATGCTTGCGCGGTATTTGCCAAGGTTGCTGACCATTTCAGTGCCGGAACAGCCACCGCAGTGCGCCATTTATTATGGGCTGTGATGGTTGCCGTTTGTTGTGCTGCGGTTAAAACCGTTGCAGCATTGGCTGTGAATGTGAAAGTGCAGGCTAGAGTAGCTGCTAAGAAAAGTTGTTTTATCATTCTAATCTCCTTAAAAAGTTATCGTTATTTTTTTAAAAGCTCTTTATTCTAATGTTTTGCAATAAAATTGACTAAATTTTCAAGCTTAGGAACGTGCACGAAATAAACTTGGCAACTTTACGACTGGCAGTCCTTAAAGGACTGCCAGTCGTGACCTCAGCGATTTTAAGAATAAACTTGCCTAAGTTGATTTTTACACGTTCCTTATAAGGATTTAACCCGCAATTTTCGCCCTTTAATTGTGCCTTGCTGCAAACGAGTCAGCGCAATATTGGCACTAGCACGTTTAATTGCCACATAAGTGCGCACATCAAAAATATCAATTTTTCCCACTTCACTGCCTGACAATCCTGCTTCACCGGTTAATGCGCCCAAAATATCGGTTGCACGAATTTTGCTTTTGCGTCCGCCATCAATCACTAACGTCACCATTGCAGGTTTCAACGTCGTATTTTTAGGGATTCGCGTTGCATTAAATTTATCCCATTTCAAATCCGCATTTTGATAAGCCGCAATAGCTTTAGCGCGTTCCAATTCATTGCCGGCACACAAACTAAATGCCAAGCCTTTCTGCCCAGCGCGTCCTGTTCTGCCAATTCGGTGAATATGCACTTCAGGGTCATGCGATAAATCATAAGTAATGACGGCGGATAAATCTTTAATATCCAAGCCCCGCGCTGCCACATCCGTTGCCACCAGAATCGAACAGCTTTTATTGGCAAAGCGTAGCAACACTTGATCGCGCTCGCGCTGTTCCAAATCGCCGTTTAATACTAAAACGCTATAGCCTTGTTGCGTTAACCAATCGCCGACTATTTGACAATTGTATTTGGTGTTGCAAAAAATCACGGTTGAGTCTGGTTGATATTTGCTCAGCAATGCAACGACCGCCTGTGGTTTATCTTGTTCTTCGGCTTTGAAAAACAATTGTTCAATTTGTCCTTCCTCATGCGCTTCATCAATGCTGATTTCAATCGGCTCATGCTGAATGTGTTCACTCATTGCCAAAATGGATTCAGGATAAGTTGCAGAAAACAGAAGGGTTTGTTTTTCTTCCACCATTTCTGCTACGACAAAAGAAATTTCATCTTCAAATCCCATGTCTAACATGCGGTCAGCTTCGTCTAGCACTAAAACGCGCACGGTTTCTAAATCTAAACTTTTGCGAATCAGATGATCTTTAATTCTGCCCGGTGTGCCAACCACAATATGCGGGGCGTGTTGTTCGAGTGAGGCGAGTTGATGGCGAATCGGCACGCCGCCACACAAGGTTAATAATTTGATATTGGGGATAAAAGCCGCTAAGGAGCGAATGGCTTTGCTTACTTGGTCGGCAAGTTCGCGAGTTGGGCACAATACTAAGGCTTGCGTTTCATAAACACTGGCATCGAGATTGGATAATAAGCCAATTCCAAAGGCAACCGTTTTGCCGCTACCTGTTTTGGCTTTGGCAATAATATCTTTTCCTTCCAAAATCAATGGGATAGTTTTTGCCTGAATCGGGGTCATTTCGGTGTAGCCTAATGCCACAATGCTTTGTAATAACGGCGTGGTAATCGCAGTGTCGGAAAATTGAAGTGCTTGCATAGATTTTTAAAGAGTGAGATGGGGAGAGTGGTCAAAAGTCCTTTGACCTTGAATTTGAGACCTGACAGATTTTTTAAAGCTTGTCAGGTCTTTCGCAAAAATACGGGGAGTTACGACTGCCAGTCCTTTAAAGCATAGTTATCTACACATCTTTAGTTTAAAAAAGTGTTTATATATCAATTGGATATTGAAATATGTAGGTTGGGTTAGCTGCTTTTTTCGTCAGAAAAAAGAGCGTAACCCAACAAAGTGCGTCTATTTTAACGCTGAATGTTGGGTTACGCTTATCTCGCTTCGCTCAATAATGCTAACCCAACCTACAAAAAATTCTTTATTATCAATGCTTTTGTTATAAAAACCATCAAACTATCTTGTGTAGATACCTATGCCTTTAAAGGACTGGCAGTCGTGAGAATCTGTCAGATTTGCGGCAGGAAATTAAAATAATTTGGAATTTTTGCTATTGCGAAAAATCAGTGGTTTTTCATTGTCGCTTAAAGCCGTGTTTTTTGCGGAAGTAATTGCGTCTTCAATCAAATGCCGCTGTGAAGATTTGCTGCACACAGGGTCTGTTGCATACATATCACCTGATAATAAATACGCCTGACAACGACAGCCGCCAAAATCTTTCTCTTTTTCATCACAGGAACGACAAGGTTCTTGCATCCATTCAAAGCCGCGAAAGAAGTTAAACGCTTTTGAATTTGTCCAGATTTCTTCAATGCTAAAATCGTTTACATTGGGACAATCCAAGCCCGGCAATTCTCGCGCAGAATGACACGGCAACGCCACGCCGTCCGGTGCAATGGTTAAAAAGGTTGTACCCCAGCCATTCATACACGCTTTGGGACGACCTTCGTAAAAATCTGGCACAACGTAATAAATTTTCATTTTGCCGGCGATTTTTTCTTTAAACGCTTGTGCAATCGCTTCGGCTTCGGCAAATTGTTCTTTAGTGGGCAACAACGCATCGCGATTGACATGCGCCCAGCCATAATATTGGGTATTTGCCAGCTCTAAATAATCCGCACCGAGTTCTTCTGCCATTGCCAAAATATCTGCCATTTGGTGAATGTTTTCGCGATGAATCACCACGCACAACACCATCGGGTAGCCGTATTTTTTCACCAAATGTGCAACTTTCTTTTTATTTTCAAAAGACTTAGTGCCGGCTAAATGGTCGCTTAAATCTTCGCTGCTGGCTTGAATGCTGATTTGAATGTGATCTAATCCCGCCTCTTTTAAAGCCTCAATTCGCCCTTCACTTAAACCATAACCGGAAGTAATTAAATTGCTGTAATAACCCAGTTGTTTGGCGTGATGAACAATTTCTTCCAAATCTAAGCGAGTCAGCGGTTCGCCACCCGAAAGCCCAAGCTGCACCGCGCCCATTTTTCGGGCTTGTGTTAAAACGCGCTTCCAATCTTCGGTGCTCAGTTCGTTGGAATGAGCGGCATAATCTAACGGGTTTGAGCAGTACGGGCATTGCAGCGGGCATTTATAAGTCAGCTCGGCTAATAACCAGCGCGGCGGGGTAATTCTAAGGTTGTTTGATCCAGCCATTTTGTAGGGCAATCTCTAAAAAGTGAGTAATGTCTTTTTCAAGACCTGTTGTGGAAAATTTTCTATGCAATTCGTAAATAATTTGTTCGATAGTTCGTTTGCCATCGCAAAGTTTTAAAATCTCTGCTGAACTGTGGTTGAGTTCAACCATTCCTTCAGGGTAAAGAATAACATCGCGGTTTTGCGCCTCTTCCCATTGCAAGCGGTGCATTGGCGAAAAAGAAATGGGCAGGTTTGGGTTAATTTTCATGGTGATATAAATAAGTGAATTTATCTGTCATTTAAGTATATCGTGGATAGATAGAATTTTACAGGCGATTAATAAGGGATGTTACGCACTGTATGGCTAAAACACTCATCGCACCTATCAACATCATTCAACGATAAATGCCGAAAATTTTTCAAGACGACCGGTCGTTTTTAAAATTTTTTGTGTAACTTACCGCTAAATCGCTTTAGTCGCTACGATTAGAGTTTTCTGCGTAAAGTGCGCAACATTCGATATTTTCGGATGTTATGCAGAGATTTAATTGTCCACCAAAAGCACGAAAGACACGAAAATAGGTAGTTAAAGTTTGTGGGATTCTCTAAAAGGCAATCTGTTCGTGCTTTTTGTGTTTTTCGTGGAAAAAATGAGTCTCATGCGTAAGATCAGTTAATAACTGTGCTCTTCACTAGGAAATACGCCGGTTTTAACCTGATGTTGATAACGGGCAACGGCATCTTCAATGCTTTCCGCGCCCTGCATAAAGTTTTTAGAAAAACGCGGACGTTTCCCTAAGCTAATCCCTAACATATCGTATAAAACCAACACTTGCCCATCGCAATCGACACCCGCGCCGATGCCGATAACTGGAATTTTTAGCAATAAACTAATTTTTTTTGCCAAAGAAGCAGGCACGCATTCCAAAACTAACAAACCAATTCCTGCTTGTTCCAGTTTTTGCGCGTCGGAAATAATTTTGTCCGCTTCCAATGGTTCTCTGCCACGCACTTGATACGAGCCGAGTTGATTAATACATTGCGGCAATAACCCTAAATGTCCGCACACTGGCACACCGTATTTGACTAAAGTGCGAATGGTTTCAAGATGGCTGCCTTCGATTTTCACCATTTGTACGCCGCCTAATTGCATTAATTTCGCGGCATTTTCGATAGCCATTGTGGGCGTGGCGTAGCTTAAAAAAGGTAAATCCGCCATCACAAAAGCTCTGTGTTTAGCTTGTGTGACACAGCGGCAGTGGTAAACGATTTGTTCAATGGTGACAGGAATGGTGCTGATTGCGCCTTGAATCACCATGCCCAGTGAATCACCGACTAACATCACATCAATCCCAACTTTATCAAGCACGGCACTAAAGCTGGCATCGTAAGCGGTTAAGCAACTGATTTTTTCACCCGCCTGTTTCATGGCGGCTAAATCAAGAATAGATAAGGCTTTGCGGAGTGGAGCAGGGGGGGAGTTATAAAGAGTCATGCCAGTTTTTTTAAAGCAGCTGACGGGCAGTTAGCAATCAGCGTGTCAATTGCACCTAACGTAGGGATAAATAAAGCGGGGGCGATTTCGCATAAAGGATAAAGCACAAACGCGCGGTTGCGGATTTCAGGATGCGGCACAGTCAAAGTAGGCAAGTTAATTTGCTGTTCACCGTACAGCAATAAATCCAAATCTAAAGTGCGTGCGCCCCAACGAATGCCCGTTCTAACCCGACCTTGTTCCTGTTCGATTTTTTGTAAACAAGCCAATAAATCCAACGCCGCTAAATCAGTGCTAATAGCCATGACTGCATTGACGAAATCAGGTTGGTCTTGGGGGCCTACGGGAGCACTTTGATAAAAACTAGAACAGGCTAATTCTTCCACTTGCGCTAAATTTGCAATGGCTGCACACGCAGTTTGAAGCTGTGTTAAAGGCTCTGCTAAATTACTCCCTAAACCGATGTAGGCTGTGATGAGTGTGGCGTGGTTCATAGGTTATCAGTGGTTTTGAATTTAGCTTTCGAGGCAGGCGATTTCCTTGGGCTGCGTTTTTTAGTATTGCTGCTCGGGCGACTCATCTTTTTTTGTTTGATTTCATCAGCGATTTGAAATTCTGTCCACCATTGCGCTAATTTAGGGTCTGCGCCACCTGTTTCTGCGCGTAACATTAAAAAGTCGTAAGCGGCTCGAAAACGTGGATGAGCGAGTAAGCGATAAGGTTTAATGCCTGTGCATTGTTGTAAACGCGATTGTAACAGCCAGACTTCCCGCATTGATTGGGTGATGCGTTTAGGAATTGCCGTGCATTTGATTTGCCGATTTAACACTTCATTGGCGGCATTTTGATAAGCAAAAAGTTTATTTTCACCATCAGCAATTTTTTGTTCTGCCACACTTTGCACAGGCTCCCACAAAAACACGGAGAGTAAAAAGTAAGGCGTAATCGTTTTGCCATCCGCGATGCGTTTGTCAGAGTTTTCTAACGCTTTGGCTAAAAACAAACGTGGAAAACCTTCCGTTTCACTATTCAGGCATTCGTCTGTTTCAGGAAACAGCACGGCAAACAAACCATAATGCCGAAGCATTTCAAAGGTTTGCAAACTATAACCAGACAGAAAAAGCTTTAGCATTTCATCATAAAGCCGAGCGGATGGAACGCCATTTAATAAGTGCGCAAGTTCTGCAATCGGTTTTTCAGAGGCGGCATCCAGCGTAAAACCTAATTTCACGGCAAAGCGCACCACGCGCAACATTCTGACCGGATCTTCGCGATAGCGCGTCACAGGATCGCCAATCAAGCGCAAAATCCCAGCGGCATGATCTGCCATGCCATTGGTGTAATCTATGATGGAAAAATCGCGAATATTGTAATAAAGCGCGTTGACGGTGAAATCCCTGCGCCATACATCTTCTTCTAAAGTGCCGTAAATATTGTCACGCAGCAATCGACCGTCTTCATGCGTGTGTTGATTTTCACTTTCTTCATCCGCGCCGCCGCGAAAAGTGGCAACTTCAATCAACTCTTGCCCAAAAAAAACATGCGCCAGCCGAAAGCGGCGACCGATTAAACGACAATTGCGAAAAATGCGACGAATTTGCTCAGGGTTAGCATTGGTGACAACATCAAAATCTTTAGGCTCGCGGCCTAATAATAGGTCACGCACACAGCCGCCGACTAAGTAGGATTCAAAGCCGGATTTTTTTAGTTGATAAAGAACCTTTAACGCGCTATCACTAATATTAGAGCGCGAAATATTATGTTCTGAGCGTGAATAAAGTGTTGCTGGACGCTCAGCGAAATTAACCTCAGGGGGAGTAGCCGAGGTGTTGTTTGTGGAGATGGTTAAAATGACTTCAATTCCCTGTTATGTTTAATTAGATAGCTTTATCATATCATTGACACGGATTCTAGCTCAAATCGCAAGCTTTCTTTTACAGAAACCTTTTGAGTATAGTAAAATCCGTAGCTTAGGTTTATGACAGGTCATCATAACCAAGCATCAAGCCTTGTAGTATGCACGTTTGGCTTACCTTAAGCTAAATAATTATTTTTATAACACTTGCGTCAAAGTGATAGTGAAGGGGAAATGTATGAACAAAGAAATTATAAGCAAAATTATAAGTGCTTTAATTGATCAACCCGTTTTAGGCAGTATTTTTATAGCAGACTTTGCAGTTTTAGCGTTTCATAAACCACCGTTTTTATTTTCAGTGGTGATGTTAGCTGGTTTAGGGGCATTGTGTATGTATTATGGTCAAAAACTAGCGTTGTTTAATTTGTCGCAAGCAGAGCAAACAGAAAAAGCAGATTGAAAAAAATACAGATAAAGTCAGGGGTAAAAGCAGATTTTACCCCCTCTTTTTTCCGCCGGTTAGCGGCGATGATTTACGATTCCCTCCTCTTAGTTGCTATTTGGTTTTTAGCAACCGCGCTATTATTGCCACTTAACGCTGGTCAAGCCTTTCATTCGGGGCAATTTTTTTATCCAATCTACTTATTGTGTGTGAGTTTCGCCTTTTATGGTTGGTTTTGGACGCACGGCGGTCAAACCTTGGGGCTAAAAGCTTGGAAAATCAAAGTGTTGACGTTTGATCAAACCCCCTTAAGCTGGCAGCAAGCAGCAGTGCGTTTTGCGGCGGCAATTTTGTCGTTGGCAGTGTGTGGATTAGGTTTTTTCTGGATAGTGTGGGATAAAAAAAGTTATGCCTGGCATGACTATCTGTCAAAAACCAGCTTGTTTTTCGAGCCTGAGGTAAAATAGCCACATTCGCGCAGGCTGCGAAAATAGTAACCTATTGATTATTAAATCTTTCAAAGTTGTTAATGCTGTTTTTTCTTTCTCAAGGAGTTAAGTTATGAATATGAATAACGTATCTACTGCTCAAGCGGGCGCGGGTATTTTAGAAACCAATAAAGTATTGAAAAATACTTATTTGCTGCTGTCGATGACTTTGCTGTTTAGTGCATTCACTGCATGGTTGTCGATGTATTTGCAATTGCCACCGTTTGGTTTTTTGCTGACGTTTGGCGGCTACATGGCACTGTTGTTCTTGACCTCTATGTACAGCAATAGAGCATTAGGGTTAGTGTTTATTTTTGCTTTTACAGGCTTTATGGGCTTAACGCTAGGGCCAATTTTAAATCACTACCTACATGCGTTTGCCAACGGACAACAATTAATTTTCACCGCATTAGGCGGCACAGGTGTGATTTTCTTAGGCTTATCTGCTTATGCACTGACAACTCGCAAAGATTTTAGCTTTATGGGCGGATTTTTGATGGTGGGTATTTTGGTGGCATTTTTAGCAGGCATTGGTGCAATGGTATTTGCAATTCCAGCTTTATCGTTGGCGGTTTCTGCCATGTTTATTTTGTTAATGTCTGCAATGATTTTATATCAAACTAGCGACATTATTCATGGTGGCGAAACTAACTACATTTTGGCGACTATTTCATTGTACGTTTCAATTTACAACTTGTTCTTAAGCTTGTTGCAAATATTGGGCGTTTTCGGTGGCGATGATTAAGCTGTTGAATAAACAGGTGAATACAAAAAGCTCAGCGTTAAAAGTTGGGCTTTTTTGTTTTTTACTGTTGTCCGGTTGCAATAAACCAACGAATCCTGATGATGTGACTATCGCATTTTGGGATGCGATGTCTGAATATGATTTGGAACAAGCAAAATATTACAGCACGGCCGCCTCACAACGCTTGTTTAATGAAAAGTTGCGCAACTCGTCTTTTCAAATTGGCAAGGTAAAGTACGATTGTGATGGCGCAACAGTGGAAACTCGCATTGCACGTCAATCTGCGGAAGCTAGTTCTGCTTTTATCACCTTTGTTATCAGAGACCAGAAGGAAGACCGCTGGAAGGTTGATTATCCGCGCACCATTGCCAGCATTGATCAGGTTTCTGATAAACGTTTTAAAAATATTATTGCCAGCACGAAAGAGACAGGGAAAGCGATGAAGGAAAAAGTGCACTTTAAAACATTTTTTAAAGAGTTATGGCACGCAATTACCACTGTATTTAAAAATCTTAAAAATAGATTGTTAAGCTGATTTAAGGATTTAAGTCACGCATATTTTACAAAGTTGTTTTGCGATAAGTTGCATGAAAATTTTTCAAGACGACTGATCGTCTTGAAAAATTTCAGAACATTGAAGTAATGGCTAGCGTAAGTTTATTAAAGATGGAGTACAACAGCTTTAGCTGTTGGCGATTGAAATAGCTAAAGAGGCTGTAAAAGTATTCGATTTTGGAGTCAAAAGTCGCGACTTTTGACTCCGGCAACGCATATAAATCAATGAGTTAAAAATAGCGATTTGATATTTTTTTAAATACTTTCACAGTCTCTAAAGCTATTTGACTCCTGCATATTTCAAAACTTTACTTACCGACTTACCCAATTAATTTCTAACGCAGTTTGTTGCCCGACCACACATTGGTTCAGATTATCTGTCATGCGAGATTCTTCTTCCGACATTGGAATATGAGCCGACATAATTTCTGCTTGAGTTTGTGGATAGAGCGGTTGCTTATCCGGTTCTGCGTAGCCGCTGGGAAATAACGGCTGATTTTGTGGATTATATTTATCAGTTGCTCCCACTGTATGCAGGATTTCGTGGGCAATAATGATGTTATTTTGCGCAGCTTGCTCTTTTGCCGCAAACGCATGAACAATCGTCAACAAACCTTTATCTAAGCCCAAAGAATGCTGCAAAACACGATTTTTATCGGCTTCGTGATAATACAAAAATACCACAACGCGCTGCGCATTTTCGCTGGCATCGGGAGTGTGATTAAACGTCCAATAACGCAGCTTCAAACTCCAAGTGATGATAGAAAATACGCCAGATTCAGGCGTGGGTTCAGTTGGCGGGTATTCGGTTAAAATCTTTCCTAAATGAGTCAGTGTGGGTTGCTGTGTCACAATGCTGAAATTTTGACTTTCGCGTTGAAAAAACTCGTCAATTTCAGAAAAATCTTCTTCTTTTAAGCTGCGCATATAACTATCAACAACCGGATTATTGTTGTCGCCATTCATCGGATAAAGCACCACATGCAGTGGTTGCGCCCATGATCTGGATTTTACTTTTTGATGTTTAGTGTAAAAAGCGACCGCAATCAAAATCAGCAATAAGACGGTAATGCGAATCAACTTGAAAAGTTTCATTTGCACTATTCAATCAACGTTAGAATGATTTCAGTCACTGTTTCATTGTTAATCTGAAAGCCGCGCATTTCTAAAACGCCTTTGGTATTGAGCGAAATAATGAAATGTAAGGCGTTTGGATAGGTTGCCAGTGCAATATCGGTTTGTGAGGGCAGGGCAGGGGTAGAAGGATGCGAATGATAAATGGCAAACAAAGACTCCGCTTTTTCTCGCATCGCGACTTGTGCGGTTATATGTTGCGTTTCATCCAATAAAAATTGAGTTTCTGGTTGCGGGGCAATGTTTTTAATGGGGTAACAGCTACAAGGCTGATTATTTTTTGCACCGATTAAGCCGCACACTTCGCTATCGGGCGTATTTTGCGCATGATGGAGCAATTGTTGGGCAAGTTTGCGCGGTATTTGGATTTCTGCTGGGTTCATAAGCGATGTGTGGGTTAGGGAGAAAGGCAAGATGTTGCGTTTCTATAGTGTTAAGGATGCCATTGTCCGACTGTGACCCTGGGATTGCCGGCTAAATCTGTGTGAGTTGCAATATTGGCATAATCAAATGACTCGAAAATGGCCTGCACTTGCGGTTGTTGGTTATAGCCATGTTCAATCAATAAATAGCCGCCTTCTTTTAAGTGTTTGCAAGCAGACTCGGCAATCAGCGAAATATCTTTTAAACCATGATCATCTGCAATTAAAGCGGATTGTGGTTCAAAGCGTAAATCGCCTTCATGCAAATGCGGGTCATCAGCGGCAATATAAGGTGGGTTGCTGATAACCACATCAAAAGCGTTTTCGCTCACTTCGCTAAACCAGTTACTTTGTAGAAAACGAATATTCCGACAGTGATAATGTTCGGCATTTTGCTTGGCAATTTTCAATGCGGCACTGCTTAAATCAGTGGCAATCAATTGTGCATAAGGGCGTTCAGTTGCCAAAGTCACTGCGATAACCCCAGAGCCTGTGCCCAAATCAATCACCTTACAGGATTTGTCTTTGGGAATTAGCGGCAGGCTTAATTCAATCAGTAATTCGGTGTCGGGTCTTGGAATCAGCACATCGGGGCTTACTCTAAATTCCCGCGACCAAAACTCGCGCTGTCCGGTCATATAAGCAATCGGTGTACCGTGCTGGCGTTGTTTTAGCAACGCTTTGAATTGCAGTCGCTGTTGCGCATGAAGTTGTTTTTTTGGCCAACTGCGTAAATAGCTGCGGTTTTTTTCCAAAATTAAACAGAGCAGGATTTCTGCATCCAACTCTGGGCTGTCTGAGCTGGCAGCTAGAATTCGGCTGGCTTCGCTGATTGCTGATTGAATGTCTTGCATAGCGGTTTACTCGTCGCCTAGTTGAGTGAGGAGTTCGGCTTGATGTTCGTTAATAAGCGGTTGGATAACGTGTTCCATGCCGCCTTGCATAATTTCATCAAGCTTGTACAAAGTTAAATTAATTCGGTGATCGGTAAGTCGCCCTTGCGGGTAATTGTAGGTGCGAATCCGCTCTGACCTGTCGCCCGTGCCGACTTGTAGTTTGCGGGTTTCGGCTTGTTCGGCATGATGTTTTTCTTGCTCTGCTGCTAAAAGACGCGATTTTAACAGCGACATAGCGCGGGCGCGGTTTTTGTGTTGCGAGCGTTCATCTTGACATTCAACAACCACGCCAGTTGGGATATGCGTAATTCGAATTGCCGAATCAGTTTTGTTAATATGCTGACCGCCCGCGCCCGAAGAGCGATAAGTATCAACCCGCAAATCGGCTGGATTAATATCATAATCATCCATCATTTCCACTTCGGGCATAATTGCCACAGTACACGCGGAAGTATGGACTCGTCCTTGTGATTCGGTTTCTGGCACGCGCTGTACGCGATGTGCGCCCGATTCAAACTTGAGTTGTGAATACACATCTGTGCCGGAAATCAGCAATACAACCTCTTTATAGCCGCCATGTTCACCGCGATTTTCACTGACAATTTCAGATTTCCAACCTTGTTTTTCCGCATAACGTTGATACATGCGGCATAAATCACCGGAAAAAATGGCAGCCTCATCGCCGCCTGTGCCAGCGCGGATTTCTAAATAAATATTGCGATTATCATTAGGATCTTTGGGCAGCAATAAAATTTGCAGTTTATTCTGTAAAGCTTCGCGTTGCTCTTCAGCTTCGAGTAATTCGTCTTTGGCTAGTTCGCGCAATTCAGCATCGCTGTCTTTTGCCATTTCTTTGGCAGTTTCAATATTTTCTTGGTTAGTTTGAAATTCTTTATAGCAAACTACCAGTGGTTCGATTTGCGCATATTCTTGTCCTAAGCTGCGAAATTTATTTTGGTCATTTTGAATTTGCGGTTGCGACATTAATACCGTGATTTCTTCAAAGCGTTCGCTTAAGGTTTCTAGTTTGCGTTGGATAGATGCTTTCATTAAATGCTTAAAGTTTCGTGTTAGGTTGGATAAATGCGTTTGCTATGCTGATGCAATTATTGACTGTTTTGCAATTTAAACAGCTCTCTAGCAGCGGCAATTAAGTCGTGCCGCTCGTTAATCCCTGCTTCTCTGATTTGTATGCTAGGCGTATGAATCAATTTATTAGTTAGTGTATGCGCCAGTCGTTTCATTGCTTCTTCTGCTGATATGCCATTATTGAGTTGTGATAAGGCTTTTTGCAGCATTTCATCACGCGCAAGCTCTGCTTGTTGGCGATAATCTTTGATGGTTGCTTGCGCACCTTGTGAGCGTAACCAATTTAAAAAATATTCAACTTGCGTATCAATAATTTCTTCGGCTTGCTCAGCTGCTTGCCGCCGCGAGTTCATATTTTGGTCAATGGTGTTTTGCAAATCATCAACGGTATATAAATAAACGTCAGGTAGTTGCGCAACTTCCGGTTCAATATCGCGAGGTACAGCTAAATCCAGCATGAAGACTGGCTTGTGTTTACGTTTTTTAATCGCACTTTCCAGCATTCCTTTGCCTAAAATGGGTAAAGTGCTGGCGGTTGATGAGACGATAATATCTGCTTCAGCTAAATGTTTTGGCAGTTCGGATAAGGCAATCGCATAACCATTAAATTGCGCAGCTAACGCATGGGCTTTATCGTAAGTGCGATTGGCGATAATAATGCGTCCGACACCGTGTTGATAAAGATGACGGGCGGTAAGTTCAATCGTTTCACCTGCGCCAATTAAAATGGCCGTTTGCTCACTGAGTTTGTCAAAAATCTGCAAAGCTAATTGCACGGCTGCAAAAGCGACTGAAACAGGGCTTGAGCCAATTGCGGTGTCAGTGCGAACTTTTTTCGCGGCGGTAAACGTATGTTGAAATAATTTACCTAAATATTTACCCAACGTACCTGCATTGTAGGCGGCTTGATAAGCGGTTTTCATTTGCCCCAAAATTTGCGGCTCACCTAAAATCATTGAATCTAAACCACACGCTACTCTAAACATGTGGCGAATCAGTTGGCTGTCGCTGTAGCTGTAAAGATAAGGGGTGAAGTCAACGGGTTTAATTTTTCGGTTATCGGCAATCCACTCTATCAAAATTTCTTGGTTGCTCGTTTCGGTTTCGCAATAAAACTCGGTGCGATTGCAGGTTGATAAAATGGCGGCTTCGCTGATTTCTTTGGTCTGCCAAAGTTGTTTGAGGGATAAGTTTAGGCAGTCGGCAGGGAAGGCAAGCCGTTCACGAATCGAAACAGGTGCAGTATTGTAGTTAATCCCTACGGCAATAAGTGTCATGGTTTTAGAGTTGAAAACGGGCTTTAGAAGTGAATATTTTAAGGAATATAGCATTTTTAGCCAAATCGAATCACTTAAGCTATCTGAATTAATGCTTTTTTCTGCTAATCTATAGGCAGATTTTAACAAACTTAAGGATTTGTTGTGTTGGATTTTAAATTAATAACAATGGCGACCGCACTGGTTTTGCTAACCGCTTGCCAAAGTAATCCAGATAAGATGGATCAAAGCGTTAGTGCAGAGCCTGTCGTAGTGAGTGGTGAAACAGAAGCTCCTGTTAAAAAAGATCCTCCCACTGCTATTGATAGTTATGTGCTGTATTTATTGCTTACCGGAGAGACCGCACTGCAAAGACGGCATTATGATGTGGCTTTAGAGGCTTATTTGGAAGCTGCAAAGCGTACTAATGATGCGCGTATCGCTGAAAAAGCAACGCAAATTAGTATGTATTTGGATAATTTGCCCAAAACCGAAAAAGCGGTCTCGCTGTGGTTGGACAAAGATGATAAAAATATTGAAGCGCGGCAGATGGCATTAACTTCAGCAGTGACGCATAAGAATCAAGCCGCACTGATTAAACATCTGAATGCTGTTTTAAAAAATAATCCAGCGGCATTTGAAGAAACCTTGTTAGATTTAGAGAAATCGTTGAAATCTGAAGCAGAGGTTAAATTTATTTATCAAACTTTGGATGTGCTAGCAAAACAGCGTCCACAACAAGCAATGATATTTTTAACCCAATCAATTTTAGCGGTTAGGCAAAATAATATTGAATTGGCAAGAAATAAGGTGCAGCAAGCTTTAGTGTTGCAACCTGCTTGGGAAAAAGCGCGTAATTTTGAAGCGGAGTTGCTGCTTTACACAGGTAAGTTAGCGTTTAAGAAAAAACAATTTGCTGAGGCGGTCGCTTGGTTTGATAAAGTAAAACAAGGTTCATTAGCTTTTGACGCTGCGATAGCCTCAGTTTCTGTGTTGACCGAACAAAAAAAGTTTACTGAAGCGGCATCACGGTTAGATGGATTGTTGCTAAAAGAGCAAGTGGCTAAGCAACGCTTGCAATTGTTGGTGATGCAGGCAGAATTGCAAAGCTTGCAAAAAAACTATCAAAAAGCGGTTGATATTCTTACTCAAGCCTTAAAAGATAATCCTGATAACCGAGAATTGTTATATGCCAGAGCATTGACGGCTGAAAAAATGGATAGCTCTGTTATTTTTGAAGAAGATATACAGAAAATTCTAGCGCAAGACCCAGAAGATGTTGCGGCATTAAATGCTTTGGGATATTTTTTGACAGAGCATACGGATAGATATGATGAGGCGGAAAAATATTTGCAACGAGCACTTAAATTACAGCCTGATGAAGCAATGATTGTGGATAGTTATGGCTGGTTGCAATTTAAAAAAGGTAATTTAGCTGATGCTTTGAAATATTTGGAAGGTGCTTATAAGAAAATGCCCGAAAATGAAATTGCGGTGCATTTAGCTGATACATTGTGGGCATTGGGAAAAAAGAAAGAAGTGGAAGAACTGATTAAAGAAGCTTTGAAAAAAACACCGCAAGATGAGTTTTTGCTTGAATTTCAACAGCGAGTGTTAAAAGCTCAATAAACTAACAAAAAGTGATGGTTGTGATGCGTTTTCTATTTTTATTCCTTAGTTTTGCGTTGTTATCGGGTTGTACTGGGTTGCCGATTAAATCGGACGTAAGTTACAAAGCAGCAGAAAAATCCCATTTATATAAATTAAAACAATGGTCTTTTTCAGGTCGTCTTTCTCTTTCTGATGGACGTGAGTCCTGGTCTGCTGCGGTTGTATGGGCGCATACAGGGACTAAAGACGAAATCAAGTTGTCAGGGCCTTTAGGTCAAGGGGCGGCGGTAATTACCCTCATTAAGGACTCTGTAACTATAGATCGCGGTGATGATAAGCCGAAACAATCTGCGCAAGTTGATGAGTTTATTCAAAAACAATTGGGTGTATTTGTTCCTGTGAGTGCTTTGCGTTATTGGGTGCTGGGATTGCCGAATCCTAGTGGCTTATATACTGAAAAAGGTGATGGATTTAAACAGGCGAATTGGGATGTGCATTATCTTCAACTACAGAACTTGGGTACAGAATGGATGCCCCGCAAAATAGGGGTTGAGCAAGGTGATGCTAAGTTAAAATTAATTATTGATGAATGGACGATATGATGGTTGAAAGCGATAATTTGTCATTGGCATGGCAGAATAGATGGCCTGCACCGGCAAAATTAAATCTGATGTTGCGAATTGTAGGGCGCAGAGAAGATGGCTATCATCTATTGCAAACTGTGTTTCAATTCATAGATTTATGCGATTGGATTACATTTCATCAAGTGACGGATAATCGCGTTTATTTAAAACAGCCTATATCGGGCGTGCCTGAATCTAGCGATTTGACAATTCGTGCTGCTAACTTGTTAAAAGCTGAATCAGGGTGTCAATACGGTGTTTGCATTGAAGTAGAAAAAAACTTACCAATGGGCGGAGGCTTAGGCGGGGGGAGTTCTGATGCCGCAACAACACTATTAGTGCTGAATAAGTTATGGAATATTAATTTTTCTACTGAAAAACTAATGCAGCTTGGATTGCAATTGGGTGCAGATGTGCCTGTTTTTATTTATGGATACGCAGCTTGGGCGGAAGGAGTCGGGGAAAGGTTAGAAAGAATAACTGTTCCAGAACAATGGGTTGTTGTAATTAAACCTGAGTGTCATGTTAATACAAAAGAAATTTTTTCAACAAAAGAGTTGACACGAGATAGCAAACCTATCACAATATCCTGCTTTATTGCAGGGCAAGATAAAAATGATTGCCTTGATGTTGTAAGCAATTTGTATCTGCCAGTAAAAAATGCTCTGTACGAGCTTTCTTGTTTTGCTAGTGCAAGATTAACAGGTACAGGAGCATGTGTTTTTGCTCAGTTTGAGAGCAATGCGGATGCAAAAAAAGCATACGATGTTTTAAGCAAGAATTGGCAAGTTTATATAGCTCAGGGGATAAATAAATCACCTTTGCTAACTGAGTTGGAAAAATTCTAAAAAATATTTCTCAAATATTGGGTCGTCGCCAAGCGGTAAGGCACGGGGTTTTGATCTCCGCATACCAAGGTTCGAATCCTTGCGACCCAGCCATTTTATCTCACTAAATTATATCTTTTTAGGAGTGCCCAAATGAGTGACGCCTCTGTAATGGTGTTTTCAGGTAATGCTAATCCAGAGTTGTCAGCGGGTATCGTAAGAAAGCTTAATATGCGCCTTGGAATGGCTGCGGTTGGGCGGTTTAGTGATGGGGAAGTTGCTGTTGAAATCGAAGAAAATGTCAGAGGAAAAGATGTTTTTGTGATTCAGCCAACTTGCTCGCCAACAAATGAAAATTTGATGGAGCTGTTAGTGATGATTGATGCTCTTAGACGTGCATCGGCTTCACGGATTACAGCTGTCATGCCTTACTATGGATATGCAAGGCAAGATAGACGGTCTCGTTCTGCGAGAGTGCCTATTACTGCAAAGCTAGTTGCAAACATGATAGGGAAGGCAGGAGCTGATCGTGTGTTGACAGTAGATTTGCACGCAGATCAAATTCAAGGTTTTTTTAATATTCCTGTTGATAATGTTTATGCTTCACCTATTTTGTTGGGTGATGTGTGGCGGCAAAAATATCAAGACTTAATTGTTGTTTCTCCTGACGTAGGAGGAGTAGTTCGAGCTCGTGCTTTGGCTAAACGGCTTGATGATGCAGACTTAGCTATCATTGATAAACGTCGTCCGAAAGCTAATGTATCAGAAATTATGCACATTATAGGCGATGTAAGTGGTCGAACCTGTGTGATGATTGATGACTTAGTTGATACGGCTGGGACTTTATGTCATGCAGCTACGGCGTTAAAAAAACATGGTGCCGTAAAAGTTGTCGCTTACTGTACTCATGCTGTTTTATCAGGTCGTGCGGTAGAAAATATAAAGAATTCGGTTTTAGATGAGTTAATTGTTACGGATACAATTCCTTTGAGACCAGAGCTGGCGCAATTAGGTAAAATTCGGCAATTGAGTGTTGCAGAAATGCTCGCTGAAACAATAAGACGAATAGCAGCTGGTGAATCTGTCAGTTCGCTGTATGTTGATTAAATTAAGTTTATTTTTAGTGCAATAAAAGCACTGGGCTTCGGAGAAGAAAATGTCTAGCGTATTTGAATTTGTGGCAAAAAGCCGTGATAAATCAGGTAAAAGTGCAGCTAAAGCTGTGCGCCGTCAAGGAGATGTGCCAGCAGTAATATACGGTGGAAATCAAGCTCCAGAAATGTTGGTTTTAGAACATAATGAAATTTTGAAACATTTGGTTCATGAGGCTGTTTATTCTCATGTGTTGGATATTACTGTAGATGGTAAGACCCAAAAAGCCGTGTTAAAAGGTGTTCAAAGACATCCTGCAAAACCAAAAGTTTTACATCTTGATTTTATGCGTGTCGATGAAGCAAATAAAATTAAAGTTCGCGTTCCATTTCACTTTATCAACGAAGCTACTTCTGTTGGAGTGAAAAAAGGTGGTGTTGCAGCGCATTCAATGGTTGATGTTGAAGTAACTTGCTTAAGTTCTGCTTTGCCTGAGTTTATAGCAGTAGATTTAGCTAATATCGATGTTGGACATTCTGTGCATTTATCTGATTTGACTTTACCTGCGGGTGTTGAAATTGTTGAGTTAACTCATGGATCTGAGCATAACTTGCCGGTAGTATCTATTATGGCATCAAAAACAAAAGCTGATGCTGAATAATTAAGCATGATTAAACTTATAGTTGGTCTAGGTAATCCTGGTCAACAGTATGAAAAAAACCGACATAATGTCGGTTTTTTATTTTTGGATCGTCTGGTTTCTCAATCAGCATGTGCTTCTTGGAATAAAGAAATAAAATTCCAAAGTCTAGCCGCCGATGTTCATATTGGGAAGCAGAAAGTTATTTTGTTAAAACCAGAAACTTTTATGAATCGTAGTGGGCAGGCTGTTGGAGCTGCTATACGATACTATAAGATTAAGCCAGAAGAAATCTTAGTCATTCATGATGAATTAGATTTTGAAGCAGGTTTAGTGCGATTAAAAATGAGTGGCGGACATGCAGGACATAATGGACTAAGAGATATAATAGCCCATTTGGATTCCAAAGACTTTTACAGGTTAAGAATTGGCATAGGGCGACCAAATACTGGTAAGTCTGTTGCTGATTATGTGTTATCAAATCCTTCAAAAAATGAAATGTGTTTGATTGAAAAGGCTTTCGATTTAAGTCAAAGTTTTATAACAAATATTGTTGATGGTGATATAGCATTTACAATGAATAAAATTAATACAGCATAAAAACTTGACTAATTGTAGTTTTGCTGAGATAATGAACGTTCAAATTTTGGAGAGGTTCCCGAGCGGCCAAAGGGATCAGACTGTAAATCTGCTGGCTCTGCCTTCGGAGGTTCGAATCCTCCCCTCTCCACCACTTTTTTCATCTGAGATTTTTCGCGGGTGTAGTTCAATGGTAGAACTCCAGCCTTCCAAGCTGATTGC
Source organism: uncultured Methylomonas sp. (assembly GCA_936941155.1). Taxonomy (GTDB): domain Bacteria; phylum Pseudomonadota; class Gammaproteobacteria; order Methylococcales; family Methylomonadaceae; genus CAIQWF01. Next base: position 95,844 of record CAKZJE010000107.1, on the reverse strand, counting down.
GTGGGTTCGATTCCCATCACCCGCTCCAATACTTCCTGTTGTAAAGCTCATATAGCTCAGTAGGTAGAGCACTTCCTTGGTAAGGAAGAGGTCACCGGTTCAAATCCGGTTATGAGCTCCAAATATGAGCTTTAGTTGTGGAATGTGTGAAAAATAGAGTTGCTTTAAAAAAGCTTGAAAAAAAAACATTTTCAGAGTAAAATCAGCAGTTCATTACGTTTTTGAATAGGTCAGTGGCTCAATTGGTAGAGCAGCGGTCTCCAAAACCGCAGGTTGGGGGTTCGATTCCCTCCTGGCCTGCCATCAAAAATATTCAATATTTCTAATTTACCCGAAGTTATTTAATGAGCGCACAGACAGCAGAGTCAGCAACGCAAGTATTTGATGTTGTTAAGCAAGTTATTTCGATTCTCTTTGTGGTTGCTGGTGTGGCCGCATTCTATTATTTCTCTGATTTTTCATTGTTGTACAGAGTGCTGGGGTTAGTTGCACTAGTGCTTGCAGCAATAGGTTTGATTTTTACCACGCAGGTTGGTGAAAATGTTTGGGTTTTTATTCTTGAGTCTAAACAAGAAGTTAGAAGGGTAGTTTGGCCCACTCGCGAAGAAACAATTAGAACCACATTAATGGTTGTTGTAATGGTTTTTGTTGTTGGTTTGGTTTTGTGGTGTCTTGATATGTTTCTTTTTTGGGGTATTCGTCTCCTAACAGGACAGGTGTAAATAATGGCTCTACGCTGGTATGTTGTACATGCTTACTCTAGTTTTGAAAATAAAGTTAAGCAGGCTTTGGAAGAACGCATAGAAAGAGAAGGATTGCAGCACTTATTTGGAAAAATATTAGTTCCAACTGAAGAAGTCGTTGAGATGCGCATGGGGCAGCAGCGCAAAAGCGACAGAAAGTTTTTTCCAGGTTATGTGTTAGTGCAAATGGAATTGACTGATGAAACATGGCATTTGGTGAAAGATACTCCTAAAGTGCTTGGTTTCATTGGTGGTACTTCGGATCGCCCTGCTCCTATTTCTGAAAAAGAAGCTAATGCTATTTTAAATAAAGTTGAAGAAGGTGTTAATAAGCCTAGACCTAAGTTTTTATTTGAAGCTGGTGAAGTGGTAAGAATTATTGATGGTCCTTTTAAAGACTTCAATGGCAGTATTGAAGAAGTTAATTACGAAAAAAGCAAGCTTAAAGTATCTGTGTTAATTTTTGGACGTTCAACACCTGTTGAATTAGATTTTGCACAAGTTGAAAAAAATTAGTCTTGTAGGTTTTTTGAGAAATCCTTGTCTTTAGTTAAGGCAAGGATTTTTTGTTTATTTGGGGAGCTGTAAAGCGTTTGAACCCGTTTGGGAGTTAAATCATGGCAAAAAAAATAACAGCTTATATTAAGCTGCAAGTAAAAGCTGGAGAGGCAAAACCAAGTCCTCCTGTTGGTCCTGCATTGGGTCAGCACGGTGTGAATATTATGGAATTTTGCAAAGCCTTTAATGCTCGTACTCAAGAAGTAGAGCAAGGTTTGCCTCTTCCTGTTGTTATTACAGTTTATAGTGATAAAAGTTTTACTTTTATTACTAAAACCCCACCTGCATCTGTTTTGTTGAAAAAAGCAGCTGGGATTAAATCAGGTAGCAAAACTCCTAATAAAATTAAAGTTGGCACGATTACTCGTGCACAATTAGAAGAAATAGCTAAAACAAAAATGGAAGATTTAAATGCTGCGAATATGGAAGCTGCTTTGAGAATTATTGCAGGCAGTGCGCGTAGCATGGGTCTGAATGTGGAGGGACTGTAATGGCTAAATTGTCTAAAAAAGCAAAAATTATAAAAGCGAAAGTTAACAGAACTAAACAGTACTCAGTTGCTGAGGCAGTTGCTTTATTAAAAGAATTAGGCACTGCGAAGTTTGTAGAGTCAGTTGATGTTAGCGTTAATTTAGGTGTTGATCCTAGAAAATCAGATCAAAACGTGCGTGGTGCAACAGTATTGCCACACGGAACAGGCAAAACTGTCAGAGTAGCTGTGTTTACGCAAGGTCCAAATGCAGAAGCTGCAAAAGCTGCTGGTGCTGATATTGTCGGTATGGACGATTTAGCTGATTTGGTTAAAAAAGGCGAAATGAATTTTGATGTTGTAATTGCTTCTCCTGATGCGATGCGCGTTGTCGGTCAGTTAGGGCAAATTTTAGGGCCAAGAGGTTTAATGCCTAACCCTAAAGTTGGAACAGTGACTCCTGATGTTGTAACTGCGGTTAAAAATGCAAAGTCAGGTCAAGTTCGCTACCGTACTGATAAAGGCGGCATTGTTCATTGCACATTAGGAAAAATTTCTTTTGATGCTGACGCTGTTGCAGGTAACTTAGAAGCGTTATTGGCTGATTTAAGAAAGTTAAAACCGACTGCTGCCAAAGGCGTTTATATTAAAAAAATCACTCTGTCTTCTACTATGGGGCCAGGGCTTTGGATTGAACAAAGCAGTATTAAAGAGTAAGTGTAACAAACTTTGGGTTGCAGGTTTTTCTGCAACTGTCAAAGACCGCAGGAGCTGTATTTTATAGCTTAATCATTCCTGCGCAGACGGAAGCTTAAACCGCAAAGCTGGTGAAAGGGACCGTGAGGGGTATCGAAAGATACGTTTTATTGATTTCTGATGTGGCATCAGAAAATATTGGAGGTAGATTGTGGCACTAAATTTGGATAGCAAAAAAGTTGTCGTAGAAGAAGTTGCTGAATTCGCCGCTAAAGCCCATTCTGCTGTAGCAGCAGAATATCGTGGATTAACAGTAACGGAAATGACCGAGCTGCGTAAAACTGCGAGAGAAACGGGTGTTTATCTGCGTGTGGTGAAAAACACATTAGCAAGACGGGCAGTGGCAGGAACTGAATTTGAATGTATGCAAGCAGGTCTTGTAGGACCGTTGTTAATAGCCTTTTCAATGGAAGATCCTGGTTGTGCTGCACGTTTGATTAGCAATTTTGCTAAAACGCATAACAAGTTAATCACCAAAGTTGTGGCTATTGGCGGTCAAGCATATGGCAGCTCCGAGCTGGATAGACTGGCTAGATTACCAACACGCGATCAAGGTATTGCGATGTTAATGTCTGTAATGAAAGCTCCAGTCGGCAAACTTGTTCGTACTTTGGCAGCTGTCAAAGACCAGAAAGAAGCAGCTTAAATCTTACATACAACCAGTTTTAAAAACCTAATTTATACAAGAGGAATACAGAATGGCAATTTCACAAGCAGATATCTTGGATGCAGTTTCTAACATGACTGTGATGGAAATCGTTGATTTAATTTCAGCGATGGAAGAAAAATTTGGCGTATCAGCAGCAGTAGCAGTAGCAGCAGGTCCAGCAGTAGCAGCAGTTGTTGTTGAAGAGCAAACTGAATTTGATGTGATAATGACATCTTTCGGTGAAAATAAAGTTGCTGTTATTAAAGCAGTTCGTACTATTACAGGATTAGGCTTGAAAGAAGCAAAAGACGCAGTAGAAGGAGTTCCAACAACTCTGAAAGAAGGCGTAAGCAAAGCTGATGCAGAATCTGTGAAAAAAGCACTTGAAGAAGCGGGCGCAACAGTCGAAATTAAATAATTTTTGACTAAAAGCCTAAGCTTTATCCCACAAAGTAGGCTGATGGCAATTTTGTCATCGGCCTTTTACTGTTTGCTGCAAGTGAATAGTAGCAATAATTCTTGACGAAAAGGTATGTAAGCAATATGACCTATTCTTTTACCGAAAAAAAGCGTATCCGTAATAATTTTGGGAAAAGTACTGAAGTACTTGAAGTTCCTTATCTTTTGGCGACACAGATTGATTCTTACGCCAGTTTTTTACAATCAGGTACAGAACCTGATAAACGCTTAGATCGTGGATTGCACGCAGCGTTTTCAAGTGTATTTCCTATTGTCAGCCATTCTGGTTATGCAGTGCTGGAGTATGTGAAATACAGACTAGGAGAGCCTACTTTTGATGTAAGAGAGTGTCAACAGCGGGGCGCAACTTTTGCTGCACCTTTAAGAGTGTTGGTGAGATTAGTCATTTATGACAAAGATGCTCCCGTGAATGCAAAGGTAGTCAAGGATATTAGAGAACAAGAAGTTTACATGGGCGAATTGCCTTTGATGACTGACAATGGAACTTTTGTTATCAACGGTACAGAGCGCGTTATCGTCTCGCAATTACATCGTTCTCCGGGTGTGTTTTTTGACCATGATAAAGGAAAAACCCATTCATCAGGAAAGCTGTTATTCAATGCGCGAGTTATTCCTTATCGCGGCTCTTGGTTAGATTTTGAATTTGATCATAAAGATGCTGTATTTGTGCGAATAGACAGAAGACGCAAAATCCCCGCTACAATTTTGCTCAGAGGTTTAGGATACGAAAACGAAGAAATGATTAAAATTTTCTTCGATATGAATCGTTTTACCTTAACTGCGAATAAATGTCTGTTTCATATTATTCCTGAAAGATTACGCGGTGAAATGGCTGCGTTTGACATTAAGCATGAAGATAAAGTTCTGATTGAAGAAGGTCGTAGAATTACGGCTAAACATATTAGACAAATGGATAAAGCAGGCATAACTGAAATAGAAGTGCCTAGAGAATATCTGTATGGAAAAATTTTAGGTCACAATTTAATTGACGAATCAACAGGCGAATTATTAGTCGCTGTTAATGAAGAATTGACTGCTGAGTCGGTACAAAAAATTATTGATGCTGGTGTTTTAGAAATTAATACGCTGTTTATCAATGATTTGGATCGCGGTGCTTATATTTCCAATGCCATGCGTTTAGATTCAACGACGAATCGCTTAGAAGCGTTAGTGGAAATTTATCGCATGATGCGTCCTGGTGAACCACCAACGAAAGAATCTGCGGAAAACTTGTTTGAAAATCTATTTTTTACCGACGAGCGTTATGATTTATCAGCTGTAGGTAGAATGAAATTTAACCGCCGTTTAGGTAGAGAAGAAGTTGAAGGTTCAGGCACGTTAAGCAAAGAAGACATTATTGATGTTTTAAAAGAATTAATTAGTATTCGTAACGGCAATGGAATAGTTGACGATATAGATCACTTAGGCAATAGACGTGTACGTTCTGTTGGAGAAATGATTGAAAATCAATTCCGTGTTGGCTTGGTGCGTGTGGAAAGGGCTGTTAGAGAGCGATTAACACTTGCTGATTCTGAAGGCTATATGCCGCAAGAAATTATCAATGCGAAACCTGTTTCAGCAGCTGTAAAAGAATTTTTCGGTTCTAGTCAGTTGTCGCAATTTATGGATCAAAACAATCCATTGTCGCAAGTGACTCATAAACGCCGTGTTTCTGCGTTAGGGCCTGGCGGTTTAGCGCGTGAGCGAGCAGGCTTTGAGGTTCGTGACGTACATGCAACCCATTATGGTCGCGTATGTCCAATTGAAACGCCAGAGGGACCAAACATTGGTTTGATTAACTCGTTGTCTGTGTATGCACGAACTAATTCCTATGGTTTCTTAGAAACGCCTTATCGCAAAGTTGTTGATGGTCATGTAACAGATCAGGTCGATTTTCTATCTGCGATTGAAGAAGGCGAGTTTGTTATTGCGCAGGCGAGTGTGGCAGTAGATGAAACAGGCAAATTGGTTGAAGGATTAGTGTCTTGCCGTTACAAAGATGAGTTTACCTTAGCAAACTCTGAAACTGTGCAATACATGGACGTTTCTTCAAAACAAATTGTGTCGGTTGCGGCTTCTATTATTCCATTCTTGGAGCATGATGACGCGAACCGTGCATTGATGGGATCAAACATGCAGCGTCAAGCTGTTCCTACCTTAAGAGCTGAAAAGCCTTTAGTTGGAACGGGTATGGAGCGCGTGGTAGCAAAAGACTCTGGTGTAGTCGTGGTTGCGACTCGTGGTGGGGTTATTGAAGCCGTTGATGCGGCAAGAATCGTGGTACGAGTGAATGATACCGAAACCGAAACAGGAACTCCCGGTGTCGATATTTATAATCTTACTAAATATACTCGTTCTAACCAAAATACCTGTATTAACCAAAAACCATTGGTTAGACCGGGGGATCTTGTTAATGCGGGCGATATTTTAGCAGACGGTCCTTCTACCGATATGGGCGAGTTAGCGTTGGGGCAAAATATGCTAATCGCTTTCATGCCTTGGAATGGATATAACTTCGAGGATTCGATTTTAGTTTCTGAGCGCGTGGTAAAAGAAGACCGATTTACTACGATTCATATCGAAGAAAAAACTTGCGTTGCTAGAGATACTAAACATAGTCCTGAAGAAATTACTGCTGATATTCCTAACGTGAGTGAAGAGGCTCTGTCGAAACTGGATGAGTCTGGCATTGTTTATGTCGGAGCCGAAGTGAAAGGCGGCGATATTCTGGTTGGTAAAGTGACTCCAAAAGGAGAAACACAACTGACACCAGAAGAAAAATTATTGCGAGCGATTTTTGGTGAAAAAGCAGCAGATGTCAAAGACAGTTCTTTGCGTGTGCCTGGTAGTGTGCGTGGTACAGTTATTGACGTGCAAGTTTTCACTCGTGATGGCGTGAAAAAAGATAAACGCGCCTTAGAAATTGAAGAAATTGAAATCAAACGTTTCAGAAAAGACTTAGACGATCAGTTAAAAATCTTAGAGCAAGATATTTTTGCACGGGTAGCCACATTATTAATTGGTAAACCTGCAATTGTTGGGCCGAACAATTTGAAAATGGGTGAGCTTGTTACGCAAGCTTATTTGAATGGCTTAAGACAATCAGAATGGTTGAAAATCAGATTAAAAGATGAAGATGTTAATCTGCAATTGGAAACTGTAACCGAGCAAATTGAACAGCAACGCAAAGATTTTGACGAAAAGTTTGAAGTCAAAAAGAAAAAAATCACGATGGGTGATGATTTACCTCCCGGCGTATTAAAAATGGTCAAAGTTTATTTGGCAGTGAAAAAGCGTATTCAACCCGGCGATAAAATGGCGGGGCGGCATGGAAATAAAGGGGTTATTTCCATGATTGTACCGATTGAAGATATGCCTTATACCGCTGATGGTAATCCTGTTGATATTTTATTAAATCCATTAGGTGTTCCTTCGCGGATGAACGTAGGACAGGTTTTGGAAACGCATTTAGGTTGGGCTGCAAAAGGGCTTGGTGTCAAAATTGGCAAAATGCTAGAAGCTCGCTACGATGAAGAGAAAGAAAAAGTCGCAACGATTCGTGGCTTTTTAGAAAAAATCTACAACAGTAGCGGCCGAAAAGAAGATTTAAACTCATTTTCTGATACTGAAATTTTAGAAATGGCAACCAATCTTGTTGCTGGCGTGCCAATGGCAAGTCCTGTTTTTGATGGTGCAAGCGAAGAAGAGATTCGTACTATGTTGCGATTAGCTGATCTTCCTGAAAGTGGACAAGTCACTTTATATGACGGACTAACTGGTGAGCCATTTGAGCGGAAAGTGACTGTTGGCTACATGTATATGTTAAAGCTAAACCACTTAGTAGACGACAAAATGCACGCTCGTTCAACAGGCCCTTATAGCTTGGTAACGCAACAGCCATTGGGTGGTAAAGCTCAGTTTGGTGGACAACGTTTCGGAGAGATGGAGGTTTGGGCGTTAGAGGCTTATGGTGCGGCTTATACATTGCAAGAAATGTTGACTGTGAAATCTGACGATGTCACGGGTAGAACACGCATGTATAAAAACATTGTTGATGGCAACCACACCATGGAAGCTGGAATGCCAGAGTCCTTTAATGTATTGATTAAAGAAATACGCTCATTGGCCGTAAATATTGAATTAGAGCAGGATTAACTGTTTGGTGTTAAATAATTTTAACCGTCCTATTCTGGTTTTACAGATAAGTACAAAGAGGATAAGCTCTTGAAAGATTTAATGAATTTCTTAAAGCGTCAAGGTCGTTCAGACGACTTTAATGCAATCCATATTGGTTTGGCATCGCCTGATATGATCCGTTCTTGGTCTTATGGAGAAGTAAAAAAGCCTGAGACTATTAATTACCGTACCTTTAAACCGGAACGTGATGGGTTGTTTTGTGCCAAAATTTTTGGACCTGTTAGCGACTATGAATGTTTGTGTGGTAAATACAAACGTTTAAAACATCGCGGCGTAATTTGCGAAAAATGCGGCGTTGAAGTCACGTTATCTAAAGTAAGACGTGAACGGATGGGGCATATTGATTTAGCTAGCCCAGTAGCTCATATTTGGTTTTTAAAATCATTGCCATCCAGAATTGCGTTATTGCTAGACATGACTTTGCGCGGTATTGAGCGCGTTTTGTATTTTGAATCTTTTGTGGTGCTTGATTCAGGCATGACTCCTTTGGAAAAAGGGCAATTGCTGACAGATGATGAATATTTGGATGCAGTTGAAGAGCATGGCGATGATTTTGTTGCCAAAATGGGTGCGGAAGCCGTTTTTGAATTATTAAAATCTATTGATTTAAAAGAAGAAATTAATATTCTGCGTGAAGAAATTAATGCGACTAATTCTGAAACTAAGATTAAAAAATTCTCTAAACGCTTAAAAGTTATTGAGTCTTTAGTTGCATCAAACAATCGTCCTGAGTGGATGATTATGACGGTATTGCCAGTGTTGCCGCCTGAATTACGTCCTTTAGTGCCGTTAGATGGTGGTCGCTTTGCAACATCAGATTTGAACGATTTATATCGCCGTGTTATTAACCGAAATAATCGTTTAAATCGCCTGCTAGATTTAAACGCACCTGACATTATCATTCGTAACGAAAAACGAATGCTGCAAGAGTCTGTTGACGCGCTGTTGGATAACGGTCGTCGTGGTCGTGCGATTACCGGCACTAACAGAAGACCTTTGAAGTCTTTAGCCGATATGATTAAAGGCAAGCAAGGTCGTTTCCGTCAGAACTTGTTAGGAAAGCGGGTAGATTATTCAGGTCGTTCTGTTATCGTGGTTGGACCGACATTGAGATTGCATCAATGTGGATTGCCGAAAAAAATGGCATTGGAATTATTCAAGCCGTTTATTTTTAGCAAATTGCAACTACGCGGATTAGCTGCAACGATTAAAGCGGCTAAAAAAATGGTAGAGCGCGAAGGCTCGGAAGTTTGGGATATTCTTGAAGAGGTGATTCGCGAACATCCGATTCTGTTAAACCGTGCGCCGACGCTGCATAGATTGGGTATTCAAGCATTTGAACCAACCTTGATTGAAGGCAAAGCGATTCAACTGCATCCATTGGTATGTAGTGCGTTTAACGCCGACTTTGACGGTGACCAGATGGCGGTACATATCCCATTGTCTATTGAAGCACAATTGGAAGCGCGTACTTTAATGATGGCGACCAACAATATTTTGTCGCCTGCGAATGGTGAACCTGTTATCAATCCGACGCAAGACGTGGTATTGGGGTTGTATTACATTAGTCGTGAAAAAGTGAATGCGAAAGGCGGCGGCAAAATAAATGCTAACGGTCAATTCGAAGGGCATGTTTTTTCAAATATTAATGAAATCCACAAAGCTTTAGACAGTAAATCTGTTGAATTACAAAGTAAAGTACAAGTCAGAATTACTGAAAAACTGAAAAACGAACAAGGTGTTTTTGAAGAAATTACCAGTAGAAAAACGACTACAGTAGGTAGAGCTTTAATTTGGGAAATTCTTCCAGCAGGAATGCCTTATGACATCGTCAACGTTGAAATGACCAAGAAAAACATTTCACGGTTGATTAATTATTGCTATCGCTATTTGGGGATTAAAGATACGGTAGTATTAGCAGATCAGTTGATGTATTTAGGATTTAAATATGCAACCCGCTCTGGTATTTCTTTTGGTATAGAGGATATGGAAATTCCTGCCAAAAAGAGTGAAATTATTAAAAATGCGGAAAAAGAAGTTAGCGAGATTCAAAAGCAATATTCATCAGGTTTAGTTACTGATGGCGAACGCTACAACAAAGTTGTGGATATTTGGTCTCATGCTAACGATCAAGTCGCTAAAGTGATGATGGATGGCTTGGGAGAGGATGATGTTGTTGATGCCGATGGTCAATTAGTTAAAGATGCGTCAGGTAACTCGATTAGACAAAAATCATTTAACTCTATCTTTATGATGGCAGAATCTGGCGCGAGAGGCTCGGCAGCTCAGATTCGTCAGCTTGCTGGGATGCGAGGCTTGATGGCAAAGCCGGATGGCTCGATTATTGAAACGCCAATTACAGCAAACTTTAGAGAAGGCTTGGACGTATTACAGTACTTTATTTCTACGCACGGTGCGCGAAAAGGTTTGGCTGATACGGCATTGAAAACAGCGAACTCAGGTTATTTAACTCGTAGATTAGTTGATGTTGCGCAAGATTTGGTGATTTCTGAAGTAGATTGCGGAACAAGCAATGGTTTGACAATGACTCCTATTATTGAAGGAGGCGATGTTGTTGAGGCTTTGGCTGAGCGAGTTTTAGGTCGTGTTGTGATTAACGATGTCATGGACGCTTCTGGCGAAAAACTAATCGTTCCAAATGGCACAATGCTTGATGAATACTGGGTTGCTGAGCTTGAAGATAACAGTATAGATCAGATTTTAGTGCGTTCGATTATTACTTGTGAAAGTCGTCGTGGCGTTTGTGCGAAATGTTATGGTCGTGATTTAGGTCGTGGGCACATGGTTAATATTGGTGAGGCTGTAGGTGTTATTGCAGCGCAATCCATTGGTGAACCTGGCACGCAGCTAACTATGCGAACTTTCCACATTGGTGGTGCGGCTTCTAGATCTGCTGCGATTAGTAATGTGCAAGTTAAAGCAGCAGGTAGCGTTAAACTGAATAATATGAAAACAGTAAAAAACCGAGAAGGAAATCTGGTTGCTGTTTCTAGGTCAGGCGAAGTTGGAATCATGGATGAGTACGGTAGAGAGCGGGAGCGTTATAAGATTCCTTATGGTGCTGTGTTATCTGTGGAAGAGGGTAGCAAAATTAACTCCGGCGACATTATTGTTACTTGGGATCCGCATACGCATCCTGTTATTACTGAGGTAGAAGGATTTATTCAACTCATAGATTTCGTTGACAATGTCACAGTGCAAGAACAGTCTGACGAGGTTACGGGTTTAAGTTCTCAAGTTGTTACCGATCCTAAACAAAGAGGTAGTGCTGGTAGAGAATTGCGCCCTATGGTTAAGTTGGTTGATGCACAAGGCGGAGGAATTTATTTGCCTGGCACTGATATTCCAGCGCAATACTTTTTACCTGCTGGAGCGATTGCAGGCATTAAAAACGGCGGCGAAGTAAAGGTGGGGGATGTACTTGCTAGAATTCCACAAGAATCTAGTAAAACGAGAGATATTACCGGTGGTTTGCCGCGCGTTGCTGATTTGTTTGAAGCTAGAAAAACTAAAGATCCTGCGATTCTTGCTGAAACAACAGGTGCTGTTTCTTTTGGTAAAGAAACAAAAGGAAAACAACGTATTATTATCACTGACTCAACTGGCGAGCAATTTGAAACATTAGTGCCAAAATGGCGACATATTACGGTGTTTGAAGGCGAGTTTGTAGAAAAAGGTGAAACGATAGCTGAAGGCGAGTTAACTCCACATGATATTTTGAGACTGAGAGGTATCGAGGAATTAGCTGATTATTTAGTTAAAGAAATTCAAGATGTTTACCGTTTGCAAGGCGTAAAAATTAACGATAAACATATTGAAGCTATTATTCGGCAAATGCTGAGAAAAGTTGAAGTGACAGCGTCGGGTGAAACTGATTATGTTAAAGGCGAGCAAGTTGAACGCAGTGCTATTAATGCAATCAATGAAGCAATGGAAAAAGAAGGGAAAATCCCGGCAAGCTATGAGTCTGTTTTATTGGGAATTACCAAAGCCTCACTTGCAACAGAGTCATTTATTTCTGCAGCTTCGTTCCAAGAAACAACTCGAGTGTTGACTGATGCAGCAGTGCGTGGTATCAGTGACGGATTGACAGGTTTAAAAGAAAATGTGATTGTAGGTCGCTTAATTCCTGCTGGTACAGGGTTAGCGCATCATGAAGGAAGAAAGAAAAAACGCTTTGCAGAAAAACAAATTGAAGTTGATTTAGCTTCTGTTGTTGATACGATAGAGGTTGAAGAGGCGTTGAAGCAAGCTTTAAATATTGAGTAATAAAATAATGCTTGACCAAGTGAGATGTAGCGTATAGTATATTGGGCTCACATGAGCTAAGTGCTTGGTCAGGTAAGGAATTTAAGAAATCAGGTGATAATTCTTGAATTGTCTGGCAGTTAAATTGTATATCGGAGTAATAAAAGATATGGCCACGGTCAACCAGTTGGTTCGTAAGCCTCGTGCTAAAAAAATAGAAAAAAGCAATGTTCCTGCATTGGAAGCTTGTCCTCAAAGAAGAGGTGTGTGCACACGCGTGTATACTACAACTCCAAAAAAGCCAAACTCAGCATTGCGTAAAGTTGCTAGAGTTCGGTTAACTAACGGATCTGAAGTTAGTAGTTATATTGGGGGGGAAGGACATAATCTTCAAGAGCACTCCGTGGTTTTAATCAGAGGTGGTCGGGTTAAAGATTTGCCAGGGGTGAGATATCACGTTGTGCGTGGTAGTCTGGATACTTCTGGGGTGGCTAACAGAAAATGTGGTCGTTCTAAGTATGGAACAAAGAGACCTAAAAGCTAATACTGGTGATATAGATGTCAAGAAGAAGAATTGCAGCAAAAAGAGATGTTATTCCTGATCCTAGATTTGGTAGCGAAATGCTAACCAAGTTTATGAATATGATTATGGTTGATGGAAAGAAATCAGTTGCTGAAAAAATAGTTTATGGTGCCTTGGATGTTATTGAAGGCAAGGGGCATGAAGAGTCTTTAGAGGTTTTGTCAAAAGCTTTGGAGAATGTTCAGCCTAGAGTTGAGGTTAAATCGCGCCGTGTAGGTGGTGCAACTTATCAAGTCCCTGTTGAAGTGCGTCCGTCAAGACGATTGGCTTTAGCTATGCGCTGGCTAATTGATTCTGCTCGTAAGCGGAATGAAAAAGATATGCCTTCTAAGTTGGCTGGAGAGCTGCTGGATGCTTTTGAAGGTCGTGGTGCGGCCGCGAAAAAACGCGAAGATACTCATAGAATGGCTGAAGCAAATAAAGCTTTTTCTCATTATCGTTGGTAGTAAAAGCAAATAAGGTTATCTAGTGGCAAGGAAGACTCCAATAGAACAGTATCGTAATGTGGGAATTATGGCTCACATTGATGCTGGAAAAACTACCACAACAGAAAGAATTTTGTATTACACTGGAGTGTCTCACAAAATTGGCGAAGTTCACGACGGTGCTGCCACAATGGATTGGATGGAGCAAGAGCAGGAGAGAGGTATTACCATAACTTCTGCTACCACAACTTGTTTCTGGAGTGGCATGGAAAAGCAGTTTTCTGAGCACCGGATTAATATTATCGATACGCCAGGGCATGTTGATTTTACTATTGAAGTAGAAAGATCTTTGCGAGTTTTGGATGGTGCTTGTGCAGTTTTTTGTGCGGTAGGCGGTGTTGAGCCTCAATCTGAGACAGTTTGGCGGCAAGCAAATAAATATCATGTTCCACGAGTTGTATTTGTTAATAAAATGGATCGCTCTGGTGCAAATTTTTTGCGGGTTGTTGAGCAAATAAGAAGTCGCTTAGGGAGTGTTCCTGTACCTATGCAAATACCCATTGGTTCGGAAGATTCATTTCGAGGAGTGGTTGATCTCATTAAAATGAAGGCTATATATTGGCATGATGTTGATATGGGAATGACTTTTGATGAAAAAGATATTCCTCAAGAAATGCAAGAAATTTGCGAAAAGTGGCGCGAATACATGATTGAAGCTGCAGCCGATGGCAGTGAAGAGCTTATGGATAAGTATTTAGAAGAAGGATTTCTGAATAATCTAGAGATTAAACAAGGAATTCGTGCGCAAACACTTGCTAATAAAGTAGTTCCAGCATTTTGTGGTTCTGCTTTTAAAAATAAAGGCGTTCAGGCTGTACTTGATGCTATAGTTGAGTATTTGCCTGCACCTACTGAAGTAATGGCAATTAAAGGTGTTTCAGCTAATGGCGAGGAAGAATTGGAGTGTTTAGCACAAGATGATGCTTCATTTGCTGGGTTGGCTTTTAAAATCGCGACAGACCCTTTTGTAGGAACACTGACTTTTTTCAGAGTTTATTCAGGCGTTTTAAAGTCAGGTGATAGCGTTTTTAATCCTATTAAAAATAAAAAAGAACGGATTGGACGAATCGTGCAAATGCACGCTAATAGTCGTGAAGAAATTAAAGAAGTTCGAGCTGGTGATATTGCCGCTGCAATAGGTCTTAAGTTTGCGACTACAGGCGATACCTTATGCAGTCTTGAAAGCGATATAATTCTAGAGAAAATGGACTTTCCGGAGCCGGTAATTTCTATAGCTGTAGAGCCTAAAACTAAAGCTGATCAAGAAAAAATGGGTGCAGCTTTAGCTAAGTTAGCGCAAGAAGATCCTTCATTTCGAGTAAATACCGATGCAGAATCAGGTCAAACTATTATTTCTGGAATGGGGGAGTTGCATTTAGATATTATAGTTGACAGGATGAAAAGGGAGTTTAGTGTTGATGCTAATGTAGGTGCTCCTCAAGTTGCATATCGAGAGACTATTCGCAGTGCTGTTGAACATGAGGAGAAGTTTATTCGTCAGTCTGGAGGACGTGGGCAATACGGACATGTTTGGTTGCGGATTGAGCCTCGCGAATTAGGGAGTGGTTATCTTTTTGTCAATGAAATAGTGGCAGGGGTTGTTCCAAAAGAATATATTCCCGCTGTGGATAAAGGCGTACAAGAACAACTGGAAAATGGTGTGATTGCTGGATACCCAGTTGTTGATGTTAAAGTTAGCTTGTTTGATGGGTCGTATCATGATGTTGACTCTAATGAAATGGCTTTCAAAATTGCGGGATCTATGTGCTTCAAGGAAGGAGCAAAAAAGGCGAATCCAGTCCTTCTTGAGCCTATCATGAAAGTGGAAATTGTTACGCCTGAAGAACATATGGGAGATGTTGTTGGTGATATCAATAGACGTCGCGGGGTTATTCACGGGATGAATGATACTCCTTCAGGAAAAACGATAGAATGCGAGGTACCCTTGTCAGAAATGTTTGGGTATGCGACAGATTTGCGTTCTGCAACACAGGGTCGTGCTACATACAGTATGCAGTTTGAAAAATATAATGAAGCACCTGCAGCAATTGCGGAAGCTATTATTAAAAAGTCTTCATAAAATTTAAATTAAAGGTATTAACTCATGGCTAAAGAAAAATTTGACCGTACAAAAAAACATATAAACGTAGGCACGATTGGGCATGTCGATCATGGAAAAACTACATTAACAGCGGCTATTACTTCGGTATTATCTAAAAAGTTTGGTGGAACGGCAAAGGCATTTGATCAAATTGATAACGCTCCAGAAGAGCGTGCGCGTGGTATTACTATTAATACATCTCACGTTGAGTATGAAACAGATCATCGTCATTATGCTCATGTTGATTGTCCAGGTCATGCTGATTATGTAAAAAATATGATTACTGGTGCGGCTCAAATGGACGGAGCTATTCTAGTAGTTGCTGCAACTGACGGTCCTATGCCTCAAACTCGTGAGCATATTTTATTAGCTCGTCAAGTAGGTGTTCCATATATCGTTGTTTTTATGAATAAATGCGATATGGTAGATGACGAAGAGTTATTGGAATTAGTTGAGATGGAAGTTCGTGACTTACTGTCTCAGTATGATTTTCCAGGGGATGATATTCCAGTTGTGCGCGGTTCTGCTCTAAAAGGATTGGAAGGCGATGCTAAATGGGAAGAGAAAATATTAGAGCTTGCTGGTTATTTAGATAGTTATATTCCTGAGCCAGAGCGGGTTACTGATAAACCATTCTTAATGCCAATTGAAGATGTATTTTCTATTTCTGGTCGTGGTACAGTGGTAACTGGTCGTATTGAGCGTGGCATTGTTAAGGTTGGGCAAGAAATTGAAATTGTAGGGATTAGACCTACAACAACAACAACTTGCACAGGCGTTGAGATGTTCCGTAAGTTACTTGACCAAGGACAAGCAGGTGATAACGTAGGTGTGTTGCTAAGAGGCACAAAAAGAGATGATGTTGAACGTGGTCAAGTATTAGCACACAAAGGCACTATTAAGCCACATGCTCATTTCAAATCTGAAATTTACGTTTTATCAAAAGAGGAAGGTGGGCGGCACACTCCTTTCTTTAATGGATATCGTCCGCAGTTCTATTTCAGAACAACAGATGTAACTGGAGCAGTTGATCTTCCAGAAGGAACAGAAATGGTTATGCCAGGAGACAATGTGTCAGTAACAGTAAAGCTGATTTCTCCGATTGCTATGGAAGAGGGCTTACGTTTTGCTATACGCGAAGGTGGTCGTACTGTTGGCGCAGGTGTTGTTGCTGAAATTCTTGACAAAAATGAGAAGAAATAATGGCAAATCAAACTATCCGTATCCGCTTAAAAGCTTTTGATCATAAACTAATTGATCAGTCAGCAGGAGAGATAGTAGAAACAGCAAAAAGAACAGGTGCTCAAGTTAAAGGCCCTATTCCCTTGCCTACTAAAAAAGAACGTTTCACAATATTGATTTCACCGCATGTAAACAAAGATGCACGGGATCAATACGAATTAAGAACTTATAAAAGGTTACTTGATATAGTGGAACCTACAGAAAAAACCGTTGATGCACTGATGAAGTTGGATCTTGCAGCAGGGGTAGATGTTCAAATTAAGCTCAATTGAGCTGTAAAATTTTAAGTAGAGGAATTGGCAGATGTCAATAGGTCTTATTGGTCGTAAGTGTGGTATGACCCGAGTTTTTAGTGAAGATGGTTCATCTACACCTGTAACTGTTCTCCAAATTGACTCAAACAGAGTAACACAGGTGAAGAGTTTGGATAATGATGGTTACCGTGCGATTCAAATTGCTGTTGGTGATAAAAAATCTTCAAAAGTGAATAAAGCGATGGCAGGGCATTACGCTGCTGCTAACGTTACCGCAGGTCGAGGCCTCTGGGAATTCAGATTAGCCGATGGCGAAGGAGAGGATTTATCTGCTGGTTCCGAGCTTCCGTTAAGCACTTTTACAGCAGGTCAAATAGTAGATGTGTGTGGCACTAGTATAGGTAAAGGTTTCGCTGGCGGTATAAAACGTCATAATTTTGGGATGCAGGATGCTACACATGGTAACTCGCGCTCTCATAGAGTGTTGGGTTCTATCGGACAATGTCAAACGCCTGGACGAGTTTTTAAAGGTAAAAAAATGGCCGGCCACATGGGGGCTGTCAAGACTACTGTACAAAATTTGACAATTCATTCTGTGGATATAGAAAGAAACTTGATTTTGGTTACAGGTTCAGTTCCTGGAGCTAAAGGCGGCGACGTAATTATTAGAGCTGCATCAAAAAAAAGGAATAAAGGTTAAATTATGACTTTGCAAGTACCTGTAATAAATGATCAGGATTCTGCTAGTGCGATGGAAGTCGCAGAGCAAGTATTTGGTCAGTTATTCAATGAAACATTAATTCATCAGTTAGTTACTCGATATTTGGCTGGTGCTCGTGCTGGAACTAAAGCGCAAAAAACTCGCTCAGAAGTAAGTGGTGGTGGTATAAAGCCATTCCGTCAAAAAGGCACTGGTCGTGCTAGAGCGGGTACTACACGTGGGCCAATTTGGCGTTCAGGTGGTGTGACGTTTGCTGCAAAACAGCGTTCATTTGAGCAAAAAATTAATAAGAAAATGTACAAAGTAGGTATTCGATCTATATTTTCTGAATTGTTAAGACAAGAAAGATTAGTTGTTAGCAATGACATTACACCTACAACGTCAAAAACAAAAGATTTCAATCAAAAATTAAAAAGCATTGATGGCAAACGTATTTTGATTATCACAGATGAAGTGAATGAAAATTTAATTTTGGCCTCAAGGAATATACCTTATGTTGAAGTTGCAACTGCTGAGAGCGTAAATCCTGTTTCATTAGTTTCTGCTGATAAAGTTATCGTCACTTCAAGTGCGTTAAAGCAAATAGAGGAGCGTTTAGCATGAGTGTAGCAGAGAGCAGAGTTGCAAATGTTTTACTGGCGCCAATTGTTTCAGAAAAAAGTTCAGTTGCAGCAGAGGTTGATAAACGCTTTGTTTTTAAAGTTCAAAAAGTAGCAACTAAAAAGCAAATTAAAAGTGCAGTTGAACTAATGTTTAATGTTGAGGTTGATAGTGTTCAGGTCCTTAATATTAAAGGGAAAGTTAAACGCTTCGGACGCGCGTTGGGGAAAAGATCTGACTGGAAAAAAGCTTATGTAAAGCTTAAAGAAGGTCATGACATCGATTTCGCGAAAGCTTAAAAAGTTAAAGTGTTAAGAATCAATAGGAACGGTAGATAGCATGGCTATTCTAAAATCAAAACCGACATCACCAGGATCTCGGTCTGTAATAAGAGTTAAAAATGATGACTTGCATAAAGGTAAGCCATTTGCACCGCTGCTTGAAAAAAAAAGTAGAACTGGTGGCAGAAATAATAATGGGCGTATCACAACGCGCCATGTAGGTGGTGGACATAAGCAACACTACCGGATTATTGATTTCAAAAGAAATAAAGTTGATATTCCTGCGGTTGTCGAGCGTTTGGAATATGATCCTAATAGAACGGCTAATATTGCTCTGCTGTTGTTTAAAGATGGTGAGCGTAGATACATTATCGCTCCTAAAGGGATGAAAGTAGGGCAAGAAGTATTATCTGCCGAAACTACAGCTGTTAAACCTGGGAACTGTATGCCATTGCGTAATATGCCTTTAGGTACAACAATTCATTGTGTTGAACTAAAGTCCGGCAAAGGCGCACAAATCGCCCGCAGTGCTGGAACATCAGCGCAATTAGTGGCTAAAGATGGTGCTTATGTTACATTGCGTTTACGTTCTGGTGAAATGCGTAAAGTGATGGCAGATTGTAAAGCAGTTGTGGGAGAGGTTTCTAACTCAGAACACAACTTGATTTCTTTAGGTAAAGCAGGTGCCAAAAGATGGCGCGGTGTTCGTCCAACTGTTCGCGGTGTGGCAATGAACCCGGTAGATCATCCACATGGTGGTGGTGAGGGTCGTACATCAGGTGGTAGACATCCCGTCTCACCATGGGGTATGCCGACTAAAGGTTATAAAACTCGTAAGAACAAACGCACTGACAATATGATTGTCAGACGACGTAACCAGAAATAAGGGGGCAAAGCGTGCCACGTTCAATTAAGAAAGGTCCATTTATTGATCATCATCTACTGAAGAAAGTAGAGAGTGCAGTAAGTAGCAATAATAGGAAACCAATTAAAACTTGGTCAAGAAGATCAATGATTAGCCCAGATATGTTGGGTTTAACTATAGCCGTACATAATGGTCGTCAGCATGTTCCGGTTCTTATCTCTGAAAATATGGTGGGTCATAAATTGGGTGAATTTGCGCCGACTCGCACATATAAAGGGCATGTAGCTGATAAGAAATCAAGGTAAGAACTCTATGGAAATTTCAGCAAAATTAAGTAATGCCCCAATGTCTGCTCAAAAAGCAAGATTGGTTGGTGATCAAATACGTGGCTTGCCAGTTGAAAAAGCACTGAATTTATTAAAGTTTAGTTCAAAAAAAGCAGCTGGAATTATGCAAAAGGTTTTAGAGTCTGCGATTGCAAACGCTGAGCATAACGAAAGTGCCGATATTGATGAACTAGTTGTAACGACTGTGTTTGTTAATGAAGGAACTGTGTTAAAAAGAATGCGTGCAAGAGCAAAAGGACGTGGTAACCACATCCTGAAAAGAACCTGCCATATCACCGTTAAAGTAGCAGAACACGAATAGGGGTATATAAAAATGGGACAAAAGGTACATCCAACAGGCATACGCCTCGGGATTGTAAAAGATTGGACATCAAGATGGTATGCAAATAGCCAAGACTATCCAGTGTTTTTGCTTCAGGATTTAAAAGTTCGTGATTATATTAGGGAAAAATTAGCTCACGCATCGGTAAGTAGAATTCAGATTAATCGACCACCAAGCAATGCGCATATTACCATTCACACAGCTCGTCCTGGTATAGTGATTGGTAAAAAAGGTGAAGATATTGATAAATTAAGACGTGATGTTTCTGCTATTATGGGGATTCCTGTTCAGCTTAATGTTGAAGAGATTAGAAAACCTGAATTAGATGCAAGATTAGTTGCAGAAAGTATTGCTCAACAATTAGAAAAACGTATCATGTATCGCCGCGCTATGAAACGTGCTGTGTCAAACTCGATGAGATTAGGTGCTGAAGGCATCAAAATCAATGTTGGTGGACGTTTGAATGGTGCTGAGATTGCTCGTGGCGAGTGGTATAGAGAAGGTCGTGTGCCGTTGCATACTTTGCGTGCTGATATTGATTATGGTACAGCTGAAGCAAATACAACATATGGTATTATCGGCATAAAGGTGTGGATCTTCAAAGGTGAGGTGTTCGATATGGATGCACATCTAGCAGCAGAGAACACAGAATCTAAAAAAACTGTTGAAGGGAAATAGTCATGCTTCAACCTAAAAGAACTAAATTTCGTAAGCAGCACAAAGGCAAAAACAATGGTATTGCGGTGCGCGGCTCTTCAGTCAGTTTCGGTGAATATGGCTTAAAAGCGACAACTCGTGGTAGAATAACAGCCCGTCAAATTGAAGCAGCTCGTAGAGCAATTACTCGTCATGTGAAACGTGGTGGTAAAATGTGGATTAGAGTATTCCCTGATAAGCCTATTACTAAAAAACCATTAGAAGTTCGTATGGGAAAAGGAAAAGGTAGTGTAGAATACTGGGTTGCTCAAATTAAACCAGGGACTATGTTGTACGAAGTTCAAGGTGTGCCAGAGCAATTGGCGCGTGAAGCATTTCTGCTAGCAGCAGCTAAGCTTCCGGTAAAGACAACTTTTGCTGCGCGGACGATAATGTAATGAAAATAAGTGAAGTACGTCAAAAAACTAAAGATGAATTAAGTTCTATGTTGCTTGAATTAGCACGTGAACAGTTTAATCTGAGAATGCAAAAAGGTACTGGTCAGTTGAGTAAGCCTGATCAAGTAAAAAAGGTAAGACGTGATATAGCGCGTATTCATACCGTATTAAATGAAATAGCGAGTGCATCAGCATGAGTGAAAATACAGAACAACTGCGCACGATCACAGGTCGTGTAGTTAGCAATAAAATGGATAAGACAGTATCTGTTTTGGTAGAACGTATTATCAAACATCCTGTTTATGGTAAATATATCAAACGTTCTACCAAGTTATTAGCCCATGATGAAAATAATCAATGCGAAGAAGGTGATTTAGTAGCGATTACTTCATGTAGGCCAATTTCCAAAAGAAAAACATTTAGAATGGTTGAAATTATTGAAAGCGCGAATAAATAAATCACGTTTTTGAAAGCAAGTTAATATTGAGATGGTTGGGATTTAATAATGATTCAGATGCAAACTAACCTTGACGTCGCCGATAACAGCGGTGCAAAAAGGGTCATGTGTATCAAGGTTTTAGGCGGTTCGCACCGACGCTATGCTGGGATTGGCGATATAATAAAAGTCAGCGTTAAAGATGCGATTCCTCGTGGCAGAGTAAAAAAAGGCGATGTCTATAATGCGTTAGTGGTGAGAACCCGCAAAGGAGTGCGCAGGCCTGATGGTTCTGTGATTCGCTTCGATGGTAATGCAGCAGTTATATTGAATAACCAACTACAACCTATCGGCACACGTATTTTTGGACCTGTTACCCGTGAGTTAAGGGGTGAGAAGTTTATGAAAATCATTTCTTTAGCTCCAGAAGTTTTATAAGAAGGTAGCAAGATGCAAAAAATTAAAAAAGGTGATGCTGTAATTATTCGTACAGGTAAAGACAAAGACAAGCAAGGTACGGTAACTCAGGTTCTCAAAGACAATAAAATACTAGTCAAAGGGATTAACCAAGCTAAAAAACATCAACGCGGAAACCCAAATGCCGGTGTTCAAGGTGGAATAATTGACAAAGACATGCCGCTCGACATATCTAATGTTGGTTTATTTAACCCTGAAACAAAAAAAGCGGATCGGGTAGGATTCAGATTTTTAGATGACGGACGTAAAGTTAGATATTTTAAATCAACTGATCAAGTTGTTGATGCGTAA
This sequence comes from uncultured Methylomonas sp., assembly GCA_936941155.1. Lineage (GTDB taxonomy): Bacteria > Pseudomonadota > Gammaproteobacteria > Methylococcales > Methylomonadaceae > CAIQWF01. Next base: position 73,624 of record CAKZJE010000107.1, on the reverse strand, counting down.
GGAATAGATAAAAATCATGGCTAGACTAAAAACTGAATATAAAGAAAAGATTTTACCCGCGCTGATTGAGCAATTTGCATACAAATCAGTTATGGAAGCGCCAAGGTTGGTAAAAATCACTCTCAATATGGGAGTGGGTGAGGCAGTAGCTGATAAAAAAGTTTTGCAAGCTGCTGTTGCAGACATGGAAAAAATCGCCGGTCAAAAAGCGGTTGTTACCATGTCAAGAAAATCGATTGCTGGATTTAAAATTCGTGATGACATGCCGATTGGTTGTAAAGTAACTTTACGCAACGATAAAATGTACGAATTTTTAGATCGATTAATTAATATCTCTATTCCTCGGATTCGTGATTTTCGTGGAATGAGCCCTAAAAGCTTTGATGGGCGTGGTAATTATTCAATGGGCGTTAAAGAGCAAATCATTTTCCCTGAAATTGATTACGATAAAATTGATGCTCTGCGTGGGATGGATATTGCTATTACAACAACAGCGAAAACTAATGAAGAAGGTTTGGCTTTGTTAAAGCTTTTTAATTTTCCATTTAAGAACTAAAGGGCGATTTTAGTATGGCAAAAAAATCAATGATTGCGCGGGAAGATAAGCGTAATAAATTAGTAAAAAAACACGCGCAAAAACGCGGTGCTTTAAAAGAACTTATTAGAAATCCTAATACTTCATTTGAAGAAAAAGAGTCTGCTGTTTTGCAACTTCAAAAATTACCCAGAGATTCCAGTTTTGCAAGACTGCGTAATCGCTGTAATTTAACAGGTCGTCCACATGGATATTATCGTAAATTTGGTCTGTGCCGTAATAAGCTAAGAGAAGCCACAATGCGCGGTGATGTTCCTGGTTTAGGAAAGGCAAGTTGGTAATTCTGAACTAGATTCAGGCTTTTGGAGAATTGATAAATGAGTATGACAGATCCAGTAGCAGATATGCTGACCCGTATTAGGAATGGTCAATCTGCTAGCAAAAAAAGTGTAAGTATGCCTTCTTCTAAACTAAAAGTTGCAATTGCAAAAGTTTTAAAAGACGAAGGATATATTTCTGAGTACACGACTGAAACAAGAGGTAGTCACACCGAGATGACTATCGTGTTGAAGTATTTTAACGGTGTACCTGTAATTGAAAAAGTTAAGCGGATTAGTAAACCAGGTTTACGCATCTATAAATCTAAAGACGAATTACCGAAAGTCTTAGGCGGGTTAGGCATTGCTATCGTATCAACCTCAAATGGTGTTATGACGGATAGAGCCGCTCGTGCTATTGGACACGGTGGTGAAGTTATTTGCACAGTTTGTTAAGTAGTAGGCCTGTTTATGTCAAGAATTGCTAAAGCGCCAATTGCTATTCCTACAGGAGTCGATGTTAAGTTGGATGGAACTAACATGACTGTAAAAGGAAGCAATGGTCAAATGTCATTTGAACTAAAAGGTGGCGTTAGTGTTGAAATCAACGATAACGTAATCCAAGTTAAATGGGATGAAAGTGTAAAAAAAGCTAATGCTCAAGCAGGAACAGTGAGAGCAACAGTTACTAATATGGTAACAGGCGTTTCTAAAGGCTTTGAGAGAAAGCTAACTTTGATTGGGGTTGGTTACAGAGCTCAAGCAGCTGGTAATATACTTAACCTTACTTTAGGTTTTTCTCATCCTGTGGGATATGAAATACCAGCCGGAATTAGCATTGAAACACCAAGTCAGACTGAAATTGTTATCAAAGGAATGGATAAACAAAAAGTAGGTCAGGTCGCAGCAGAAATCAGGGCTTATCGTCCGCCAGAGCCATATAAAGGTAAAGGAGTCAGATATTCTGATGAGAATGTTGTTAGAAAAGAAGCCAAAAAGAAGTAAGGTAAAGTGATGGATAAAAAGACATCCCGATTAAAGCGTGCTTTAAAACTACGCTGTAAAATCAGACAATTAGGCGCAAACCGGTTGACAATTCACAGAACCTCTCAGCATATTTATGCGCAAGTTCTAAGCAAAGATGGATCAACAACGCTTGCAAGTGCTTCTACAACTCAAGCTGATATTAAATCGGCGTTAAAAAGCACTAGTAATACAGAAGCAGCTAAAGAAGTGGGCAAGATTGTTGCTCAAAGAGCAGTTGCTGTAGGTGTTACCGAAGTTGCATTTGATCGTTCAGGTTTTAAATATCATGGTCGTGTTAAAGCATTAGCAGATGCTGCACGTGAAGCTGGATTGAAGTTCTAGGGGAAAATAATGGCTACAGCACCATCTCAAGGTAGTACTGACGGGTTGCAAGAGAAATTAGTAAATGTGCGACGCGTTGCAAAAGTAGTAAAAGGCGGTAGGGTTTTTGGTTTCACAGCATTAACAGTAGTTGGTGATGGTGAGGGGCGTGTAGGTTATGGCGTGAGCAAAGCTCGCGAAGTTCCTATTGCTATTCAAAAATCTTTAGAGCAAGCACGTAAAAATATGAGAAAAGTTGCCTTAAAAGGCGATACCTTGCAGTATCCAATTATGGCGACTACAGGTGCAGCTAAAGTTTATATGCAGCCTGCATCGGAAGGTACTGGTATTATTGCTGGTGGTGCTATGCGTGCTGTATTTGAAGTTGTTGGTGTGCATAATGTTTTAGCTAAATGTATTGGTACAAGCAACCCAATTAATGTTGTAAGAGCAACAATTAATGGTTTGACTGACATGCATAGTGCTAAACAGATTGCTGCAAAACGCGGATTAACTGTTGAACAAATTACTGGACAGTAATAATGGCCGATAAAAAATTAAATGTAACCATGACCAAAAGCAAAATTGGTCGTCTTGCAAGCCATCAAGCTTGTTTAAAAGGGTTGGGTTTGCGCAAAATACATCAAACGGTTGAAGTTATCAATACTCCTGAAAACAGAGGCATGATAAACAAAATATCGTATATGCTCAAAGTTGAGGAAGTTTAATGTTTCTAAATAGCATTCAGCCTGCTGCGGGTTCACATAAGAAAGCTAAAAGAGTAGGGCGTGGTATAGGTTCTGGTCTTGGAAAGACTTGCGGTAGAGGTCACAAAGGGCAAAAATCACGAGCTGGTGGGTTTCATAAAGTTGGCTTTGAGGGCGGTCAAATGCCTTTACAGCGTAGATTGCCTAAAGTAGGTTTTTCTTCTCGCACCAAAAAATATTCTGCCGAAGTAAGATTAAATGAGTTAGAACTCGTTGATGCTGATATTATTGATTTGAATGCATTGATTGTTGCGAATTTAATTCCAGCATTTTCAAAAAATGCTAAAGTTATTCAATCAGGCGTGATAACTAAGTCGATAACACTGAAAGGCATTAAAGTTACAGTAGGAGCGAAAGCATCTATTGAAGCAGCCGGTGGTAGAATAGAGGCGTAATAAGTTGAGTACATCAAGAACGCAAATGTCAGATAAATTAGGTAATCTATCAGAGCTTAGATCTAGGTTGTTTTTTGTTCTTGGTGCTTTTTTTGTTTACAGGGTAGGAGCTCATATACCTGTACCAGGAATAGACCCGAAAGCTTTAGCATTGATGTTTGAACAGCAAAAAGGATCTATACTGAGCATGTTTAATATGTTCTCAGGCGGTGCTCTTATGCGTTTAAGTTTATTTGCTCTTGGTATTATGCCTTATATATCTGCTTCAATTATTATGCAGTTAATGACTGTTGTTATTCCAGCAATGGAGCAGATAAAAAAAGAAGGTGAGTCAGGGCGACGTAAAATTTCTCAATATACAAGATATGGAACTGTTGTTTTGGCCACTTTTCAAGCTATAGGCATTTCTCTTGCTTTACAAAGTCAAACAGCCGGTGGTTTGTCTGTGGTTTTGCACCCTGGAACTAGTTTTTTGGTTATAACTACCATTACACTTGTTACAGGAACTCTTTTTCTGATGTGGCTTGGTGAGCAAGTGACAGAAAGGGGAATAGGAAATGGTATTTCATTGATTATTTTTGCAGGTATCGTTTCAGGTTTGCCTAAGGCAATTGGCGGAACTCTTGAGCTTGCAAGAACAGGAGAAATGAATGGAGCATTTATTGTTTTATTGTTTTTGATTGCTATGGCAGTTACAGCGTTAGTAGTTTTTGTAGAAAGAGGACAAAGACGCATTACGATAAACTACCCTAAGCGTCAGCAAGGACGTAAAATGTATGCTGGGCAAACTAGTTTTTTACCTCTTAAATTAAACATGGCTGGTGTTATACCTCCCATTTTTGCATCAAGTATTATTTTGTTTCCTGCGACTATTGCCGGTTGGTTTGGAGATACAGAGGGATTTTCTTGGTTGCATGATATTCAAACTGTTTTATCGCCTGGTCAACCAATTTATGTAATGTGTTATGCTGCTGCTATTATATTCTTTTGTTTTTTTTATACAGCGTTAGTATTTAACTCAAAAGAAACAGCGGATAACTTAAAAAAATCAGGTGCTTTTTTACCTGGAGTTAGACCTGGTGTTCAAACAATGGTTTATATTGATAAGGTTATGACTAGGCTCACTTTAATTGGTGCGTTTTATATTACTTTAGTTTGTTTGTTACCAGAGTTTTTGATAGTTTATTGGAATGTTCCGTTTTATTTTGGCGGCACGTCACTCTTGATTATAGTCGTTGTTGTGATGGATTTTATATCACAAATGCAAACGCATTTAATGTCACAACAATATGATGGCCTTATGAAAAAAGCCAACCTTAAGAAATAATATTTTAAATAAAGTTAGGAGCTTGCTGTGAAAGTTAGAGCATCTGTTAAAAAGATTTGTCGCAATTGTAAAGTTGTAAAAAGAAGTGGTGTTGTGAGGGTTATTTGTGTAGACGGTAGACATAAACAACGTCAAGGCTAAAATTTGTTGCGCTAGATTTGGTTACATGCTATAATTTCGCGCTTAACTGTAGAATACCATCATGGGAGTATCTAGATGGCACGTATTGCCGGAATAAATGTAGCAGAGCATAAGCATGCAGAAATTGCGTTAACAGCTATATATGGAATTGGACGCCAAACTGCAAAAAACATCTGTAAAGAAGTGGGTATCGAACCGTCTTTAAAAATAAAAGAGCTAACAGAAGAGCAGTTAGAATCAATTCGCAGTGTTATTTCCAAAATGACAGTCGAAGGTGATTTGCGGCGTGAAGTCTCGATGAATATTAAAAGACTAATGGATCTTGGTTGTTATCGTGGAATTAGACATCGAAGAGGGTTGCCTTTAAGAGGTCAACGCACAAGAACGAATGCTCGCACTCGTAAAGGTCCACGCAAACCAATCAGAAAATAAGATATTATTTTAAAAGGCTTGAAAAGTATAATGGCAACTCAAAATCGTTCTAAAAAGCGCATTAAAAAAGAAGTGGCTGATGGCATTGCTCATGTGCATGCGTCATTTAATAATACAATTGTAACCATTACTGATAGAAAAGGTAATGCGCTGTCTTGGGCTACATCGGGTGGGTCAGGATTTAGGGGGTCAAGAAAAAGCACTCCTTTTGCTGCACAAGTTGCAGCAGAAAAAGCTGGGGGCGTTGCATTGGAATATGGAATGAAGAATCTTGATGTTATGATTAAAGGGCCGGGACCAGGTCGTGAATCTGCTGTTAGGTCTCTTAACAACTTGGGATTTAAAATTACCAATATAGTAGATGTGACTCCGATTCCACATAACGGATGTCGCCCACCTAAAAAACGCCGCGTTTAAGAATTCTGGAGTAGTTATTATGGCAAGATACCTCGGCCCAACTTGCAAGTTAAGTCGTAGAGAAGGAACTGATTTATTTTTAAAAAGTAGAGGAAAGTCCTTAGAAGGTAAGTGTAAGTTAGATCAAAGACCAGGTCAGCATGGCGCAAAGCGCGCTAGAAGTTCTGACTATGCTTTGCAATTAAGAGCTAAGCAAAGAATTCGAAGAATTTACGGGGTTTTGGAAAAGCAGTTTAGAAATTATTATCACTTGGCTGATATGCAGAAAGGCGCGACAGGTGAAAATCTTTTGTCTCTTTTAGAGACAAGACTTGATAACGTTGTATATCGCATGGGGTTTGCTTCTACTCGTTCTGAAGCTCGCCAGTTAGTTTCACATAAGGCAATTTTTGTAAATAACCAAGTTATTAACATCCCATCTTATCATGTGCAAGCAGGCGATGAAATAAAAATTAGAGACAAAGCCAAAAAACAACAAAGAATTATTGATTCTTTGAATGTCACAGAACAGTATGGATTTCCAGTCTGGGTTCAGGTTGATGCTAAGGAAATGACAGGTGTTTTTAAGTCATTGCCTGATCGCGTTGACTTAGGTAGTGATATTAATGAGCAGCTGGTTGTAGAGCTTTATTCTAAATAATTTGGTCTGAGATATAACTATGCAAAAATCTATTGCTGGCTTGCTAAAACCAAAATTGGTTGATGTTGTCAGTCATACTGCTAATCATTCAAGAATTGTCATTGAACCCCTAGAGCGTGGTTTTGGTCATTCTCTTGGTAATGCGCTTCGACGAGTTATGCTGTCATCTATCCCAGGATGCGCAGTTACAGAAGTTGAAATTGATGGTGTTTTGCATGAATATACAACTATTGATGGCATTCAAGAGGATGTTATTGATATATTGTTGAATTTAAAGCAGCTTGCTGTTATTTTGCATTCAAGAGACGAAGTTGTTTTGTCGCTTAATAAAAGCGGTGCTGGAATTGTAACTGCTGCGGATATAAACTTACCTCATAACGTTGAAATTGTTAATCCTGATTTAATTATTGCTCATTTAACTCAAGCAGGTGAGCTTAACATTAAATTAAAAGTTGAGCGTGGTCGTGGGTATGTATCTGCAAGTGCTAAAAAAGAGCTTGTTGACTCTTCTGCTGCTGTTGGTGTTTTAATAGTTGATTCTGCTTTTAGTCCTGTAGTTAAAGTTGCTTATCATGTTGAAAGCACAAGGGTTGAGCAAAGAACTAATTTAGATAGACTAGTTATTGAATTGCAAACTAATGGAACTGTCGATCCTGAAGAAACAATTAAGCTTGCTGCTACCATTCTTCATGACCAGTTGTCTGTTTTTGTTGATTTTGAAAAAGTTAATGAACAAATAGCAGAAGAAGCGATTATCGAAGAAGAAGCCTTTGATCCTGTGTTACTAAGACCAGTTGATGATTTAGAACTCACAGTTCGTTCTGCTAATTGCCTAAAAGCAGAAAATATATTTTACATAGGTGATTTAATTCAACGCACTGAGGTTGAATTGCTAAAAACTCCTAACTTAGGCAAAAAATCATTAACTGAAATTAAAGATATATTGGCTATAAAAGGATTGTCTTTAGGAATGAGGCTAGAGAATTGGCCACCTGAGAATTTAGCAGATCAAAGCCAAACTGGAATTTAACTAAACTTAAGGTTATCTCAAAATGAGACATCGTAAATCTGGAAGACAATTAAATAGAAATAGCAGCCATAGAAAAGCTATGTTTAGCAATATGGTTACTTCGATTTTAAAGCATGAATTAATTAAAACCACGTTACCAAAAGCAAAAGAATTACGTGGATTTGCAGAGCCATTAATTACTTTAGCTAAAGTAGATTCTGTTGCAAATAGACGTTTAGCGTTTGCAAAACTACGTGATCGTGATGCTGTGACTAAATTATTCAACGAATTAGGTCCTCGCTATCAAGATAGACCAGGCGGGTATTTAAGAGTTATGAAATGTGGTTTTAGAACAGGTGATGCAGCTCCAATGGCGTATGTAGAACTTGTGGGTAGAGACGAATAATAAAACCTCATTAATAAAAAAAGCCGATTTTAATCGGCTTTTTTTATGTCTATCGATATTTTGAAAGAACGAGGCTATCTTTCAAGTAGTTCTAACTTATCTGTTTTGCCATTCCATTCTTCAGCATCAGGTAAAGCATCTTTTACATCAGCAATAGTAGGCCATATTTTAGCTAACTCAGCATTTAAAGCTGAAAATTGCTCTTGTCCTTCGGGTAATTCGTCTTCAGCAAAAATTGCTCCAGCAGGACACTCAGGCTCGCACAACGTACAATCAATACATTCATCAGGGTCGATAACTAAAAAGTTTGGACCTTCATGAAAACAATCGACAGGGCATACGTCTACGCAATCAGTGAATTTACATTTAATACAGTTTTCGGTGACTACAAAAGCCATGTTTATTTACCAAGAATTCGTTAAAAAAATTGAACCGACTATACTAGCAGAAATTTAGATTTTAAAAAATAAGCAATTTGTTTTTTTAGGTTTGTTCGAGGGTAAGGTTAAAACAGAAAATTTCATAATTAGGATTCAGAGTAAGTGTATAGCTTCAAGGTGTGTTTTAAATACGCTGGATTTGATAAAGGGCGAATGTTACAATCGCTCAGCGATAAGGGGATCTTATCAAAGTTGTGCTAGATAATAGCTAGCATAGAAACTGTAAACCAAGCTTACATAAAAATACAAACGAGGCTTAAAAAATGAATGAAAACTGGATTGCTCCCTCTATTCTTTCGGCAAACTTTGCTAAATTAGGCGAGGAAGTTGATAGCGTTTTAGCCGCTGGTGCCGATGTTGTACATTTTGATGTGATGGATAATCACTTTGTGCCTAACTTAACGATTGGACCTTTGGTATGTGAGGCATTAAGAAAGCATGGAGTGACTGCGCCGATTGATGTGCATTTAATGGTTGAGCCTGTTGATAGAATCATTCCTGATTTTGCGAAAGCAGGAGCTACTTATATTACTTTCCACCCCGAAGGATCTGTGCATATTGATAGAACTTTGCAATTGATTAAAGATTGTGGCTGTAAAGCAGGATTGGTTTTTAATCCTGGAACTCCGTTACACCATTTGGATTATGTGATGGATAAACTAGACATGATTTTATTGATGTCAGTTAATCCAGGATTTGGAGGACAATCTTTTATTCCATCCGCATTGGACAAATTACGCGAAGTGAGAAAAAGAATTGATGCAAGCGGTTTTAATATTCGTTTGGAAATTGACGGCGGTGTGAAAGTTGACAATATTCGTGAAATTAAAGCTGCTGGAGCAGATACATTTGTTGCAGGCTCTGCAATTTTCGGCAAACCCGATTATAAACAAGTGATTGATGAAATGCGTGCTGAACTGCTGAAAGCAGGTTAAATAGCTTTTTACTTAACCTAAATAAAGCGAGAAACTAAAAAATGCCAGGTATTTTAAAAGTATCTGGCATTTTTCTTTTAAGGCTTGAACAAATAAATTATTTAAAGATTGATGTGAACTGCTAAGACTGGTTTAAGAATGCTGCAAAAGCTTGCTGTCCAAGCGTTTGGCCGTCCAATAAGCAGTTGACCAATATTTGCTATCTAAGCTAGAAGTTGTTACGCCCTGAGTTAATGAGGCGTGTATAAACTGTCTGTTGTTTAAGTAAATACCGACATGCCTTGAAAAACGTGTTTTAAAAAACACCAAATCGCCTGTTTTCAATTGATTTTGTGCTACGGTTTCACCTACTTTGGATTGTAATGAGGTATTGCGGGGGAGTTTTACGCCAAATTGATTTAAGAATGTTAAATAAACGAATCCCGAGCAATCAATGCCTTCTTTGCTAAGTCCGCCAAATTTATATCTTACCGATTCCCATTCTCTAAAGTATTTATCCAATGCTGTTTTTGACCATTCTGTGTTTGAATCGCTTCTTTGAGAGAAAGCATTTTCAAACAAGCTGGTCGATCGGCTATTGGAAGGAGGGGTTGCCGCACATCCCACGAGTAGTGAAATTGCGAAGATGCTTAAAATTTTATTCATTTATTTTCCACCATTTATATTTTATATACTGCTAACGTTAAAAAAAGCTTAACTTCAAATTTGCTGTAATGAAAAGCGTTGATTATTTAAAAGTAATAAAATTTAGTTTAAAGTAAATAATTTATCAAAATTGGCAATATCCAGAATTTTTCGCACCTCTGGTTTTGCATTTTTAATGCTGATGGCATCTTTGTTTTCGCCAACTTTGTCACGAAGCACTAATAACATACCTAATGCTGAACTGTCGACGTAGTCTGTTTCGCTCATATCGACTGTTATAGCTGTCACTCCGCTACTTGCTTGTTGTGTTGCTTTGCGAAAATCTTGGTGAACACTAAAATCGAAGCGTCCTGAAATTTTAATTTCTAAAAGCTGCTTTTCAGAGTCTAAACTTGTTTCTACGGCCATTTATTAACTCCCGTTAATGAATAAAAAAATACGTTCTTTTATAAGTTAAAGATTTAAAAAGAAAATTAACTTATCATGCGATTTAAATTTTCTTTAAAGTACAAATAATTTCTATGTTTAGTGTGTTTAAGATTGATGTTGTTGTCAAATTTTTTAAACTCACTAGTAAAGACAAAACTTATTTGCGCACCTAAAACCTTTATTAACTTGCCGTTTATAGTTGCTCCAATGTGAAAAGAGACTTTTAAGACCCATTTGCTATATATTAAAAGCATAAGTCGTGCCATTGGAGTGTTTTTCGGCGTTTTCTGCTGATGACTAATAGCTATAAAACAGATACGATGAGTGCGAAAATAAAGGCAAAAATAACCCATAAAGTAAAAAAAGTTTTACCTGATGTATTTTTTTTGATGCTGCTGAGTTCGTCGAATAATGCTTGTTTAGGGTGGTCTGCGGTTCTTATGGCATTTAAACGACCTTTAATTGAAGTTCTGTATTGTTCGGCTTCTTCTGCGGCAAGAATTTCATCTAATTGAGAATAAAAACAACCGCAATTAAGGCATCTATATTCATCGGCTTGGCGTTTTTGACCGCATTCAGGGCATTGGTTCATAATAATTAATATTCAGATTAATAAGGGGAGTTATTTGCAAATTAGTGAGAGTTGCAACTCCACACTCGAATGATGCAGTTAGTACCACCGTATTGGCGGCAATAGTTTAAAGCAATGCTTTTAGCTTCCGCTTCTGTTGATGCAGTTCCCCAACCTGATGCCTTGCCATTGCGAGCTTGATCGGCTGCATAAGCTCCGCAACCTGCGGTAAAGTTTTTAACTACATGACAACCTACACCACATTCTTTAATTGCCCGTGCGTCCGCTTCTTGTGCGCTAGGATAATCATACGATACGCCATAAGCACGACCTTGATTGCGGTCAATCGCTAAAGATGCCCAGAGCGATGTATCACGCGGGGATGTGGTTGCGCATCCTGCTATGAGTAATATTCCTGTGACTAACGTTAAAGTGGATAAAATAGATTTCATAAAATGGTTAATTGGAAATTAAAAATGCTCATAACTTGTGCAAAAAAAACATAAAAATTCACCAAAAAGGTGCAAAGTAGTTTAACCGTTCCTGTAATGTTGTGAAAGGAAACTGTCAACTAATCGACCTAGAGTATGAATACTCACTTTTCATTTTGCGGTTAATCTATAAATTAAGCAAAATCAATGGCAATTTGCGGTGGAAAGTCCAAAATAATGCCACTTTTTGCGAGTTGTTGTTGCGGATTAAAAAATAATATCGCGCCATCTTTATCGCATAACCAAAATTCTTGTGCGCCTTTCTCAAAATAAAGCTGTTTTTTTAAATCCATTTCAGCGCGGGTATTCGACGGTGAAACAATTTCAATCACTACTTCTGGTGATTCTAAATACGGATTGCTACGTTTATTGCGTTTAAAAAAATCGAAACTTGCCCACGCCACGTCTGCCACTTTTACGCCTTTGCTGGTTTGAATGCTGCATTCGGGTAAAGGTTTGCCTGTTTGGGTTAATCGAATTAGCCATTCAATAATTAACATTTGATAAAGACTGTGTTCATTGCTTGCCGGACACATTTCAATTTTTCCCCATTCGTTGGTTTCAAATTTAAACGGTAAATCGTTAAAGGCGGGGTTGTTACAGATTTCTTGCCAGTTCATGGTGATGACCTCAGTTTATGTTTTAGGAGGTAGTATTTTCAGCGTACATTTTTGTTTTCTTAAGAAGTAATCGGCAAGTGAACGTATTTGTAATAAATCATAATGACATTGATTGTGGAGGATTATCTTTATGTTTTTCAAAATATTCTTCAGATTCTTTTACAAATTCATAAAAAAGCCACCAATACTCCTCTGATAGATTAATTCCTTCATTAAAGTTTTTACCATGTTTAGCGCATCTTGCGTAATAACCAAACATATAAAATGCTACCTCTTTATTTATCTGTTCAGACTTTACAAGAAGAGCTATTTCTTCAAAAAATGTAAGAAACTTTCTTTTTTTATCCCACATTTCTTGCATTGCAAGTTTTGCATCATCACTATCAATTAAGCAAAGCACTTCATAAAGCTCTGAGTTATCAAATAATCTTCTATGTTGGTTCAGAAAAAACTCTGTTCGTTTAAGTTTTGCAGATGTTTCCTTATCTGTGCGATCTTTATCTCGTTGTTCATTTAGACGGCGCAACTCTTGAAATATTTTATACAACCCAAATAGCCCGAAGAATACTGTTGCTAAGACACCTATTGCCTGCCAATAAACACCCCATTCCTGCATTGTCATGCAATGATGATTTGTAAATGGGTCGCAGTATCGCCGAAAACTTTGCATTGTGACTACATCTCAAGAATGTCATAAACAATGTATCTTTTAACATATCCTCGTGCGTTTACTATTTTCGACACTTTGAAATGTAGTTTTCCTGATTCACCTTTTGTATGCTCCTGCATTGATTTAACAGCCAAACCACGAATTCTAGGGTCATCATCTTTCAATTGAAAAGACATTACCTGATTCTCTTCATCAGAAAATAAGCGTCCAAAATCACTAAGCACATTAAACCTTGTTACATTCCCTACGATGTACTCAGTTTCTATTTGTTCCTCACGAGTTGTTACATAATCAAGAGACTCAGAATTGAGCGTGACAATATCTCCAATTCTAGGTCTATGTAGGAAGATAGTTACATTTTTATCTCGAACAATAGATTTATGTAACTCTGCCATTGGGGTCTCTAACGCATTTGCAATGTCATAAATAAAAAACTCATTCGCTTTAGCTATTTTTTTAACTTGCGGTGTTGTTGGGTCATATTGATTGCCGATAGCATACGACCAAGCCCAAGCTGTATAGTCCCAAAATACGTTTGCAATAACAGACTTTCCAATTTTATCAACTACTTTTGCATCAAAATGAATATCCACCTGCTCTTCAAAACAGCCTTTTTTTGAAGAGTGAATAAAAGCATTTGCCCCATCAGCACTTTGGTTTCTTTTTCGTACTTCTTCGTCGTTCGCAAATGAGTGGGTAACCAGGTTAAGGGAACGTGCAAGTCCAAAAATAGTCTTTGCTGCGTCATAAATATCGAGTAATCCCTCATTGGCTGTTCCACCTTCTATACGAAGAATTAAACTAATTTCTTTTTCTGACATAAATGTTCCAAATTAACGTTGAAATTTTTAAATGATATAAAATGCGAATGACTTACTCGCTATCAAATTTACTTCACCCGCATCCCCGCCACAGCACCCTCATCAGGATGCAACACCCAAATATCTTTTCCACCAGGCCCTGCGGCTAACACCATCCCTTCGGACATACCAAACTTCATTTTGCGCGGCTTTAAATTCGCTACCACAACCGTCAATTTACCTTCCAAATCTTCCGGTGCATAAGCAGACTTTATCCCTGCAAACACTTGGCGAGTTTCATCACCAATATCTAGCGTTAATTTCAGCAATTTATCCGCTTTTTCCACATGCTCGGCTTTGATAATTTTTGCAATCCGCAAATCAATTTTGGCAAAATCATCAAATTCAATTTCTGGCGCAATTGGGTCAAATTGTTTTGCTTTTTCTTGAGTAACTTGAGAATGAGCGGGTGTTTTTTCTAAATTCTCTTGCGAATCCGCCACAATCGCGGCGATTTTTTCAGGATCAACGCGCGTCATTAATGGTTTGAATTCATTAATGGTATGACCTAACAAAGGTTGCATTTCATCAATCCAACCTTGTAACGGACTGTTTAAAAATTCTTCCACTTGCGCTGCCATTAACGGCAACACAGGTTTTAAATACGCCACCAACAAACGGAATAAATTAATTCCCATACTGCAAACTTGTTGCAACTCGGCTTCTTTGCCTTCCTCTTTCGCCATCAGCCAAGGCTTTTTCTCATCAATATATTGATTCGCTTTATCCGCTAACGCCATAATTTCGCGCATCGCTTTCCCAAATTCGCGGTTTTCATACAGTTTGGCAATTTCTTCATTTGCAGCAATAAAGGATTGAAATAATTCAGGTTCTGCGCAACTATCCGAAAGTTTATTTTCAAAACGTTTCGCGATAAAGCCACTGCAACGGCTGGCGATATTCACCACTTTGCCGACTAAATCCGAATTCACCCGCTGACTGAAATCATCAAAATTCAAATCCAAATCATCCACGCCCGCGCTGAGTTTCGCCGCGAAGTAATAGCGCAAATATTCAGGATTCAAATGGTTCAAATAAGTACGCGCTTGAATAAACGTGCCGCGCGATTTCGACATTTTTTCGCCATTCACGGTTAAAAAGCCGTGTGCAAAAATCGCTGATGGCGTTCTGAAATCCGCGCCGCTTAACATCGCAGGCCAGAACAAGGCGTGGAAATAAATAATGTCTTTACCGATAAAATGATACAGCTCGGTTTCTGAATCTTTTTGCCAAAACTCATCAAAATCCAAACCTTTTTTATCGCAAAAGTTTTTAAAACTCGCCATATAGCCAATCGGCGCATCCAGCCAAACATAAAAATATTTGCCCGGCGCATCAGGAATTTCAAACCCAAAATACGGCGCGTCGCGGGAAATATCCCATTGATTCAAGCCGCCATCCAGCCATTCCGCCAATTTGTTAGTGACTTCTGATTGTAAATGTCCGGCAGTTGTCCAGTCTTGCAACATTTGGGTGAAGTCGGCGAGATTGAAAAAATAATGCTCAGAATCTTTTTCAATCGGTTTTTCACCAGAAATCGCAGAAACCGCGTTTTTTAAATCGGTGGGTGAATACGTTGCACCGCACACTTCGCAGCCGTCACCGTATTGATCTGCCGCGCCGCATTTTGGACATTCGCCTTTAATAAAACGATCAGGTAAAAACATTTCTTTTACGGGGTCGTAGGCTTGCGTGATGCTGCGCGAACTGATGTGTCCTTTATCGCGCAGTCTTTTATAAATCATGCTGGAAAATTCGCGGTTTTCCTCAGAATGGGTGCTGTGATAGTTGTCAAATACGATGCCAAAATCCGCAAAATCGCGCGTGTGTTCTTGATACGTTTTGGCAATCAGCTCTTCTGGTTTTATACCTAAATTATCGGCTTTCAACATAATGGGCGTGCCGTGCGTGTCGTCCGCACAGATGTAATAGCATTCCACTCCGCGCTGTTTTTGAAAGCGCGTCCACATATCTGTTTGAATATATTCGACTAAATGCCCTAAATGAATGGGGCCGTTGGCGTAGGGAAGTGCGCTAGTTGCAAGGATTTTTCGTGTTGACATGGTGTAAAAATACGCTAAAAAAAGTAATGCGCCATTATTGCACAAAAGCTTTCGCGCTTCATGCTACAGGCTATTTTTTAGCGTTACGACTGCCAGTCCTTTAAAGGACTGGCAGTCGTGAAAATTAGGAAAAACAACACCAGTTAATTAAAAATGCTAAAATTCGCCACTTTTTAAAATATTACTGTCAACTTTAGGATAAATCATGAGTCAAATTACGATTGAACATAACCCCAGCGAAGAGCGTTTAAAAGAACTTGGCGTTGCAAGCTGGTCAATTTGGGAAAAAGAAGTGTCAAAATTTCCATTGGATTTTGGAATTAAAGAAACCGCTTATGTGTTGGAAGGTGAGATTCTGGTTACGCCTAAAGGTGGCGAAGCTGTGCGCATCGTTCCGGGCGATTTAGTGGTATTTCCTGCTGGTTTGGATACTAACTGGGAAGTGGTAAAACCGTTGCGTAAACATTACAAACACGGTTAAGAGGTGCAGACCTTTCAGGTTTGCTGAGCTTGAAAGGTCTTAGAAGTAATCAGCGTTGAATGTTTTAAGCCGAATAATCGTTCAACCAACTTTGTAAAATCAATTGTGCTGCAAGCTGATCTTGCACATCCCATAATTTGCCTGCACTGACATGCAAATCATCAAATAATAGCTGTTTCGCTTCAAAAGTTGATAAGGTTTCATCCACTTGATACACAGGTAATTGATAGCGTCCTTCCAGTTGCCTGCAAAATTTGCGCATTCGCGGTGTCACGGGATTCTCTTCGCCATTTTGCTGTTTAGAAATTCCCACAACTAACCCAATCGGTTGCCATTCTTTAATCAATTGCGAAATAATTTCCCAATTGGGCGTTTGATTAATGGAACGAATGGTTTGCAGCGGACTTGCGGTTTGCGTGGTGGTTTGTCCAACCGCGACCCCAATTTTTTTATTGCCAAAATCAAAGCCTAAATAAGTGGTCGCAGTTAATTTTGCTGCTAACGGGTCAATTTTAGCCATGACCTGCCACTGCGGCTAACAAATTAATATTGATTCCTAATAAGTTTGCCGCCTCATTCCAACGCTGACTGACGGGCGTGTGATATAAAATTGCTTCCGCATAAGGCGTGTGTAGCCACGCATTTTCAACAATTTCTTTTTCCAACTGCCCCGCGCTCCAGCCTGCATAACCTAAGGCGATTAAGTAATGCGGAGGCCCTTCACCTTTGGCAATCGCTTCCAAAATATCACGCGAACTGGTTAAGGATACGGTTTCTGAAATGGCGATAGAAGAATCCCATTGTTCTTCGCTGCTGTTATGAATCACAAATCCGCGTTCTGGTTGCACGGGGCCACCAATATACACAGGGCTATTCGCACTGGATCTGGAAATTGGATCAATGTTCATTTGTGCAAAAATATCACCCAGTTTCATGGTCGTTGGGCGATTAATAATAATTCCGACCGCACCTTCTGCACTGTGTTGGCAAAGATAAGTGACGGTATGCGCAAAGTCTCTGTCGGTAAGACCCGGCATGGCAATTAAAAATTGGTTATTTAAATAGCTACTGGCAATCATAATTTTTAGAAATTAAATTTTTAGTTTTATCATTCGATGGGTGTTAAATAGCTTGAGGTAGATACCGTCTCTCCATTAGAAAAAACCCACTCACGGCGAATTCTTAATACATCAAGTTGTTCGGCAACTTCTTTCGGCAGAGGTGTAAACGGCGCACTCATTTTCACAATTTGTTTTGCTGCTTTATCAAGTGCGGCAATCCCTGATGATTTAACAATGACGGTATTATAAAGACTGCCATCGGTTTCCACGCCCACATCCATTACTAGAGTGCCTGAAAAGCTTTGTGTGCCATTAATTTCAGGCAAATTGAGATTGCCATTGCGCTGAACTTTATTTTCCCACTGTTTAATGTATTGTGCGGCAATATATTTATGCGCACTAATTCCATTAATGGATTTGATATTGGTTTTTTCAGAGTTTTCTTGCTGTTTTTTGAGTTTTAACTCAAGCAGCGCGATTTGTTTGTCGAGTTCTTCTACAGAAAGCTCAGGTTGTGCCTGTGTGTTTTTATCATCTTCCTGATTTTCCTCCTGCTTTTGTGCTGACTCCAGTTTTTTTTCTGCCTGCTTTTGAGTAATCAGTCTATGCTCAATCTGTGTTTGCGCTTTTGACGATTTAACCCGCTTTTGTTTTTTCTGATCGTGACCTGCTTGCGGCTTTTTCTTCTCAATCGGCTGTGGTTTTTGCTGCTCAGATCCTGCCGCAATTTGATTCGCTTGGGCAAAATATTTGGCATTCTCCGGTGCTTTTTTGGCTGAAGAATTAACAATAGTTACTTCAATGCTTTTGCTAATAATTTGTGGCTTAGGGTTTTCAAATCCAAGCCCCATCAAGACAATCGCATGAATGACTGCTGCAATAAATAGCCAAATTGTCAGACTGTCGGTTTTTTTAGGTAGTTCCTGATAAGGCATTTGATTTAAAAACTGAGCCGACATTTAGCTTAACTTTTCTGCGACATGATCCATCAGTTGTCCGCAAATATTGAGTCTAAATTGCTTATCAAGTTCTTGTACGCAGGTTGGGCTGGTGACGTTGATTTCAGTTAAGTAGTCGCCGATGACATCTAATCCTACAAAAACCAAACCTTTTTCTTTTAACGTTGCGCCGACTTGTTTGGCAATCCAAAAATCGCGCTCACTTAAAGGTTGTCCTTGTCCTGTACCACCCGCAGCAATATTGCCGCGTGTTTCGCCTTGAGCTGGAATTCGCGCCAAAGCGTAAGGAATCGGTTCGCCATTTACCATTAAAATGCGTTTGTCACCGTATTTGATTTCCGGCAAATATTTTTGCGCCATCACATAGCGGCTGTTGTATTCGGTCATGGTTTCCAAAATTACGCTGAGATTCGGGTCGCCTAAACGCAAATGAAAAATTGACGTGCCGCCCATGCCGTCTAAAGGTTTTAAAATAATTTCGCCGTGTTCGTGCAAAAAATCTCGAATTAAATACGGCTCTCTGGCAACCAAAGTATCAGCGCAACATTGCGGAAACCAAGCCGTAAACAACTTTTCATTCGCATCGCGTAAGGATTGCGGTTTATTTATCACATAACTGCCGCGTCGCTCAGCTTGTTCCAAAATATGTGTTGCATAAAGAAACTCTTGATTAAAAGGCGGATCTTTGCGCATCATAATGACATTTAACTCATCAAGCGCGATGGTTTGTTCTGCCAAAAATTGATAATGCTGCTGAGGGTCGCGTTGCACTTGCAAGGTGCGGGTACGCGCATAAGCCCTACCATTGCGCAAAAATAAATCATTTAATTCCATGTAATGAACTGTCCAGCCTCGACTTTGAGCTTCTAAACACATCGCAAAACTGGTATCTTTTTTAATATTAATGTGGTCAATGGAATCCATGACCATGCCGAAATTAAGCGTCATTACACTCTCTTTAAAGTGGGGTTGCGAAATCAGATAGGGATTTTACCAAATTTATTTTACAGTTTGTTATTTACCTAAAAAAGAAATTTTGGTATAAAGGCAGGCTAACTTTTGAATCAAGGCACTCACAGAGGTAACTATGTCCAGAATATGTCAAGTGACCGGCAAACATCCTATCGTCGGTAATAACGTATCACATGCAAACAATAAAACGAAACGTCGTTTTAATCCTAATTTACAACATCACCGTTTTTGGGTGGAAAGCGAAAACCGTTGGGTTCGCTTAAGAATTTCTGCGAAAGGAATGCGCGTTATTGATAAAAAAGGTATCGATGCCATTTTGGTTGAGATGCGTAACCGTGGCGAAAAAGTTTAAGAGGCTTAAAAAATGCGCGATAAAATTAAATTAATTTCAACTTCAGGCTCAAAACATTTTTATACTACAACTAAAAATAAAAAAACCATGCCTGAAAAAATGGAAATCAAAAAGTTTGACCCCGTAGTACGTCAGCACGTTATTTACAAAGAAGCTAAAATCAAATAAAACTCTTTGCACTTTTGCCTGACTTAGGCAAAGTTTCTTCTAGTGCTTAGCCAAACCACAGCATTTCTGCTGTGGTTATGCTGCACACATCAAATCATACCGTTGTATTTTGTCAACGACGCTAACATTGTCTTTAATCGCTCTGTTTGTTTGAGTAACAACTGATATTTTTGCGATATTTCTTGTTTTTCTTCCTCTGTTTTCTCTAATTTCAGTTGTAACTTTTGCAATTGTTGTTTCAGCTGTGCATTCTGGTCTTCTATCGTGATGGGTGGTGCAGAAAGTGTAGGCATAGACGATGGGCGTGTTTCAACAACAATGTTATTGTCAAAAACAAAATCATCATCCATTGATTCCATGATAATGATGTCATTATCTGGAGCTTTATGTTGTTTGGGCTTGCGTACTTTAATGATTAAGTCTGAGATAGCAGGATCTGTATTTTTTTCAGAAACATGCGCAGCAAACTTATAACATAGCAGTAAAAACGCCGCCGCTTCGCTGAAGCGTAAATCATCACTGATTACCACAATAGGCTGATTTTTATCTAGTTTTTGTATAAAGTCACGCAGCTCTAGCAGTGGTGCATTGATTGCTTGCAAGCTATGACTTTTTTCATATTCACAAGCAGGACGCACGTCTAATAATACGCCACCGTTGCCTAATAACTCATTGGTTTTGTCTTCATTAACAAACTTTAAAGATGGCTGTTTAATCAGGTTTAAAAAGTTTTCTTTGGATATTTTTAATAAAGATAGCTCGGTCAGAGCTGTAACCGTATGGCTATCAATACTGTCAGAAATCAAAGCTTCAGCTCCAAAACTATCCCAAGTTTTTAATTTGTTGCTGATGAGTGTTTGTTCGGGCGTTGCGCTTTTATAGGTAAGAACACATTCCCCATTTTTGATTAGATAAAAATATTCGCAGATATCCCCTTGCCAAATAACGGTTTCCCCTTCGGCATAATTAATCTCTTCTGCGGACTCACTAATTTTGATTAAATGTTCAGGCGGCATGGCTCTTAGAACCGGAATCATTAATAAAGTGCTCATCCAGCGCGGAGTTGCATCTTTATTGGCGGCCGTTGCAGTATTGTGTTTTTTAAGTTCAGAAGAATCTGGGGTTGAAATATAAATGCTATTGAGCTTGATAAATTGCACTGCGCCTTTTGCCACGCCATTCACTTTGCGAGGCAGTTGATGCGCCAAAGCAAAGCGAGCAGATTCAGTGCCTGCCTTGATAACTTCCATTTTCAATTTATCAACTTCTAATGAAACCTCGCCTTTTAACAGATAAAAAAGCTCTTTTTTAGTGTCGTGACGTTTAAATAAAAAAGCTCCCGATCGAGCTGTTTCGATCACAATCTTGTCACAGATAACTTTAAAAATACTATTCGGCATGGTCGAAAAAGGAACCATTTTCCGAATAATATGCCCTTCTGGGGAGTCAATATCTACAGGCATCTGAGTTTTTCGTTAAGTTAGATTAAAAAATCAAAAGATAAGTTGTTACTAATAAAGTATGGTAACACAGTGCTAAATTAAACTAAAAACAGCTTTAATTTTAAGTGAAGAGCCGCGATTACTGCTCTTAGCAGAAAAATGTTTTTTAGGACAATGTATGAATTTTTTTGCAAAAATAGCGACAGAAAATAGAAGTAAAAACAAAAGGCTGTTGTCAACGTTTTTAGATGAGATTGAGTTCTGATTCTTCTGTTAAGTCAGGATTAAACCATTGATCTAAAATCTGATGAATTTCATCAACGCCAGTATTGTTTGGTGCGGAAAATAGCTGTAAAGAGAGGGGGAAATCCACTTCTGATAATTCTTTTTGCACTTTTAATAAGGTGTTTTTTGCCGCGCCATAACCAAGTTTATCTGATTTTGTCAGCAAAATATGCAGCGGTAAATTATTGTGTTCGCACCAAGTAATCATTTGCCAATCAAATTCGGTCAACGGGTGGCGCACATCCATCACTAGAATCATTCCGCAGAGGGCTTTGCGTTTGCTCAAATAATCCTCCATCATTCTATGCCATTTTTCTTTGATGGCAAGGGGAACTCTGGCATAGCCGTAACCGGGCAAATCCACAAATTTTTTCCCTTCTGCAAATTGAAAAAAGTTTAACATTTGTGTGCGTCCTGGAGTTTTACTGATTCGAGCTAAACTGTTTTGTCGCGTTAAGGCGTTAATAGCACTGGATTTACCAGCATTAGAGCGTCCGGCAAATGCGACTTCTAAACCTTCATCTTTTGGTGCGTCCTTCAACTGGGGTGCACTATTAATAAATTTAGCTTGATGATAAACTGGATTCATTGTTATCTCGTTTAAATAATATGTAAAGTAGCGATAGCTACTAAAAAACTGACAGTTTAAAGCTGTCGCTTCTGATTTTTTTACTCCTACAGGAGAATTTGATGATAAAAAAACTACTGGCTGTTTCAATTTCTCTAACAATCTGCATGATAATTCCTGCTAGTGTACACGCTGAAGGTGATGCGCAGGCAGGAAAGCAACATGCAGCAGCATGTGCCGGCTGTCATGGTGATAGTGGCAATAGTATTGTTTCTACGTTTCCTAAATTGGCAGGACAACACTTTTCCTACTTAACTAAACAATTACAAGCTTTTAAAAACGACACACGAAATGCGCCGATGATGGCTCCTTTGGCGAAAGGCTTAACGGATAAAGACATTGCAGATATTGCTAAATTCTACTCGGAACAAACTATTTCTGCTAATCCGATGCCGACTTTAAAAGGGCAAGACCATGAGGTGGAAAGTAATAAACACAGTGATAATAAAAATAAAGAAACAGAATTAAAAGCCTTATTAACTTTTGGTGGGGATTTATACCGAAATGGGGATTTAGAACGTGAAGTATCTGCCTGTATTGCTTGTCATGGCCCCTTTGGCGAGGGCAATAAACCGGCTGGATTTCCAATGTTAAAAGGGCAGCACGCTGATTATTTAATTCAAACACTGGAAGACTTTAAAACCAGTACGCGCACTAAAGTGGCGGACAATATGATGCACATGATTGCAACTAAAATGACAGAAAAAGAGATTAGAGCGGTTTCTTATTATATTTCGGTGATGAAATAAGGCTGTTTTTTCAATTTTACTTTATCGCTACAACTGCTTGCTCTTAAGGAGTTGGCAGTTGTTCGATGATTCAGCACTTGTTTATCAAAAGCAGAGTAATTTAGCCTCACTTTAATTCTCAAAAAAACTAGGAATCTTTTTATGTTTAAAAAAATATTTTTTCTGCTATTTCTGGCGGTTTCATGGGTAGCTCACGCAGAGCAAGCCGCAGCACCACAAGGAGCTGGCTATCAAACTTTATCACCTGCACAACCAACTCAAGATAAAAACAAAGTCGAAGTGATTGAGTTTTTTTGGTATGGCTGCCCCCATTGTTATGCGTTTGAGCCTTTGTTGAATCAATGGCTAAAAACCATGCCTAAAAATGTGGTATTCATTCGTCAACCGGCGGCATTTAGCGATATTTGGGAAAAACACGCCAGAGCGTATTTTGTGGCAGAAGCGTTAAATATGGTTGATAAAGTTCATGCGGATTTTTTTGATGCCATTCAAAACAAAAAACAAGCCTTAGAAACTGAAGAAGAGTTAGGCAAATTTTTTGTTGCGCATGGCGTAAAAGAAGCTGCGTTTCACGATGCTTATAAATCATTTGGCGTGGACACCAAAGTTCGTCAAGCCAAAACAACTGCTCCTCGTTATGGCATTTCAGGCGTACCAACGTTGATTGTCAACGGCAAGTATATGACCAGTGGTTCATTAGCTGGCAGCCATGAAAACATGATTAAAGTGTTGAATCAATTGATTGCACAAGAATCTAAAGCCCATCCTGCTGCTAAATAATAAAAAATCGGTCGATAGAGGCGCGTTGCATGGCTGCGTCTCTATCGCTCTAACAACAAATTCAATTCCCTCCTAAAGTTGATTGCTAAAATCAACCCATTTCATCTGTAATGAACGTTAGTAAATCTAAAGAAGAAAAACTCTCGCTTGAGCAAGTCTTGTTTTGGCTGCAAGTGGACGGCATTATTTCTGACGCAGATTATCAAAAGTGCAAGCCCTATACGCATAACAAAAAAAAACATCCGCTGAAAATTGTTGTTGATTGTGAAGTGTGCGATCAAACGCGGATGGGAAAACTCTTGAGTTTGGAAGAGCTGACGCAATGGTTAGCAAGCAAAGTTGATTTGCCGTATTACTATATTGATCCGCTAAAAATTGATGTGGCGGCGGTGACCTTGGTTTACAGCCAAGCTTATGCGAGCAATTACAATATTTTGCCTGTGCGAGTGAGTGATGATGAAATCGTCGTTGCTACGGCTGAGCCTTATATTCGTGCTTGGGAAGCTGATTTGCTGAAAATGAATCACAGGCAGATTAAGCGCGTTTTCTCTAATCCCGAAGAGATTAAGCGTTATTTAACCGAATTTTATTCATTTGCTAAGTCATTAAAAGGGGCAAATGCGGCTCAGGCAGAACAATCTACTACGTTTACCGCGCAAAACTTTGAACAATTAGTTGAGCTGAGTAAATCCTCAGACGTTGATGCGAATAA
Organism: uncultured Methylomonas sp.; assembly: GCA_936941155.1. Classification (GTDB taxonomy): domain Bacteria; phylum Pseudomonadota; class Gammaproteobacteria; order Methylococcales; family Methylomonadaceae; genus CAIQWF01. The sequence continues at coordinate 49,578 of CAKZJE010000107.1, read as the reverse complement.
TCAACATATTGTGAATTTAGTCAGTTGGTTGCTGCAATATGCGTTTGATCAACGTGCCAGTGATATTCACATTGAACCACGCCGCAAACAAGGCAATGTGCGGTTTAGAATCGACGGCATTTTACATTCAGTTTATCAGTTACCTTCGCCCATTATGTTGGCGGTGGTCAGTCGCTTAAAAATTCTTAGCCGGATGAATATTGCCGAAAAACGTTTGCCACAAGATGGACGGATTAAAACGCGCAATATTGAACAAAAGGAAATTGAATTAAGGCTGTCTACCATGCCTACCGCTTTTGGGGAAAAACTGGTGATGCGGATTTTTGACCCCGATGTGTTGTTGCGCAATTATCAACAATTAGGTTTCAATAAAACTGAGTTGGCAGTCTGGAATAAAATGATTAGCCAAGCGCATGGCATTATTCTGGTGACAGGGCCTACAGGTTCAGGAAAAACGACCACGCTGTATTCCACCTTGAAAAAACTCGCAACGCCTGAAATTAATCTTTGCACAGTTGAAGACCCAATAGAGCAAATTGACCCCAGTTTTAATCAAATGCAGGTGCAACATAATATTGGACTCACGTTTGCGGCGGGGATTCGCACCTTAATGCGACAAGACCCCGATGTGATTATGGTGGGGGAAATCAGGGATTTAGAAACCGCTGAAATGGCAATTCAAGCCTCGCTCACCGGACATTTAGTGTTTTCTACCTTGCATACCAATAATGCGCCCGGTGCGATTACGCGCTTATTAAATATTGGCGTTCCGGCGTATTTGATACAACAAACCTTGCTAGGTGTGATGGCGCAGCGATTGTTAAGAATGTTGTGCAAGCATTGCAAAAAGCCAGCAGAAATAGAAGATGTGCAATGGCAGGCGTTGATTACGCCGTATAAAGTGGAAAAACCCAAGCAGGTTTATCAAGCGGTGGGTTGCACAGAATGTCGGCATACCGGCTATTTAGGGCGAATAGGGATTTATGAAATTTTTGAAAACACACCGACCTTAAAAAAAATCATTGTGACAGATTGCGACACGGTCGTTTTGCAAAAACAGGCGATTAAAGAAGGAATGCGCACCTTGCGGTTTAGTGGTGCAGAAAAAGTGGCGGCTGGTTTAACCACTGTTGAAGAGGTGTTACGAGTTGCGCCGGAAGGTGTCGATTTTTAACCATTGAAAACTCAAACGAGTCTGACTGAGACAGGAAAATAGACAATGATATGGAATGCTTTGTTATTAGCGTTACGCGAAATTCGCCGCAATTTGCTGCGCTCGTTTCTCACCACTTTGGGAATTGTGATTGGGATTGCCGCTGTGATTATTATGGTCACGGTAGGAAATGGCGTAACTGCCAAAGTCACAGAGCAAATTGCCAGTTTAGGCAGCAATTTATTAATTGTGCGTTCCGGTGCGCGTGGCATGTCAACGCCGGCACGTCCATTTTCTGCCAATGATGTGAAAGTGATTAACCAAGAAATTAGTCATCTTAATGTGGTTGCGCCATCTAGTTCAAAAAGCGGCACGGTTGTGTTTGGCAATAAAAACTGGGCAACAAGCATCACGGGCGCGTTGAATAATTATTTTGTCGCGGGCAATTGGGTGATGCAAGAAGGGCGCGAGTTTAGCGAAGGGGAATTACGCGCTGGCACCATGAGCTGCATTATTGGCAATACCGTTTGGAAAGAATTATTCGCAGGACAAACCGTGTTAGGCAGTAAAATTCGCTTACAAAATTTGTCTTGCCAAGTGATAGGTTTGCTTGCGCCCAAAGGACAATCCGCGATTGGGCGCGATCAAGATGACACGATTATTATTCCAATGCGGGCTTTTCAACGGCGCATTGCCGGCAACCAAGATATTGGAATGATTTTAATTTCAGTGTTAGAAGGCTATTCAACGGATAAAGTGCAACAGCAAGTCGAGCGATTGCTGCGCGAACAACGCCATCTTTCTTACAACGATGAGAATGATTTTTTTATTTTAGATACCAAACAAATTGCAGAAACGCTGACGGGGACAACCAAAATTTTAACCTCTTTATTAGGCGCAGTGGCTGCGGTGAGTTTATTAGTCGGAGGCATTGGCATTATGAATATTATGTTGGTTTCGGTGACTGAACGTACCCGTGAAATAGGCACACGCTTGGCGATTGGCGCATTAGAGCGCGAAGTGCTGATGCAGTTTTTAGTAGAAGCGGTGGTTTTATCCTGTTTAGGCGGTTTTTTTGGCATTGTCTTGGCATTGGTCGCCTCCGTCGTGATTGCCGATGCCATTGAAGTGCCGTTTATTTTAAATTTAAGCATTGTGTTTATTGCCTCATTATTTTCTGCGGCTGTGGGAATTGTATTTGGTTATTTCCCTGCACGCCGCGCCGCACGATTAGATCCGATTGAAGCATTGCGACATGAGTAATGATTGTCCTTTTGATTTATAAGGATATAAGTGCTTGTTTAGCTGCGACAATTTGTCGCGCGACACTATGTCACATTCTCACTCACCGATTAAAGTCGTAGTATAAACGCAACTCTTAAATGCGCTCCAGCTCCTAAACCTGGTTAGAGTTTTACATATATCCTTCTCTAAAACGGCTACCGTCTCTCGGCTAGCCGTTTTTTTTGTCTGCTACTTTTTGCACGGTTCTATTTTCTCTGCTGTTATTAAGCGTAATAACATTTTAAAATCTAATAGTTATCTACAGACTAGCTTTTACAGACTAACTTCTACTTTATTAAATTGCATAGCAATGATAGAGTTATAATACTTTATTAAAATAGTTGGTATTTAGATTTGCGCTGCTGGTTCAGCCAATTTTGAAGAAACACAGATTTTTTTAACCTTAAAATCCCTTGGAGAAAAACATGGCTTTTGAATTACCTGCTTTACCTTATACAAAAGATGCGTTAGCACCACACATTTCTGCGGAAACTTTAGAGTTTCATTACGGCAAACATCACCAAACTTATGTAACTAACTTAAATAACTTAGTTCCAGGCACAGAGTTTGAAGGTTTGTCGTTAGAAGAAATCGTATTGAAATCTTCAGGTGGCGTGTTTAACAACGCGGCACAAGTTTGGAATCACACGTTTTACTGGAATAGCTTGTCTCCAAATGGCGGCGGCGAACCTACTGGTGAATTAGCAGCAGCAATCACTGCGGCTTTCGGTTCATTTGACGCATTTAAAGAAGCTTTTGCAAAATGCGCAGTGACTACTTTCGGTTCTGGTTGGGCTTGGTTGGTGAAAAATGCAGACGGCAGTTTGGCATTAGTCAGCACCAGCAATGCAGGTTGCCCATTAACAACTGGACAAACACCGTTGTTGACTTGTGATGTTTGGGAACACGCTTATTACATTGATTATCGCAATGCACGTCCTACTTACTTAAACGCTTTCTGGGCGTTGGTAAACTGGGAATTTGCAGCAAGCAACTACGCAGCTTAATCACTGCTAAAGTTTGACAAAAAACCTTCTGCATCTTCGCGATGCAGAAGGTTTTTTTATGTCTGCTGTAAAGTGACAGCAAAATTTTCTAAGACGACCAGTCGTCTTGAAAAATTTCAGCAGTTTTAGAGTCAAAAAATCCGTTTTGTGATGAACAAAGATGCCTGCGATAAAACTCTTTTTTGTGAAGAAAAATAGATTACACTTGTTAAAACGTAGAGATGTTGCACGGCAAGGTCTGTACTGAGATTTTAAATTTTCTAGGATGGATTCAAAATGACGACAAAAAATCTTGCAACAACCTTAATGAATCCTGATTTTATTAATGAATTTTGGGGCGGATTGGCATCCATGCTCGTGGCGTTACCGTCATCTATTGCCTTTGGCGTACTGGTGTTTTCGGTAATCTCGCCACAAATGGTGGGCGAGGGCGCATTTGTCGGGATGATGGGGGCGGCGGCTCTTGGCGTGATTGCACCATTATTTGGACGTACTCCAGCGTTGATTTCAGCACCGTGCGCACCCGCCGCTGCGGTTTTGTCTGGATTGGCTGTGGAGTTGCTAAATTTAGGCACAACAATTGAAAAAATTCCGGCATTATTAGCACTCACCGCCTTGATAGCCGCGTTATTGCAAATTTTATACGGCGTATTAAAAGGCGGACGACTGATTAAATATATTCCTTTTCCGGTTGTGAGCGGTTATTTATCGGGGGTTGGATTAATTATCGCCATCGGGCAAATTCCGAAATTATTAGGTTTACCGAAAGACACCAAATTAATGCAGGGCTTAATCTCCACAGAGTTATGGCAATGGCAAGGGATTGTGGTCGGTTTAACCACGATTGCAGTCATGATTATTGCGCCGCGCTTTACCAAAAAAATTCCAGCAGCGATTTTAGGGCTAGTCGCGGGCATTGTGTGTTATTTTGCCTTGAGCTTATTTTTTCCCGCGCTGTTAATGATTGATGCAAACAAATTAATTATCGGAACAATTCACGCCAACGCACCTTTTTTTGAAACAGTTTCGCAACGCTTTCGCGCACTGATTGACATGCGCCTGACGGATTTGCAATTAGTCGCGCATTCCGCCGTTGCTTTATCTGCTTTATTGTCGATAGACACCTTAAAAACCTGCGTGGTTTTGGAAGCATTAACCAAAAGACGACACGATTCAAATCAAGAATTATTAGGACAGGGCATTGCGAATTTAGCCTCGTTTTTTGCCGGAGGAATGCCCGGTGCTGGCACAATGGGAGCTTCTTTAGTCAACGTGACCAGCGGCGGACGCACAACACAATCGGGTATTTTGGAAGGTGGATTGGTGGTGCTGGTCATCTTGGTTTTAGCACCGCTGATTGCGTGGGTTCCTATCGGCGCATTGGCTGGCATTTTGTTAGTGGTCGCATTTCGGATGATTGATTGGCACGCTTTTCGGCTGTTAAAACACGCAGAAACGCGCTTTGATTTTGCCGTGATTGCCGCCGTAGTGATTGTGGCGGAAAGCGTTGGTTTGATTGCCGCATCTGCCACTGGCATTGGCTTGGCGATTTTATTATTTATTCGCGACCAAATTCGTGTCTCAGTGTTGCGCAGACGGATTGGCTTAACGGAAACTTCTTCTAAAACTTCTCGTTTGGAAGAAGAACGTCTTATTTTACAACAGCATGGTGATGAAGCCGCTGTTTATGAGCTGCAAGGCAATGTGTTTTTTGGCACAACCGATCATTTATTTACTGAATTGGAAGCGGATTTAAGCACGCATAAATGGATGTTATTTGATATGCGGCGTGTGCAATCAATGGATTACACTGCCGCGCATCTGTTTAGCTTAATGCAAGACCGATTAAAAGAACGCGGTGGCGGCGTATTATTCAGTGGAATGCCATCAAACTTGCCAACAGGTCAAGATTTACAACGCTATATGCAGGATGTTGGTTTGGTAAAAAGAAACGGTAACGGCATTCGGATTTTTGATACTCGTGATGAAGCATTAGAATGGATGGAAGATCAAATTTTGCAAGATGCAGGTTGGGTTAACACAACAGAAGAACAAGCTCTCGATTTGCAAGCCATTGAATTATTACGCGAAACAGATGAATATACGATTAGCGCGTTGCGACACTGTATCCATGAACGCAGTGTGCAGGCGGGTGAAAGAATATTTCAGTTAGGCGATAGCGGCGATGAGATTTTTTTAATTCGACGCGGCGTTGTGCAAATATTTTTACCCTTAAAAAGCGGCAAACATCATCATTTAGCCACGTTTTGCAGTGGCGATTATTTTGGCGAAATGGCTTTTCTTGACCATAGACAACGCTCAGCGGATGCGATTGCCAAAACTGCCTGTGATTTATATGTATTGTCTCGAACAGAATTTAATGCACAGGTTTATATTGATAGTGTGTTGGGCGTGCGGATTTTTGCCCGAATTGCCAGAGCGATTTCATTGCGTTTGCGGCAAACTGATATTGAACTTTCTGCAATGGAAGAACGCTGATTTTTGCGATAAGTTATTAAAAAAAACTCGTTGCCCAAACCTTTCAGGTCTTAAAGACCTGAAAGGTTTTTATATATGTATTCAATCACTTAGAATAATGAATATTGCTGTAGGGGCGAATTCATTCGCCCTAGGCGATTAAAATTGCCCCTACTTTTTTGCGATAAACTCATCGCCCAAACCTTCCAGGTCTTAAAGACCTGGAAGGTTTTTTATATTTGAAATTTATAATTACTTAGGTAGTCATCTATGAATAAAAACAATAATTCCATCTTGCAAGACATTGATTATCTTAATCAAAGCTTTGGTAATGCAAACGTAAAGTTTTTGCAAGTCACGCCAGAATTATATAAAGCCGAATTAAGATTTTCAAAAAATGCCCGCGCCGAAATACATTTGCAAGGAGCGCATTTAACGCGCTGGACGGATACGTTGGGGCGCGAAAATATTTTTAACAGCTCAAGCGCGGTGTATCAAGAAGGCGTGCCGATTCGCGGCGGCAATCCCATTATTTTTCCACAATTTGGCGCGGGAGATATTTCTCAGCACGGCTTTGCGCGTAATTCAAGATGGCGCGTAATGAAAACACAGGTCAATAGCAGAGTGACGACATTGGGTTTGGAGTTAAGGCCTGAAGATCTTGCGCCGCATTATTGCCAACAATGGCCGCATGATTTTGTGCTGAGCGTGACGATTTCCTTAGGTGAGACGTTAGTCACGCAAATGCAAGTGAGAAATCCAAGCAGAGATTCATTGGTATTTACGCAAGGTTTTCATACTTATTTGGCGGTGGATGATATTCATAGTGTGGAAATCAGCGATTTTTTAGGTTTGGAATATATGGATAATTTGCGTGACCATGCCATTTTTCAAGAAACCCGCGAAAAAGTTGAAATTTCAGAGTTTATTGATCGGCGTTATCAAGGCATTGCCGATGAAATTAAAATTTTGGATAAATCGACAGGGCGTTTGTTTTTGATGCACACTAAAAAGTGTCGGGATGCTTTTGTGTGGAATCCTTGGGAGGAGGCGGAAAAAAAATTGGCGGATTTAACGCCGCAATCGTATCAAAAGTTTATTTGTGTAGAGCCGGGTAATATGAAAACGCCGATTGTGTTGAGGGGTGGGCAAGTATTTGTTTCTGAACAAGAAATTAAACGAGTTGATTAGTTTTTATTAACCTTTTAACCTGTAGAGAGGCAATTGTTGCGTCTCTACGTTTTTTACATTCAAAATTTTCAATCGTAGTCTGTGAAATTTCCCCCACCTGTATTACCGCATCTTCTTTCCCAAAATAGCGTCTCAACTCTGATGCTAAAAGTGCTGATTGCCTTGTTGCCGGCTATTTTGACCAGCCTATTATTTTTAAATATCGGCGTGATAATTCAGTTGCTGTTAGCGACGAGCACGGCGGTGATTTGCGAAGCGATGATTTTGAAACTCCGCAACCGCGCTTTAAAACCTGCGCTATCTGATTTAAGCGCGATCGTAACCGCAGCATTATTAGCCTTGTCATTACCTGTGATTGCGCCTTGGTGGATTGCGGTGAACGGCACTATTTTTGCGATTGTGATTGCCAAACATTTGTACGGCGGCTTAGGTTTTAATCCCTTTAATCCGGCAATGGCGGGTTATGCGTTTTTGTTGATTTCGTTTCCGCAGCCGATGACCGCATGGTTAGCGTTTGATGCGCCGAGTTTAAGCGTCAGTGAAATATTTCAGATTATTTTTAATCAAACCATGCCGGCGCATCTTAGTTTTGATGTCTTAACTCATGCGACTGCGCTCGATAGCATTAAAACCCAACTGCGCTTGAGTCAAACGTTAAGCCAAATTTATGATTTGCCGCTGTTTGGGCTTTTGGCAGGAAAAAGTTATCAATGGATTGCGCTGAGTTATTTGCTGGGTGGCGTGTGGTTGCTGAAAGAAAAAGTGATTGCGTGGCAGATTCCATGCGGGTTGCTAAGCAGTTTGAGCGTGTTGGCGTTGTTTGGATATGTTTATGACAGTGAGCAGTTGAGTTCACCGCTGTTTCATATTTTTGCAGGCAGCACTTTGTTTGGTGCGTTTTTTATTGCGACAGACCCTGTGACAGCAGCAACCAGCAATCGTGGGCGTTGGGTGTACGGTGGTTTAATGGGCATTTTGCTGTACAGCATTAGAACGTGGGGCGGTTATCCAGATGGCTTAGCGTTTGCGGTGTTGTTGGCGAATTTGGCTGTGCCGACCATAGATGCTTGCACGCAACCGAAAGTTTATGAGCTGCAAAAATGAAATTACCTGCGCATAAACCTGCGGCATTGGCCATTTTATTAGGCGGCATGACGCTAATTGGGATTAGTTTGGTGAGTTTGGTTTTTTATTTGAGCGACAGCACGATTCAAGCAAATCAACGCGCGGCTGTGTTGCAGAATTTGCAGCAAGTTTTGCCGCTCGCGTTGTATGACAATCAGATTGAGAGCGACACGCTGATAGTGACTGACTCGCAGTTAGGTAATGAAGTTACAACCATTTATCGCGCGAGAAAGCACGACAAGCCTGTTGCGGTGGTGATTGCCAGTGCTGCACTTGATGGATATAACGGCAAAATAGCGTTGTTGGTTGCGATTAAATTGGATGGCACGTTGGCTGGGGTGCGGGTGATTGCTCATCAAGAAACGCCGGGTTTGGGTGATAAAATTGAGTTGAGTCGTTCTGATTGGGTTTTGCGATTTCAGCAACAATCGTTAGCGCGATTGGGTTTGCCACAATGGGCGGTGAAACGTGATGGTGGCGCGTTTGACCAGTTTAGCGGGGCAACAATTACACCAAGAGCCGTGGTTACGGCGGTGAAAAATACGTTGTTGTATTATCAAAATCATCAACAAGAGTTGTTTTGAAAAACACAGATAGTTGCAACTTATTTTATCTGTAGAATATTGTTTTCTCTTTTGAAAAGTAACATAATTTTAGTATGGTTAAATTTTTATGTCTTCAGGAGAAAACCTATGTCCTTTACCCTCAAAAAAACAACTTTTCTGGCATTCAGTTCAATGCTAGTTTTTGCTTTTTCGTCCAGCAGTTTTGCTGATTCTTGTGATTCACTATTGAAAGCAGGCATTTACAACGTCACTCAAAGTAGCAGTGCCGAAGATTCGCAATCATTAGCCAAATCCACTTTTTGTTCCGCTGATTACAGCAACACATCAAACAGCCGTTCTACACAAGCCGCTATTGAAGCGTCTTATGCTGGCTTTGGTGGCGGTGCATCAGGCAGCGTAAGCACATCAGAAATTGTGACAAAGCAGAGTCAAGTTTGTACCTCTGGGTTTAACAGCAGTGCCTATAGCAATCAAGCTTCTGCTTATGCAAAAACCGTTTATCAAGGCTCGTTAGATGCGTGGAATCAATGCCAAGCCTTGGCGAATAAAGGTGTAATTTTTGAATCGCAAACTGACAGTGGTTTGCAAGGTGTGACGGTGACGTTATCAGCTCCGGCAGGCGCATCCAGCAAGTTTTTAGGCATGTCGCAAATGGGAACGGGGCGTTTTCTGTGCAGAACGACGTTGCCAGCGCGTGGCACATCGTTGACAGGCAAATTGATTGTGATTGATGCCAGCACCGCGTTTACTTTTGATTCTGCGAGTAAATTAATCATTAATTGCCAACGGCAAATGCGTTTGAGTCCGGCGGGTGATTTGAATGCCGATGCACAAACGTTGGTATTTAATACCAGTGCGGGGGCTTATCAAGTGCCGATGGCGGCGATTGGGGCTTATTCACGAATGTCTTTTGATAAAGCGCAGGCGCAAATTGAGGAAAATACTCGAAACTTAATTATTGCTAATTTGAATAACACACTTGTTATTTCATGCGACTCTCCTCAGTGGATGTATACCATTAATTCACAATTCAACAGCTATAGCCCTGATATATATAGTTGTAATATTACAGTACCCAAAAAAGGGATACTATCTTTACATTTAAACGGATACATTATGGGAGCTTCTTGCCGGTATTCTATTTTCTTAGATAATTCAATTGTTAGCGATAAAGATAGTACTTACACTAACGCTAATGTTAGGGAAAGTGCCCATATTTCTTCTACAGTTTTAACCACACCTGGCATTCATACAATTAGCGTAAGAAGTTCAACTGGAGACGGAAATCCTCATTCATGTGATTTATCAGGCAGCAAAATAACAGGAATATTTATACCCACAAGTTTATAGCCCGGTAGGGTGGGCACGCTGTTTTGCCCACCGCAAACAACCGCATCACATTGAATTACATAAAAAACTGCGTGTTTTATAAAATATTTTTTGTTTAAAATGGTGGGCAAAACAACGTGCTCACCCTACATCATGATTTTCAGGCACAAAGATTTTAGCGCGGTAGGTTGGGGTGAGCTTGCGAACCCCAACAAAAACAAACACCGTAAATGTTGGGGTTCGTTCCTCACCCCAACCTACATTTTGTCTGAATCATGATTTTCAGGATGATTGTGTTGTTTATCGTGTTAATCCTAAAATCCTGTATGCTTGAGTTATAAAAATTAACAGTGCGATAGAGCCTTTTGTACTTCAATCAACTCAACTTTTATCTTTTGCAAATCATGGCTAAAAAAACAAAGCAATATACCGAAGCCGAATTAATCAAGTTTTTTGGTCTAACTCGTGTCAGTGACAGTGAAAGCAGTTTTCTCCTTCAAGAATGGCTAAATGCTCAAACCACCTTAAACGCAGGTGAGCAATATATTTTCGACATGATTTTAACCGATGCCAAATCACAAATAGACGGCTGGCAAGAAGAAGATTTGAAGATGCAATTTATCTCCTTTGTGTTACGACTAGCGAACTTGAGTCATCCAGACAAAAACTATCTGACCTTTTTTGAGCGCACGGTTTCTGCGACCGTTGGCGATTATTTTTTAAAAGTAAAAACAGATTGCATGATTGCAAAAGGAATCTTAGACAGACCGGAAGTGCCTTATTTTCATTTTCAAGAATATAAACGCCAGACCAATCCTTTTGGCAGCCCTATTGCGCAAGTGTTGGAAGCGATGCTTATCGCCAGTGAACTGAATCAAAACAATAAACCTATTTATGGTTGTTATGTGATTGGAAAGTTTTGGAATTTTATGGTGCTAGAACATAGGGTTTATACGCTCTCTAAATCGTATGACTGCACAGAACGTGATGCTTTATTACAAATTATTGCCATTTTGCGAAAATTTAAAGAAATTTTAGAAACACGTTTATTTTCCATACATTAAGGTTAAAACCCCCGTCTTTAGACGGGCAGATTTCATCTCCAGCCATAAAAGCGTGCCTATAATAAAAGGAAGAACGGTGTGCAAGTTTTTCGAGGAATTTCCAGTTTTGAAAAAACGCTATTGGGAGCATCATTTTGAATCTGATTCTGCGAAAACTTTGATGTCGAACCCTAAAACACGTCGTTAAGGCGACGTGTATCCGGACTTTCAGTCCGTAACTTAAACCCACCGTGCTTTAGCCGGTGGTTGTTTAGTGGAGTAGTGGCTTTAGATATTTAAACCTACATTTTGTCTGAATCATGATTAGTCAAACACACTTGGAGACCCTTTGAAATCACACGATGCCAGTTACAAAGCCATTTTCAGCCATCCTGAAATTGTTCAGCAATTGCTGCAAAGCTTTGTTAAACAAGACTGGGTGAATGAACTGGATTTTTCAACTCTGGAAAAAACCAATAACAGCTACGTCACAGAGGATTGCCGTGAACGGTTTGATGATTTGATTTGGAAAGTGCGCTGGCATGAACAGGATTTATATGTCTATCTGCTGTTAGAATTTCAATCAGAACCTGACTATTTTATGCCCGTGCGGATAATGACCTACATCGGCTTGCTGTATCAAGACTTGATTAGCAGCCAAAATCTAAAAACGCACGATAAATTACCGCCCGTGATGCCGATTGTGTTACATCGTGGACAACACGCTTGGAAATATCCGCAAGCGATTCAGGAATTGATTGCCCAACCGCATGAAGTTTTAGCGCAATATTGTCCAAGCGTATCGTTTTTTCTAATTGATGAGTGTCAATATGAAAATGAAACCTTAATACAGATTGATAATGCCGTCGCCACCTTGTTTCAGCTTGAAAAAAATGATGATATTTTCACAAAAGCCAAACAAGTAGCACGGTTGTTTTTATTGGTAAAACACACGCCTGAACTGGAGCGGATTTTCAGGCATTGGGTAGAATACAACTTATCACTGCGTTTGAAAGAACCAAACGCTTTTAAAGCAGCAAAGAATTTAGAGGAGATGGCAATTATGTTAGAAGAATGTGTGGATTCCTGGGTTGATTACTGGGAAGGCAAAGGTGAAGAAAAAGGCTTGCAAAAAGGTTTAGAAAAAGGATTGCAAAAAGGAAAACAAGAGGGTTTATTAGAAGGTTTATTAAAGGGCGAAGCGTTAGTGCTGAGACGGCAATTACGCAAACGTTTCGGTGAATTGCCCGATTGGGCGCAGGCAAAGTTAGCGAATGCTTCTACGGATGAGTTGGAAAGCTGGGCAGAAGCGATTTTGGATGCAAAAACGTTGCAAGCGGCATTTTTGCTCAATGAGGATTTGTAAATCCACGTTAAATGGCAAGTAGTCCCTATGAAATACGCAGAAACCCCAACAATATCGCCTGCAACTTATTTTGTCTGTAGCTTATTGTCTTTAAGTGAAAAAAGCACAGACTCTAACGCGGTTTATTTTACTTTTAGGAGAAAATTATGTCATTCACCCTCAAAAAAACAACGTTTCTGGCATTCAGTTCAATGCTAGTTTTTGCCTTTTCATCCAGCAGTTTTGCGGATTCTTGTGACGCGCTATTGAAAGCGGGGATATACAACACCACGCAAAGCAGTAGTGCTGAAGATTCGCAATCATTAGCCAAATCTACTTTTTGTTCAGCAGATTACAGCAATACTCAAACAAGCAGCTCCCAAAGAGCAGCTATTAATGCATCATATGGTCTTTTTTCTGGTGGAGCTTCGGGAGCGGCAAGTGATTCAGAAATTGTTACAAAACAGAGTCAAGTTTGTACATCAGGGTTCAATAGCAGCGCGTACAGTAATCAAGCTTCGTATTATTCAAGAACCGTTTATCAGGGGTCATTAGATGCGTGGAATCAATGTCAAGCGTTGGCAGGTAGAGGCGTTATTTTTGAAACGCAACTCGACAGCGGCTTGCAAGGTGTCAGTGTCACCTTATCCACAGTCGCAGGAACATCTGGCAAGTTTTTGGGGATGTCACAAATGGGAACAGGACGTTTTCTGTGCAGAACTACGTTGCCAGCCCGTGGCACATCGTTGACAGGTAAAGTGATTACTATTGATGCCAGCACTGCGTTTACTTTTGATTCTGCGAGTAAATTAACCATTAATTGCCAGCGGCAAATGATAAAAGACGCTGCAAATAATTTGAACGCAGATGCTCAAACATTGGTGTTTAATACCAGTGCGGGAGCGTATCAAGTACCAATGGCAGCGATTGGTTCTTTGTCACGCACTTCGGTGGATAAGGCAATGGCGCAAATTAGCGCGGCGGCTTTGGCGAATGTGCAAGCGGCGTTGAGTGTAACTAATCAAAATGTTGCTCAAGTTACAACAGTAGCTTCTCAAACCGCTGCTAGTCTGAATGCCCTTGCGTCACAAGTAAATGCTTTATCGGCTAATACAAATATCTCTCAATCATTAGCTTTTCAAGGAAGAAATGTATGTTGGAAAAAAATGAATTATTGCCTTGCTCCAGGTATAGATGCTCTGCTTAGACCAGAAGAATTGGGATGTCCCGCAGGTTATAGAGTAGAAGCTACACTTGGCTCGTTTCTGGTTCTAACACAATGTTAATTCTTAAGAGCGTGTTTTAAAAGTCAAAAATCAAATTTCAAGCCGCCCTAGAGCGTAGGTTGGGGTGAGCTTGCGAACCCCAACAAAAACAAACACCGTAAATGTTGGGGTTCGTTCCTCACCCCAACCTACATTTTGTCTGAATCATGATTTTCAGGATGATTGCATTGGGTATCTTGTTAATCCTAAAATCCTGCCCATCCTGATTCAGACAACTAAATAAGAAGGTTTTTTATGAAAAAATTACAATACACCTTTTGGCAAGAAGATGATTTTCTGTTAGGTTTTCTCAATGATTATCCCGATTATCAAACTCAGGCTGAAACAAAACAAGAACTTATCGAAAATCTCAAAGACCTGCTAACCGATATGGAATCAGGGCAAGTTCCCTATCTTCGTAAAGTTGAAGAACTTTTGGTTGCCTAATGAAAAGACGCGATTTAATCAAACGACTTGAACAAATGGGTTGTATTTTGGTTCGTAACGGTGGACGGCACGACTGGTACACAAATCCACACACTAAACAATCTCAACCCATACCGCGACATACTGAAATCAACGAAAATTTAGCAAAATCTATCATTAAGAAATTGAATAATGATTAGCCCTATACAGAGAAATAACGCATGAAAAAAGCAACGTTTAAAGACTGGACGCTCACCACATTAGACAAAACCTTTGGCTTAAAACAAATTTGGGAATGTGAGTTATTAAAGCAGTGGGAAAATAACGCACTTGAAATCAATGAGTTTGAAAAAGAGAGTTTATTGGGGTTTCAAAAAGCCTTAATTCGTGGCGGACGCGCTTGGAACGAAGTGGAATTAGAAAATAAATTTATTAGCCCTTTGATTGTCACAGCCAGAATTGACGATGAACAAATCGGCTATTTTTTAGAGCGTCCCTTATCAGGAACTGTCGATGATTATGAATTATCGGGCACTGTCGACGGGGTGATTGCCACAGGTTTTCGTGAACCTGAGACACCTTATTTTTGCCTGCATGAATACAAACGCAGCATTGAAAATCAAGGCACGCCCGATGCACAAGTTTTGGTAGCCATGTTGGTTGCCAGAGAGCAAAATCAAAACAGATTGCCCATTTACGGTTTGTTTGTGGTGGGATTGGATTGGTATTTCATTGTTTTAACAGGCAATGAATATTGCATTAGCCGAACTTACCATGCCGATAATGAAGAAATTTTTGCCATTTTTAAAATGATGAAATCACTGAAACAAATCATTCAGGCAGAATTGATGATGAGTGCCTAATGAAAACCTACATTTTGTCTGAATCATGATTAATCAAACACACTTGGAGACCCTTTGAAATCACACGATGCCAGTTACAAAGCCATTTTTAGCCATCCTGAAATTGTTCAGCAATTGCTGCAAAGCTTTGTTAAACAAGACTGGGTGAATGAATTGGATTTTTCAACTCTGGAAAAAACCAATAACAGCTACGTCACTGAGGATTGCCGTGAACGGTTTGATGATTTGATTTGGAAAGTGCGCTGGCATGAACAGGATTTATATGTCTATCTGCTGTTAGAATTTCAATCAGAACCTGACTATTTTATGCCCGTGCGGATAATGACCTACATCGGCTTGCTGTATCAAGACTTGATTAGCAGCCAAAATCTAAAAACGCACGATAAATTACCGCCCGTGATGCCGATTGTGTTACATCGTGGACAACACGCTTGGAAATATCCGCAAGCGATTCAGGAATTGATTGCCCAACCGCATGAAGTTTTAGCGCAGTATTGTCCAAGCTTATCGTTTTTCTTGATAGATGAGTGTCAATATGAAAATGAAACCTTAATGCAGATTGATAATGCCGTCGCCACCTTGTTTCAGCTCGAAAAAAATGATGATATTTTCACAAAAGCCAAACAAGTAGCACGGTTGTTTTTGTTGGTAAAACATACGCCTGAACTGGAGCGGATTTTCAGGCATTGGGTAGAATACAACTTATCAATGCGTTTGAAAGAACCAAACGCTTTTAAAGCAGCAAAGAATTTAGAGGAGATGGCAATTATGTTAGAAGAATGTGTGGATTCCTGGGTTGATTACTGGGAAGGTAAAGGAGAGGAAAAAGGATTGCAAAAAGGCTTGCAAAAAGGCTTGTTAGAAGGCGAAGCGTTAGTGCTGAGACGGCAGTTGCGCAAACGTTTTGGTGAATTGCCGGATTGGGCGCAGGCAAAATTAGCGAATGCTTCTACGGATGAGTTGGAAAGCTGGGCAGAGGCGATTTTAGACGCAAAAACTTTACAAGCGGCATTTTTGCTCAATGAGGATTTATTATGACTACCACTTTAATCAGCAGCACTGCCACTAATGTGGTCGGCAACAGCATCAGCAATCAAGCGACTTTAAGCCAAAACGGACAATATGCCGTGTTTGCCAGTGATGCACAAAACTT
Source organism: uncultured Methylomonas sp. (assembly GCA_936941155.1). Lineage (GTDB taxonomy): Bacteria > Pseudomonadota > Gammaproteobacteria > Methylococcales > Methylomonadaceae > CAIQWF01. The sequence continues at coordinate 33,350 of CAKZJE010000107.1, read as the reverse complement.
ATCCACCCAAGCTTACGGGCAAAATCTGATTTATTTAAAAAACACCCAAACAGGCGCATTAAAACTGGTCAGCACTACAGCCGCAGGTTTTGAAGCCAATTCCAACAGTTACCAACCTGACATCAGCAACGATGGGCGATTTGTGCTGTTCTCAAGTTACGCGGACAACTTGATTGCCAATGACAACAATAACGACAGCGATATTTTCATCAAAGACACCAGCACCAACGCTATAAAATTGATTAGTGGGATTGGCACACAAGTCGGTGACGGTTGGAGCGGCAACGCCGATATGACCAGAGACGGGTTGTATGTGGTGTTTGAAAGCCAAGCCTCAAATCTGATAACTACTGATTTCAACGGCACAAATGATATTTATCTGAAAAATGTCAGCACAGGTGCGTTGAGTTTAGTTAGTCAAACGGTTGATGGTATTCAAACAGATTGGGATAGTTTTCATCCGGTGATTAGCGATAATGGTCGCTATGTCGCGTTTTCCAGTGATGCCAGCAATTTAATCGCCAACGACAGCAACGATAACCGCGATGTATTTGTAAAAGACATGCAAACAGGCGCAGTGACACTGATTAGCAGCAATGGTGTGGGGGATTCGGCTTACGGCTGGAGTGATAATCCATCCATAAGTGCTGATGGTTCACAAGTTGCATTTGTCAGTTACGCCACTGATTTGTATTACAGCACCAACGATGCTGGCTATGCTTCGGTTTATGTAAAAGATTGGACAACCGGCATGATAAAACTGCTTACGGTAGGTTATGACGGACAATCTATAGACGGTAATAGTTGGGATGTGACCATCAGTCCTGATGGAAAAACCGTTGCTTTCGTCAGTGATGCGACTAATTTAGTTATTGGTGATGCCAATAACGCTGCTGATGTGTTTGTGGTAAAAGTAGACACAGGTGAGATTGTAAGACTCGCTGATAATACCAATTTAGGTGATAGTGAATCGCCCAATTTTAGCGGTGACAACGCAACTATCAGTTTTAGCCGTTGGAATAGTAATTCAGCAACTGACCCCAGCAATAGTGAAAATGTTTATACCACCGCAAATCCCTTTTCAATTAGCACCACGCCCACAGCAGGTAATGATTCACTGACTGGCACAGCGGGTAATGACACTATTAATGGTTTAGCAGGGGCTGACACGATGACGGGCGGGTTAGGCAATGACACTTATACCGTTGATAATACAGGTGATGTTGTTATTGAAACATCAACACTTACAACCCAAATTGACACGGTTAAAAGCTACATCAATTATACGTTAGGAGCTAATGTAGAAAACCTGACTCTGTTGGGAACTTCGGCAATTAATGGCACAGGCAATGGCTTAAAAAATACGCTCACAGGCAATGCAAAAGCTAACGTACTTAATGGCGGTGCAGGCAATGACGTATTGATAGGCGGCGCAGGAAAAGACAAATTAACAGGCAGTACAGGGGCGGATGTTTTCAAGTTTGCTGCTGTGACGGAAACAGGGATTACCGCAACCAAGCGAGACACAATTGTTGATTTCAAACATGCGCAAGCAGACAAAATAGATCTTTCCGCGATTGATGCAAATACAAATACAGTGGGCAATCAAGCATTTAGCTTTATCGGTGCTACTGCATTCAGCACCACAAATGCAGCGGGACAATTACGTTTTGATGCTGCCAGTCATATTTTATATGGCAGTAATGATACTGATAGCAGCCCTGAATTTTCAATTTTGCTCACTGGTGTCAGTGCACTAGCGGTAGCAGATTTTGTTTTGTAAGCGTAAAAAAACCTTCCATATCTTAAAGACTTGGAAGGTTTGCGTTTTTTGAGAATTTAGATTATTGCCGCCCACCTTGATAAGCCAAAAAAATCAACGTCGCCAACAACAACCAACCTGCGATTAAACCACCAACTAAACCATCGTAATTACTCACCAAATACGCATAAGGTGAGTCAAAATCTGTATTAAAAACATCTTTATTGATTTTAATTTGCCACACCCAACTGGCATGACAACCGATACAAAACCCTAAACTGGTTTTAAACTGCGTGCGAATCATCGCTAAAAACACACCGACCATCAACAATCCGATAAAAGCTGGCAGCACGGATGGATTCACACAATTGCCAATTGCTTCCGCAAATAACATAAATCCTGTGCTCAAGCTGATTTCTTGCAAAGGCACTTGATGACTGGTCGCTAAAAAATGCAAACCCGCGTAATAAGCTGAACTGATAATCACCGCAAGCCAAGTGTTTGTTTTATTTAATAAACCTTCTAATAAAATCCCGCGAAAAATCGGTTCTTCTATCACGGAAATTAACAACGCTAACAAAAATGAAATCGTGGTTTTTTTCAGCACCATGCCTAGCGTCCAGACTTTGCTGTCATCCCAAACATTTACGCCTAATAAATACAGCAATCCGAACATTGGCAGCAATGTTAATAATCCTGTACCGATACCTGTCAACATTTGTTTAAAAAACAGATGTTTAGGCGAAAATCCAATGCCTGTCCATGATAAGTTTAACCAGCCGCGTAATGGAAAAAAACTGAGCAGCAATAAAAACTCGGTGACTTTGCTAATTAATTTATGCAGCGGCAAAATTTCGCCGACTGTCATCACGATGCCATAACTGAGCACGCAAGAGACGCTAATCAGCACGAATAAAATCAGCAGCGGAAACAAAATGGCCACGACATAATGCGGCAAAAACACGTTACGCAAAATCCCCCCAGAGCATTTGCACAGCAGATAAAGCCGCTAACGCAGCCGTTTCAGTTCGTAAAATTCGCTTTCCTAATGACACAGGAATAAATCCTGCCGCTTTCGCAATTTCACGTTCCGTTTCAGTAAAACCGCCTTCAGGCCCTGATAACAAAGTGACTAAATTTTGTTCCGGTTGCAATTGTTTTAAAGTGAATTGCGCATAAGGATCTAAAAAAATTTTTAAACCTTGCTGCTGCGTCACCCAATTTTCCAATTCTTCGATAGGATTTAACGGCGGCACAAGCGTGCGTCCACTTTGTTCGCTGGCGTGTTGTGCAATTTTTTGCCAATGCAGGAGCTTTGATGATTCTTTGCTTTTTTTGAGACCTTCCAGGTTTTTAAAACCTGGAAGGTCTGCGCTGCTATTTTCTTTGTCTGCTTTAAGAGGCACATTACAACGAGCAGTAATCAATGGCGTAATCGTGTTTACGCCTAATTCCACCGATTTTTGCACCGCTAAATCCATTCTATCGCCGCGTGAAATCCCCAAGCCCATCACCACATTCAATGACGATTCGACACTGCGATTAATCCATTCTTTGATGAAAACCCGCACATGTTTACGACTGACTTCGGTTAAGCTGGCTAAATATTCTCCATCTTCACCATTAAATAAAATCAGTTCCGTTTGTTCTTTTAAGCGTAACACGGTGCGCAAATAATGGGCAGAATCGTCGTCGAGCGCGAAAGTTTGCCCCACTTGCAGCGTGACGGCTAAATATAATCGAGACACTCGCATGATTATCCTTGCACCGCAAAATTGAGCGCGTCCCACGTTACATCAGCCATCCAGTGAATTTCCTGTTCGGTGATAACATAAGGCGGCATAAAATAAATCACATTGCCAATCGGACGTAGCAGCAAACCTTTTGAGAGCGCGTATTGATACACTTTTAAATTGCGCCGCTCTTGCCACGCAAACGCCTCGCCCGTTTGTTTGTTTTTCACAAATTCAATCGCCAAAATCATTCCGGTTTGGCGCACATCAATCACATGAGAATGTTCGTTAAAACGCGCAGTTGCTGTTGCCATTGCCACACTTAACGCTTTATTTTTTTCGATAATATTCTGCTGTTGAAAAATTTCAATCGTTGCCACACCCGCCCGACAACCTAAAGGATTGCCGCAATAACTGTGCGAATGCAAAAAGGCGGTTAAATTTTGATAATCATCATAAAAGGCTTGATAAACCTCATCGTGCGTTAAAACCACTGATAACGGTAAATAACCGCCGGTTAAACCTTTGGATAAACACATGAAATCGGGGCTGATGCCGGCTTGTTCACAGGCAAATAATGTTCCGGTGCGCCCAAAACCGACCGCAATTTCATCAGCAATCAAATGCACGTTGTATTTATCGCACGCCGCCCGCAGCAAAGTTAAATAAATCGGATCGTACATGCGCATTCGCCCCGCGCCTTGCACCAACGGCTCAACAATTACCGCAGCGACATTATCCGCATTTTCGGCAATCGCTTTTTCCATCAGCGCAAATTGCCGCACCGAATAATCATGGGTAGATTCGCCTACTTCTCGATGAAAACAGTCGGGACTCGGCACAGTAATCACATCCATTAATAGCGGCGCGTAGGTTTCCTTAAAATATCCCAAATTGCACATCGCCAATGCGCCCAGCGTTTCGCCGTGATAGCTATTATCCAGCGTGATAAATTTGGTTTTTTGTTTTTGTCCGCGATTTTGCCAATAGTGAAAACTCATTTTCAACGCGACTTCAATCGCCGCCGAGCCGCTGTCAGCATAAAAACATTTGCTTAAGTTGGCTGGCGTAATTTCCACCAATTTTTCCGCTAAGGTAATTGCGGCATCGTGTGTCATGCCGCTTAAAATCACATGCTCCAGCGAATCGAGTTGATTTTTTAACGCTTGATTAATATGTGGATTGGCATGTCCAAACAGATTCACCCACCACGAGCTAATCGCATCCAAATAGCGATTGCCGTCAAAATCTTCCAACCACACGCCTTTGCCGCTTTTAATGGGCACAACAGGCAGGGTTTCGTGGTCTTTCATTTGGGTGCAAGGATGCCAAAGCACTTGCGCATCGCGTTGAATAAAGGATTGGTTGTTCATTGTGGTTTGTGATTTTGAGAAAAGTTTTGTTGCAAAGTATACCGCACAAAGGCGCGGAATTTTATTTTCGCGAAGTGGATTCTCATTGGAATGTAATTTACAGTGAAATTTTTCAAGACGACTGGTCGTTTTAAAAATATTTAAAAAACGACCAGTCGTCTTGAAATTTTTTTGTATTTTCTCTCGTTCTCTCGTTCCCACACGCTGTGTGGGAATGTCGCTTTGACGCGCTGCGTCTCGTATCGCAGCGCGATACAGCATGTGTTCCCACGCGGCGCGTGGGAACAAGAAAAAAGTCGCTCCCACATAGTGGAAAATATTTGTGAATAACTTAAAAACTGAAACGCCGCTTTTCGATTTGAAACTTTGCAAGATTACGTTTAGGCTTAACCGTTATTTTTTTGACTCCAATTACACACTTTTATCAATGAGTTATCGTTTTTCAGCAATACAGGTGCACTTTATGCCTAAATATTTTCTGCAAGTGCTATTGCTGGCAGCGTCTTATTTTGCAGCGGGACAAGCCAGTTTTTCCCTCTCCGTTTCGCATGGCATTGTGACTTTAGTGGTCTTTGCCGCCGAAGGATTTGCCCTTGCAGCCACGATTTTATTTGGCAAGCGCATGTGGCTTGGCGTGTTTTTAGGGCAATTATTATTGGCTTTATACAATGGCTTGCATTGGCACGCCGCGTTAGGCGTATCAATCATTAATAGTCTTGAAGCGGTACTTGGGACAATACTTTTTCACCGATTAGCATTACAATCAACGTTAGCAAAAATCCGTGATGTTTCGGGATTATTTTTGTTGATTTTCTTTATATTGCAACCTTTTAGTGCCACATTAGGCACAACATTGCTATGGTTAAACAATGTCGTGCCAACCTCACAATTTACCATAGCCTGCTTTTCTTGGTGGTGTGGCAATGCGTTAGGGCAAGCCTTAATCACACCGTTGCTGTTGACTGCTTATACTCATAAAAACAATTTACGCCAAAGTTTATACAACTTTCGTAAGTTCAGTGTATTTGTGCTGGCAACGGCAGGGATTTTGTTTTCTACCGCGCTGTTTAGCAGTGTAACTTTGGCGTTTGCAGTGACTGTGCCGTTGCTGATTTTTATCGCAGAAGCTGGCGGTATCACGATGGTGAATTTGGCAACCACAATTGTGGCAGCGGTGAGTTTGTTATTAACGCAACAGATGCACGGCGTATTTGTAGAGAAAAATGTGATTTTATTGCTCGATTTAAATGGTTATTTATTGAGCATGGCATTAGCTGGACAATTTATCGCGGTGTTATTGGGCGAGTATAAACAAGCGCACCTCGAACAGCTGGAGGCTTTAGAACGGTTACAAAAAATTGCCAGTCGCGTGCCGGGCATGGTGTTTCAATTTCGCTTAAATGCCGACGGCAGCACTTGTTTTCCGTATTGTAGTTTGGCGATTCAAGATATTTTTCATTTGAATCCTGAAGATGTGTTGGAAAACAGCGAGAAGATTCTGGCAGTGGTTCATCGTGAAGATTATGCACAATTGCTAACTTCTATGAAGTATTCTGCAAAAAATTTATTTCCTTGGTTACATGAATGCCGCATTTGCTTTGATGATGGTAGCGAACGTTGGCTGCTTGGTAATGCCTTGCCAGAACGACAAGAAGATGGCGCAACGGTTTGGCATGGTTTTCTCACTGATATTACAGAACGAAAACAAATGGAAAATGCTTTGAAAAATAGTGAATCACTTAGCACGAGTATTTTAAATTCGCTCACGCCGCATATTGCTGTGTTAGATTCCACCGGAACGATTATTATGGTGAATCGAGCTTGGCAGCGATTTGCGCAGGACAATGGAATGTCGGACGAGCGTAACTACATGCTAGGCTTCAATTACCTGCAAGCCTCGGCAGATGAAGGTACTCATGCAAATGATGCGCTATCATCAAATCAATTTTTAGTTGGAATTAAAGCGGTGATGGCAGGGCAACAGGAAGAATTCCATATTGAATATCCCTGTCATTCGCCAACTGAAAATCGTTGGTTTTATATGACGGTTTCGCAGTTGCAAGGTGAAAAAAACGGCGTGGTGATTAGCCATGAAAATATTACCGAACGCAAATTAGCAGAACAAGCAATGCACGAGGCTGAACTAGCTGCAACGCGGGCTAATCGGGCGAAAAGTGAGTTTTTATCTAGCATGAGCCATGAGCTACGCACGCCAATGAATGCAGTGTTAGGATTTGCGCAGCTGCTGGAATTAGACGAATTGTCTGAAGATCAAACCGATAGTGTGCAACATATTTTAACGGCAGGACATCATTTGATGGATTTAATTAATGAAGTATTAGATTTGGCGAAAATTGAATCTGATAAATTACAATTAAATTTGGAAGCCGTTGATTTAGGCGAATTAATACAGAATTGTTTAAGCTTGGTGCAGCCGTTAGCAATCAAAAATCAAGTGACGTTGATTGATGAGACTTGTAAAGATTGTCATAGTGCTGTGATAGCCGATAAATTGCGTTTTAAACAAGTGCTGCTGAATTTAATTTCCAACGCAATCAAATATAATCGCATCGGTGGCACTGTGAGTATTTCGTGTCGTGTGATAAATCCTCAGTTGTTAAGAGTCAACGTTACAGACACCGGAAAAGGGTTATCCGAACAACAAATTGCCAAATTATTTCAACCATTTGAACGCTTGAGTGCCAAAAACTCCAATATAGAAGGCACTGGCATTGGTTTGGTGATTAGCAAAAAACTGATTGAAGCCATGCACGGCACGATTGGTGTGGAAAGTGAAGTGAGGAAGGGGAGTTGTTTTTGGGTTGAAATCCCCAGTATTTAGGAACGATATTTAAATAACTCGTGCCCTTGCAGGAGTAAAAAAGCTTTAGTTTGTTACGAAGCACAACAACAGCTAAAGCTCTTGTACTCCAGCAAAACAAAAATATAAGCGGGTTGGTTTAAGAAATTTTCATGCCTTAATGCAAAGACTGTAACTTAAAAAAACGAATGATAATCAAAAACTTAACTAAAAAATATGTCTTTGTCTAATGTGAGGTTTTGATGAATGTGAGTATTAAACCGAAGTTTAATGCTATTGGCTTATTGCCAGTGTTAGTGTTGGGTCTTTGTTTAGGCTGCTCATATTATTTATGGGATTTAGCCTATCAATTGGCAAAAAAAGAGCAGCAACAACAATTTGATGCTCAAGCCAGTGAAGTTGAAATTTTGATTAAACAACGTTTGCAAGCTTACAGCCAAGTGTTACACGGTGGACGCGCTTTGTTTATTGCATCAAATGAAGTATCGCGCGAGGAGTTTAAAAACTATGTCAGCGAGTTAGATGTTGAACAAATTTATCCGGGCATTCAAGGGGTTGGCTTTGCAAAGTTGATTCCTGCCAGCGAAAAAGAAACGCATATTGCGCAAATTCAGGCAGAAGGTTTTGCAAATTACACCATTCATCCGGCTGGGGAACGCAGCATTTACAGCTCGATTGTGTTTATAGAGCCGTTTAATCAACGCAATCAAAGAGCTTTTGGTTTTGATATGTATTCAGAGCCGGTGCGACGTGCGGCAATGGATAAAGCGTGGTATGAAAATAAAATTGTGTTGTCTGGCAAAGTGAAATTGGTGCAGGAAATTGAACCGAATGTGCAAGCGGGCTTTTTAATCTATTTGCCGCTGTATCGCAAAAATACCGAAATTTCAAAGCCCGCGTTACGCCACAAACAGTTATTAGGTTGGGTTTACGCGCCGTTTAGAATGAATGATTTTATGCGGGCGGTGTTAAAGGATCGCCAGAAAAGAGGTTTTAATTTAGATATTGATGTGTATGACGGCACAAAAGTTTCTACCCAAGGCTTGCTTTATAATCATAATAACGATGATTTGGACTACACAAAATCCGCTTTTGTAAGAGTTAAATACATTGAAATGGCTGGGCATTTTTGGTCGATATACATTCATTCGCATAGCGTTTTTGAATCTAGCATCAATTTAAATCATCCGTATCTAACGGCCTTCATCGGTTTTGCGATGACTGAAATGTTGACGATGATTACTTGGATGTTGGTCAACGGTCGGCAACGCGCCCTAAAATTAGCAACAAAAATGAATGCGCAGTTGCTAGAACGTGAAACGCGCTATCGGCAAATGTTTGAAGGCAGTTGCAGCATGGCAGTGTTAATCGCACCAGAAACTGGCAATATTGTTGACGCGAATCCTGCCGCCAGTGATTTTTGGGGCTATAGCGTTGCAGAATTACGTCGCATGAATATCAGTGATATTCATACGCTGCCATTAGACAAAATTTTACCCATCTTAAACGTCACTTTAAAACAAAATCTGCATTTGGAAACACAACACCGCTTAAGTAATGGCGACATCAAAGAGATTGAGTTTTATTCTAATGTGATTGTTTATGAAGGGAAAATGGTTATTTATGCTATTTTGCATGACATTACGGAGCGCAAACAGCAAGAACAGGAAATTAAACGTTTAAGCGAATCTGAATTGAATAAAGCGAAGTTGGAAGCTGAAAAAGCCAACCGTGCCAAAAGTGAATTTCTTTCGCAGATGAGCCACGAACTGCGCACTCCCATGAATGCCGTGTTAGGTTTTGCGCAGCTGTTAGCGTTAGATAAATTAACGGAAGACCAAGGTGAAAGCGTGCAACACATTATTACTGCCGGACATCATTTGATGGATTTAATCAATCAAGTGTTGGATTTGGCAAGAATTGAAGCGGAAAAATTAGAACTCAACTTAGAAGAAATCAGTTTAACTTTTTTAATTCAAAATTGTTTGAGCTTGATGCAACCTTTAACCGTGAAAAATCAAATTAAGTTGATTGATAACTCCAGTATGGGTTTTCAAAGATTTGTGATTGTGGATAAATTACGTTTTAAACAAGTGTTGTTGAATTTAATCTCAAATGCCATTAAATATAATCGCACAGCCGGCAGCGTGACTATTTCAACTGCGCTGATTCAGCCGCAGCGGTTGAGAATTAGCATCACAGATACTGGCAATGGCTTATCTAAAGCGCAGTTAGCTAAATTGTTTCATCCGTTTGAAAGATTGACTGCGAAAAACTCTCATATAGAAGGAACGGGGATTGGTTTGTGTATTAGCAAAAAATTGACTGAAGCTATGGATGGCAGAATTGGTGTGGAAAGTGTGGAAGGCGAAGGTAGCTGTTTTTGGATTGAAATCCCCTGCCTTTGATTGATGGTAATTAACGCGTAGAGATGCAGTAGTTGCGTCTCTACCTATTTAACCTGAGTTCGGGATAAAAGCCATCGTCATACCAGCATGGATGCTGGTATCCAGTGCCAAGGATGGCAAGTTTTAGTTAAAGGTTCACATCCTTGTGGCTGGATTCCGGCATCCATGCCGGAATGACGTAGCGTTTGCTTGTAAGATTATCCCGAACTCAGGTTATTTAAGAATATTCGCTCACTCTTTTGAAAAACTGTTTTGAATAGATGTGATTTATCTGCGACATTAACTTTTTATTTTAGGTAACACGATGACTCTACAACTTGCTAAAGGCTCGAATACTGTGATTTCTGCATCTGGACAAGATGCCATTGTGGTGAGCTTAAATTGGGACGTGCCGAGAAATTATGAACTGGACGCTTCCGCTTTTATGCTGAATGCTGCTGGAAAAGTTCTCAATGATGAAAGCATGATTTTTTTTAATCAACCCGCCTCGCAAGATGACGCGGTGCATTATTTGGCGAAGAAAAAACAGTTTACGATTGCCTTAAACAAACTCAATCCTGTGATTGAAAAAATTGCCTTTACGTTGACAATTTATGAAGGCGTGGAGCGCAACCAACAATTTAAAAATCTCAATCAAGCGACCATTCAGGTGTTTAAAGAGAAAGAAGAATTGGCAGCGTATGAATTAGCTACGCAAGAACTGAATCAAGAAACCGCGCTGATTTTTGCAGAATTGTACTTAAACAAAGGGCAGTGGAAATTCAAAGCCATCGGACAAGGTTTTAATGGCGGTTTAGAGGCATTGTGTTTGCATTTTGGTGTTTCGGTGAGTGAAGAAGCTGCGGCAACCGTTGCGCCTTCTGTTCTGGAAGTGGTTGTTCCAGCTGCGCCAGCCGCGCCTTCTAAAATGATTTCTTTGGAGAAAAAACTGCAAGATAAACCGGTGTTATTATCGTTGGCAAAACAAGCGCATGTTTCGTTGGAAAAGGTTAATCTCACGCAACATAAGGCTCGCGTGGCAATTTGTTTGGATATTTCAGCTTCTATGCACAATTTATATAGCAGCGGCAAAATGCAACGCTTAGCCGAAAAAGTGCTTGCGCTGGGGTGTCAGTTTGATGATGACGGCATGATTGATGTGTTTTTGTTTGGTTTTCGCGCTCACCATGCAGAAGAAATGAGTATTGAGAATTTTCCAGATTTTACCCACCGATTGCTGGCACAATATCCTTTGGAAGGCGGCACTAGTTATGGCAAAGTGATGAAGGAAATCCGCAATTTTTATTTTCCGTTGCAAATTTCTGCTGATAAACCGATTGTTACGACAGCAGAGTTGCCTGTGTATGTGATGTTTGTCACCGATGGCAATACTACCGACCCAGAAGATACGCGCCGCCAAGTGAAAGGTTCATCGTATGAGCCGATATTTTGGCAATTTATGGCAATCGGCAAAACTTACAAATCCGCGAAAAATAAAGGTTTTTTTGCCAAAGTTTTGGCGAGTGAGTTTTCTTTTTTAGAAGAATTAGACGTGTTACCGAATCGTTATATTGATAATGCCAATTTTTTTAGTGTGGAAGATCCTGAAGAAGTCACGAATGAAGAACTTTATGATTTGTTGATGGCTGAGTATCCGCAGTGGCTGACATTGGCAAAAGAAAAACAGATGTTGAAGTAGAGGCGAATTCATTCGCTTAGAAACCTGTACAAAAAATCGCTGAGGTCACGACTGGCAGTCCTCAAAGGCATAAGTATCTACACAAGATAGCTTGATAGTTTTTATACCAAAACCATTGATAATAAAGAATTTTTTGTAGGTTGGGTTAGCATTATTGAGCGAAGCGAGATAAGCGTAACCCAACATTCAGCGTTAAAATCGACGCACTTTGTTGGGTTACGCTCTTTTTTCTGACGAAAAAAGCAGCTAACCCAACCTACATATTTCAATATCCAATTGATATATAAACACTTTTTTAAAATAAAGATGTGTAGATAGCTATGCCTTAAAGGACTGCTAGTCGTTATGCTGCCGGAATTATTTTATGCCCATTGCTAAGTTAAACAAAAAATTTTAAAGACGACTGGTCGTTTTGTGAAATTCAGAAGATTGCGACGACAACACTTATTGATTTTGCACAACATCTTTGAGTAATAAGCTTAAAACTGTAGGTGCGAATTCATTCGCACTGTGCGGATAAATCCGCACCTACATTCAATATTTTTTCGGACTTATTTTTGAGTGGCGATTAGCCTTTTCCATGTAGAGTCGTGCGTAACATCGGCTAATAGTTTTTTTATTGTGGGAATTGCTTTTACAGTGAAAAATTTCAGCTAAACTTTCTTCCATAGTCGTATGAAAACTTTTGAACCATGCCTGAGTGAAATACTATGTTTTTAGATTAAAACAAGTCTATTATATGAGCTACTCTCTCCAAGATGCTGTTTTTGCTTTCTCCAAAATCGAATCTCCGCAAGGTTTTGTTCTCAGCGCAGCCTGTCTTTAATCTTAAATAATCTCTTATTTTTATGAATACAAATCCATTACTTATTGAATCGGTCTTGCCGCAGTTTTCTCAGATTAAACCTGAGCATATTGAACCTGCTATCGACCACATTTTGGAGCAAGCGCGGAGCATTGTTGCGCAGTGTTTGCAAGCAACTAAAGACTATACTTGGGAAAATTTGGTGCAGCCGATAGAGGAAATTGAGGATAAACTCGGCAAAGCGTGGTCGCCTGCCAGCCATTTGAACGGGGTGATGAACAATGACGCATTGCGTGATGCGTATAACGCTTGCTTGCCCAAGTTGAGTGAATATTCCACCGAAATGGGGCAAAACCAAGATTTATTCAACGCTTATCAAATTATTGCTGACAGTGCAGAATTTGCGCAATTGCACAAAGCACAGCAACGGGTGATTAATAACGCGCTGCGTGATTTTCGTTTATCCGGCATTGATTTACCTCCCGAACAACAACAACGTTATAAAGAAATTAGTCAGGAATTATCAAGATTATCCAGTCAATATGGCGAACATGTGATGGATGCCACCAATGCGTGGACAAAACACATTACCGATGCCACTGAATTAGCGGGGCTGCCTGAATCTGCCATGATGCAAGCCAAACAAACGGCGGAACAAGCAGAAAAAGAAGGCTGGATGATTACCTTGCAATTTCCATCGTATTTAGCGGTGATAACGTATGCCGATAATCGCGCATTGCGGCAAGAACATTATCAAGCTTTTGCAACACGCGCATCGGAATTGGGCGCAAATCCTGAATGGGATAATTCACAATTGATGGAGCAGATTTTAGCTTTACGGCACGAAATGGCGTTGCTGCTCGGTTTTGCCAATTATGCCGAATTATCATTAGCAACCAAAATGGCGCAGCAACCGACTGATGTGACTGCATTTTTGGAAGATTTGGCAGAAAAATCATTGCCACAAGCCCGCAAAGATTTAGAGGGATTGTGTGAGTTTGCTAAACAATATGATGGTTTAGAGGATTTACAAGCGTGGGATGTGAGCTATTATTCTGAGAAAATGCGGCAACATGCTTATCAATTGTCGCAAGAAGAAGTGAAACATTATTTTCCGATTAACCGCGTGTTGCCGGGATTGTTTGCTATTGTGGAAAAATTATACGGTTTGCAAATTACAGAAATCACTGAATTTGATAGCTGGCATAAAGACGTGCAATTTTTCCAAATTCACGATAAAGATGGCGAATTGCGTGGCAAATTTTATTTAGACTTATATGCTAGAAGTAAAAAACGTGGCGGCGCGTGGATGGCGGATTGCGTGACACGCAGACGTACTCAAGACGGCATTCAAACGCCGGTTGCGTATTTAGTGTGCAATTTCACTCCACCAACGGGCGATGAACCGGCATTATTAATCCATGATGAGGTGCAAACCTTATTCCATGAATTTGGACACGGTTTACATCACATGCTTACCCAAGTCGATTATGCTGGCGTTTCCGGTATTAGTGGCGTGGAGTGGGATGCGGTGGAGTTGCCGAGTCAGTTTATGGAAAACTGGTGTTGGGAGCAAGAAGCGTTGGCGTTGATTTCTGGGCATTATCAAACAGGGGAAAAATTGCCGGATGAATTGTTTAAAAAAATGATGGCAGCAAAGAATTTTCAAGCCGGCATGATGATGGTTAGGCAATTAGAATTTAGTTTGTTTGATTTTAAAATTCACCAAGCTTTTGACCCTGCGCAGGGCGGGCGAATTTATGAAACCTTAAATGCGATTCGTGAGCAAGTTGCGGTGGTTTTGCCGCCAGATTTTAATCGCTTTGCACACAGTTTTTCGCATATTTTTGCCGGCGGTTATGATGCAGGATATTACAGCTATAAATGGGCAGAAGTTTTATCCAGCGATGCTTATTCTTTGTTTGAAGAAAATGGCATTTTTGACCGTGCGACAGGCGAGGCTTTTTTAACCAATATTTTAGAAAAAGGCGGCAGCGAGGATGCGTTAGAATTGTTTAAAAACTTTCGTGGACGCGAGCCGAAAATTGATGCGTTGTTGCGGCACAATGGGATAGCGGTAGCGGCGTAAAGCATAACGACTGGCAGACTGCCAGTCGTGACATTCACCGATTAGAACAACCCACTTAAAGAAATTAATTTGTGCATATTTCTTAGAGAAAGATGATGATAAAAAAAATAACCGTTTTAACCTTATCGCTGATAATTTCAGGCTGCGGCTTAAGCGTGACACAACGCGAAGCTGCAACGCGCTTTGCTTCTGCCTCCACTAGCGTGGGGGATTTTTCTGCAAAAGAATTTGCAGCCATGCGTGATGTGACGATTCAAATGAATACCAAAGATATTGCTTTAGGCGGCAAAGCAAAAATCAATGATTTGGATGGCGCATTTGATGTAGATGATGTGGCAATTAGAATTAATGCGGCAATTGCGTTATCGGCGTATGGCGATTTGTTGCTTGCGCTGGTGGATGACAGACAAAGTCGTGATTTAAGAAACGCCACCATGCAGTTTGAAGATAGCCTCAGAGGTGTCAGCGGCAGAACATTAAGTGACGCTGATTTAGATAATTTAGGTGCGCTGGTTTACAATATTGGTGGTTTTTTTCTGGAGCAACAACGCGCAAAAGCCTTAAAACAGATTGTGCTGCGTAGCAAAACCGATGTCGATCATTTGTGTGATTTATTGATTCAAGATTTTAATCCGACTGGTTTAAATTTACTTCATGCGGTTGATAACACCAGCAAACGCTTAAAAGTGGATGCGGATATGGCATTGGCTGCTCACAAAGATAATCCCAAAAGTAAATTATTTGCCATTCAAGCGTATCGACTGGCGGATTCGCAACGCACTCGCGTGAAAAAAACCGGAGCGCAAGCGATTGCAGTTTTAACCGCTTTAAAATCAGCAAATGCCGAATTGGTGAATGCTTTAGAAAACAACTCAGAGTTTTTAGTAGATACCCGTCTTTTGGGGGTAAAAATGAAAAATTTAGGACTAGCACTAAAAGTGTTTAGTGGCTCTTAACTTAAGTGTGAGAAATTAAATGACATTGGGCGAACAATTAACCGAAACCAGCGATGCTCTGCTTGAGTTAATCTTGGCAGCTGAAGATATTGAACAAAAAGAAAAATTGCGTGAACAATTTGATGTGATTACGGAGTCAATTGAAAAGTTGGTCAAGGAGAATGTGAAAAAAAATTCAAAAGAATATATTGCGGTGACACATAATTTGAATGCGGCGAATCAGTCGATTAAAGAAGCGATTGATGATTTGGATAAAATTGCAGCAACCATTATGCAGGTTGCAAAAGTAGTGGAAATGTTAGGGAAAATGGCTGCGGCAATGCCTTAGTAGAATAAATAAACCTGTCAGGTTTTAGAAACCTGACAGGTTTACACGAAAACTTTTACACTTTTGATTAATTTTCTTTTTCTAAACCTAATTCTTGAATTTTTCGGGTCAAGGTATTTCTACCATAACCCAGTAACAACGCCGCTTCATAACGTTTGCCAGCAGAATGTGCCAAAGCCGCTTTAATCATAATGGATTCTACATCTGCAATGGTTTCTCTGGCAATTTCCGATTTTCCCACAATTAATTGAAGTTCGATTGCTTCATACAACAAACTACGCCAATCTTCTTTCTCTGTTATTAGGTTTTTTTGTTTGTTGGCATTTTGCAATTCTTGTGGTAAATCAGTTAGGTAAATTTCTCGCCCCGATGCCATCACGGTCAACCAACGGCAAATATTTTCTAATTGCCTAACGTTTCCCGGCCAAGGCAAGGTCATTAAAAAAGCTTCGGTTTCTGGTCTTAAGATTTTTATTTCGGTATTCAGCTCGTTTGCCGCTTGGGTTAAAAAATGCCGCATCAGCAAGCCAATATCTTGAATTCGTTCCCGCAGTGGCGGAATGTGAATCCGAATCACATTTAAACGATGAAACAAATCTTCTCTAAAGCGTCCTGCGGAGACTAGATTTTCTAAATTTTGATGGGTTGCGGCAATAATTCGCACATCGACTTTCACCGAAGAAGTTGCGCCGACTGGATAATATTCGCCATCCGCTAAAACCCGCAATAAACGGGTTTGCAATTCGGCTGGCATATCGCCAATTTCATCTAAAAATAAAGTGCCTTTATCGGCTTGTTCAAAACGCCCCGCGCGGCGAGCCTGTGCGCCGGTGAATGCACCTTTTTCGTGCCCAAATAATTCAGATTCCATTAAATCTTTTGGAATCGCTGCCATATTGAGGGCAATAAAGGGTTTTTTAGCGCGAGGGCTATGGCGATGCAACGCTTTTGCAACCAGTTCTTTACCTGTGCCCGATTCGCCATTTATCAATACCGTAATATGTGAACGTGCTAAGCGACCAATCGCTCGAAACACTTCCTGCATGGCAGGAGCTGCACCAATAATTTCCGGTGTTGCCTCAATCATTTCAATGGATTCGGAAGGTTGTTGGCTTTTTTGTTGCCGACTATGAATGCAAGCGCGTTGCACTATATCAATCACTTCTTTAATGTCGAAAGGTTTCGGCAAATATTCAAACGCACCACCATGAAACGCGGATACCGCACTTTCTAAATCAGAATGTGCGGTCATTACAATCATTGGCAAAGTTGGGTACTGCACTTGCACTTTTGCCAATAATTCCAAACCATCCATTTCAGGCATCCGAATATCGGTCAACAACGCATCAGGTACTTCGTGCTGCAAGGCTTCTAACAAGGCTTTTGCACCTGAAAAACTGCGACTATTGATGGACGCTTTTTTTAAGGCTTTATCTAGCACCCAGCGAATTGATTTGTCGTCATCAACAATCCAAACTTTATCTGCAACCGTTTCCATGATTAAAGCTCCAGTGGTAAATAAACAGAAAAAACCGTATTGCCCGGCTCACTGCTGCATTCAATAATGCCGTTATGTTGATTGATAAGAGCTTGTGCAATTGACAGCCCTAAGCCTGTGCCTTCTGCTCTGCCTGTAATCATGGGATAAAAAACCTGTCCTATCATATCGGCTTTGATTCCGCAGCCATTGTCAATAATATCTGTTTTAATCAAAAGCTTATATCGCTTTCGCCCAATCGTCATTTGCCTGTGAATGCGGGTGCGGATGGTGATTTCTCCATCGTTGCGTTGTTCTAACGCTTGAATTGCATTGCGGACAATATTGAGCAATGCTTGAATCAGTTGGTTTTTATCGGCTAATAAATCTGGAATACTAGGGTCATAATCACAAATAATTTGTGCTGTGCCGCTGGCTTCAGCAATCACTAATTGTCTTACTCGCTCTAAAATCTGATGAATATTAATTTCAGATTTTTGCGGCAATTTATTCGGCCCTAACATTTTATCCATTAAATCTTTCAAGCGATCGGCTTCAGCGATAATGATTTGGGTATATTCTTTTAATTCAGGATCGGTTAATTCCAAATCCAACAATTGTGCCGCTCCTCGTAAGCCACCGAGCGGATTTTTGATTTCATGTGCTAAGCCCCGCACCAACATGCGGCTAATTTGATGCTGTGCTGAGAGTTGTTCTTCTTTGGTAATCCACAAATGTCTGTCAACTTGTTGCAGCTCCATTAAGAGTTCAGAAAATTTATTATTTTCAAGTAACGGAGTGACGCTGCAATTGACAGTGATTGATTGATTAAGACGCTCTAGGGTTAATTCTCTGCCAGCTAAGGCTTCTTGGCTATTTAATGATTGTTGCAAGTGGTTTAATAATGCGGTTGAGGCATTAAAAATAGTTTTCGCATTGCTGCCGACAAGATGTTTTGCACTATCAGCCAGCAATATTTCACCGGCGGTATTGATATAAGTTAAGACGAGATCCTGATTGAACAATAAAATGGCTTCGTTAAGATGATCGAGAATTTTTTTGTGCATGATGAATAGATTTTGAAATTGTATTTTTACAATCTTAAGCAAATCTTAGACCATAATCATAATGGTGCACAAATACTGATAATCCTGATTTGTAGCGTTTGAGTTGAGATAGACTAGGTGCAAAAACGCCCCAAGATGGGGCGTTTTTTTAAGGATTCAGAATTGAGGTGGGAATTCTGAGATTTTACAGATAAGATTTAAAACTATTTTGCTTCAGCTTGAATACGGCTCACAGCATCACGAGCTAATACACTAAGTTCAGCACCGTCTTGTTGAGCATATTCTAGTAATAGCTTTAACATTCTAGGCTCCCATGTATGGGTAATATGATCTTTAACGCCGATAGCAGCAATGTTTTTATCACTTTCTGAATCAAAGAAATTGCTAATGTCATTAGCCATTTTTACTAATTTTTCTACTTTCATAATGATATTATTAAGGGTAAGTTAATGACTCAAGCGATGACCGTGACTGTAAACAACATGCTTATCATCGCGGGCAAAACCGATTAAAGTTACGCCTGCTTGTTCGGCAAGGCGAATGGCTAAACCTGTAGGAGCAGAAATTGCAACCAATAAACCTATACCGATAAAAGCGGTTTTCTGCACCATTTCATAACTAGCACGACTTGTGACAATCACAAATCCAGTATTGATGTCGCGATTCGTGCGATACAAAAGCCCAAGCAGTTTATCTAGGGCGTTATGCCGTCCAACATCTTCGCGAATATCAATAATTCCGAGTTCTGGAACAACCCAAGCAGCTGCATGAATTGCGCCTGTTAATTGGTTTAAGGATTGTTTATGTTGCAAACTAGCAAGGGCGGTTGTTAATTGTTCAGCGGTGACTGCAACAGTGCTATTTACAGGAGGCGGAGTGCGAATCGCTTGTTTCAAAGTGCTTGCACCACACAGACCACAACCGGTGCGCCCCGTAAGATTACGCCCTTTATCAGCTAAGCATTGAAAGCGTTCATCAGGAATCTTTACTTGTACTTCAATGCCGTTAGCGCGGTGATACACTTTCGCTGATAAAAACTCTTTTGGGTTGCGGATGATGCCTTCGGTCATGCTAAACCCTAAAGCAAAATCTTCCAAATTAGTAGGTGTTGCCAACATCACTACATGGGAAATGCCGTTATACATTAATACAATCGGCACTTCTTCTGCGACACAATCCTGTTCCTGACTGTGTTGGCTTCCTTGCCAACGATCTACCAGACGCTGCTGATAATTTGTCCAGCCCAACTCCGCTATAGAGTCCAAACCTAAATCTGGACTGTTTAGAAGAGTATTAGCCATTTTGCTGCGCTGTTTCCAGCAATTCCAGTTGTTGCTCACTAAAATCAGCATAGCTTTGTTGCCATGCTGACGGGTGCATGACTTTAGTGATTTGCACAGCGGTGACTTTATATTCAGGGCAATTTGTCGCCCAGTCTGAGTTGTCGGTTGTAATTACATTTGCCCCTGACTCTGGGAAATGGAAGGTAGTGTAAACTACGCCCGGCTGTACACGCTCAGAAACCAAAGCCCGCAACACTGTTTCTCCTGCACGGCTTTTAATTCCAACCCAATCACCTGTCACTACGCCACGGTCTTCTGCATCATGTGGATGAATTTCCAAACGATCTTCAGAATGCCAAGCAACGTTGTCTGTACGACGAGTTTGTGCGCCAACATTATATTGCGACAGAATCCGTCCGGTCGTTAAAATCAACGGGAACATCGGGGTAACTTTTTCAGCGGTTGCTACATATTCAGTCAACATAAACAAACCCTTGCCATTGTCACGCAAGAAATGTTCTGTGTGCATAATTGGCGTACCATCAGGAGCTTCGTCATTACAAGGCCATTGAATACTACCCATTTCATCAATTTTTGCGTAGCTGACGTTTGTAAAGCTAGGTTTCAAACTGGCTATTTCATCCATAATTTCAGAGGGATGTGTATAGTTCATTGGATAACCCAAAGCATTTGATAGCATTTGCGTCACTTCCCAATCAGCATAAACTGCTAATGGCTTCATCACCTTACGCACAGGTGAAATCCGGCGTTCTGCATTGGTGAATGTGCCGTCTTTTTCTAAGAATGATGATCCGGGTAAAAACACATGAGCAAATTTTGCTGTTTCGTTCAAGAAAATATCTTGCACAATCACACATTCCATCGCTCGTAATGCAGCATGAACATGTTTGATGTCTGGGTCAGATTGGGCAATGTCTTCGCCTTCGCAATATAAGCCCATAAAGCTGCCGTCTAGTGCAGCCTCAAACATGTTTGGAATTCGTAAGCCTGGAGTTCCACTGAGTTCAACTTGCCAAGCATTTTCAAACAAAGTGCGCGTTGCCTTATCAGCAACGTTACGATAGCCTGGAAATTCATGTGGGAAAGACCCCATATCACACGAGCCTTGAACGTTGTTTTGTCCGCGTAATGGATTTACGCCTACACCGCTGCGCCCTAAGTTGCCAGTTGCCATTGCCAGATTTGCAATGCCGATGACAGAGGTTGAGCCTTGACTGTGTTCAGTGACACCTAAACCATAATAAATTGCACTATTTTTCTCAGTTGCATAAATTCTAGCAGCAGCCCGTACTTCAGCAGCAGGAACGCCTGTGATAGATTCAGAGGCTTCAGGAGAATGATGTTCTTGCGCAATAAATGTTCGCCATTTTTCAAAAGAAGCTACGTCACAGCGTGTTTTTACAAAGTCTTCGTCAACCAAATTTTCAGTCACAATTGTATATGCCAGAGCATTGATTAATGCGACGTTAGTACCTGGGCGCAATTTCAAATGGTGATTAGCATGAACGTGAGGAGAGTTTTTGACTAAATCAATTTCGCGTGGATCAACAACGATTAATTTTGCGCCTTGACGCAGGCGTTTTTTCATCATTGAGCCAAAAACAGGATGACCATCGGTTGGGTTTGCACCAATCACCATGATGACATCAGAATCCATAACTGAATCAAAGTCTTGTGTGCCTGATGATTCACCGAATGTTTTCTTTAGGCCGTAACCTGTAGGTGAATGGCAAACACGGGCGCAGGTGTCCACGTTATTATTACCAAAGCCTGCGCGGATTAACTTTTGAACTAAGTACGTTTCTTCGTTGGTGCAACGTGATGATGTAATACCACCGATAGAGTCTTTACCGTATTTAGCTTGAATGCGTTTTAGCTCGGATGCAGCATAAGCAATCGCCTCTTCCCAGCTCACTTCTTTCCACGCATCTTTAATGCTAGATCGAATCATTGGTTTGGTGATGCGATCTTTGTGAGTGGCATAACCAAAAGCAAAACGACCTTTCACACAAGAATGTCCGTGATTGGCTTTTCCGTCTTTGTTAGGAACCATGCGAATCACTTGTTCGCCTTTCATTTCGGCACGGAATGAACAACCAACACCGCAGTAAGCGCAAGTGGTGACAATCGCGTGTTCAGGTTGACCATGATCGATAACGGATTTTTCCATTAACGTTGCAGTTGGACACGCTTGCACACACGCGCCACAAGAAACGCATTCTGAATCCATGAAAGCTTCATTTTGTCCGGGGGAAACTTTGGAGTCGAATCCACGTCCGTCGATGGTTAATGCGAATGTACCTTGGGTTTCTTCACAAGCACGCACACAACGAGAGCAAACAATACATTTGCTGGGATCGAAACTGAAATAAGGATTACTTTCGTCTTTGACGGCATTTAAATGGGTGGTGATTGGACGATAACGCACTTCACGCAAACCAACCGCGCCAGCCATATCTTGCAATTCACAATCGCCATTTGCAGAACAGGTTAAGCAATCGAGAGGATGGTCAGAAATATACAATTCCATCACGCCGCGTCGTACATCAGCTAACTTTTTATTTTGTGTGACGACTTTCATGCCTTCTGCGACTGGCGTAGTGCAGGAAGCAGGCATTCCACGCCCACCTTCAATTTGCACTACACATAAGCGGCACGAGCCAAACGGTTCAACACTGTCGGTGGCGCAAAGTTTGGGAATTTCAATACCGATACTAGCCGCCGCTCGCATCACAGAAGTCCCAGCCGGAGCGGTTACTTTAAAACCATCAATTTCTAAATTTACGGTTTGTGTGGCACTACTGGCGGGAGTGCCAAAATCTTTTTCTTTATACATGATGTGTGTCCTCGTGTGACGTTTTAGGCGGCTTATTGGTTATTCCCCAAAGATTGACAGGGGAGCGTTAAAAATCCCAATATTTTTTCAATATCGTGTAAATAATAATCTTTTAAATCAAGTTCAACTATGTTGTTTTCTAATTTTAAAAATTGCCAGTTTGTCCCGCTAGTGACTGCGCCCCAAATAGTTTTAATACTGTTATTTTCTTGATTATTAAAGATTTGTGCAGCTACCATTTCCGCAATACATTGACCGAAACCGCCATTAATATTTTCGTTTTTTGCTTCTACCAGCATAAAAACAGGGGCAGTGATGTAAAGTCTTTCTTCTGAAGAGGTCACAATAAAATCACAAAAACCATTTAAGCCCTTTGATTCATCTACATCAAATTTAGTGCCGGAAAAGAAATTAAACTGTTCCTGATGTTTTCGTGCTTCTACTAAAATAGGAGAAATAATTAACTCGGAACGGGCTTTTTCAGTATTATTACTAATAGCTAACGGAACATTATAAGCTAACGTTTCAGCTAAATAAGCAGAACAACTCTTTGTTGGTAAATTATCAAATAAACCGACTTTTTCAATCACGGTTATTTGAAATTCTTTTTTTATTCGTGCCAAACTGAATTCGCTGTAAGACATAATGGTTTACTCAGGAAAGTTTTTTCTAACATTTTGAAAAATTTAATGAGGCGAAAATATCTTCTTGCTCAAGGTCTTCATAATCTTCAAGAATTTCTGTTTGTGTCATTCCTGAACTTAACCATTCTAAAATCATTTGAACCGGATAACGTAAACCACGAATGCAGGGTTTGCCGTGACAGATTTCTGGGTTGGTGGTGATTCGCTCAAATTCTGATTTCATTTTTTATTAACTCCAGAAAAAGTTTTTGCAGTTATTTACAATAGCTTTTCACATTGCCTCTTAAAATTATAGTTTTAGAGATTTGGCAAAAACTTCTAATTCCTGAATCGAGTCAAAACCTCTTCTAGTACTATTGCTATCTGTGGAACGCCATCGTGAACCAAATTTTTCTAATAGATAACCATTTTTTTCTAATTTATCCTCACACCAAACCTCTATTTGACGCTGTTTTGTAAATACTATTAGCTCTTCAATAGATTTAATGGTAGAAATTTTATTTTTTGGAGACTCAATCCTCCAAACGTTTGTATATAAATCAAAACCTACTTTACATCCCAAACTTTCTAGTATTTGTACCTGCTTTTGCTCAAAACTCAGAATATTATATTTCGTCCGAATTCGATGAATTATTTCTTGAGATTTTTGACTGCCAAGAACTTTTATAGCTTTATTCAGTTCTTTTGCCACTACTTTGTTACCCGAATTTATTAATTCTTTAGCAAAATCCAAAACCGATGAATTATCACCAAAGTATGTTTCCAAAAATTCTTGTTCTAACTTGTTCGCAATTTTAATCCGTTCTTCAAACAGTTTAGATTCTAGCAAATACGCTCTATAAGAATATCCTATCTTCCATGATAACTTTGAAAGTCGCTTTTCTAATTCTGAAATATCTGGGTAGTATTCTATGACGGTATCCCAATCATCTTTTAGCGGGTCATACGTTGGCTTTTCATTTTCAGACTCATCATAAGAGTCGCGTTCCTGCATTTTAGACTTGTGTAAGCTATCGTATTCTTTCCGCTTAAGTGGGTCGGAAAGAATACTATACGCTTCATTGATTTCTACCATTTTTTGATGCGCTTCAGTTTTATCCCCCGCATAACGATCAGGATGATAAATTTGAACTAAAGCTTTATATGCCGCTCTAATAACAATTAACTCTACAGATGGAATAACGCCTAAAACGCTGTAATAGTTTTTGTTAATATCCACTTTTACGCATCAACCCCAAAATCTTCTGGAAAATGATTCAACGCACTTAACACAGGATACGGAGTCATACCGCCCAAAGCACATAAAGAACCATTTAATAAGGTGTCACAAAGTGAGCGCAACAAAACAATGTTTTTCTCACGATCAACATTGTTAATAATGTCATCCATCACTTCATAGCCTCGTGTTGAACCAATCCGGCAAGGTGTACATTTACCACAAGATTCAGCAGCGCAAAATTCCATGCTGTATTTTGCCAGTTCCGCCATATTTGCTGTATCGTCGAAAGCAACCACACCACCGTGACCTAAGACTGTCCAATTTGCGGCAAAAGCTTCATAATCTAATGGCGTATCAAATTGCGATTCAGGTAAATACGCACCAAGAGGACCGCCCACTTGCACAGCTTTAATGGGTTTGCCAGTGGCAGAGCCGCCGCCGAAATCGTATAACAATTCGCGCAAGGTCATTCCGAAAGCAACTTCAACTAAACCTGTGTGTTTTAAATTACCGGCTAATTGCAATGGCAATGTACCGCGTGAGCGTCCCATCCCAAAGTCACGATAATATTCGCCGCCTTTATGTAGAATCACAGGCACAGAAGCCAATGAAATCACGTTATTTACCACAGTAGGTTTACCAAATAAGCCGCTAATGGCAGGGAGTGGTGGTTTAAAACGGACTAAGCCGCGTTTGCCTTCCAGACTTTCCATCAAAGAAGTTTCTTCCCCGCACACATACGCACCAGCACCTAAACGCACTTCTAAATTGAAAGTTTTGCCACTGCCTTGAATGTTTTCGCCTAAATAATTCGCCTTGTAAGCTTTGGCAATAGCGGCATTTAAAGCGATATGCGCATGAGGATATTCCACTCGCAAATAAATATAACCTTGCGTTGCGCCCACTGCTAAACCTGCGATTGTCATCCCTTCAATCAGCACAAACGGATCGCCTTCCATAATCATGCGGTCAGAGAATGTGCCCGAATCGCCTTCGTCAGCATTGCAAATAATGTATTTTTGTTCGGATGGAGTATTTAAAACCGTATTCCATTTAATCCCTGTGGGGAAAGCTGCACCACCGCGTCCACGCAAACCAGAATCGGTAACGTGTTTAACCATCTCCGTTTGGTTCATTTTTAATGCGTTTGCTAAACCTAAATAGCCATCGTGGGCAACGTAATCTTCTAAACTAACAGGATCAGTAATCCCAACCCGCGCAAAGGTTAAACGTTGTTGTTTTTTGAAATAAGGAATTTCTTCAGTCGCTCCCAAAAATAGCGGATGTTTGCGACCATAAATCAATCCAGAGTCCAGCAAATTCGCAACATCACTGACTTGCACAGGGCCATAAGCTAAGCGTTCGCCATTCACTTCAACTTCGACTAAAGGCTCTAGCCAGTACATCCCGCGCGAACCATTACGCACTAAGTTAATCTCTATATTACGTTCTTGGGCGTGTTTAACTAAAGCGGCAGCAACACGGTCAGCACCTAAGGAAACCGCGCTGGAGTCGGCTGAAACATAAATTGTAATACTCATGCTGATGCTCCTAACTCATTAATAATGGCATCAAAAGATTCATTGGAAACTCGTCCGTAAATCTCTTTATCAATTTGAATAGCAGGGGAACAAGCACAGTTACCTAAACAATAAACAGGCTCTAAGGAAAATTGACCATCGGCAGTGGTTTCATGATAATCAATCCCTAATGTGGATTTCACATGCGATTCCAATTGAGTGCTACCCATCGCTTGACAAGATTCAGCGCGACAAATATGAATAGTGTGTTTGCCCGGTGGCGTATCGCGAAAATAATGATAAAAACTAATGACACCATGCACTTCAGCGCGTGAAAGATTCAGAGCCTTTGCAATATCTGCTACGCTATGCGGAGGAATATAACCTAAAGCATCTTGTAAGCCATGCAGAATAGGTAATAATGCTCCTGGCTTATCTTTTAAAGTCGCGATAGTTTGATCTATCACCTGTTGCTGCGCATTGAGTTCTGTCATCGTCATCTCACTTGTCAAAACGGACTGTTTCGTTAGCCGAGTTATCTTAAAAATGGGCGAAAGGATAGCATAATTTGATACTAAATGTAAGAAACTCAATATGATTAGACTCAACAGGCGTTTACAGATTAAAAAAAAGCATGACTTTAATAAAACAGCTGAAAATCAAACGATTGATTCACACTGTGCACAAATAATTACTTCAAACGCTAGCACAAAAACGACTGATTAAATTATTAGGAATAATCAACATGACCAAAAACCAAATTAAAAAAGCACTCGAAGATGCCTTATTCAAAGAGGGCGTAATGGAGATGGGTTTGTATGAATACGAACTGGAAGATATGCAGGAAGATTTAAAAGCCACGTTGTTGGAAGATGGTGATGATTATATTTTTGCAATCACCGTGCACACCAATGATGAGACACAAAAACAAGATAGCGCAATGGTATTAATTGAAAAAACCGGTGAGGTTTTTATTAATGAAGCGGCTAGAGATAAATTGAAAGAAATTTGGGAGCGCGGTTATGCGGCTAATTTGCACAGCGTGTTGCCTGATTTTATTACGCAATTACACAATAGCGAAATCCCTATCAACGGCATAAAAGCGGTTTAAACACATCTAATTTTTCAAAAAAATCATTTTAAAAACATGAGTTCAAATACTGTTCAAGAAATTGCCCAACAAAGTCGCCTTGCCTCACGCCAACTTGCCTGTGCTTCTGAAACTATGCGCAATCTTGCCTTGGCAAAAATGGCGCAATCACTGGAGTCGGTGAAACAGCAAGTGCTGGACATCAACGCGCAAGAAATCAGCAAAGCGCGTGATGAAGGACAATCCGATGCGATGATTAAACGACTGACTATTGATGACAAAACCTTTCAATATATGTTATCGCGCTTGAAAAAAGTGGCGCAATTACCCGACCCGCTGAATCGAATTTTGGCAGGTCACACCAATTCAGCAGGACTTAGGGTTTATAAAAAATCCGTGCCGCTCGGTGTGATTGGGATTATTTATGAATCCCGACCTAATGTGACAACTGATGCTGCAGGCGTGTGTATTAAAAGTGGTAATGCAGTCATTTTACGCGGTGGTTCAGAAGCGATTCAAACCAATACTTTATTGACAGATGCAATGATTGCAGGCGCGGTGGATGCCGGATTGCCGCAACATGCGATACAAATTATTCGCACGCCGGGGCATGAAGCGGTGGGTGAGTTGTTGAAAATGGATGAATATATTGATGTGTTAATTCCACGCGGCGGCAAAGGCTTAATTCAGCGGATTGCCGAAGGCACAAGGATTCCAGTGATTAAGCATTATGATGGGATTTGTCACCAATACATTGCAGCCGATGCGAATCCAGAACAAGCGGTTGCCGTTGCGATTAATTCCAAATGCCAAAGTGTGCAGGTTTGTAACGCGCTGGAAACGTTGTTAGTGGATAAAGATTGCGCCGCAGAGTTGTTGCCGCTGCTTTATAAAGCGTTTACTGAAAACAAAATTGAGCTGCGCGGCTGTGCAGAAACGCGAAAATTCTTGCCTGATATTCCAGCAGCAACAGAAGAAGATTGGCATACCGAATATTTAGCTCCGATTTTGTCGGTGAAGATTGTGGACGGAATTCAAGCTGCGATTGAGCATATTAATCATTATGGTTCAGGACATACGGATGGAATTGTGACGCAAAGTTTGGCATTCGCGCAGCAATTTGAAGCACAGGTGGATTCGGCTTCGGTGATGATTAACGCTTCGACGCGCTTATCCGGCGGTGGTGATTATGGCTTGGGTTCGGTGGTGGGCATCAGCACCGATAAGCTGCATGTGCGCGGGCCCGTTGGAGCTGATGAGTTGACCAGTTATAAATGGGTGGCTTATGGGGATGGGCATTTGCGGGGCTAGCACATTAAAAAACGATTTCCAAGCCCTTTTCTTGTACTAAATGCAGCAATTTAAGGGCTATTCCGGTGGGGCGTTTTTGTCCTATTTCCCATTTCTGCACGGTAGAAACACTGGTATTTAACAGCGCGGCAAATACGGATTGGCTGACATTTGCTTTTTCCCGAATCTGTTTGATTTGTTCGGGCTGTAACGCTTCGATAGGCGGCAAACATAAACGGTCAAATTCGCGCAAGGTGGTTTTGTCCATTGCGCCTGCACGGTGTAAACCTTGTGCGGTTTGGTGAACCGCTTCAAGAATGGCTGATTGATTTTTTTTCATGGCATTCTACCTTGAGGAGTTCGTTGGCACGTTCTAAGTTTTCAATAACTTGTGGCGGGTAATGTAGCAGTTCAACAGCTAATCGTTTTAACGCGGCTTGTTCTTTTTGACCAATATTATTGCGGGCATTTTTTTCAAATCCGAACACAAAAAACCAGTGACTACCTTTGTTGGTGGCAATCAAGGTGCGAAAGCCGCCGCTTTTGCCTTGTCCTTGTTTAGCGATGCGTTTTTTGAACAATCCGCCACCTAAGTCTGCTTCATAAAGTCCGGCTTTCATTTCCTGCACCGCCTGACAAAGTGCCAGAGAGCTTAAATCCTGTTTTTTTGCCCAGTTATCAAACCAGTGAGTTTTGTAAATGTGCATATTTCGACTTTTTCGACGGCGTTAATGAATAAAACTATATCACTAAGTGCAATGATTATCAATTTGTGAAAAAATAACAAAAAAGTGCTAGGTTTCCCATCAACGAATTGACCCATTAAATGGGAGCTTATGAAGAGGGCATTTGCGGGGTTAAAATGCGTGAAATGAAAATATCAACACAGATAGAGGTGAGAACATGAATATGAAATTAAAAAAATATTGGGTTGTCGGTTTTTTAGTGCTGTCTTTTGGCACTGCGCAGCCTGTGACAGCCGCTCCAGAAACTAAACTTGCGATGATGCAAGCGACGAATACCGCTATTGCCAACCTTGAAGCCGCGTTGAAAGCGGTGACTGCGAATAAGTTGGCTGAGGCGCAAGATTATATTGATGCCACGCGCGATTCTGCCAGTGATATTTTGGGGAGATGTTCGATTGAAGCAAAAAAAGAACGCGGTTCTACTGCGCTGAGAAATGCGCGTCGTCAAATCAAGAGCGGTGATAAAGTGGGCGCGACAGTTTCTTTAAAAGAGGCGATTGAAATTTTTAAATCCTTACTGGTGTCTGTTAATAATACTGAGCAACCCAGTGTGCTTAAGTGGCTTAAGTGATTCAAATCTAGGCAATTTACTATTATGCTTTGCAAGTTGTAAAAAAAAATTATGAAATACACCAACATCCGCGAAGAAGAACTCAAAAACAAAATCGCTCAGGATTATTTTGGGTTTTACGATTGCAGCAAAATTATCGGCAATGTGGATTTTTGCGTAACGATACGCGAAAATCAAAAAACATTGTTTGAGCAAGAATCCTTGCTGTGGGCAGAAGCCAAAACAGGCGCGTCGGACATTGTCAGCTCCCTCGTTCAACTTATTCTCACCATTGGCAAAGCCCGCACGTTTGATAAATTTTTGCCGCCGCCTATGCTTGGCGCGTTTGATGGCGAAAAAATCGCGTTTATTCCTTACAACGAAATTCACGATATTTTTTATCAAAACGACTTTAATTGGAACGTCACGCCGTCTGATTATTCCACCAAAGAATTTCAACAAATTCATACAAAAGTCAAAACGACGATAGACCTCGAATCTTTGTTATTTCACTTTGAGCAAGACCACAAAGACCTGCACCAATTCATTAAACAAAATTTTGTCGTTGGCAAACTTGGCTTAACCAAAACCAAAATCGACAAAAACAACTTTATGGTTATTTACAACAAATGGCTGCAAACCGTGAAGCCCAGCATTGCCGTGAATTGGGAGATTGCCAAAAAAAGCGGCATTATTGATGGCGACTTTTACCTCGCCGATTTACTCAGTCAAGAAAACCAGACCCTCAAAGAAAAACTCTTTGTGCTACTCAAAGGACAACACTACGAACTAGACCGCAAAATTGAGGAATCAGGTTTGTTTAGCCACAGTTCCGCCTCATTTAACGACAAGCAAATCGCCCACACGCAATTTTGGAATCGCTACGACCGTCCACCTAAACAAGAATACTGGGATTACATTGTTGAACGCCGCGATTTATTGGTGCCGCAAGATGTACGCGAACGCAAAGGCAGTTTTTTCACGCCACAAATATGGGTAGAGCTTTCGCAAAAATACCTCACCGATGTGTTGGGCGAAGACTGGCAAGACGAATACACAATATGGGATTGCGCTGCTGGTACAGGTAATTTGTTGACTGGACTCACGAACAAATACAACATTTGGGCATCGACCTTAGATAAGCAAGATGTTGATGTGATGTACGAACGCATTGACACCATGAATAAGAATTCCATTCACGGCAATGGAGCTAATTTATTGAAGAATCACGTTTTTCAATTTGACTTTCTCAATGACGAATTCACCAAACTCCCCGCAGGCTTGCAAGCCATTATCAACGACCCTGAAAAACGCAAAAAGCTGGTGATTTACATCAATCCGCCGTATGCGGAAGCGACAGCAAGCGATACCATAATCGGCAATAAAAGACATAAATCTGGGGTTTCTGCGAATAAAACATACGAACGATACCAGTCACTTCTAGGTAGAGGAATAAATGAAGTCTTCGCTCAATTTTTCATTAGAATTTATATGGAGCTTAATGGCGTTGTGCTTGCAGAATTTTCAAAGTTAAAAACTTTGCAATCTCAAAACTTCTCAAATTTTCGAGATGTTTTTATGGCAAAACTTCAAAAGTGTTTCATCGTGCCAGCAAAAACATTTGACAATGTAAAAGGTGATTTTCCGATTGGTTTTAAGATATGGAATACCGCTCAAAAGGAAAAGTTTACTGAAACCCAAGTAGATGTTTTTGATAGTACAGAAAAATTTATGGGTAAAAAAACAATTCAACTTGTAGAGAAGAATAAAGTCATTCTCAATTGGATGCAGCAATTTTATGACAAAACAAACCAACGATTAGCTTATATGGTTCGTGGTGCATCTGACTTTCAAAATAACAAAATTGTTTTTATAACAACCAATCCTTCAAAAGCAGTAGTAGAACACTCACAAACGCACGACATTACCCAATCTAATCTTATACAAAACTGTATATTTTATGCTGTTCGTCATTGCATTGAAGCCACTTGGCTTAACGACCGTGACCAGTTTTTATACCCCAATGACGGCTGGAAAACCGACACGGAGTTTCAAAACGACTGCTTGGCTTACACGCTATTCAATAACAACATTCAATCGCAATTTGGCACAAACCACTGGATTCCCTTTACCGAATCAGAAATTAACGCGCAGGATAAATTTGCCAGCAACTTCATGACAAAATTCATACAAGGCAAACTCAAACCCGAAGACTCAAAACAAATGGCGTTAGAAGGACACGGTTTGCCATTAAAAATCCGCACTACGCCGCTGAAATTTTCACCCGAAGCAAAAGCTGTTTTTAAAGCAGGGCGTGAACTTTGGACTTACTATCATCGGCAAGAAAGTTGCAACGTCAACGCCAGTTTGTATGATATTCGTGCCCATTTTCAAGGTCGAAACGACAAAGGCAAAATGAAAAACAAAAGCAATGATGAAATGTATATGAACCTCATCAAAACCCTGCGCGAGAACATTAAACAATTACAAACCAAAATTACGCCAAAAGTATTTGAATATGGTTTTTTGAAGTAAGGGTGGGGGTGTTTTAACGTGTGGAAAATTAATTAACCCATTGAAAAAATTGTCCTGTTAGAAAGGTTAGTAAATTAAATCACCTTTGGAATTATAAAAAATGACCGATAAATCATTAGGCACGTTTATAAATCCCTTTACTGATTTTGGCTTTAAAAAAATCTTTGGCACGCTCAAGATAGAAAATTAGATAAGTTTGGAGAAAAAATAAATGTCACAAATCACTTTAGAATTTAATAATAGCGATGATGAAAACTTTGTTTTGTCATTATTGCAAAGACTAGGTATTTCTTTTTCGATGATTAAAAAAGAAACGCCAACAGTTAAAAATAGCGATTATTATCGACAAATTATTCAGCAAGGCGTTAAAACGGAGAATTTCGAGGATTTTATGCACGAATTTGAAGAAAGCTGTCAAGATAGAAATCTACCCTTTAGATCGCAATGAACTTATTAGACTTGTTGCTTTGAAATAATAGCTTAAAATCAATGTATTGTAAAAATAACATTTATTATTATTCTTTATAAAAGCCATAAAAATCAGTGTTTTATAAAGATAAATTTTTTCTTAAAAAAATAATAACTCTATTACAATTTCTTAAAATAATCAAAATACCAAACGGCGCAATGAGTGTAAAAGAAATATCAGAAAAAATCAAAACGGAACGTCAGTTAAGAGCAATAACAGGACTTAATTACAAACAGTTTTCTATATTGCTGCCTGTTTTTTCTCAATATATGGAAGAGATGAAACAAGATAAACATAAAAATAAAGAGAGAAAAATAGGAAGCGGTAATAAAGGAGCTATAGAAACACCCACAGAAAAGTTATTATTAATTCTTTTTTATTTGAGATGTTATCCTACTTTTGATGTATTAGGTTTTACTTTTGGAATTAGCGGTGATTCTGCTCATAAGTATGTTTATAGATTATTTGAAGTTGCAATGAAAACACTATATGATTTTGGTGTATTACCTCATATAAATTTTAAAACACCTGAAGAATTTCAAGTCGCTTTTAAAGAATTCGACACATTACTCATATAGCGTTTTTAAACCTGAGTGATAAAATAATATAATTAAAATATAAAGCGGTACTTTTTATGGAGTTACTGAATT
>CAKZJE010000106.1 GCA_936941155.1 uncultured Methylomonas sp. | reverse complement strand
AAAATCAAATTGCTTGGTATCACTTTTGTTGGGTCATCTGCAATGCCGTCATTTCTGACACTGATTTTCGCGTTATTACTCAAAGTCACATTTTGCGGATTCTTTAAGCTAATTTGTCCAACATCACCTTTTGAATTATTGCTCGCTAAAGCCAAAACCTCAGCGTTATCTAAAGTAAGATTGGGCGTATCAAAAATAACATTGCCAGCTTTGCCGCTACCATAAGTTGCAGAGTTAATTGTGGCTTCATTGGTCGCCTCAAAAGATTGTGCTGCATTAATAGTCACATTGCCTGCATTTCCAGCACCCGAAGTTGAAGAGTTAATCGTGGCTTTATCCACTGAGATAATAGGAGCAGTAAGGCTGACATGGCCTGCATTGCCACTACCTGATGTTGAAGAATTAATAGACGATCCAGATTTTAGAAAAATGGGATTTTGGGTTTTCACCACAACATCACCCGCATCGACATTGCCTGAAGTTGCCGCACTAATAACAGCCCCCTGAATTATTAAGTTAGGAATGTTATCTAAAATCAAATTGCTTGGTATCACTTTTGTTGGGTCATCTGCAATGCCGTCATTTCTGACACTGATTTTCGCGTTATTGCTCAAACTCACATTGTGAGGATTATTTAAAATAATTTGCCCTGTTTGCCCCTTTGAACCTTTGCCTGCTAACGCTAAAATCTCAGAATTACTTAAAGAAAGACTCGGTGTATTAAAAACAACATTCCCAGCCTTGCCACTGCCATAAGTTGCAGAGTTCATAGAAGCTTGATTTGTGGCATTAAAAGAAGTCGCTGCATTCAACATCACAGAACCCGCATCGCCTGTTGAACCCAATTCGGCGGACGCTTTAATCGTGGCGTTATCTATCGAAATGGTAGGAGCTGTGATGCTCACACTGCCTGAGTTACCCGTGCCATAAGTGGCTGAACTAACGATTGCATGTTTTGTGGCACTAAAAGCATCGGTGGCATTAATATTCACAGAACCCGCCTCACCTGTTGAGCCAACCTCAGCCGTTGCTTTAATGGTGGCGTTCTCCACTGAAATACTTGGAGCTGTCACATTCACATTCCCAGCATTGCCACTGCCCGCCGTTGAAGAATTAATGGATGAACCGGCTTTTAAAAAAATCGGATTTTGTGTCTCTACCACAACTTTACCCGCATTTACATTGCCAGTGGTTGCGGCTGTGATAATTGCGCCATTAATTGTTAAATTCGGAATATTATTTAAAATCAAATTGCTAGGTGTGATTTTGGTCGGATCGGCAGCGACACCATCATTTTGCACGCTAATTTTGGCATTATTAATCAAACTCACATCGTTAGAGTTTTTTAAAATAATTTGCCCTGTTTGTCCGCCTGAGCCCTGCCCTGCTAAGGCTAAAATTTCAGAATTACTTAAAGAAAGACTCGGTGTATTAAAAACAACATTCCCAGCCTTGCCACTGCCATAAGTTGCAGAGTTAATTGACGATTGATTTATCGCATTAAACGATTGGTTCGCATTCACAGTAATATCGCCAGCATCACCTGTTGAACCTAATTCAGCCGCCGCTTTAATCGTTGTATTATCCAATGAAAGAATCGGCGCGGTTATCTTCACATTACCTGAGTTGCCAGAGCCATAAGTAGCCGAGCTAATCACAGCGTGGTTTGTGCCTTTAAAATATTCTGTCGCATTAAGCGTAACCGATCCTGCATCGCCGGTTGAGCCGATTTCAGAGGTTGCTTTAATCGTGGCGTTATTCATAGAAATCACAGGCGCAGTCACGCTGACGCTGCCTGCCTTGCCTTTTCCCGAAGTTGCAGATTCAATAGCAGCCTGTGAATTCATCAGCAATGGACTTTGTGTCGTCACTGCCAAATTTGCCGCCGCAACTGTGCCCGCAGTTGCTGTGCGAATCACACCGCCATTCATGCTTAAATCCGCCACATTCACATTCAAACGCACCGCCTTAACAGCGTTAAGCGTTTGGCTATCATTTTGAATGCGAATTTCCCCACCATTCGATAAACGCAAACTATCTGCGGTGACTTTGATTTCTCCCACTTTTCCAGCCGAGCCATTAGCCGCTAATGTGCTTAATTGTCCATTATTGATTGTCAGTGATTGCGCATCCACACTCACGCTACCTGCCGCTGCCTTGCCAAAAGTGGCACTTGAAATAACGCCGCCTGTACTAATATTTATCTCATCCGCATTAACAACAACACTGCCCGCATTGCCTTGCGTTGCAGTGGAAGTAAAAACATCAGCGTTATTAATCACTAATGTTTTTGTATTCAGCGTAACATTGCCACCTGCGCCTTTAAAATCAACACCTGCAACGGCATCTTTGCTTTGAAAGCCTGCTTGCGAGCCAACTTGCGAGTTATCTATATTCAAGGTATTTGCGTTAAGAATAAGATTTGCGGCACTGCCGTTTGCATCTGTATTGGTTTTAACCGTTGAATTATTGGAAAGCTTTAACGTCTCCACAGTCTCTAGCGCAAGATTTGCATTTTTAGAACTCCCTGTGCCGTGCGTATCCACTGAAAAAGTGCTTGCGTCCGAATTTAAAGAATACGCATGAATCTGCAATCCTTTTGCAGAAGTCGCATTTTTATTACCTAAATTATCCGCAACTAAATTCGCGTTTGTAAAAGTCGTTTTTCCACCCCACACTGCAATGCGACCAGCACCGTTGCCTGCGGCATTAAGATTAGTCAATTGATTGTCGATAGACTTAACACTGATATTTCCTGCATTAGTTGCAGAAGGTGTTGCAGTCGGCAAAGGTAGCGAACCATCTGCATTTTTCAGCAAACTAACCGAACCCTCACCTTGTAAAGCGACTAAACGAATTTCACCCGCTTCCGCTGACAGTGTTGCGTCATTTTTTAAGCTGATATTGCCCGCCACCAAATCGACAGTTCGCCCTGTTTTATGATTCGCGTAGTTGGGATTTAACTGCGCTGCATTCAGTTCAATCAAACCATTCTTATTCGCAGACGTGTCTAAAAAACCAAAACTGGTCGGTTCAGCAATCGTTAAAGTGCTAGGCGGAGGCGCGGAGGCGTGGATACTGGTATCAAAAAAATCGTTTCCAAAATTTAATTTTTGCGCCGTGCTCAGATGAAACGCCGCAGGAACATCCACTTGTGCATTTGCACCAAACGTGATGCCTGCTGGATTGATAAAATAAAAATTGGCATGTCCAATCGTTGAGCGTAACACGCCGTCTATGCTGGAAACACGCCCGCCGGTCACACGACTAATCACATTTTGTAAAGCCGCACTGCCTGTAAACGTCGCGCTTTCACTGGTTTTAATATTAAAGGTTGAAAAACTGTGAAATAAATTCTTGCCAACAGTTGTGCCTAAACTTTGTGGAATAATCATTTGACCAGAAAGCTGAGTCGCGCTTCCCACTGAGCCATCGGTGACAACTTCTGCTTGAGGCGAAGCACTGATAAACAGTGTGAAATAAACACATAATTTGTTGACTGCTTTCACAAAAACACCTCCTGTTCAAATAAAAAAATCACAACTGTTTGTTTTAATAGCTGAATGATTAGCAATTTTATGACTAGATTACTACAAAATCAGCACGCCTGAGAAAAGGATTGCGCATGAAATCAAGACATCTGCATAACAACTGGCAGTGCTTTCAGGCGTAGAGACGCAAAATTTTGCGTCTCTACACGTTTACATAGCATCTAAGCATTTTAAAAAACTATGTGTTTCTGAATGGATGCGGTTTACAAACTTATTTGGTAAATTATTTTAATCTGCTGAAATTTTCAAGACGACTGGTCGTCTTTAAAAAATTTTCGTAACTTGTCTATAAACTCGCATTGGTAAGTACGATTCGTGTTTTCCGTGTACACTGCGTAACATCGGTTATGTTTAGTTGATGAAACAACTCACATAAGACAGTAAGTAATATGCACAAAACAAGTTTGGCAACTGTAGATATAAGGTGCGAATTCATTCGCATTGTGCGGATAAATCAGCACCTACAAAAAATGTGAATCGCTTGAAGCTTATGCGCTCTTAGGTCGGGTAGCTGCTTTCGTTATGTGAGATAACGTTACCTGAGCTACAAATGTCTTATTGAAAAATAAAGCCTAAGCTCTTAAATTAATGGCAGCGAGCAAGCTAAAAAAAAGTTCAAAATAACCGTATTGAACGCAAAAACAATTCACTCATAAAATGCAACAAATCATTGAGAGATTATTATGATTCCAATAAGAGATTCAATTCCCTGTAATACCCGTCCTATTGTGTGTTGGGCAATTATCGCTATTTGCATTATTATTTTTTTATATATGCAGTTTTTGCCAGAATACAGCCAACATTATTTACTCAATCGTTATGGGATGGTGCCAGCTCGTTATTCAAATGAATTATGGGGAATAAGAAACGGCATTCATTTTGATTATGGACTCTCGTTTATTACCAGCTTATTTTTTCATGGCGGATGGTTTCATTTGCTGATTAATATCCTGTTTATTTGGATTTTTGCCGATAATATTGAAGACAGAATGGGGCACGGGCTATTTTGGTGTTTTTATTTATTATGCGGATTAATTGCAACGATTACGCAATGGTATTTTGACCCGCAATTAATTACGCCGGTTGTCGGTGCATCAGGTGCAATTGCAGGCGTATTAGGTGCTTATTTCTTTTTATATCCTTATGCGAGAGTAGTTCTTTGGGTTCCGTTTTTATTATTGCCTATTTTTGTAGAAATTCCTGCGATTGCCTTTTTGGGTTTTTGGGTCATTATTCAAATTAACGAAGCAACCACTAGCGTGCTTTTTAAAGAAGGCAGTGCCGACGTAGCATGGTGGGCGCACTTAGGAGGATTTATTGCAGGTGTGGTTTTATATCGGTTCTTTATTAGTAAAGATATTGAAGAAGAAATAGTCGAAACTTTGGAAGAATAAATCGTGTTGCTTAAACCTGTCAGGTCTTAAAGAACTGACAGGTTTTTTATTGCCTCAAACTTAAACCGCATCCATTCAGAAACACATAGTTTTTTAAAATGGTTAGATGCTATGTAAACGTGTAGAGACGCAAAATATTGCGTCTCTACGGTTCAACAAAAAACTACGTTTCTCAAATTAGATGAGGTTTATTTTGTTTCCAGCTGCAAAACAGCTTCCCAGCTATCATCCACGCCTTCGCTAAGATAGTGATTGCAACGCGAGAGGTAAGATTGCGAAACCAAATCATCAGGGAATTTAGCCAAAATCTGTTCAAACAGCACAAGGGCTTTCGCAAACTCTTTCACCGCATAAAGTTTGGTCGCTTCTTCAAAAACGCCTTGAACAGCCAATTTTTGATTTTGAATTTCCACAGAATAACCATTAAACACTTCGTAAATAGCAATCGGCACATGTTTGCCTTTGACTTTCACTTTGTCGATAAAGCGAATCAAAAACTGACTGGGATCTTTCAAACTGAGATAAGTCGCTTCAGAAACCAGACATTGCACGCCATAAAATCGCGTTAAACCTTCAATTCTGGAAGCCAAATTCACTGCGTCACTAATCACCGTGCCGTCCATGCGATCTTGCTCGCCAATCGTGCCAAGCCGCACCGTGCCTTTGTGTAAGCCAATTCCGATACTGATTGGCTTTTTCTGACTTCTCAGGCGTTCCATATTGTAGGTGGTCAGCGTTTTTTGCATTTGTATTGCGGCATTCATGGCATCATCCGCATTATTGAACAAAGCCATAATCGCATCGCCAATATATTTGTCGATAAAACCATGATGCTGACTAACAATAGGACTCATCACTTTTAAGTAATCGTTGACGAATTTAAAATTTTCTTCCGGTGTCATATTTTCAGAAAGCTCCGTAAACGAGCGAATGTCAGAAAACAAAACCGTCATTTGCGTTTCAATATTATCGTTCAACTGCACATCAAGAATGTTTTTCTTATTCAGCAGTTGCAGAAATTGATGCGGCACAAAGCGGTTAAAAGCAATATTGGTTTTCGACAATGTTTCAATCGACGAGCGCAACGCGTTTATCACCAAATAAATAATTACCAAGCCTGAAATAGTCATGCTTAACATAACAGCTAAGGTGACAAGCCAGCCTTTATGCACGGTTTGACTGGCGACATCGAGCGGAAATGTCACCGAGCGCACCCCGCGCACATCGCCGACTTTCCAATCTTTTTTAGGGCTATCAGGATGCGTATTGTGACAATTCACACACGACTGCTCCATGACAACGGCTATCGCGTAACGCAGGGAATATCTGCCGTCTATTTTTTCATAGCGGACAAACGGTTTCGTTTTGTCGGGTGAAAAGCGCAGTTTAATCAGCGCGTAAGACTCAAATTCGTCACGCGGGCCGCCGTTTTTTCTGGAGGTAAAAGGATAATCACTGTAAAGGCGGGTTTTAATGCCGGATTTAGGATCAGAAAGTGATTCGGCAAGCTCAATGCTGAACGTTGCTGGAAAAGGAATTGCGCCATCCTGAGTCATATAATCACTGCGAATTTGCACGTTATGACCTTTAACGCGCCCAATCACTTTGGCTGAATATTGGGATTGAAACTGGTTGAGTGTATGAATGTAGTTTTCAACATAATTTTCTGCCATTTCTTCATTCATTTTATTGAGCAGAAACACCATGTTTGCAAATATCACTGCCATGCCAATAATCAGAAGAATTGCGGTAATTCTGATTGGATTTCGGTGCATAAAGCTTGTAATCATTGGTTTCCCCTTGTGGAATCAGACCAGAAAATGCTGTGATGGTTTTCTAATGAATTAATCAACAGCACATAAGTTTCAAAATAATAATGTTTTGTAGGTGCGAATTCATTCGCATTGTTCGGATAAATCCGAACCTACATATCCTCTTTAAAACTTTTGCTCAGATACTTAATGGTTGAAAAGCTGAATACTCCAGAACACTAAAAATCCACTAAACAAGACTAACGTTGAAATGTTTTGTTCTTCAACTTCGTGCGCTTCCATCAGTAATTCTTCAGTCACCAAATAAAGCAATGCCGCCGCGCTAAACGCTAATACGCCACCAATCAAGGTGTTTGAAGCATCTGCTAACAGAAAATTGCCTAACAAAGTAAATGTAAGCACGGTTACGCCTAACGCGCCTGAAATTGCGATAATGCGCCAACCTTTGATAATGTCTGAGGCGAGTGCTAAACCGAGAAATAATAATTCTGCGGATAAGCCTAACGCTAAAATCATCCCTGTTGAGCCGCCCGCCGCAAAACCTGTGCCGATAATAAATCCATCCATTGCCACATCAATAAAAGTGGCGAGAATCAAGCCGATATTGATGCCTGCTGTGCTTTGAGAGTGTTCTGCTTGTTCTTCCAGCTTCATTGTCCATAACTTTAGCGCGTACATAAACAGTGAGCCGGCAGCAAATGAGCCGATTAAAATGATGCCGGGGGCGTGTTCGCGTTCAATTTCGGGTAAAAGCTCAACGGCTAAAGCGGCTAACACGACTCCTGCGGCAAAATGCTGAATTAAACTGCGGGCGGCGTGGCTGGGTTTCCAAATAGATGCCAACACACCGCCTAATAAAGCGATGCAGGCAGGAATGGACATAATCAGAATGTTTTCAAAATTCATAAAGGTGTTGATGAGGTCTTATCGACCTGAAGTGTGTAAGCTTGATAGGTCGATAGAATGTGCTGAACTTCGCAGACTATTCTCCTCGCCCATTTGTTAAAATTTCTCGCAGTTGTGCAGTTCTTTGGCGAGTGAGATTTCCTTTATGTGCAAAAAATGACATCGGATACATGCTGCCCCAGCAAACTCTGACATCATTGTCTACGCAGGCAAAAATAGCATCAAGTTCCGCATCACGAAACGTTAACCATGCTTTTTGGGCGGTGCGCAATTTACGAATAAAATGAACGTCTTCCGCTTCTTTTTTGATAAGTGATTGATAAACTTGATTCAGTTCTTTGTCCGCTTTGTCGAAATCGTCCGCAGCACAACTGTTTAATTCTGCTTGGTTTCCTTGCTGATTACACTTAACGCCTAGTTCTGCTGAACAAATCAGTGGGATAAATAGCAATAGTATTGAAAAAAGAGTGTGACGCATCGTAAAACCTCTTTTGTGTTAGTGAATTGAAAGTTAGACAAGGATATTTATTTACCTAACCGTATTTTTAATATTTCGACAAGCTTTTGAAAATCAGAGGGTTGCTGGTTAAGAGGTAGCCGCATCAGCTCTTTTGCAATTTCGTTATTTTGCTGTTTTCCTTTTAATAACTTATTGGATGAGTCTAAAACTTCAAAACATTGACTTGCAATAGTTCTGAATATTTCTTTTCCAGACATTCTTTCCAA
This sequence comes from uncultured Methylomonas sp., assembly GCA_936941155.1. Classification (GTDB taxonomy): domain Bacteria; phylum Pseudomonadota; class Gammaproteobacteria; order Methylococcales; family Methylomonadaceae; genus CAIQWF01. The sequence continues at coordinate 132,203 of CAKZJE010000106.1, read as the reverse complement.
CCAAGCTCCCGTTCCATATTGCAAAGAATGCAATCCACCGCTGAGTTCTTGAACAAAGTCGTTGTAGATATTTTCAATTTTATTTTTTGCTAAAAACTGAGCTTGAGTTGCTTGTATTGTAGTGTCAAGAATACTTGAGCGTTGCTCCAATTGTGACCATCCGTCCGCTTTTTCACTGAAAAGAGCATTATCTTTAAATTCTGTAAAAACTACTGCCGTAATAGGAATTTCACGCAACTCTTTTTTTAATTTAGCCAACGTTAAATTCGCAGAATCCATAAATAATCGCCGATTAGCTTCTGTCAAAATACGCGATTTGAGTTCTTCAATATCAATCGCTGGTTTTGATTTTGTTGCTGGTTTTAAGTAACTCGATTTTGCAAGATAATCAGGATCAATAAAATAGTTTTCCAGTTCTCTTTTATGCCAAACCAGCATGTTGTAAACATTGGGGTCTGGAAATTTATCCCAAGAATCATTAACCGCTGTTTGGTCTTGGTTATCTCGGTCAATGAGAAAATAATAATTGGGATGATGTTTAACTAAAGCTTGAGCTGCACTGCGCACATTATCACACGCGCCCATTGTTTGGACTTGAATGTCTAGCTCGTTATTATTCAATAATTCTTGCAAAACAACGGCATCAAGCTCTTGATTATTATTGCCTTCTACAAATAACTTGTATTTTTCATTTCGATTAATTTCAGTTGTGTTATCAACTCCTAACTGAAATACGCTCATTATTTAACTCCATTGTCATTTGAATCAAGCAATCCACGATGGTTTCTATCTACTGAACGAAAAATAGTTTCTGAATGTGTTGCTAAGATATATTGATTGTTCGGAGCTAGTTTATGAAGTTGTCTCACAAAACCACTTTGCCATTCTGCATTTAAATGTAATTCCGGTTCATCAATTAATACAATGCTAGGCTGGTTTTGAGTGTTTTTCCAAATTAAAAATAATGTGGCAATCATTTCTTTTTGACCAGAACTTAAGCCATCAAAAGAAAACGATTCATTACCATTGCTCAGTTTTATCCGAATATCGACTTTATTGTCTGGCAAAAGACGTAGTTGCTCAATTTCCCCTTCACAATACCGACGAATAAGTTCGTTCAATTTGGATAATACAGATTGGGATTCATCTTGTTTCAGACCTTCAAACAAAGATGCTTGACCCATCAAAGCTCGTAAAACTTCTAATTTAAACGAACTAATAGGATCATAAAAATCCGTAAACCTTCCTGCGCGAACGGAATCTCCTGCTATCATGCCAAGTTCAGGATGTGCCTCTTGAGTTTTTCTATAACTATTAAAATGTAACAACGGTGGCTTAATTAAAGGTTCATTAGAAAAAGCTAAAATACTACTTAGGGAGTTAGTAATCTCTTTATAATTTAATTTGTTGTCATTGCTACGAAGAGGCTCAAATACAGATATATCTCCATTAAAATTAGCTTCCATATAATCCCAATTTTCAGAATTTTCAGATGGAATTCTTAATGATACAGAACATTTTTTATTGCCCCTCTCAAATTCTCCTGTAATGATAGCGTCTTTCAAACCTGCCTTTACCAACAAATTAGCAATATCAAACGGAAATTCAGCTATATAATAAAAATGAAAGTGACAGCCAAATATTCCTGCTAACGTTAATAAAGAGCAACACTCCAAAACCGATGTTTTCCCACCACCATTTTTACTTCCAAAAACTAAAATATCCGCATCGCCTTTCATTAAAGGACGAGGAAAATCAATTTCTAAATAATCAATTTTTTTATAATTCTTAATCGTTAAACGACTAAGGCGAATAGCCGATTTTTTTTCAGACATGATAGTTTTGAAAATAGATTTGAATAAAAACTTGGTAAAATCACCACAACCCATAAAAACAATTGTGGTGATTTTTATAGTTTACATTAAGGCTGAACTTTAAAGGTCTCAGTATAAGTTTTGCCTTTAGTACACACTTTGCGGCTCGTCGGTGACTGACAAGATGTATCACTGATTTCCGCTTTCAACTCACCCGCTTTGGTTGGCACAAAATAAAATCTAAAATTCGGATCGGTACTAATCGCAATATCAGTTTTCGCAGTCAAAACAGGCTTGCCATCAAACGAAATTTTCATCTGTTCAATAAAATGCGACGGCTTAATAAAGCGCGTGACCTGATCCATCTGCATTCCACTCAAATTCGGATGACTAATCAGCAACTGCACCAACGAAGGCTCGTTTGCTTTCACGCCATCATCAATACGAAACTTCATTTTGCCGATGCGTTTCATTGCCTCATCAAAATCTGTTCCAATCGGCGCAGAACAACCACCGCTGGCTTTCACAAACTTTTTATCCATATACAACTTACCATCATTCATTTGCGCAATCGCCCGCACATAACTGTAAGTATTCACCCTGATGCGCATGGCAATATCCGCTTTGCCGCTGTCAGGCGTAAACTCAAACTCGCCAACGAATGGAAACGGGTTTTTATCCACTAACACCGTGATTTTTTTGATGTAATGCTCTTTCGTTTGCTTGATTTTAGCCGCAACTTTAATCGGCACAATCGCTGGGTCTTCTGCACGATACGGCGTTTCCAATTCAATCACTTTATTCGATTCTTCAATCGCTTGTTTTGCGAAAAATTCACTTTTTAACGTGCTATTCCACGCAGTTTCATCTTCAGCAGCCATTGCAACCAGCGGCAAAGACAAACTTAAAAAAATTCCAGCCAACAATTTTGAATATTTCATAATGTTTTCCTCGTTTATTTTTGTTTTAGGGACAGACGTTGCAACGAAAATGATGATTTTCATAGCACACGCTTAAGAAGAAGGGAGAAAGGGTGAACACGCGCTGCCCACCCTTTCTGAACTGATTTATACCGTTGTTCCGTGTTGTTTTTCTAACAAATAATCTAACCACAAATTAGATAATTTTTCCTGCACGGTGTTTTGCCGCAATCTAGCATTTAAATGCGGGAAATCCACTTGATCCAAATCTTGATCTTGGTTGTAGCAGGAATAAACAAACACTTCCGCGCCGGTTTCTGGGTCTTTGTGTTTGCACAAACACTGCGCACAGATCCCTTTCATCATACATTGCATGGGCGAGTTGATAGAGCCAATTGCAATATGACTTTTCAGATAAGGTTTCAGTACATCAAAACGCGCTGATTTCACCGCCGCCATCATTCGGTCTGAACCAATCACAATCAAGTGATCGACATCAGACAATAAAATCGGCTGCTCACCTAACGCGCCTGTCGCGTAAGCTTGCATGGATTCCAAGATATTACCAACGAAGGTTTTATCTTGCGGACGAGTCGGCACAATCGCTTCTACACCTTCGCCTTTATCCACTGACCAAACAATTAAATCCGCCGCCGCTTCCACATCTTCGACTTTAAAACGATCTTGCGCGAATTTGTAGCCGGCAAAATAAATCACTTTATTGCCTGCTGCGCGTAACGCTTTACCAATGGAGAACAATACTGCGTTGCCCAATCCGCCGCCGAGTAACAAAATGGTTTCACCGCTTGGGATTTCAGTCGGTGCGCCGGTTACGCCCATGACGACTAATTTATCGCCTTCTTTCCACGTTGCGCACAACCGTGAAGAAGAGCCCATTTCCAACGCAATCATCGAAATTGTGCCTTTTTCTTTATCCACTTCTGCACCCGTCAACGCTAAACCTTCTGCGGCTAACACCGTGCCTTCAACCACGGGCGCGTAGGCTTCAAAGTTTTGCAAACGATAAAATTGTCCGGGTTGGAATTTTTGCGCTTGATAAGGAGCTTTCACTACCACTTCGACAATCGTCGGTGTTAAACGGTTAATCGCCACAATCGTCGCATTAAAGGCTTCATCCAAGTTTGCAAAGGTTTGTTTTAATGCCGCATCACGCTCTGCTTGTTTTCCCGCATCCAATCCTGCTAATTCTTTTGCAAACAATTGGGTGATGTACGGATAACCATCTTTCGCGCTTGCCATTGCTTTTACCACGTTGCCAGCGTAAACCGGATGGTTATCGCCTAAGAAACTGATAAAACGTCCGTCTTTTTGATAGGAAGTCAGTGGCGCAGGTTTGCCCAATTTTGGCTCGGTCGCATCGCTCATTGGCACTAATTGCAGTTCATCACCATTCCATTCCGGTTCAAAACGTTGGAAAAACTGTCTATCCATTTGGAACGTTTTCGGGAATTCGCTTTGATAAATGGTATTGGGCGACGTTCCGGCGGCAATGTATAAATTGCGCAGTGGCACGGTGATATTTTTTCCGGTGTTGACCCAACGCCCCTCTTGCTGTTCCAGTTTTTCAAATTCAACCGCATTCAAATGACCGTATTCATCATTCAACGCGCGTAACGGACTCATGCCTTCTGCTAACGCAATACCTTCTTGCAACGCTTCGTGAATCTCTTCGTGATTTTGCCGATAAGCGGGTGCGTCCTTCATGCTTTTGCGATAGAACTGCGTAACGCCGCCCCAAGCTTGCACTAACGGTTGAAAATCGGGCAATTCACCCGCCAATTCCGCACGTTTGCGCTCGCTACGAATTGCCGCGCCGTGACCTAAAAATTCATTCAGAATTTCAGTTTCTTCTTTGTCGTAACGGCTACGAACTTTTTCTTCACCGTATTGCGCAACTAAAATTTCATAGCGATGCAGAATTTTTTCCACTTGCACCGGATAATACGCCATTAATTCTGTGGACGTATCAATCGCTGTCAAGCCACCACCAATCACGCCTGCGGGTAAACGCACTTGCAAATTCGCCAGTGAAGAGGCTTTTGCCGCGCCCGTTAATTGCAATGCCATCAAGAAATCGGAGGCTTTCCGAATGCCGCGCGTTAAGTTGTTTTCCAAATCAATAATGGTCGGTTTGCCTGCGCCTGTGGCAATGCTGATATGGTCAAAGCCCAGCTCCCACGCATCTTCAATGGTTAATGTGCCGCCAAAACGCACGCCGCCGTAAGCACGGAAGTTTTGATTGCGCAGCAAATTGACATAAATCACTTTTAAGAAGTTTTTATCCCAACGCACGGTGATCCCGTATTCCGCCACGCCGCCGAAACCTGCTAAGGTACGTTTGTCAAGTTCTTCGTAAATATCGCTGAAGTTGAGTAAAGGTTCTGGCAAATTTTCCGCATCACCGACTAAAGCAGCGGGCAATGGCTCAAGTTTTAAACCATCAATTGCCGCGACACCAAAGCCTTCATTGAGTAAATAATGACTCATTGTGTATCCGGCAGGCCCTAAACCCACGACTAGCGTGTTTTTGCCGTTGTAAGGCAGCGCGTAAGGGCGTTTCACATTCAACGGATTCCAGCGCGTCAACAAGCTGTAAATTTCAAACCCGTAAGGCATAAACAACACATCGGTTAAAACGTTAGTTTCGATTTGTGGAATGTTGACGGGCGCGGTTTTTTGATAAATACAGCCGCGCATACAGTCGTTACAAATTCGATGTCCTGTGCCTGGGCAAAGTGGATTGTCTACGGTGATAATCGCTAACGCGCCGATGTTATCGCCATTGCGTTTCACCAAGTGCATTTCGGAGATTTTTTCTTCTAACGGACAGCCTGTGACGTTCACACCCAGCGCGTTTTTATTAAATTCGCCGGTTTTTTTGCTAATCATGCCTTTTGAGCAGGAATCAGTATTGCGATCATGGCAATAAATACAATGATCGACTTCGTACAACACTTGCCGCGTTTGAAAACGTTTGTCAGTTAAAGCAAAACCATCACGGCGACGACGATGATTTTTATCGCCCATCCAAGCGGTGAATTCACCGAGTTCTACAACATCGTGCTCGACTAAATTATTTACATCGCATTTGGCTGGCGATTTAAAACTCATCCAACTACCGTGTTGTCCATCGTTTAGAGCTAAAAATGTCCAACGTTGCACAATCATCAATAATTCAGCGACAAATGCGGCAGAATCTTCAACAGCGACGATAGTTGGGAATACAGAGCTTAAGTTTTCCCGCAAAAACGCCACTTTTTCTTCCGCATTTTCGTAATCGCTATCTTTGCCCTTTGCAAGCAATTGATAATGTTTATTTAATTTCCCGAAAAACGCGCCCACCGTTGCCACGCGGTATTCTTCATCGTGACCTTCATCTAATTCTGAAAAAACCGCAGCAGTCAGTGTGTCAAAATCTTTTTGAATCGCAACGCTATCAAAAGTATCTGCCGCTTGGTTTTTGAACAGTTTTTCGGTGTTGGCAACCACTTCATTTTTATAAGTAAAAATGGTGGCGAATTCGTCTTGCGTTTTTGCCAGTTGCGCTTCGTGTTCTTCCGTGACATTGAATAATTTAGCGACAAACTGCCCCACAAAAGGTGCGGTGCGCACTAATAAATCAGAAATTTTTTCAGGCGCAAGTCCCGCGCCTTGTGTTTCGCGGTAATTTAAAAATTCTGCATGGAGGTCTGCATCATGATATTTCACTGAATTATCAAATACTTCCAATAAATCTTTTAAACGGCTTGAATCGTATAAATCAGGATAAGTAAAGCCTGGAATACCCAGAGAGAAATTATTTTGTGTCATAGTAAGTGTGTTGCGTTGAGTTATCTTGAACCCACGCTAGCTGCGTGGATTGATGAATAATTATAACCTTTATGGCGTGTAACTAGGTTTTTTTGATGAGTTTAAGCAGTTTTTTGTCTGAAGCAAGATTTGCAGGACTTTAGGATAATCAAGATTCTAACAGATGTTACGCATAGATAATTTACAGAGAACATTTTAAAGACGAGCGGTCGTTTTATAAAAATTTCAGAATTTTGCAGAAATTGACAGCGTAAAATTTAAGTTACACATGATGCGTTTAGCAGCGCAAGCATGTTTATGTAGGCTCAAAGTTATCCGAACAAAAATAAAGAATTATTATATATCAAACAGTTATAGCTAGAAACTGGAGTACAAAACATGTTTTGTACTCCAGCAGATAATAAAATCAACAGTTTAAAAGAATACTTTTCAAATTGATTTTTTTATAACTGATTAATTAGTAAAGTTAAAACAAGTCTATCAACAAAATTTTTAAAAATGACCAGTCGTCTTGAAAAATTTCAGCTCAAATCAGGTTACACAACCAAAATCAAAAACCAAAAACGCACAGATTTTTTTTACACCAAGCGGTTTATGACGCAGATGGCATTTCAGCAAAATAGTTGCTTTCTATCTTGTTCTGCAAATAGCCTTCAAGTAGCATCCTGAATGTTAGTTAGTCCACAGGAGAGAAAAAATGAATTATTTAAAACAAATTAGGCTAAGCGTTTTCATTGCAGCATTGAGTGCAAGTCAACTTTGTGCAGCCACCTCAATGTTTGGCACTGTGCCGAGTTTAATCAAATACAGCTTTCAAGAACAACAAAACAAAGTCATTCTCGGCTCTAGCACAGAAACAGCAACAGGCTGGAATTGCAATAGCGGCATCAAAGCAGCCGATCAAATCGGCAATCTCGCGCTGGTTGCCACGTTTTATCAAAATGGCTGTTACACCGATGGCAGATACAACCATAATAATTTTTTGGTGAAACAAGGCACGGTCAAAAATACAACTGGCTCAAAAACCTTTGTCGCTTATGACATCACTGAACCTGCCAAAAAAGCCACACAGTTTTTGGCTTCAACCCATGTGATTTATTATAAATTTCCAACCGCTGAACCCTACTCGGTTTATGCGTTTAATGGCACAAGCAACGAAATCAGAAAAGTTGCCAGCATTGCCGCCAGCCAAATTAATACCGCCCAATTTATTAAAGTTGCCAGTTTAAATGTCAGTACCATTAAAGGCTCAGTCACTTATATTTTTGCCCCGGACAGCCAGCGAGTCAGTGTATTTACTAGCTTTGCCGTAGGTATAGAAGGTGCGCGGGTTGCTAGCAATGCTGTTTTGAATATCAATAAGTTGCGTTACAGCCTCACAGGGCAACTTTATGATACCCGCACTGGTTTTAACTTTGGGCCTAATGATTGGCAAAGCCGCTATGGACAAGCGCAGCGGTTTTTTCTAGGGTTTGATGCCACTGCAAAAAAGAATGCGACCGTATGGCAAGATCAATCTAGCAAGGCGATTAATCTGACATGGACGAGCAAAATCAGTGGCAAGACGATTGTGCTTCCAAATACACGCAGTGAATTATTAGCCGCTGCAACGTTTGATGATGCGGGAAATTTATATTACTTAACCATTCAAAGTGGAAACGGCAAACCGAATACGGCTCGCACCGTCACGCTGTATAAAACCAATTCAGCAGGCAGTTTATTGCTCAGCAACAACTTAGATGCTTCAAATGCAGCGGGCGGCTTGAATATGGTGGAGTTTTTTCCTGCTGCCAATTTGAAATATGCTAACGGTTTTCTGGGCTTAATGTTGGAGCGCACCATGTTTCAAACCAGTGATGGCTTAAATCATCAAGGTGGAATTGCGGTGGTTTTTAATGCCAACACCTTGGCGCAGTTGAAAAACTGGGGACAAACATCAGGGCATTCTTTCGGGACGTTTTTAACTAAAAATTCAGCGAATGAGTTTTTAGCGATTGATTTAGGCGATAACTATCCGCGCGGCGTTAATTTGCATCGTTTTACGCAAACGACCAAAAACTCAAAAGTGGTTTATGCGTTTAAAACCGAGCATGGCACTTCACCAACCAGCCCATCGGGAGCGAGTTATCCCAAATATGATGCGATTAGCAGCACTTTAAAAACCTATTACAAATGGTCAAATGATAATAATAGCTATGCAGAATTAGGCAGCGTTATCGAAAATGCCGATGGTTATAGTGTGTTTTTTATTGGTGAACCAGATGCTAATAAATTGGCGTTAAATAATGCCCGCGTGGGAGCGGCGTTGAATGATGCGCGTGATATTGGCATGGTGAAAGTGAGCAAAAACTTTACTAATAGCAGCACGTTAAGTTCGATTGTGTTAAGCCAAGGTATTACCGAAACAGGGGGTTTTTATACGTTTAATGGCACATGGTCAGCGCAACAAAACTTAGGCGTGGTTTGGCTAGTGAATTATTTGAATAAAGATGTCAAAAATGCTTCGCGTTTGAAAGCGGTGAAACTGGCAGAAAATAAAGTTTTGCTGTTATGGGAGGCGTGGACTCCTAGCAGTTATGTGAATACTTATGCAATCGTGGTGGATAGTTTGGGCAACAAGTTGAGTACAGTATTGACGTTAGGTTCGCATATTCGCTTAAATCCCGGTGATGATCCGTTGGTGATTGGCAATAATGTTTATTTGGTTTCTGGCGATAAAACCGAAAGCAAATTGGAGTTGCTTGAGGTCGAAATTAAATAGAAATGCTTATTTTCGTAGGGTGAGCAGGCTTTTCTGCCCACCTTATGAGCCACTGTCATTAAGTTAAAAAAAAACTATTCTAAATCAAATGGATAAATTGTAGGTTGGGTTAGCTTATCAAGCGGTAGCGAAATAATCGTAACCCAGCATTCAGCGTTTTAAAACATCCACCGCTGGGTTACGCTATTTTTTCTATCGAAAAAAGCAGCTAACCCAGCCTACATATCTAAGACGACCAGTCGTCTTGAAAATTTTTTAGATAAACCGGTGGGTACAACTGTTCATGTCCACCGATTTATCTCCCTCTCATAAGGTGGGCAAAAAAGCGTGCCCACCCTACAAATATCTTATTGAAAAATAAAGCATAAGACGTTTTAAGCTTTATTCAATCGACCAATTTCAACTTTCAAACTATTGACTAACTGCTCAGCTGTGACTTCCGTGCTTGGAAATAACTGGCTAAATTTACTTTTTGTCATGCTATAAAATGCAGGTTTTTGCGCCGCATCAACGCCTAACAAATCCGCCATTGTGCTTAAATGCTCACCTTCGCCATTTGCCATATTAGAGCTCAATTGCATCCAATTAATCTTTGCAAACTCAATTGCTTGCTGCATTTTTAAGCTGGCTTGTCCTGCATTGCCAGAGCTAATTCTGGAAGAGGATTCAGTGGTATTGGTAAAGGTTTGCGTGGTTGCGCCAATACTGTCTGTGAGTGAAGAACAGCCCGACAACGCGCTTATTGTTGCGAAGCCTAAAAAAAACACTTGGAAAATTTTCATATCAATCTCGTAAAAATTAAGGTAAACCTGTGATTCTAAGTGAGTGAGAGCAGGACAGCAATTATTTAAACAAACCGTCCGAATAACGATTGTTCACACCATAGTTTTTGAAAATCGCACTTTCACTTTGCAAAGCCTGCGCATGATTAATCACCACTTGCCGACCGTTTTTATCTTCAAACAGCACATATTTATTTTTATTTTGTTCTAACAGCTGAGCAAATTGCGCAAAATCTCGTACTGGCGTGCCATTAATAAAATCAACCATCCAGCCGCGCATACTGTTATAACCAAAATTCACATCCGCAGTGAGCACTTGCAACCCAATCACTATTTCATGTTTATCTTTAGTTTCGTACAATTCAGAAGGGGATTGCTACACGTCCAGTGGATTTCTATCCATCATATACAACAAATTATTCGTCAGCGGTACAAACAAAATTCCACCGTAAATGTAATAACGCGGTGGTGTGTCAAACTCAATCGGCGCGATAAGTTCATGGTCTTTTGGATGTTTTTTTTGCGCGGTTAAATAAGTAGTGTTCACTTGGCTGCCACGCACATAAGTGATTTGCACTTTGTCGCCAGCAATTCTCATTATGAACTTCTGTTAAGTAACTAATTGAAAAAAAATATTTTTTAATCTTAGCCTTTAAAGTGAGTTTATAGAATGAAATATATTCGCCAAAATAACTCATTTTTTGAATAAAGAGACTTTTTTGTTCAGAACTTAATCAATGCAAACATAATTTAAGCATTGATTGCGGTTGAAAATGGCTAAATTAAAAATCCAATTGCGTTATCTATTTGATTTTCAATGAGTTTTTATAATGAGAATTGCTGGGCTAAAAACGAGGGATTTTGTAGAAAAAAGACTGCAAAAGCACTTAAAGCGGCATCACTGATTTCATATTGGGTATTTTTTCCTGTTCTTTTATCGGTTAGGTTAGCGAATTTGTTTTTAATCATCGCAACTAATGATTTTTGGCTTAGTTCAGTTTTTGTGTTTCTCCAAATGGGAATGCCATGAGGTAATTTTCCTTATGCTTTACAGCGTTAATCTACACATTAGCGCGTTTTTGCCATAATGAGAATTGCTGCAACACAACTCACCAACAGTAAATCGAACAAAAAGCGGTATTATTTTTGTTTGCATAAATCGTCTTAATTAATGGAAATTTATAAAGACGACCAGTCGTCTTGAAAATTTTCCGCCTTGTTTTTGATAAATACAAGCAAACAATCTTTCTAAAAAAATAAATCAATCACGAATCAAATTTTGCAACCAATTTAATGCTCCTAATCCAGCAACACGCCCACTGGCAAACGCGCCTGTTAGTAAATAGCCACCGGTCGGAGCTTCCCAATCCAACATTTCCCCCGCACAAAATACTCCCGGAATTGCTGTTAACATTAATTGTGCATCCAACGACGCAAAACAAACCCCGCCAGCGGTACTAATCGCCTCATCTATCGGACGTGTTGCCGTCAATGTTATCGGCAAATTTTTAATCGCTGCCGCTAGTTTTGACAGGTCAGAAAAATCCTGTGCAGATAAAAATTCGCGTAATAATGCTGCTTTTGCGCCATCAATGCCTAAACGACTGCGCAAATGATTTGCCATAGATTTAGAGCCGCGCGGCTTTGCCAATTCTTGCGTTACGCGGGTTAAATCTTTGTCTGGAGTCAAATCAAGATAAATAGTGACCGAACCTTGCGCATTCACACGATCACGCAATGGCGCGGAAAAAGCATAAATCAAACTTCCTTCCACGCCTGTTGCTGTCAACATGAATTCGCCGCGTTGTTGATAAAATTTTCCATGCGCATCGGTAAAACTCAATTGCACAGATTTCAACGGTTGCGCTGCAAAGCGATGACGAAAATAATCGCTCCAAGCCACCTCAAAACCACAATTGGCAGGCTGCAAGGGCGCAATTTCAATGCCGTGTTTGGCTAGTAACGGCAACCACGCGCCATCCGAACCGAGTTTTGCCCAGCTGCCACCGCCTAACGCCAAAATAGTGGCATCCGCTTGAATGATTTTTTCACCTTCTGGCGTACTAAAACACAACGCTTGTGCATTATTCCAGCCATTCCAGCGATGACGCGGATGAAAAACAACTCCAGCAGCGCGTAAGCGTTTCAACCAAGCGCGTAATAATGGCGCGGCTTTCATTTCTACGGGAAAAACGCGCTGCGAAGAGCCTACAAAAGTTTCAATTCCCAATTCACGCGCCCATTCACGGAGTTTCAGTGGTGGAAATTGCGCTAGCATCGGTTCTAAATAATTTTGCTGGCTATAGCGCGTCACAAAAGTTTCGTAAGGTTCAGCATGAGTGAGATTTAAACCACCGATTCCTGCCAGTAAAAATTTACGACCAACAGACGGCATGGCATCGTAAACATCCACTTGCACACCCGCTGCGGATAAAACCTCTGCTGCCATCAAACCCGCAGGCCCTGCACCGATAACAGCCACCGCTGCGACCTGATTATTTTTTAAAGTCATTTTTTGTAAGAACAGGTAAAGGTAAGTTATTAAACATAATTTTTCTCACAAACCCTTCAGGTCTTTAAGACCTGAAGGGTTTAGGCTTAAGCGTCATAACTTATCAACTAAACGCTGACAAACGCTGCTGCCATTGCGCTGCTTTGATTTTTAACTCACTTTCATTAAAAGTGGTCAAGTGACGTTGTTTTAATAATTGTTTGCCTGCCACCCAAACATCGGTGACTTGATGGCGAGAACTGGCATACACAATATGTGAAATTGGATGATACAGCGGCAAAGTTTCCAAATGTTCCAAATTAATCGCGACCACATCCGCGAATTTTCCCACTTCTAACGAACCGCAGATTTTTTCCAATCCCAACGCTTTCGCACCATTGATTGTTGCCATTTTTAACACTGTCATCGCATTCACCGCGCTGGCATCTTTTGCCACGCCTTTGCCCAGCAACGCTGCGGTACGCATTTCGCCCAGCATATCTAAATCGTTATTACTCGCCGCGCCGTCTGTGCCTAAGGCGACATTAATTCCAGCATTTAAACACGCATTAACCGGACAAAAACCGCTGGCGAGTTTTAAATTCGACTCAGGACAATGCACGATATTCACGCCATATTTAGCGACCAAAGCAATATCCGCTTCTGATAATTGCGTCATGTGTACGGCTATCAAATTTGGAGCTAATAAACCTAAGCCTTCTAAACGTTGCAAGGGCGTTTGTCCGGTTTGCGCTAATTGTTGCTGTACTTCAAATTCCGTTTCATGCAGATGAATATGAATCGGCACTGCAAGTTGTTGGGCATACCTCAAAACTTTCTGTAGTGGATCGTCAGAAACGGTATAAGGTGCGTGTGGTGCAAAAGGCGTGGTGATTAAAGGTTCATGGCGCAAAGATTCATGCAACGCCAAGCCTTTGGCAATATAGGCATCACGATTTTCTGCCCATGCTGTCGGAAAGTCGATTAAAATCAATCCGATACTGGCTCGCATTCCATGTTTGATTGCTTGCCGTGCGGTGATTTCGGGGAAAAAATACATATCGTTAAAACAAGTTGTGCCACCGCGTAACATTTCTGCGATCGCTAAATTTGAGCCGTCACTGACAAACTCCTCACTCACCCATTTTTTTTCCAAAGGCCAAATATGCTGCTCTAGCCATTCGTGTAACGGCAAATCGTCTGCAATTCCGCGCATTAAAACCATTGGCGCGTGGGTGTGGCTGTTAATTAAGCCCGGAATCAAAGCGTGTTGCGTTAAGTTTTCCACCGTTGTGGCATGATATTGTTGATTTGCTTCAGTTGTTGGCAGCAAATCTATAATCCGCCCGTGATTAATCACCAAGCTATGGTTTTCATAAACCACGTTTTCAGGTTCAACCGGAATAACCCAGCGGGCGTGTAACAAAGTGTCAACTTTCATAGTTTTTTGGGGAGGCTAGTCTTTATGGAATGATTGAGAGCAGTGATTTTATCTGAATTAAAACTTAATTTTGTGCATACAAATTTAGCTGCATCTCATTTTTGCAATGTTTAAGAATGCAAGTTTTTGATTTTAAATGATTAAATTATCTTAAAAGAGGTTATTATGATGATTTAAAACGTTAACGCAAAACGTAACGACTATAGCTAAAACAGCGATGATTATCTTCACAAAATATTCAATAATGCTGCGCAAAAAAATGACCATTAACTCTCTGTAAATAGAGATGTTTTTGTCATCAAACTGTCATATTGCCAACGAAAAAAAATGCTATATTTTTCGCAGCTGAGCGCAAAGAAAGAAATGTTCCTTGCATACAGAGAGTTCTGCTATAGAATACCCCGCTTTTTAAGATTATTACCCAACAAGTTGACACTTAAAAAGATTCTGTCACCTATTTTATCGTTAAGGAGTTCCCCCCGCTAATGAGCAATCAGTCTATTAAAGTGGAAGATTACTATGATCAGGCAACCTTTAGCCGCATGAAGGCTTTTGCTGATACAAAAGAAACCCCGTTTGTAGTGATTGATACTGCAACTGTTGACCGTAACTATGATGAGTTAACGGGAAATTTCCCCTTTGCTAACATCTATTATGCGGTGAAGGCAAACCCAGCTCCTGAAATTCTTAAGTTGCTGAGTGACAAGGGTTCAAGTTTTGACATTGCTTCAATTTACGAACTCAATAAAGTGTTAAACCTAGGGGTTTCACCCGAGCGTTGTAGTTATGGTAACACCATTAAAAAAAGCAAAGATATTCGCTATTTTTATGATAAAGGCGTGCGTATGTTTGCAACAGACTCTGAAGCCGATTTACGCAACATTGCCAAAGCAGCTCCAGGCTCTAAAATTTATGTCCGAATTTTAACCGAAGGTAGTTATACCGCTGATTGGCCGTTATCACGCAAATTTGGTTGCCAAAATGATATGGCAATGGATTTATTGATTTTGGCGCGTGATTTAGGACTAAACCCGTATGGTGTGTCTTTTCATGTGGGTTCACAACAACGTGATATTGATAGCTGGGATGCGGCGATTGGCAAAGTGAAAGTGATTTTTGAGCGTCTGCAAGAAGAAGACGGTATCACGCTTAAAATGATTAACTTAGGCGGCGGTTTTCCTGCTAACTATATTACTAAAACCAATGATTTAGCGACGTATGCGCAGGAAATTATTCGTTTTATTCAAGAAGATTTTGGCGATGATTTTCCTGAAATTATTTTAGAACCCGGTCGCTCGTTGATTTCTAACGCAGGCATTTTAGTCAGTGAAGTAGTGTTGATTTCGCGTAAAGCACGCACCTCTTTGCATCGTTGGATTTACACGGATGTGGGTAAATTTTCAGGATTAATCGAAACTTTAGATGAATCTATTAAATATCCGATTTATACCGAAAAAACTGGCGAACTAGAAGAGGTTGTTATTGCAGGGCCCACCTGTGATAGTGCGGATATTATGTATGAGAACTATAAATACGGCTTGCCGCTCAATTTAGCCATTGGCGACAGAATGTATTGGTTTTCAACAGGCGCGTATACCACAACTTACAGTGCGATTGAGTTTAACGGCTTTCCTCCTTTAAAAGATTATTACGTTTAACGCATCATAATCTAGGTTTTAAATTAGGCTGCTTTAAAAAAATAAGCAGCCTAATTTTAAAATCACCATCTTTTGTTATTGCAAATCTGTTTTGCGATTCCAGTGTCTTAAAAATTAAAATCACATAACTTTAATTTATTTTCAGCAAATTCTCCCCTTTTTGTTTTGCAAATGTTCTGAAAGAACGCGAAATCTGCAAAAACGATTTAACTCACCTTACGCAAAAAATATTTCTGATTACGAAAAATCAATAGGTTGCAAAATTTTGGTGTTTTCTAAGTTATTGATTCTTCGTTGGCTAGGTTTATTTTTGCGTAAGGTGAGGATTTAAAACACACAATTCTTATTTACCATGAATCAATTAGTCGGTATCGCTTTAGGCGGTGCGTTTGGCTCAGTGCTCCGTTTTTTAGTGTCTAGCGGGGTATATCAATGGCTAGGGCGTAGTTTCCCCTATGGTACACTTGCAGTTAATTTAATCGGCTCGCTTTTAATTGGATTTCTGGCAGAAGTATTGATTTTGCAACGCATCACCTTTGGTGTGGAATATCGGTCTGCAATTTTGGTTGGCGTATTAGGCGGATTTACCACATTTTCAACATTTTCTTTGGAAACTTTGTTGTTGATTGAACAAGGAAATCTGCCTAAGGCGGGATTAAATGTTTTGATTAGCGTTTGTGCTTGTTTATTTGCGACTTGGCTAGGATTATTAGCAGGCAGAACGCTGTTTTTGTATTCTGGTGGCGTATTCCATTGGATGGGCTGGATGTTTCCTTACGCATTGTTGTTGGCGAATGCGTTAGTGGCATTTTTAATCGGTTTGGTTTGTGCGATTTTGCTGCATAAAGTTTCGTTGACGATGGAATATCAAGCCGCAATTTTATTGTTGGTGATTGGTGCATTTGCTACGTTATCAAGTTTGTATTTGTTATTGTATTTACTTGAACAAAGTCATTCGTTTCAAGCAAATATCAATTCAATGTTATTGGTATTTGTGGTGAATGCGGGAATATGCGGATTAACCGTGTGGTTAGGATTATTAACGGGTAAACAAATATGAATGTAAAACAAGTGACTATGGCGCGAGTCTATGCTTTAGAAGGACATGATCACCTTAATTTAGCTTTAAATATTTTGCATGATGAAGAAAAAATCACTGGGGTCACTGTATTGCGCGGCATTGCAGGCTTTGGTGCTGATCGACAAGTGCACACTTCATCGTTATTAAGCCTTTCTTTAGAACTGCCATTGATATTGGAGTTTTATGATGAACCCGAAAAAGTAATTAAGGCTATCAATATATTACAAACTCGCTTAGGCTTAAAACATATCATCAGTTGGGATGCGCAAGTGCATTTTTAACTCTCGGCAATTGATTTTCCGCAGTCTTATTCTATCTATTCAATCAATCTACTTTTGACCCCACTAAACGATTGCACTATTATGGTGTCATTACCTTGTAAAAATAACGTATTTTTGATGCTAAGTGAGATTGGCATTATTCTTAAAACTTAAAAAGAATTAAGTTAAGAAATTCGCTTTTTTAACTATACTTATCACTTACAGACCGTAAGTTAGATTGATCGGAAATCATAAGTTATGTTGAAAATTTGTTTTTCATTCGAGCAATGGGAGATTTCTTAATGCAGCAAGACACATCTACCGTGCGATTATTAAATTATCGTGAGCTGCTTTTAACTTTACAGCGTTTGTGTAAAGAAAACAGAACGGGCACTATGTTTATTAATGACGGCTCAGAGCATTCAGCCAAGTTAGTGCTTGAACAAGGCGTGATTTTTGATGTTATTTTCAAAGGTCAAACGGGCGAGGCCGCTCTTGCATTAATTAAAACTATCAAACAAGGACAGGCTTCTTTTTCCAGTCGCTTAGGACAAGCATCTGACACTGCACCTAAAATTGCGTTATCAACAGAAGAAATCTTTCGGCTGTTAGTGGCTGGTATGCAATCAGCTACTGCACAAACTCAACCCACGCATATTACCCAAGCGGTAGCAGAAAAACCTGAATCAGTTGAACGCACGCAACAACATAATCCTTTAAATATTGAAGTGCCATCGAGCTATCAGGTTTCAGAGGTTGCACAACAAATTCCAGAGATTCTTGCTGTAACCGGCATGGTTGGTATTGAAGAACAATTAGCCGTTCTGATAGGCCCCGTTGCTAGAATTGTTTATTTGGATTACTTGAAAGAGATTATCAATTCAGTTGATTTTAAAGAGTTAAATGCTGTTATCGAAAAAATCGCCAAACAAACCTTAAGCCTTGAACAACAACAGTTTTTTAAGCAAGGCATTGTCACGTTTATCAAACAATACAATTTAAAAAGTCAGGACGCTGTTTTAGCTGGATTAAAAGGCTCGCAGAAAAAAATCCGCTTAAATCCTTTGTGTTTAGCTCTTTGTATTACTACGCATAGTGGACAAAATGAGCTTGATGCAAATTTGCTGAACAGATTAGCTGTACAACTTGAGCAGGCAGGCAATATAGGTAACTCAGTTACCTTGTTAGATGTTTTGCATTTGCTGGAAAAGTCAGGCAAAACTGGTTTGCTGGAAGTACGGGAAAAAGAAAAAGTCGGTGGATTTTATTTTGACAAAGGGATTTTAACTAACGCTGTGCAGTGCGATATGAATGGCAAAGTGGTTGCAATGGAAATGATGCAATGGGTTGCCGATTACATGGTATTTAGAGGTGTAGCACAGGAGGGCGTTTCTCGAAAAATTCATCAAACGGTTGATGTGTTGGTAAAAGAGGTGGAAAAGCTGCAAGAAGCACCTCTTTCCCAGTTACATAAACCTACAATGAGTAAATCCGATGAAATTGTGTTGATTGCAAAAGCAATTCATCTTGCCGAAAGTTTTGACCCCAGCAGTGCCGAGCAGTTGTTGTGTCAAATTCTAATCAGTTATGAAGATAATTTTAAAGGCTGGCTTTGGTTGTCGCGTGTTGTTCATAACATGACTGCGATAGAAATTGCATTAAAAAAAGCCGCACATCTCAATGCCAGAAATCCTGATTTAATCGAAGAGATAAAAAAATTTACCCAAGCGAAAAAAATAATCAAAGGCGACTTTGTTTTACGCTGCCCATTTTGTTGGATGCCAACCGATGAGCAGGACGTTGAATGCCCTCATTGCAAAGCGCATTTTTTTATTACGCCTGATTTTTTTAAACTGGTCGGAAAAGCGAAATTTGATGTATTAGACAAAGCTATTGAGCGATATTCCAATGCCTTACAACAAGAACAGTTAGGGAAGCAAAATCTTTACCTGCGTTTTTATTTGGCAATGGCTTATCTTAATCGCAAATATTATCAAGAAGGCTTAGATCAACTGCATGAAATTTCTAAACAAACGTCTGAAAATAATGCCTTGCTGATGCAGAGCAAGATTTTGCACGATTACATGAATTCCATGGGATTGGCGTTAGCCACTACAGATCATTTGCATCACGAAAGTCATAGCATGGTTTATAGTGCATCGGCACATCAACAAAAAATTCTGGTTGTTGAAGATAGTATGGTGACTCGTAAAGTGATTGCCAGAACATTAATAGCGAGTGGTTATCACGTTTTTGAAGCCAAAAATGCGTTTGAAGCTCTGACAGATATAGAAGAAAGAAATCCTGATTTAGTGTTGTTAGATATTATTTTACCGGGTAAAGATGGCTATGAAATATTGGCTGAAATCAGACAAAAGCCAATGTTTGAAAAATTGCCAGTGGTGATGTTGACTTCGCGTGATAGTTTGTTTGACAAACTAAAAGGAAAGGTATCGGATGCAAATGAGTATCTGACAAAACCTTTTCAACCGGATCAACTATTAATGGTTGTTCGCAAATACTTAAATAAATAGTCATGGCAAAAGCACTTTATAAAATTTTAGTCGTTGACGATTCCAGTCTTATCCGGCAAGCAATTGTTGACATCATTAATAGCAGCGATGACTTGCAAGTGGTAGGGCAAGCAAGCAGCGGCGCAGAAGCATTGGCACTGATTCCAAAGCTTAAGCCAGACTTGGTGACGCTTGATATTATTATGCCGGGCATGAATGGGCTGACAACGCTTAAGCACATTATGATTTTTAGTCCTGTGCCGACCGTTATGCTCAGCTCTTTAGCACAAGAAGGCGCGGATATTACTTTTGACGCACTGAGATATGGTGCAATTGACTTTATTGCTAAACCTTCTAAACTTGAAAATAGTGAGGTTTTAAAAAATCAAGCCCGACAAATTATTCAAAAAATACGGTTAGCTGCAAGAGTTAAAGTTAATGCGATTCAATATATTAGAGTGAATCCTAAAGCTAAGATTGAATTAGGATTGCCGTTGCAAAAAGCTTGTAAAAATATTGTTGCCTTAGGTGTAGCAGAAGGCGGATACGGAACATTATTAAAAATCATTTTGCGACTCACACCTTATCCTGCAACAGCGTATATGGTGATATTTTATGAAACATCCGCTCATGTTGACGGATTTATTAAATATCTTAATCAATATACCGCCGTGAAAGTACAAAGACCGCAGAACAATACCTTGCTCGAAGCAGGTGTTTGTTATATAAGTTCTGGTGAAGAATACGTCACAGTACACGGGCAGCGCGGTAGTGTAGTTTCTTATGTCAGTCCAGCTCCTTTTTCTTCGCGTCGCGGCACCATTGATATGTTGATGTTTTCAGTGGCAGAAACGGTCGGAAGATATTCGCTAGGCGTGGTGTTATCAGGTGAAGGTACAGACGGGTCAGAAGGATTGGAAGAGATTGTGCGCGTAGGGGGCGGCGCAATTATTCAAGCTCCGGTCAGCTGTTTGTACAAAGGCATGGCATTATCAGCTTTAGATATGTGTGAAGCGGAAGTTGTGGTGGCGGACACGGAAATAGCCGCAGAAATCGTGAAATTTTTACCCAAATTAAATTTTTAAGTCTAATAAAATGTTTATTCAAGCGGAGAATCCATAATGATGACATGGTTCAATGATCTTAACTTAAGAATCAAGCTTCTGGCTTTCTTCTTAATGGTAGGTTTAATTCCTTTCATAGGCGGTAGTTCTATCGCTTATCTTACTTCTGATAGCGCGTTAAGAAATCAGATTACAGCTCAGCTCGAAGGTATTCGAGAAACCAAAAAGAAGCAGCTTGAAATGTACTTTGAGCAGCGTAAAGACGTTATGGGTACATTGGCTCAAACGGCGCAAGTATTCTGGCAACAATCTTCCTCGGCGTTAGAGGGGATTCAGTCGCAAAAACGCGATCGGGTGCAAAACTACTATAACCGGATTATCAACCTAACAGATGATACCCGTTTGAACATTCGTTTTACTGTTGGTATCAGAGAATTTACCCAAGCTTATGCTTTAGGTATGTCGAGTCCGCAGTATAAAGCGGTACAGGCTGCACGGGAAAAAGGTCTGAAGTCCATTAAAGAAAACTTTGCGGTGGCAGACGTTATCTTGATTGACTATAACGGCAACGTGATTTACTCAACTAATGCGGGTACTGATGTTGGGCAAAATGTCAAAACCGGCAATTTGAAAGACTCTGTGCTAGGAAAAGTTTTTGCCAAATCGCGTACTGAAGCGGCAGTAGAAGACTTTGCTTTTTACGAGCCGCTAAAAGCTTTCGCTTCTTTTGCGGCAACACCCTTATTTGATGAAACGGGCGCATATTTAGGTGCGGCAGCTTTTCAGATAAGAAACGAAGAGATTAACGCTATTCTTCAGGAACGAACTGGTTATACTGCTGCTGGTGAATCGTTTGTAATCGCAAAAGACCCTAACGGTAAATTTACTTACCGCTCTGACCGCGTGGTGAAAGAAGGTAAAATCGGTGAGGAAAGAGCCGCAATTGGTTATGTTGAAGCGGCGGTTGGTGGACAATCAGGCATTGACTTTAAGGTTGGTGCAACCGGCAAATACGAGTTATCGCTTTACGATACCGTCAAATTACCTGGTTTTAACTGGGGTATTATTACCACTGTACCGGTTGAAGAGATTATCTCGCCAAAAGCGCAAGGTGAAACAGAGGATTACTTTGCTAAATATGTTAAAGACTATAACTATTATGACATTATGCTAGTAGCAGAAGACGGTCAGGTCTTCTACACAGTGGCACATGAGGCAGATTACAATACCAACGTTTTCACTGGTCAATATAAAAACACCGGTCTGGCTCGTGTGGCAAAAAAATCTTTCGATAAACGCGGTTTCGCATTTGAAGACTTCGATCGTTACGCTGCTTCTGGTAACAGGGTAGCTGCTTTCGTTGCTCAACCTGTTATAGATAAAGGCAAGACTTTGTTCACGGTGGCCGTACAGTTACCGCCCGATGGTATTAACGCCATCATGCAAGAACGAACTGGTTTGGGTGAAACAGGCGAGTCTTATGTTGTAGGGCCTGATTATTTAATGCGATCTGACTCGATTCAGGATACTGACCACAAACTGCAAGCGTCATTTGATAAACCTGAAACAGGCGTAGTAAAAACTGTTGCGACTGAAGAAGGATTCCAAAAAGCCGATGCAAAAACCATGATGGGTTACACGGGTAAAGAAATTATTGCCGCCTACGCACCTGTAAAAATTTACGGTGATTTAACTTGGGTGTTAATTGCGAAACAAAATACAGATGAAGCTTTCGCGCCTGTCACCAGATTTGCTCGTACTATGGGTGTGATGGGTAGTGTGGTATTGGTATCGGTTATTTTAATTGCGTTATTGGTTGCTGCATCTATTGCGGGTCCGATTACAAAAATGGCGAGCGTTATTACGCAGATTGCGAATGAGCGTGATTTGACTTTAACCGTTCCAGAAGGGGGTAACGACGAGATCGGCACAATGTCAAAAGCGTTTAACACTATGATTAGCGTGATTCACAAAGCCTTTATCGTTGTAAACAATTCTGCGGTGAATGTTGCTGAAAGTGCGGAAAATGTGGCGAAACGTGCCGCTGGTAACAGAGAAAGGGCTGCAAATGAGTTGGTGCGAGCCAAAGAATCTGTGGGCATTATTGGTGACATGGGTAGCACGGCTGCTAAGGTAAACCAAGCTTCTGAAGGACAAAAAGTAGCGGCGGAAGTATCAGCGAAAACCGTTAGAAATCTATTAAAATCAGTTAGCGAAGTATCGGAAGCGGCGAAAACCCAAAACAAGGAAGCGAAAGAAACGATGGCTAGGGTTTCTGAAATGGGGGCAACAGGTGCACAGGTTGTGGCAACTGCAAGAGAGCAAGGCGCGATGGTGGCAAAAGTATCAACTGCGGTTACTTCAATCACCAGCGCGGTAGAAAGCATGAACAAAGCGGTTGCGCAGGCGACCTTACATGGCAAGGCTTCGCTGTTAGCGGCTGAAGAAGGTAGACGTTCAGTAGCTTCAACGGTAGAAGGGATGCAGGCGATTGCTGAATCTTCCGAGCAAATTTCTGACATCATCGGTGTAATCACCGAAATCGCAGAACAAACCAACTTACTTGCTTTGAACGCTGCGATTGAGGCGGCAAGAGCGGGTGCGCATGGTAAAGGTTTTGCGGTGGTTGCGGACGAGGTTGGTAAACTAGCACAACGTTCTTCAGAGGCTGCCAAAGAAATTACACAGTTGATTAAAGACTCAAGCGCAAGGGTTGAAGACGGATCAAAATTAACCGACGAGTCACAAAAATCGTTGATTAAAATTGACGAAGGTGGTCGAGTCAACATGCAGGCGATTGACGAAATTGAAAAAACTGCAACAGTATTGGCAACAGGAACTGCTCAGGTACAAAACCTGATGAAAGAGTTGAATAAATTGGCTGAAAACATTGCTGGTATGGCGGGTGAGCAAGGAACACGTCGGGTTGCTGCGGAAAAAGCGTTGACATTGTTACTAGAAGAATCAGAGCGTATTACTGCATTGGTTGCGGAGGCAAACAAAGGCGCAACAGACATCGGTCAAGAAATGACAGGGATTGTGGTGCGTACTGATGAAATGAGTAAAATGACAGGCGAACAAGCAGTGCGGTCTAAAAAAGTAACAGAACTTTCCACCGCTTCAGCAGATGCTGCGGCACAAACTGTGGAAGGAGCGGGTGTGGTTGTGAGCATTACCAAAGGCTTGCAAGACTTGTCACAAGAACTGACTACTCAGGTAAAACAGTTCAAAATCTAGTCTTAAGGAGTATTTGTTGTGGCTGATAGATATACAGCAAGTAGAATTGACTCATCGGATAAAGAACAACTCATTCAACTGGTGGGCTTTAAGATAGGTAAAGAAATTTTTGGCGTGGACATTCTGATGGTTCAGGAGATTATTCGTTCCGCGCCGATTACCTATGTTCCTAATTCACCTGAGTTTGTAGAAGGTGTGATTAATTTGCGCGGTAGCATTATTCCCGTCATTGATTTACGCAAACGGCTTAATCTGCATAGCTCAAGTTATGCAAAAGAAAAGGATTGGATTTTAATTTTAGATATAGGTGGCAGAGTCACAGGCTTTATTGTTGATTCTGTTACTGAAGTTATCAAAGTTCAAGAAAATAGCATTGACCCACCGCCTGATATTTTAGTGGCAGGATTGCACAGTCAATACATCAGAGGTGTTTGTGAAATTGATGACAACCTACTTATCCTACTTGATTTTAGTCGCATTTTGCTGGTTGACGAAGTGAAAAAACTAAAAAGCATCACGCTTAATCAGGACAATAATGATGCGGATGAATAATAAGTTAAGTATGACAAAAGTGGTGAATTTATGAGCAAACGTATCTTAATTGTTGATGACTCCTCAATGATGCGAAAAATGCTGTCTAAAGTCCTAGCTGATAAAGGTGGTCATTCTATTGTGGGCGAAGCTAAAAACGGGCTTGAGGCCTTAGAGCTTTACAAAAGCTTAAAGCCCGATTTAGTCACAATGGATATTACCATGGGTGAAATGGATGGCTTGAGCGCGGCGAGGTTAATCTTAAATTATGACGGCGATGCTCACATCCTTTTTCTATCGAACTTAGATAAAGAAAAATACGGCAATGATGTAGCAAGTATTGGCGCAGTAGGCTTTGTAAATAAGCATAAAGCACAAGATATTCTTGATGTTATCAGCGATTGATAAGGATTGGCTATGATTGATTTATCTCTACTTGAAGACTTTGTAACAGGTGCAGGGGAGAGCTTGGATGAAATGGAAAATGCCTTGCTTGAGCTTGAAACAAATCCAAATAATCTTGAGCTACTGAATACTATTTTCCGAGCGATGCACACCATTAAAGGCGCAGCACAGTTTGTGGGGTTAGATAAAGTGTCAGCTTTAAGTCATGTGTTAGAAGATTTGCTCGATTTGCTCAGAAATGGGCAAAGACAAGTCACAATAGAGATTGTTGACCTAATGATTAAGACTAAAGATAGGATTAGTTTATTAGTTACGGACTTAGAGCGAACCCAAACAGAGCAAACCGAAGTAGATGATTTAATTGCACAAATTAATCACCACTTAACAGAGGATAGTGCAACAGTCATAGCCGAAAGTCCAACAGCAACATCTGCATCACAAGATGATGTAGAGATTTCCTCATTCCTAGAAGAAGCCACTGGGGATGAGGATTTATCGGCATTTTTAACTGAAGATAATTTAGAAGATGACTTTAGTTCTTTCTTGTCTGAAAGCACTGAAGAACAACAAGTGAGTTTTCTCAGCAATGAGAATCCTGAAGAAGAATTATCGTCATTTGTCACGGAAGAAAAGATAGATGATGACATCAGTTCATTCTTATCTGGAGATACTCAGGAGCAAGCGGAAGATTTTCTTTCTGTAGAGAATAACGATAATAATCAAGAAGATGACTTATCAGAATTTTTGGCAGAAAGCAGTGCGGACAATGAGATTTCTGAATTTTTGTCTGAAGAAACGCAGCCAGAAACAGCGATTGAACTTGCGCCTGAATTGAATGAAGATTTTGTTTTACCAGATGAAGAATATGACCAAGAACTGTTTGGTATCTTTATACAACAGCTGAAAGAAAAATTTTCATTACTCAATGACTATGTTGAGAAACTACCTAGCGCAAACAATCCAGCAGAATTATTAAACGCCTCGCTGGAAGCGTTGGAAAGCCTTAAGTTTTCAGCTAATTATATGGCGTACCAACAATTGACAATCATTTATGTCAAATGGATAGAGGAAGTGATTGATTGTTTGGAAAATTTAACAATTGTCACTGAGCCTATGTCATTTGCATTTATGAATGACTATTTGCGGAAGCTGCAATCTATTTTTCCACAACTGCAAGAAGCCGCAACAGCGGTAAAAAAACCAACTCCAGAGTTAAATCCATTCGTACATTCTTTAGATAATTTAGTGATTGATGAGGCGACAGAAACGGCGACTCTTGCTTTCATTAACGACTTAATTCAAGAACAGCCGAATACTGTTGCAGCAGAAAAACTTGCCATAGTGAGTATTCCAGAGCCATCTGGTGTAGAAATAAATTACGCCGAAGACGATGGGGAAGACTCAGATTTATTTAAAAAACTAAGCAGTGCTTTAGATTCTTCTATTGAACATTCCATTACTTCTGAGCCGGTTAACGAGTTATTTGGTGCATTGCTTGCGACTAGCAAAGAAGAGCAAAGTCGAGCCAAAGCTGAAAAAGAACACAGTTTGCAACTGAATATTAAAACGTTAGATCAGGCAAACCAAGAAATTCCCACTAAAGTTATCAATGCTATCAAAGAAGAAGTTAAAGGAACTTCAACGCCCGAAGCAACGCCAAAACCAAACGCAGTGATAAATGCAGTAGATAACAATACTGTGAAAAAAGCTAAAACAGAAGTTAGTGCAGATAAGGCATTTAAGAAAAGTATTCGCGTAGATGCCGATAAAATTGATTCGTTAATGAATCAAGTCGGTGAGTTAATTGTTGATAGAGCGTATTTTTTCCAATTAGCCAGTGAAATTAATGAGCTACAACAGTATTTAAAATCTGTGACTGGGTTAGGGCAAAAAGATTTAAAACCTGTGCGCACTTTTGCGTATCGTTTTAGTGAGGCGGTGATTTCGTTAGGTCGCACCTCAAATGAATTGCAAGAAGGCGTGATGAAAGTCAGGATGTTGCCGATTGCACAGATTTTCAATCGCTATCCACGCTTAGTGCACGATTTGGCTCATGTAAACGCTAAAAAAGTTCAGTTAGAAATTCGAGGCGAGGAAACTGAGCTGGATAAAATGATTATTGAAGAAATTTCAGATCCTTTAATCCACATGATTAGAAATGCGATAGGTCATGGCATTGAAACACCTGAGATGCGGAAAAAAGCAGGCAAATCCGAAACAGGCACGTTGATTTTAGAGGCGTACCATGAAAGTAACCATATCGTGATTGAAGTGACCGATGATGGCAAAGGCATTGATACGGATAAAATCAAAGCTAAAGCCGAAGAAATGAATTTGTTTAGCAAAGAAGAGCTAAACAGAATGACGAAAGAAGATTTAACGCGTTTTATTATGATGCCGGGTTTTTCAACTGCGAAAGAAATAAACAGCACTTCCGGGCGTGGCGTGGGCATGGATGTGGTGAAAAAGAATATTGAGAAATTAAATGGCACAATTGAAGTTGAATCAAAAATTGGGATTGAAACTAAAATTCGCTTAAAAATCCCACTAACACTTGCGATTATTCAGGCATTGTTGGTGCGGGTTGGAGAAGATTCTTTCACGATTCCATTAGCTAACGTAGAAGAAACATTGCGGGTTTCTGAATCGGAAATTTCAATTATGGAAGAAACCGAGGTGATGTATTTACGCGGTAAAACTTTGCCTATTTTCCGTTTGGCTACGTTATTCCGACTTCAATCCAGTCAAAAATCAGGCGAAACCGATTTCTTTGTGGTTGTCGTAAACACGGGCAATCAACGGATTGGTTTAATGGTTGACGCGCTCTTAGGACAAGAAGAAGTGGTTATTAAACCGCTAGCCGATTATTTGCATGAGCAAAATTGTTTTTCTGGCGCAACTATTATTGGTGATGGACGTATTTCTTTAATTTTAGATGTGTATGAATTAATTAATATGACGACCGATAAGCAAATTAAAAAGCATCACGAGCAAGAGAAAAAATCATTAGCATCACTAGCTGAATAGTGTGGGGCTAGTGATTTTAGGGCATTTAGCCTGTTTCATCTGTTGAAATACTTCCGAGTTGAGAGGATCGCTGTGGCGGAAAAAATAAAAGTTTTAGTCGTTGATGATGCAAGTTTTATGGTCAAGGCTGTGAGCGAAATTTTAAATTCTGATGCAGAGATTGAAGTGGTAGGTTCTGCAAAAAATGGCTTGCAAGCGTTGGAAAAAATCAAAGAACTTTGCCCTGATGTGATTACGCTTGATGTTGATATGCCGATTATGGACGGGCTCAGAACCGTGCGGCATATTATGTTAGAATGCCCAGTTCCCATCGTCATGCTAAGTTCGCTTTTTAACAACGGAGCGATTACTTTTGAAGCGTTAAGATTAGGTGTGGTGGATTTTCTGCCTAAACCATCTGGAGCAATTTCGCAAGATATTCACAAAGCTAAACAACAGATTATTGATAGGATAAAAATGGCGGTTGCCGTTAATATTGATAATATCCATCGAGTAAAAATTCAACCATCGGATGAATTAAATAAACTAGAAGATTATTATGGATTACAGGCGTTAGATTATTTATTGTTAATGGGAACAACGTTAGGTGGGCCTAATACGTCCATTCGTATTTTTTCAGAATTACCGCCTAAACTATCCGCCGCCGCCGTTGTTATGCAAGAAATTTCTCCCAAAATTTTACCCGCATTTGTAAAAGAGTTTGATAAATATACGGCTTGGCATATGTGCGAGGCAACAGATGGAACTATTTTAGAAGCCGGTGTGTGTTATGTGGCCTCTAATGAATATTCATTATCCATAGAAGTTAATGACAACCAAGAAGCGTATTTAAAAGTAGGCGAGGCAGTGGGAAAACCTTTAAATACCTTGTTTTCATCCGCTGCTAATGTGTTTGGGCGACGTACAATCGGGCTATTATTGACAGGGATTGGCGATGATGGCTCTGACGGATTTTTTAATATTAAAGAAAAATCAGGCATTACAATGGCACAAAAAACGGATACTTGTGTTTATCCTAATTTAGCTAAATGCGCTATTGAAAGAGGGGTAGTTGATATGATTGTTGAAGAAATAAAACTCTCCCATGAAATAGAAGCTTTAATTAATGAAAAAGCAGCTACTTTATCTTAAGCATTAAATACGAGCCTGTTATGATTATTATTTGTGATAAATGCAAAACACGATTTCAATTAGATATTAGTTTAATCAAAAAAACTTTATTTAAAGTCAGATGTTCAAAATGCGAACATGTTTTTTCAGTTGATACATCTCCCAAAGAAGATGTTTATGAATTAACTCCCCACAATATTGCCCCTGATAAAAAAATTATTGCAATTTGCAATCAAAAAGGCGGCGTAGCAAAAACATCAACTTGTCTTAATTTAGGCGCATCTCTGTCATTATCAGGAAAAAGAGTTTTATTAATTGATTTTGATGTGCAAGCTAATTTAAGTTTGTTATTAGGACAAAAAAATCAGCTTTCTTTTTATGAAGTGATGAAAAAAGAAGCCGAAATATTAAAAATAGTGAAAAGTGTTCGTCCTAATTTATGGTTATTGCCAGCTAATAGCAAAATGTCGTTATTAGCAAAAGATTGTTTACAACAAAAAGATTTTGGTTTTTTTCTGCGCAATTTATTAGAGCCGATTAAAAGTCATTTTGATTGCATTTTAATTGATACACCGCCTTCAATAAAATTTTTTACTCCGAATGCTTTGCTCGCCGCTGATTTTGTGATCGTGCCAACACAAGCCGAGTTTTTAGCAATGAATGGCGTGATGCAAACTGAGAATATTATCAAAGCGTTAGCAAAAACACATTTGTTAGATTACCGAGTATTATTAACAATGTATGATGAAAAAAACACTGCGTCGAAAGTTGTTTTTTCCAAATTAAAAGCCCGCTATAAAGACAAAATGTTTAATACGATTATCAATTTTGATTTTAAAATGCAAGAGTCACAAATAGTGAATCAGCCTGTGATATTTTATGATGAAAAATCAACTTCCGCACTGCAATATAAAGCATTAGCTAAAGAAGTTGAAGCGGTTTAAAGTCAGATTTTTAACTGTACCTCTATTCTAAATAATGTAGATAAGTTGATAAAATCTTAAATATATTTAAAAAATATTTTAATGTTTTTATGTTAATTATTTTAGTTCACAAAGGACAATGAATGCCTCATAAAAGAATAATTTATCCATTAGTAACATTTTTTTTTATCATAATTCTATGGGAGTTAGTTACGCGCTTTGGTGATATAAGTAGCAATAACTTTCCAAAGCCGATTGAAGTTTTAATAAGCACTGAAGAGTTAATTGTTAATGGTAAATTATTAAAAAATACAGTTGCGAGTCTTTTTAGGGTCAGTATTGGTTTTTCACTTGCTGTATTATTAGGCGTACCTTTAGGAATTATTTTAGGACGCTTAGAAAATGCAAAGTTTTTATTTAATCCTCTAGTACAGTTTTTACGTCCTATTTCTCCATTAGCGTGGATTCCTTTAGCAATGTTGTGGTTTGGAATTGGCGACCCTCCTGCTATTTTTTTAATATTTTTAGCGAGCTTTTTTCCAATGGTTGTGTCAACTAGCGTTGCTGTTGAGTCTATTAGACCTACTTTTTTCCAAGTTGCGGCAAATTTTAATTTTAGCCGTTACGAGGTTTTAACAAAAATAGTGATTCCCGCCATTACTCCGCAAGTGATTACTGCGTTAAGAATGACTATTGCGATTGCTTGGTTGGTTGTGGTGGCTGCTGAAATGATAGCGGTACAATCTGGGCTGGGTTATTTGATTTTAGATTCCAGAAACGCACTGCGGATGGATTATGTGATGGTAGGAATGATTGCGATTGGAATTATAGGATTATTATTGGATTTTATTATGCGCAAACTAGGCAATATTGAATCCACTGCGTGGGGAAGGCTGACAAAATAATGAGTCATATTCAAATAAAAAATTTAAAAAAATCCTATATTGATCAAAGACGTATAGCTCGTGGAGAAGAAAAAAGTTTTAAAAATCAAGATATTGTTGTTTTAAATGATATTAATTTAGAATTCCAAGATGGAGAAATGGTTTGTATTTTAGGGCCTTCTGGTTGTGGAAAATCAACTATGTTGCGTATGATTGCAGGGTTTGAAAAACCAACTTCAGGACATGTGCTGATCAATGGTGAGGTGGTTAGCCAGCCGCGAGCAGATAGTATTTTTGTGTTTCAGCATAGCGGTTTATTACCTTGGATGACTGTTTGGGAAAATGTTGAACTTGGCGTGCGTCATTTAGAAGATACAGAAAAAAAACATAAAATTATTCAAGATTACATTAATATGGTTGAATTGGGGAATTTTGAAAACCATTATCCGCATCAATTATCCGGTGGTATGTTGCGTCGAGCAGAATTGGCAAGGGCTTTAGCGGTTAATCCAGATACTTTAATTATGGATGAGCCTTTTAGTGGATTAGATTTTTTAACGCACATGAAAATGCGTGAAGAAGTGGTGAATATGCACGAGTTCATCAAAAAAACCACGTTGGTTGTTACTCATGATATTGATGACGCATTGATTATGGGGGACAGAGTGATTGTGATGAGTGGACGACCTTCACAAGTGAAATTGGAGCGAAAGTTAAGTTTTGGCAGACCCCGAGACTTAGGTTCTCATCCAGAACTAAGAGAATTACGCGATGAGATATTTTTCATGTTAGGTGTTAGTTATGCCGTTTAAACTAAGCCTACCTGTAAAAATTACGGCTATTGTCATCAGTTGGTTAGTTTTTATTTCAGCAGCGCATTATTACTTAAACTTTGATCACGGTAGTAAAAAAACAGTTTACATGGGCTACATGCCTGTAATAACTAATTTGGCAGCTCCTTTATTGGATTATGCAAGCTTAGGAAATGAAGATATTCGTTTTAACGCTTTGAAATTTTCCTCTTTTTCTGAAATGGCGGAGTCTTTACGCAACGGAAAAATTGATGCAGCATTTATTATTGCACCGCTTTCCATCGTTTTAAAGCAACAAGGTGAAGATGTTAAAGTCGTTTATATTGGCAATCGCCATGAAAGCACATTAGTGACCCGCAAAGGCTTAAAAATCCGATCATTAAGTGATTTAGCAGGCAGCACGATTGCCGTCCCTACTCGTTTTTCAGGGCATAATATCACCCTGAGAAAGCTGTTGAAAAAAAGAGGGTTGGAGGGGCAAATTAAAATCGTGGAAATGAATCCACCTGATATGGCGGCTGCTTTGGCCTCTGGTGTATTAGATGCTTATTTTGTTGGTGAACCTTTTGCAGCTAGAACGTTAAAAGCAGGTGAAGCGGAAAAACTGTTTTATGTAGAGGAAATTGCGGAACATTTTATTTGTAATTTGATGGTAGTAAGAGGTGATTTTATTAAAAGAGACCCTGAAACCGTCAAAATGATGGTTACTGCGGCAGCTCGATCTGGTTTTTGGGCTAAAAGTCATTTAGGTCAGGCTGCAAAAATTGCGTCAAAATATTGGAATGCGCCTTTGCCGTTGGTTAATTACGCTTTAAACACACCGGCTGATAGAGTCCTGTTTAATCTTTATCAACCAAAACAAGAAGAAATGCAGGCTATGGCGGATGATATGTTAAGTTTGGGATTGATAAAAAATAATAATATTGTCGGATTAGTGGACGATCAATTTGCAAAAACAGCGGATTTAAATAATATCGGTGACGATATTCACTCTATTTTCCCTAAATAATGCAAAAAAATACTGAAATAGCGCAATTGGGGAATCCTGTATTAAGGATGACAGCAACTCCAATTGCCGATGTAAAATCACCAGATGTGACTGGCGTTATTGCAGAAATGCTGGATGTTTTAGCTGATTCAAGTGGTGTTGGTTTAGCCGCTCCGCAAATTGGCCATTCAATTTGTGCTATTGTAGTCGCCTCAAAACCCACTAAACGCTATCCTGACGCGCCTTTAATGCAACCGGTTGTGATGATAAATCCCTCTTTTCAAGCGTTATCGGATAAGCAAAAAAAAGATTGGGAAGGCTGCTTAAGCATCTCAGGAATTAGAGCGTTAGTCCCACGTTATCAAGAAATTGAAGTCAATTACACTGATGTGAATGGCGATTTCAACATGATTCAGCTGAAAGATTTTATCGCACGCATTTTTCAGCATGAATATGATCATTTACAAGGATTGGTTTATTTAGATCGAGTGGAAAATAATCGAGACATTATTTCAGAAGCCGAGTTTTTTAAATTAATAGCAGCTTAAATTTATGGTTGGCTAATTTTAAGGATACACACATGTTAAAAATACTAAACTGGATGTTGTTGATATTTTCACTAGTACTGGTGAATGATGTTTATGCAAATGAATCAAATACATCCACATCTGAAAATACAATAATGCAGTTAGCAGAGCAAGGAAACTCTTTAGCTCAGGCAAAAATCGGTGCTATGTATTTGTTAGGTAAAGAAGGCAAAGAACAAGATGATAAAAAAGCTGCTGAATGGATGTTAAAAGCCGCTAATCAAGGTTTTTTGGAAGCACAAGTGATTGTCGCAGCCATGTATGACCGAGGAATGGGAATGGAAATGGATGTGCACAAAGCTACAGCTTGGTATGAAAAAGCCGCCGCTCAAGGTCATAAACCCTCTTTGGCGATTTTAGGCAGAAATGAAATAGCAAAAGGTGGTATTGCTTTTGACTATAAACGCATTCGCTTAGGAGCTGCGAAACAAATTCCCGCAGAATATGCAAAACAAATTTTGAGAAAGAAATAATTAAATGAGTATAAAAACACGCTTTGCCCCTAGTCCTACTGGTTATTTACACATTGGCGGAGCTAGAACCGCTTTATTTTCATGGCTTTATGCGCGTAAACATGGCGGCAGATTCGTTTTAAGAATCGAAGATACCGATTTGGAACGCTCCACGCAAGAATCGGTGAATGCTATTTTAGAAGGCATGACTTGGTTAGGATTGGAATATGATGAAGGCCCTTTCTACCAAACCCAGCATTTTGATCGCTATAAAGAGATTATTCAGCAGTTATTGAGCCAAGGTGATGCTTATTATTGCTCTTGCAGTAAAGAGCGGTTAGAAACATTGCGTGAAACGCAAATGCAAAATAAGGAAAAGCCGCGTTATGACGGGCATTGTCGCGATAATCCACAAGATCCTGCCGAACATGAGTGTGTAGTCCGCTTTCGCAATCCTGTTGATGGTGCGGTTGTCATTAATGATGTAGTGAAAGGCGATATTGTTATCCAAAACAAAGAGTTGGATGATTTAATTATTGCGCGTTCAGATAGTTCGCCCACCTATAATTTAACGGTAGTTGTGGATGATATGGATATGAAAATTACCCATGTGATTCGCGGCGATGACCATATCAACAATACGCCTAGACAAATCAATATCTTAAAAGCACTCAAAGCGGATTTGCCACTTTATGCGCATTTGCCAATGATTTTGGGTTCTGATGGCGCACGCTTATCAAAGCGGCATGGTGCGGTGAGCGTGATGCAATACCGTGATGATGGATTTTTACCAGAAGCATTGCTGAACTATTTGGTGCGTTTAGGTTGGTCACATGGCGATCAAGAAGTGTTTTCTGTTGATGAAATGATTGAACATTTTGTTCTGGAAAATGTAAATGTTTCTGCTTCAACTTTTAATCCAGAAAAACTATTGTGGCTGAATCATCAGTATATTATGAATAGTGACCCTGCTCATGTTGCCCATCATTTGAGCTGGCATATCGGGCAATTAGGTATAGACCCTACAGAAGGAGCGGCTTTAATTGATATAGTGAAAGCGCAACGCGAACGCTGTAAAACGTTGGTGGAAATGGCGGCGGCGAGTGTTTATTTTTATAAAGACTTTGCTGAGTATGATGAAAAAGCGGCAAAAAATAATTTCAAAGTCGGTACTGATGCAGTTTTACAACGCTTACTGAATGAATTTGAAAGCGTGGATGCTTGGGATGGAACGCAATTACATCAGATTGTACTGGATGTTGCTGAAGCGATGGAATTAAAACTAGGAAAAGTAGCGCAACCGTTGCGGGTAGCGGTGTGTGGCTCAGCTGTTTCTCCTGCAATTGATATAACTTTGTCATTGTTAGGACGCGAAAAAACGTTAGCTAGAATTAAACGCGCTATCAAATATATTGAAAACTTAAGTCAAGGGTAGACATTTTTAAAAATACCTGTATAATGGCTGAAATCAACTCAGGGGCCATAGCTCAATTGGGAGAGCGTAACGCTGGCAGTGTTAAGGTCGTCGGTTCGATCCCGTCTGGCTCCACCAATTAGTTGATTATAAACTGTAAGATCCAAGGTCCCCATCGTCTAGCGGCCTAGGACACTGCCCTTTCACGGCGGTAACAGGGGTTCGAACCCCCTTGGGGACGCCACTTAAAAGTTAAGACTTTAAGTGACATCAAACAAATTTCCTTTTGAGTTATTCCAAACTCACATCATAAAAATACATTGAACTTTCGCTTCGATTTTTCACAGCAAACAACAAGAAAATCAAGCTATTCGTGTCTTTTTAAACTCTATTTATTCCAAGCAGCTACTATCATTGGTGAAAACACATCGTCTGTGGTATGTTTATAGGCTCATTTTAGTTTGGGAACAAAAGCTCAAATTACTTCATTATCACATCGTTACACGCAGATTCCCTCATAAATGACCCAGAAGTCTCCCCCCGATATTGATTTTAAATCAACCCAAGACCCTTATGCTCAACGCGAAGCCGCGAAATATGAGCAACCAATCCCTAGTCGCGAACTGATTCTGCATTTGCTAGAGCAAGCAGGACAACCCTTGCAGCGTAAGCAAATTGTAGAATCATTTGGCTTACAGTCTGATGCGGATTTAGAAGCTCTGCGCCGCCGTTTGCGAGCAATGGAACGAGATGGGCAGTTATTGTTTAATCGCAAACAGCAATATTGTTTAGTCAATAATCAAGATTTAATTGCCGGACGAGTGCTAGGGCATCCTGATGGGTTTGGTTTTTTAAAGCCTGATGATGGTTCTGCGGATTTATTTTTATCACCGCGCGAAATGAAAGAGCTGATGCACAATGACCGTGCTGTGGTGCGAATTTCAGGACTTGATAGGAAAGGGCGACGCGAAGCAGCCGTTGTTGAAGTGTTGGAAAGAAATACGCATCAAGTTGTCGGGCGATTGTTT
The DNA here is from genome assembly GCA_936941155.1 of uncultured Methylomonas sp. Taxonomy (GTDB): domain Bacteria; phylum Pseudomonadota; class Gammaproteobacteria; order Methylococcales; family Methylomonadaceae; genus CAIQWF01. Next base: position 96,189 of record CAKZJE010000106.1, on the reverse strand, counting down.
AGTGAAAAAGGTTTTTATTTTGTCGTTGCGGATAATAAAAAAATAGCGCAAGACATTCTGATTCCAAAAGAAGGATTGGGAAAAGCGAAAAAAGGGCAAATTGTTGTCGCAGAAATTGTGCAGCAACCTAATCAACGACATCAGCCGATAGGGCGAGTGACTGAAGTTTTAGGAAAACATTTAGCTCCGGGCATGGAAATTGAAGTTGCAATTCGGTCTTATGATTTACCGAATGAATGGCCGGATAAATTACTCAAAGAAATCAAACATCTAAAAAAAGATGTGCCTGAAGCCGCTAAGAAAAACCGAGTTGATTTACGAGATACACCGTTAGTTACGATTGATGGTGAAGATGCGCGTGATTTTGATGACGCTGTATTTTGCAAAAAAACACCGAAAGGCTGGAAGTTGCTGGTTGCCATTGCTGATGTCGCGCACTATGTGCAAGTCAGTACCGCTTTAGATGATGAAGCCAAAAATCGCAGTACCTCCGTTTATTTTCCCGAACAAGTTATTCCGATGTTGCCTGAGATTCTCTCAAATGGCTTATGTTCACTCAATCCAGACGTAGATCGCCTGTGTATGGTGTGTGAGCTAGTGATTGATGCAGAAGGCACTATTTTGCGCTCCAAGTTTTTTGAAGCGGTGATGCGCTCTCATGCGCGAATGACGTACACAGAAGTTGCGAAAATTTTAGTGGATGGCGATGCGGAGTTAGCGAAAAAATATCAACCTCTGTTACCGCATTTGCAAGAACTCTACGCTTTATACAAAGTGATGCGAGTGAAACGCGAACAGCGCGGCGCAATGGATTTTGAAACGCAAGAAACTAAAATTGTGTTTGGTACTGAGCGCAAAATTGAACAAATTGTGCCAGTACAACGCAATGATGCGCACAAATTGATTGAAGAATTTATGATTAGTGCCAATATTGCAGCGGCACGTTATCTCAATCGGAAAAAAATTCCGCGTCTTTTACGAATCCATGAAGGGCCCGGCATTGAAAAACTCGCGACGTTAAGAACCTTTTTAAACGAAATGGGATTGCATTTAGGTGGTGGCGAAGAACCAACGCCGCTGGATTTCATGGCGGTGATTAACGCCAGTCAAGGCAGAGCCGATGCCCATTTAATTCATACCGTGTTGTTGCGCTCTATGTCGCAAGCTGTATATAGTCCTGATAATAAAGGGCATTTTGGTTTGGCACTTGAGGCATATACACATTTCACCTCACCGATTCGCCGTTATCCAGATTTATTAGTACATCGCGCCATTAAACATTGTTTAGCTGAGAAACCGCCAGAAACTTTTATCTATGGATTTCCAGATATGATTGTCTTAGGTGAGCATTGTTCGGCAAATGAACGCCGAGCAGATGAAGCAACCCGCGATGTGGTGAATTGGCTAAAGTGTGAATATATGCAGGACAAACTCGGCGAAGAGTTTAGCGGCATTATTTCTGCGGTGACAGGCTTTGGTTTCTTTGTGGAATTAAAAGATGTTTATGTGGAAGGCTTAGTTCACATTTCCAACTTGCCGGAAGATTATTTTCATTTTGATGCCACTTCACGGCATTTAAAAGGCGAGCGCACTGGCATCACTTATCGTTTAGGCGATAGCGTTAAAGTGAGAGTTGCGCGAGTCGATTTAGACGAAAAGAAAATTGATTTTGATTTATTGCACACCGTTAAAGTGAAAAAAACCATTCCGCTGCCGGTTTCCACCCCTCCTAAAAAAAACGTTAAAAAACGTCATAAAAAATGAATCTAAGTAAATTATTCGGAATTCATGCCGTACAAGCCGCGCTTGATTATTCACCTGAAAAAATCACCCAAGTTTGGCTGGATAGTCAGCGGCAAGATGTACGTTTAAAAGAATTGCAAACTCAGTTGAATTCTTTAAATATTAAAACTGAAATAGCGGATAAGAAAAAGTTAGATAAATTTGCAGATGGCAAAAATCATCAAGGGATTGTGGCTGAAGTTGAGTTGCCTAGCGTACAGTCAGAAGAACAATTAAAACATAAAATTAAGAGCTTAACTGAGCCAGCATTTTTTCTGGTATTAGATCATGTGCAAGACCCGCATAATCTGGGGGCTTGTTTGCGTACTGCCGATGCCGCTGGCGTGCATGGCATTATTATTACCAAAGATAATGCGATAGGAATTACCCCAACTGTTTGCAAAATTGCCAGTGGTGCAGCCGAAACTGTGCCGGTCTATCAAGTGACCAATTTAGTCCGTACTTTGCGCTGGATGAAAGAGCAAAATATATGGATAATAGGCTCTACAGGCGAGGCGGAACAGACGATTTTTAGTTTAGACTTAAAAATGTCTTTGGCGTTAGTGATGGGAGCGGAAGGAACAGGGATGCGCCATTTAACACAGGAAAACTGTGATTTTTTGGTAAAAATACCCATGCGTGGACAAGTGGAAAGTCTCAATGTCTCAGTTGCCGCAGCAATTATGATTTATGAAGTATTAAGACAAAAAGGGGAATAATGATGGGTGTTCTGGATCAATTAAGAAACGAAAGAATTAGCAAAGAAAAGCATGAATCAGTTGCAGCCGATGTTCAGCAACAATTAGAAGGCGAATATAAAGCTAAAATTTTGCCGAAAATGCAAAAAATCTATCAAGATCTTAAAGAAGTCGTTGAGCATTTAAGCTATTTAGAAAAAGCCATTGAAATTACGGATTATTGTCAACGCTTTCCACAGATGGGCACGTTATCGCAAACCGATTATAAAATTAACACCGATGGTTATGGTGGACTTGCCGATTTTAATCGCATTATGCAGGTCAACGTGTTGTTTAATTGCATAGGTGCTGGCAGTTTTAGTTATGAAGTGGAAGGCAGATCCAAAATTGAGCAAGAAATTGCGTTTTTAAACTCAAAAAATCTGCCGTTAAAATGGAATCAGTTTATTAATAGTCGTGGTGTTGAGGCGGCTGCGTTTAATATCACCCGAAAAGTGCCGGTGCGCTTTAAATTTGAAGTGGATTACAACGAGTCGAAAATCAGATTGTTAATTCACAATCACGAAAATTTTAACGTGTATAAGAAAAACTTTGAGCCGGAGGCGGTGACTGATTCGTTATTAGATGAAGTGATACGGTTTATGCTCAGACAAGACAGTGATTTTATTCAGCTGGATATTAATAATCAGGATAAACAGCGGATTCAACGAAAAGCGGAAGAAGAACAGCAGCAGCGGGCTAAGTGGCTGGAAGAAATCAAGATAGAAGAAGCCAAAGAAAAAGAAGAGGAAGAAAAACAAAACGTTGGCTTGACTGATATGTTAAGTGAAAGTATGTTTTTTAGCCGGATTAAGTCTTTCACTAAAAAGAAAAAATAATTTCTCAATGTTTGTAACTACCTTGCGAGGTAGTTACAAATCTCAAATCTCCCGCCGCACGCTATTTGTAGCAATTTTCAAGATACTGCCAATCTATTTTAAGCAGCATTTTTAGAGTAAGAATTCATGTTTAGGTTTTGCAATAAATTGCGAAATTTTTTCAAGACGACTGGTCGTCTTAGAAAATTTCAGAACTTTGATTAGTTGATTTCTCAACCACAGCCGATTGTTCTTACATTTCTTATTTTGATTTCAGATAGTTGTTATCAACAATTGCGCCGCAATTTTTTTGAAAAAATAATACCCTTTTTCTTTGTTTTCTTCGCCAATGCTGGCTGAGAGCATTTCCAAATAAACAAACAACCATTTCTTCACGCATTGCGCAACGAATAAAACAAACGCGCTATTGTCTTTATTCGCTGAAATTTGCGCCATTTCCAAAGTTTTGTAATAGTCGGCGCGAGCTTTATTTTCCGCTGAAATAATCGTAATCGGATAGCCATGTTGCAATAAAATCAGATTCATTAACAGCCGCGCGGTTCTGCCATTGCCATCAATAAACGGATGAATGGTGACTAATTTTTCGTGCAGATTCGCAGATAAAACCACCGGATGCTGGGTGTTTTTATGGGTTTCATAATAGTCAAAAAATTCATTCATCAGCATTGGAATTTTAATCGGATTTGGGCAAATATGCTGACTTCCGGCAATGCGCACTCTGTCCACGCGCCAATTTCCAGCGTTTTTAAAATCAATGCCAGCCAACACAATCGCGTGGATTTTTCTTAAAACTTCTTCCGTCAACGCTGTTTCGCTGTGCGCAATATCGCGGATGTATTCAATCGCGTTTTTATGATTCACCGCTTCCAAATGTTCCTGCATTTTTTTACCTGAAACCGTCAAACCTTTGTTAATAATTAAATCGGTTTCCATCAAAGTCAGCGTATTTCCTTCTATTTTGTTCGATTCGTAAGTGTATTCCGTATCAAAAACTTCGTTTAAATGCGCAACTTGCTCCGCTGAAAGCGGTCTAAAACTGTCTAAACATTTTTTTAAATCAGTCAATTGCGCTGACAAAATGCCAATATCGCTGGTTTCGGGGTAAATTTCCAATAGATTAAACGGCGGCTGTTCAGAATCCATTGCCAGAGTTAAGCGGTGAAAGTTGTTTTTTAATGCGAGAAGTTCTTGTTTTTGAGAGTCAGATAAAGGCGCGAAAGGTTCTGTTGGTTGGCTGTTTTTCATCAAGGTTTTTCTCAAATTTCATTTGCAAGAATGTTCAGGGCAAAGCTGTTTGACTTCAATTTGCAGTGTTTCAAGCAAGTTTTTTTGTTCTGTCCAATCGCTATCGGTTGCATTCACAAGAATGGCTTTTGCAACGACAGCAGTGGCTAAAAATTTGCGGTCGGATGGGTCAACTTGATTTTTAGGAAGTTCCGCAAATTCAGTTTTTTCTTCATTGATTGGAGTGATTTCGACAAGTTGAATTTTGTCGCCAGCATGTTGATTGTGATACAAATATTTGAAAAACGCATCGCCCATGCCAGGTTCGCCTTTATGATAAAAGTGTTTTTCATATTCGGACATGATCAAATTTTGATTATCCAGCGTGATATGTAATGTGCGACAGGTTTCTAAAAAATCACTGCACGCTAATTGGCAACGCAAAGAAGCATGAGTATCTCGCCCATTCGCACAAATTCCGACATTCGTATCAATGACAAAATTAGCCATTTTGTTGTTCTGCTTTGCGAATTCTATGTTTTAAGCTCGCTCGACGAGTTGCCGCGATTTCAGCCATTTCATCGCCAAAAAAATTATCCGGATAATTCTCAATTTCACCGTATTCATTGAGTTTTAAATCAATTAATTTCGATTCACCTTGCTGAATGTCGCAAAAATACAGTTTTAACTCGTCCACTGCATAGCTTTCTTCAGCAACGCGGCGTTGAAAACGTTGCAATAAATGTTCGCTGTGGCTTTCGACAATTACTTGCAGATTGCGCTGTTTTGACACTTGCAAAATCACATCAGCTAAACCGCTTTGCACGGACGGGTGCAAATGAATTTCCGGTTGTTCCATTAAAATAATACTGCCTTGGGGAACGTAATACAGTAGAACTAAAGCAGGTAACACTTGCGAAACACCAAAACCGACATCGGTTAAAAAGGCTTCGGGGCTTTCTGGGGATTTTTTTACAATTGCGCGAAATAAACCTGTGCCTTCGGCAATTTCTTTAACGGAAAATTCGTGAATTAAACCTAATTCTTTTAGCCAATACGCAATCACTTCTTGAAAAGGTTTTTTTTCTGAATTAGGTAATGTTCTGGTTTCATTGCGAATGGTAGCGGCTAAAATAGCATTGATGGAATTTTCACCACGATAACCGACATGTGATGGACTTGCCCCCGACCATTGATATTCTCGCTTAGGATATTCGCGTAATGGAGCAAGGTAATATGTTTGCTCCATCATTTTTTTATAAGCTGGCTCAACAACGCTTGAACCATGAGCTGTAGAACTAGAAAGATAATATGTTTGTGAAAATAGTTTTATTTGTTTATCAATAAAAATAATTTCACTAGTCATTTTGCATAATCTTTGATGCTGAAAGTGACTTGGTATCCAATCTATACTCCATTTCAGTGCTAAGTCTTCTTGATGCTGATAAATTAAATCTCTAAACGAACCCAAGTTCACTAATTGATTTTGTCCGCCTAAATCCAAAACCAATCCTTTATCAGAAGATTCTGCGGTCTGTTTCAACATCAACAAAAACTGCAAAATGCTACTTTTCCCTGAACTATTTGTGCCAAATAACCCCGTCACCCGACCGAGTTTCATATCCAACTCGCGCCAAGATTTAAAATTTGAAAGTTTTAATTCAGTTAGCATTTTATTTTTAATATTTAAAATCTTAAAAGAGAATTAATAAGTCTATTAACTTGCCTTGCTGCTTCCTCTGCTTTTTCTTTATCGCCCTTTATATTAATAATCGCTTTACAATTAGGATATTGACTACAGCCCCAGAAAGTCTGTCCATAATTATTTGCGGATTTTGATTTTCTCAAAACCATTGTCTTAGCGCATCGTGGACACTGAGGCGCATTCTTTTCATCAGCATTATTGTATTGCTCTTTTATTTTTTGAATATGCGCCTGATGTTCTTCATTACTCAAACGATTACTCAGTATTTTTTCAATGATAAGAGTTACCTCTTTATCGGATAGCAAAACTGATTGATATTGTTTAATAAAGTTAATGTAGTCTATACCGCCGCGCACTACATTATTAGGTAATTCAGTTCTAAATTCAGAATGCGCTGAAAAAACAATAAGAGATTTCAAATGACTTTCAGGGCAACCTAAAATAGATTGCAAGGTTTTAATATGCTTATAGTTTTGTCTTAAAGGATTTTGAAATTTATATTTACCACTTGGTAATGTTTGTGTCCATTGCGCATTATTGGCATCGCCCCAAATCCAGCCTTTATAACTTTTTATTTCAACAACAAACAGACCAAATTTAGAAAGAATAATTTGATCTATTTGTGTTGTGCCATTATTTGCTTTTAGAACAATGTTGTTAAAAATATAATAATCATTGCTCAAATGTTGTTGAGCATATTGACTAAAAGCAGACTCGCCTATTTGACCGATAAAATGCGCTTGAGCTTCGTGAAGTTGTTCAAATATCCCTAGAAAATCAAACATATTTTACTCACCCACCAACCACTCAACCCGCCATTTTCCCTCAGCCTGCGGCGACAACAACTTCCACAACCAAGGCAACAACGCCTGCAACTTTTCCTCCAATTGATACGGCGGATTAATAATCACCATCCCCGTGCCATACATCGCGCGCGGCGTGTGGCTGGCTTCACGACTCAACTCCACCACCAAAATCTTTTTAATCCCGCTATTTGCCAACTTTTTCAGCATCGCCTCCTGCGGCAAACCATTCAACAACGGATACCACACCGCATAAATCCCCTGCTGCCAACGCTTATGCGCCAGTTTCAAGGTTTCCACCACCTGCAAATAATCCTGTTTCAACTCATAAGACGGATCAATCAACACCAGCCCACGTTTTTCTTTCGGCGGCACCAGCGCAATCAAACCCTCAAAACCGTCGCGCTGATGAATATGCACTTGTTTATCTTTTTTGAAACTATTTTTCAGCAATTCCACATCCTGCGGGTGGAGTTCCATCAAATTCATGGCATCGTGCGGACGCAAAAAATGCCGCGCAAATGCAGGCGAGCCTAAATAAGTGTTCAAATTCTGCCCCGGATTAAACGCCCGCAGTGTGCGCATATACGTTGTCGCTAACGGATGAATCACAGCTTCCGGCAATCGCCACAAAAGTTGAATTCCCTCTTTAAATTCGCCGGTTTTTTCGGCAAATTCACTGCTTAAATCATAAAAACCCGTGCCTGCGTGGGTTTCTAAATAACAAAATGGCGATTCTTTTTTGCATAAAGACTCCATTATTAAATTTAAAATCAAGTGCTTAACCACATCCGCATAATTTCCAGCGTGAAAAGCATGACGATAACTGAGCATTAATCAATTTCCTCCATAAAGGTATTTTCAATCGGCGTTTGGATGTAATGTTTTTTCTCATCCCAAAAAAAGTAATAACCTTTTGGGTTAGAGGTGACTTTGCCATTGCGAACAATCCAAGTTTTTGACGTTGAGCCGTTGGCGTAAGTAATTTGATAATTACCGTCTAAATATTCAACGACTTTGCGAGCTAATTCGTTTTGTTGGTCTTGTTTGCAACCAGTGAGCAAAAGCAACAACGAGATTGAAATAAGTGTTTTCATAAATTGTTTCCAATTTCAAAATAAGTGATTGATAAGATTATTTTTTGTCTGAATCAGGATTTTCAGAATTTGAGGATTTTCAAGATAATCTAAAAATCCTGTGAATCCTAAAATCGTGTGAATCTTGATTCAGACCAATGAATTTAAACAGCGTATTTTGATGCAAAGCGTTGAATAAATTCAGAAAGTTGTTCTTTTGGCAAGTGATTTATCCCTGCCGCGCCTTTGCGCCCGCCGCCTGTTGGAAACGCGGAGCATAATTCATCCGCGCCGGTTTTGTTGGTTAAAGGCGCACGCACACTGATTAAATAGCCGCCTTGTGTGTTGAAACTGAGCACGGCGTGGGCGCGAGTGGGAAATTGATTCGCGAGTTCATTGCCAAACACACCGCTGATGCGCCGCGACCATGCTTCATCCGGCAAACTATAAACTGCCACATTTTCATTGGCATATTCTGTGGGAGTTTGTAAAGCTTGGTTCATATCATCCGCATAGCCCGCTAACAATTTTTGATAGGTTGGCGCGTTGTCTGTCATAAAGTCAAACGGTGAGGCGTAACGCGATAATTCGCGGTACAGCGTGGCGGGTGGAAAGTGTAAGTCGCTGACGTTTGCGCCGTAGCCGTTGTAGTTAATGCAAATTCCTAGGTTTTTTAATTGTTCCAGTTGCGATTGCGTTAATCCCAAACCCGCTGCGGCTTGCATTGCGCTGGTGTCCATATTGTCGCCAAAGGCGGCGGTGACTGCCCATGCTTTAAATTGTCCCTTTAAGTGTTGGTCAACTAATAAACTGGTGCAGATATTGGCATCGGTATTAATTAAGGTTTTCAGGGCGGGATGCTGTGGAATTTCGCCGGCGGCATGGTGATCGACATAAAAAACTTCCGCGCCCGCGTCTAAAACTCGGAGTAAGTGTGTGTGGTTGCTGGCTAAGGAAATGTCCAAAACCGCGACTTTATCGCCGCTGCTGGCTTGGACTTGGCTTAATAATTCAATATCGCGTTTGATTCCTGTGATTAAAACAGAGTCAACAGGTTGCGCAAGGCGCAGTTGCACTAGTGCGCAGATGCCGTCAGCATCGCCATTAAATACGTCAATTTGCATAATTTTTGAGTGTTAAAAAGTGTAAAAATAAAATGCGAATAGGATAGCAGAGATTTTGTGAGGTGGGCGGGGTATTGTTGCAAGGAAAGTGGGTTTTGGATGTGTTTTGAGTCAATTGCTTAGGCTGTGTGTTCAGTAGAGATACGATTAGTCGCGTTTACATAAGTTTGTAACGTATTAAACGCTTGAAAATTTTCAAGACGACCGGTCGTTTTTTAAAATTTTCTTAAGATGACCAGTCGTCTTTAAAAATTTTGTGCAACTTATAAAGAGCGTTTCTTGGGGGCAGTGTATGTAATAAATTATTCATTTATCGTTCTTTGTAGATACTGTTCGATTGTTGGTTTAAAGTAAGTCACTGCTGCAATATCTACAACACGGATTTGGGAATCCAAAGACGCAACCGGCATCCAGTGACTTTTGCCCTGAATCTTGCTTTCAAGGCGAGGTTATAATACAAGAGACGCAAAATATTGCGTCTCTACGGTTCAACAAAAAACTACGTTTCTCAAATTAGATGAGGTTTAGTGACCCGTGCATAAAGATTTTTGGTTTAAGAATATTCTTGCTAAGACGCAATAAGTTTCCAATCATCATGCTTAATCGGTAAAATCTGTGGTTTTATTATTATTTGGAGCCGCAACAAAATGGGAAGAGCGTATCAAAACCGCAAAGAGTCGATGGCCAAAACATCTGATGCCAAAGCGAAGGTTTACAGCAAATATGGTCGAGAAATCTATGTGAGTGCTAAAGCAGGCGGTTTTGACCCTGCCGGAAATTTAGCATTGCGCGGCTTGATTGAGCGTGCCAAAAAAGACCAAGTGCCTACGCATGTGATTGAAAAAGCCCTCGATAAAGCCAAAGGCGGTGGCGGTGAAGATTTTGCGCCGGCGCGTTATGAAGGTTATGGCCCAGGCGGTTGCAAGGTGATTGTTGATTGCTTAACGGATAATCCTAATCGCACGTTTGGTGATGTGCGCCTGTGTTTTACCAAAACAAAATGCAAAATCGGCACGCAAGGCACAGTCAGTCACATGTTTGATCACGCGGCTATTTTCGTCTTTAAAAATGATAACGAAGACGCAATTCTTGAAGCATTGCTTTCGGCAGATGTGGATGTGGCGGATATTGAAAGCGAAGATGCAAAAGTCACTGTGTTTATGCCGCAAACAGATTATTTTAAAGCCAAACAAGCGTTATTAGATTTGTTGGGCGATATTGATTTTGATGTGGATGAAATTCAATTTTTGCCCAAAGATTCAACTACGATTAGCGGTGATGACATTGTGATGTTCGATAAATTTATTGATATGTTGAACGAGTTGGATGATGTGCAGAATGTTTACCATGATGCCGAATTTGCAGCCGCTTAAATCATCAGGAAAAAATCATGTCCACGATAAATAGTCTGTGTGTCTATTGTGGCTCTAGTTCTGGGCGGCTTGAAGCATACAGCTTTGCCGCTCATTCACTTGCCGACGCATTAGTGCGCCGAAACATTAGATTAGTGTATGGCGGTGCTAGTATCGGCATCATGGGAATCATCGCCAATCGCGTGTTAGAGCTTGGCGGTCAAGTCATCGGCGTTATCCCGCAAGCTTTAGCGCATAAAGAAATTCTACACAACCATCTGACTGAATTGCACATCACTCAGTCTATGCACGAGCGAAAAATGCGCATGGCAGAGCTTTCAGATGGATTTACTGCGCTTCCCGGCGGAATTGGCACGTTAGAAGAGTTGTTTGAGATTTGGACTTGGGCGCAATTGGGATTTCATCACAAGCCTTGTGGACTGCTGAATGTGGAAGGTTATTACGATTCATTGATTGCCTTTTTGGATCACGTTTTGGCAGAGCAGTTTGTTAAACACCATCACCGTGAGTTGTTGATGGTGGAGAAAAATCCAGACGCGCTGATAGAACGCTATCTGAATTATGCCGCGCCTGCTGCAAAACAATGGCTTGTTAAAGAAGAGTGTTAATTTATTGCTCAAAAGCATCTGTCATTCTCTTAAAAGCAATGCAGAAACAAATAGTTGTGATTGTAAGATGCACTCATAATTTATAGCTACGGACTTGTTATTTCAAAGTTTGAATATCGTGAAACTTTCAAGTCGACTGGTCGTCTTGAAAAGTTTTCATCCTGTTAAATCGTGAATAAATTTGCGCCTACCGTTTGCAATACCCAAAAACTTTTGAGCAGATATTTACAAGTTAAAGAAAAAGTCTTGATTGCACTGACAATAGTCACTCTGTTTAATTGATAAAAACCAAACATCACGTTATCATCACCGCTCATTACACTAAATTGAAAAAGCGACAACATCTATGCAAAAAAAACTGCTCAACGTAGGCGGCAACAGCAAAGCTATCGCAATTCCTGCACACTATGACGGCTGGACGCACCACCTTTTAGATATTGACCCCACAGGCAACCCTGACATCGTTTGTGATGCCCGTTTGTTAGATCAAATCACCAGCGATGACTACGACAGCGTTTATTGCTCGCACAATTTAGAACATTATTACAGCCACGATGTGCCAAAAGTCTTAAAAGGCTTTCACCATATTTTAAAAAGCGACGGCTTTGCGCATATCAGAGTTCCTGATATTCAAGCATTGATGCAGCATGTGGTAAAAAACAATATGGATATTAATGACGTTTTGTATCAATCCCCCGCAGGGCCTATCGCAGTAAAAGACGTTATTTACGGTTTTGGCAAACAAATAGAACGCAGCGGGCAAGATTTTTATGCGCACAAAACCGGATTTTTCACCAAATCTTTGTTATCTGTTTTAAAAGAATGCGGCTTTCCAATCACTTATTATTCGGTTGGAAATTTTGAAATCAGCGTGTTCGCGCTTAAGCAAAAACCAAGTGAATATGTTGCCAATCTTTTAAAATTACCCGTTGCCGCATAATTCAAGCAATGCAAACTCCCTCTTCCTCCTTAAACGTTAAACCTCTAGGCTTAAAATATATGGACACGAATAAACAGCAAGCTCTCAACGCCGCTTTATTGCAAATTGAAAAGCAATTCGGCAAAGGTTCTGTGATGCGCATGGGCGATGTCGCTACGTTTCGCGATATTCAAGTTGTGCCTACTGGCTCTTTATCCTTAGATATTGCGCTGGGCTGTGGCGGTTTACCGAAAGGGCGAGTGATTGAAATTTATGGCCCTGAATCATCAGGCAAAACCACCATGACTCTGGAAGTGATTGCGCAGGTGCAGAAAACCGGCGGCACAGCGGCTTTTGTGGATGCAGAACATGCGTTAGATCCGAGTTATGCCGAAAAAATCGGCGTAAATATGGATGATTTGCTGGTTTCGCAACCCGATAATGGCGAACAAGCTTTAGAAATCGCCGATATGTTGGTGCGTTCTGGCGCGGTGGATATTGTGGTGATAGATTCTGTGGCGGCTTTAACCCCGAAAGCAGAGCTGGAAGGCGATATGGGCGCGTCCCACATGGGTTTGCAAGCACGATTAATGTCGCAAGCGTTACGCAAATTAACAGCAAACATCAACCGAACCAATACCTTAGTGATTTTTATTAACCAATTAAGAAGTAAAATTGGTGTCACGTTTGGCAGCCCAGAAACGACCACAGGCGGGAATGCGTTAAAATTTTATTCTTCAATTCGCCTTGATATTCGCCGGATTGGTTCAGTGAAAAAAGATGATGAAGTCATTGGTAACGAAACGCGCATTAAAGTGGTGAAAAATAAAGTTGCGCCGCCTTTTAAAGAAGCAGTTTTTGAAATTTTATACGGTGAAGGTGTGTCGTTTTTCGGTGAACTGATTGATTTAGGTGTGCAATATGGTTTGTTAAAAAAATCAGGTTCTTGGTATGCTTACGGTGATGAAAAATTGGGGCAAGGCAAAGAAAATGTGCGCTCCTTTTTAGCAGAACATCCTGAAAAAGCCCAACAATTAGAGGCGCAAATTCGCGATTTAGTTTTTAATAAGCGGATTCAAACGCCAATCAATAACGATGCCGCATTTTACAGCGATATAGATGATCCTTATGCACCGTTATAATCTGTGATTGCGTTGAAAAATTAACAGGACAGCTCATTCAATCTATTCGCGCTCCCACTTTTTTACACAGTCTTTAAATTTTTATTATTAACCCGTTTTTAACATTATGAAAAACATGACCAGCGCACAACTGCGTGCTGCCTTTTTGGATTTTTTCCACGAACACGGACATTCCGTACAACCCAGCAGTTCTCTTGTCCCCGGCAATGACCCCACTTTGCTTTTTACTAACGCTGGCATGGTGCAGTTTAAAGATGTGTTTTTGGGGCGCGAGCAACGTGATTTCACGCGGGCTGCAACCAGTCAACGCTGTGTACGCGCTGGTGGCAAACATAACGATTTAGAAAATGTCGGCTACACTGCCAGACACCATACTTTTTTTGAAATGCTCGGCAATTTCAGTTTTGGTGATTATTTTAAAAGAGAAGCGATTCAATTTGCGTGGGATTTTTTAACGCAAACATTAGAAATTCCAGCCGAAAAACTGTGGGTTACCGTCTTTGAGGAAGATTCTGAAGCGGAAAAAATCTGGTTAGAAGAAGTTGGGATTGATGCGACTCGTTTTTCACGCATTGGTGCGAAAGATAATTTCTGGTCAATGGGGGATACAGGGCCTTGTGGACCTTGCAGCGAAATTTTTTACGATCACGGTGAAGACATTGCCGGAGGGCCTCCGGGCAGTCCTGATGCAGACGGCGATCGTTATATTGAAGTGTGGAATCTGGTGTTCATGCAATACAACCGCGATGCGGACGGTACGTTGCATCCCTTGCCAAAACCCTCAGTAGACACAGGCATGGGTTTAGAGCGAATTGCCGCTGTTGTGCAACATGTACATAACAATTATGAGATTGATTTATTTCAAAAACTATTGAAAGTTGCTGCACAATTAGCAAATACGGATGATTTGACCATCAGCTCTTTGCGTGTGATTGCCGACCACATTCGCTCTTGTGCGTTTTTAATTACGGATGGTGTGATGCCATCTAACGAAGGTCGCGGCTATGTATTGCGCCGTATTATTCGCCGCGCAATTCGACATGGCTATCGCTTAGGGATTCGGGAAGTATTTTTCTACAAACTGGTTGCGCCGTTAGTGGAAGAAATGGGCGCAGCGTATCCTGAATTAACAGCCGCACAAGCGCAAGTAGAGCGCGTGTTGCAAAAAGAAGAACAACGTTTTGCCGAAACCTTAGAACAGGGCATGAAAATTCTGGAAGCCTGTGTGGAAAAAATGGACGGCAATGTGATTCCAGGTGACACGGCATTTTTGCTGTATGACACTTATGGCTTTCCAGTGGATTTAACCACCGATTTTGCGCGTGAAAATAACCTCACAGTTGACCATGCCGGTTTTGAAGTGGCAATGGCGGAACAACGCGAAAGAGCGCGCGGCGCAAGCAATTTTGGCACAGATTATAATCAAGAAATTAGCCACGACAGCCAAACCGAGTTCGTGGGCTATCATTACACGGATGACGAAGCCACGATTGTGGGATTATTTAGCAAAGGCGCGGCGGTTGATAACTTATCGGCTGGTGAAGAAGGTGTCGTGTTGTTGGATAAAACGCCGTTTTATGCTGAGTCAGGTGGTCAAGTTGGTGATTGCGGTTTGATTGAAACCAATGGCGCGGTGTTTGAAGTGGCGGATACTCAAAAACAGGGCGGTAACTTATTCTTGCATAAAGGAAAAATCGTTTCCGGCGAGCTGAAAGTCAATCAACCTTGCCATGCACGAGTGAATGTTGATAAAAGAACGGCGACTGAATTGAACCATTCCGCAACCCATTTACTCCATGCGGCGTTGCGTTTAACTTTAGGCGAACACGTTGCGCAAAAAGGTTCGTTGGTTAATCCTGAACGTTTGCGGTTCGATTTTTCGCATTTTGAACCGATGACCGCAACAGAAATTAGTCAAGTTGAACAAATCGTGAATGCGCAAATTCGCTTGAATAATGCCGTTCATGCACAAGTGATGGCAAAAGATGAAGCAATGCAAGCTGGCGCAATGGCGTTATTTGGCGAAAAATATGGAGATGAAGTGCGCGTTTTGAAAATCGGTGAGTTTTCTACCGAACTTTGCGGCGGAACGCATGTGGAAAGAGCGGGTGATATTGGGATTTTCAAAATTATCAGCGAATCGGGTGTGGCTGCGGGAGTCAGACGGATTGAAGGTGTCACAGGTCAAGCGGCTTTAGATTGGGTCAAAAACACCGACAGCGCGTTAAATCATATCGCCAGCTTATTAAAAGCACCTTTAGATAAAACCGTTGATAAAGTTGCACAATTGCTGGATAAAAATCGTTCTTTAGAAAAAGAGTTAGAGCGTTTGAAATCAAAAATCGCCAGTTCCGCAGGTGGCGATTTAACTGCACAAGCTATTGAAATTGATGGAATTAAAGTTTTGGCAGTCCGTTTAGATGATATTGATCCAAAAACCATGCGCGATATGGTTGACCAATTGAAAAATAAATTAGGCAGCACGGCAATTGTGTTAGCAAATGTCAAAGATGGCAAAATCAGCTTGATTGCAGGGGTTTCCAAAGATCAAATTCATCGTGTAAAAGCAGGGGATTTGGTGAATTCTGTTGCACTGAAAGTCGGCGGTAAAGGCGGCGGTCGTCCTGATATGGCGCAAGCGGGCGGTGATGATGTGTCAGGATTGGCTGCCGCATTAGAAAATGTTCCGGCTTGGGTAGCGCAACAGTTAGGAAATTAACAATCTGAAAAGTGATTGTTGTTTGCTTAATTGGCAAGACGTGAATAATGGATTAAGAGAAAAAATATCAATGAGCAAATACGACAAGTTGCTATTTAAAATTTTAAGCGGTCGCTCAGATAGCAATGTTGCCTTTTCAGAATTGATGCAATTGCTACAACGCTTAGAATTTGAAGTCAGAATACGCGGCGACCATCACATTTTTACCCGTAGCGATGTCAGCGAAATCATCAATTTACAACCTAAAGGCGCAATGGCAAAACCTTATCAAGTTAAGCAAGTGCGTGATTTGATTATTCGCTACCAATTAGGAGATATTGCCCATGATTAAGTATGAAATGATTATTTATTGGAGCGAAATAGATCAGGCTTATTTAGCGGAAGTACCCGAATTGTCAGGTTGTATGGCGGATGGGGCGACGTACAGGGAAGCGGTTGAAAATGCGGAACAGGTTATTTCTGAATGGTTGGAGATGGCTAAAGAATTGGGGCGTGATATTCCTGAACCTAAAGGGCGGTTGTTGTTTGCTTAAAAATATTTAGTTTTCTAACATTACAATGTGCATAAAATAAAAACAAACGCTTTTGCATAAAAAACAGAAATGTAAAAACACATTTAAACCAATAAAAATAACTGCGTAAATTTTTATGCTAAAGACGAAAAATTTTTAGCCTAACTTAAACTTTGGAGTCAAAAAACGTATTTTGACTCATCATCTAAAACATGACACACATTATCAAAGGAGATTTCGACAACAATGGCAGTTTATGTTTATAAATTTGGCGGCACTTCCGTAGGTACAATCGAAAGGATTAAAGCGGTCGCACAAAAAGTAAAAAAAGTTCGAGATGAAGGTCATCAGCTTGTGGTGGTAGTTTCAGCGATGAGTGGTGAAACTAATCGCTTGATTGATATGGCAAAACAGATGCAATCGCAACCGAATGGGCGTGAATTGGATGCGTTGATTTCTACCGGCGAACAAGTAACCACAACTTTATTAAGTATGGCGTTGGAAGATTTAGGATGCCCTGCGTGTTCTTACACGGGCGGGCAAGTGAAAATCTTAACCGACAGCATTCATACTAAAGCGCGAATTCGCAAAATTGATGACAGTCGAATTCGTGCGGATCTAGATGCTGGCAAAGTGGTGGTAGTTGCTGGATTTCAAGGCATTGATGAACATGGAAATATCACCACCTTGGGGCGCGGCGGTTCTGATACCACAGGCGTTGCGTTAGCAGCCGCTTTAAAGGCGGATGAATGCCATATTTATACTGATGTGGACGGCGTTTATACCACTGATCCGCGCATTGAGCCAAAAGCTCGCCGTTTAGAAAAAATTACTTTTGAAGAAATGCTGGAAATGGCGAGTTTAGGCTCAAAAGTTTTGCAAATCAGATCAGTAGAATTCGCCGGCAAATACAACGTCAAATTACGAGTTTTATCATCATTTACCGAAGGCAACGGCACACTTATTACCTACGAGGACACACAAATGGAAAGTGCTTTAATATCAGGAATTGCATTTAATCGCGACGAAGCTAAATTAACTATTATCGGCGTACCTGATATGCCAGGAGTTGCGTCAAAAATTTTAGCTCCCATTGCGGATGAAAATGTTGAAATTGATATGATTATTCAAAATATTTCAGCACATGGCACGACAGATTTTACCTTTACTGTTCATCGTAATGATTATGCGAAAGCCAAAAAAATTCTTGAAGATATTTGCGCTCAGTTAAGTGCCAAAGAAGTGATTGGGGATAATAGCATTGTTAAAGTTTCGATTGTCGGTGTTGGGATGCGTTCACACGCTGGAATTGCTAGTACGATGTTTAAAACATTGGCAGCTGAAAACATCAATATTCAAATGATTTCAACCTCAGAAATCAAAATTTCAGTCGTTGTTGATGAAAAATATTTAGAATTAGCTGTTAGAGCGTTACATGCTGCTTTTGACTTAGATAAAGTAAAGGTCGCATAAAGCTTTATTTTTTGCAGAAATCTGGTATAATGCGCAGCTTGATCGGTTGCTGTTCTTGGACAGTAGATTTTTATTAAGAATGTAGGGAGATATTATGCTGATCTTAACTCGCCGTGTTGGAGAGACCTTAATGATTGGTGATGATGTTACGGTCACTGTTCTTGGGGTTAAAGGTAATCAAGTTCGGATTGGTGTAAACGCACCAAAAGAAGTTTCGGTTCACCGCGAAGAAATCTACGAAAGAATAAAAAAAGAACAAGCCGAGTCAGCAGGACAGTCCGGTTCTGTTGAGTAAAAAGTTTAGGAGAGATGGCCGAGAGGCCGAAGGCGCTCCCCTGCTAAGGGAGTATGTGCCAAAAGCGCATCGAGGGTTCGAATCCCTCTCTCTCCGCCACGTTTAAAATTGTTAATTTGATAAAAATTTAAGTTGACAAGTAGTAAAAAACAACCGATAATGTGTAAACAAAATAATATGCGCCCGTAGCTCAGCTGGATAGAGTACTCGGCTACGAACCGAGCGGTCAGGAGTTCGAATCTCTTCGGGCGCGCCATTATTAAAATAGTTTTATTCCTCTGTAGCTCAGTCGGTAGAGCAAATGACTGTTAATCATTGGGTCACAGGTTCGAGTCCTGTCGGAGGAGCCAATAAAAACAAAGGCTTAGAGTATTTTTATTCTGAGCCTTTTTTATTTGAGTCACCAATAAGTCACCACCAGAAAAAAGTTTCTGCTTTTCTGCCTCCTTCCCTCAAATAAATTTCATCGGCAATCGTTGCCGTTTAATTTGAGCTTGCAAAGTTTCTTCAGCCATTACTAAGCGGTTTAAGTCAGTGAGAAATCACAGAATGATTCATCGCACCGCATCACCAATCAAAATTTGACAAAATACGGTATCGCCGCAAGTGCCACCCCAACCACGACCAATATAATCGTGTTAGTTACAAAATAGGGATACAGCATTAATGCCACGCCGCAAGCAAAGGGAACGCTGGCTTTCTGTTTTTTGCCATACATAAAATATCCCAAGCCCAAAGAACTAAATAACACGCCCCAAAGAAGCCCTGCTGCGCTGCCCATATCATCCTCATTTTGCTGTTATTTAATCGTGCGAGAATTTTCTGATGCTGTGGTTATTTTCATTTCACCGACTCGGCAAAATCATCGTAAAGCTTATCAAAAAGCTTTTCAGTTTCTTGGATAAAAAATTCGGATAGATTAAGTTTCTTACGCCGAATGAAGCTGTCGTAAATTTTTCTAAAATCTTCTTTAATTTCTTCTTCTGAAAAGCGATTACCTCTGATTTTTGCGATTAAATCTTGAGAATCATCTTGACTGCGGACAAACTCAAATAACATTTCAATATGTTTTTCAAAATCTTCAATTAACAGTTTAATTGCCTCTTCCTCTTTATTGCGTTTAGCTATTTCTTCTAAAATATTGTATTTAAAGCCACCCTCTGGTATTTCAATTCCAACAAAAGGTGGTTTAGGTTCTTTTATGGGCTTTTCAAAAGGTTCTACAATACCAATATTATTATCGAAATAAATAGTCACATTATCTATTGCGCTGTTACTTCTATTTAGAGTGTTATAAATATGGTTGAAACGTTTAAAAAAGTCTAAAAATGCCGCTTCACTGTATTTATCAGGCAAACTAATCACACCAGTAATCAGTTCTAAAATATGGAAGTAGCGGTTGATTTTATATTTAAGCTCTTTACTTTCATTTGGGTGTTTTTTAATAAAATCAGTAAGGCTATTTTCAATATCCAATTTAATTGAATCACGAATGTGGAACAACTTTAAAAAAGCGGCAAAATGACTGCGGTAAGGGACTGAGTTTTTTAAATCTTTGTACAATAATTCTAAAACCGTTTCCATGTTTAACGGGTCAAAATCGCTCACAACCACATCGCTAAAATGTTCAAAGGCGGTTTTAATATTACTTACGTTCACGTTTTTATAGGAAAAATCCACAATCCGACAATCTATTTTATGTGCGGTAGTTCGGTTTACTCGTGAAATAGTTTGTATTGCATTAATACCTTTAATTTCTTTATCTAAAAAGAGTGTGTGCAGTTTCGGCTCATCAAAGCCAGTCTGTAATTTATCAACGACTATCATTAAGCCATTTTTATTTTGCATAAAGGCTTGAAGAACCTTTTCTTCTGATAAGTCCTTGTTCAAGTTACTGCTGCGCTGATGTTCCTGACTGTCGCTATAAACAATGTAAATACCAGCATCATTAAATCGGCTAAATTTTTCTTCTTGTACGATTTTATTAAAATGGTAAGTAATCCGGTCTTTATATTTAATCGCGCTTTTGATTGAAGCGGCTGCCAGCATTGCTTTTGCATATCCTCGAATTTGCTTATAGGTGTATTTAACTAAAAATTGAGCAATATATTTAGCAATTGCGTCTATGCGTTCATCATTTTCATAAATTTTTTTGTTTAGAATTCGATAAACTTTTTCTGAGTCTTTGTCTTCAAAGCCTTTGAGTATGTCTTTAGGTAACTCAAAATACATTTTTGCAGAAATGGGCACAATGCCATCTAGCGGATTTAAAATATAACCGTCAGTAATGGCTTCTCGCATGGTGTAGCTGTCAAAGGGTCGCCATAATTTTTCCCCTTCCGCATATTTATTAAATTCACCAAAACGGGCTAAAGTATGATCGCTAGGGGTTGCGGTAAAACCGATAATTAAATTCTTTTTATGAACGGTTTTACTATAGTTTTTATCATTATCGAATTGGTTTTGTAATTCATCAAATGAACTAATCATTTCCTGATTTTGTTCGCCATTGTTGGAGCGATGAATTTCATCAATTAAGAACACTACGCGCAAACTTGCCATTTTCTTTAAGCTGTCTTTACCAATTATTTCAGCAATGCCATTAAACTTTTGAATATTGACAATCACTAAACGGATATTGCTGGATAAGGCTTTTTTAAAACTACTCCTGTCACTGGCTTCCAGATACATGCTGTTGTTAATGTTCATGTTAAACAGCTTGTTGGCTAATTGGTCACGCAATTGCAACCTATCCACGATAAGCAACACTTTGTCATAAACGTAAGCATTGTCTTTTTTCAGGTCTTTTAGTTGTAATGCTGTCCAGCCGATAATATTGCTTTTGCCAAAACCTGCGGCATATTGCAGTAATAGTGAGTAAATATTTTTATTGTTTTGATAGCGCAGGCGTTTTTCAATTAGCTCTTGTTTTTGTGCTTCGCTAATGCCGTGCAATTGGGATTTTAACTGCTGAATAAAATAATCAGGATCATGTTCATGGTTTAAAAAGTCATCAATTTTTGCCATGATTTTATCAACGCCAAATTTTTGTTTAGGACGTGGGCTGATTAAATATCCTTTTTCATTTTTAAAGGTTTTACCGTCTGCACCAGCAACCACTTCGCGTTCAATAAAGTTGAAATACAGAATCTCTTTTTCCTGCATTTTTTTAGCATAGTGTGCGCTAAAAATTTCTTTTAATTTGTCCTGTTTATCTTCGCTTTTGCTGTTTAAAGGATAGGATTTAAAACGCTGATAGAGACGTTTTTGATAGTTTTCTGCATCGAATTTGTTATTGTCATAATCTTGTTTAATGTCTTTAAAAGAACGGGCAATATCGCGCAAAATATAGGTTTCTTCCAAATCAGTGGTTGAGATTAAAACCGCCTTTTCAAACACTTTCAGCATGTCTTTACGCAAGCGACATTTATCGGTATCCGTTAAATCTTTATCTGCGTCTATGTGTTGTAAATAAGCCCATACTGCATTTCGGTAGTCTTTAGCGACTTTGGCACGTCCATTTTTATGTGCGCTTTGGTTGGTGTAGTTTGATTTTAATTCGCTGTAACCTAAATAAAGCCCATTTACAAACAGGCTTATATCAGGGCGAAAAGAAAATATTTCTCTGTCGTTATAGTCATATTTATAAGCTAATTCTTGTACCACTGAGAAAATATTTTGTTCAAATAATTCATCATTGCGCAATTCGCTACCGCTGGTATAAAACAGATTTAATTCAATGCCTTCAAAAACAATTTTGCGATTGTTATTAATAAACAATGCCATATTGCGATAATCTTTTAGGCGGTTTTGTAAGAAAAGCATAATCGCTGTGATTAAAGCCTGTTCGTCGCCTTTAAACTGGTGAATTAATTTTTGATAAGGCTTTTTATTCAGGTCGGTGTGTTGCAGAAAGTTTTGCAAATCGTTTTTAATGATAAGCGATTGATTGACCGTATTGGGGGGAACTTCCTGATAACTTAAGCCAGTGCCATTTTGGGCAGTGAAAAAAGGGATTAAGAATTTATCCTGTAAGTGGAGTTCGTTCACGATTTGATTTTCCATTCAGTTTGCGCTTTAACAATAATATCGCTGAGTAATTGAGGACGGATATGCAGCGTTGTTTTTTCAGGAATTTCTTTTAATAATGCCAAAACTTCAAGCGGGGTTCTTAATTGATAATGCACCGATTTTAGCAATAATCCTAATGTGCCATGAACATTGAGATTAAGATTTTTAGCGGCTAATCGTGCTGCTGTGTCATCGGTTAGTAATGTATTAATGGATTGTTCTAAGCATAGCGATAGGGCTTCACTTTCGCCATGATGCAAAGTAAAAAGTGCAGATAACGCATTGATTTTGGCTGAATAGGGTTGGCTGGGATAGTGAATGAGTTTTATATTGTTGTGTTGCAAAGCTTGTGGGCGATGATATTGCACTTCTGCCCAAACAGCATGAGGCACAAATACCGCTTCATAATGGTTTAATACATCTAACGCGCTTAATTCATCTAAATGAATTAAAACGCCTGCATCAGCAACAACTAACGTTTCTTTAGTCTTGGTCATTTAAGCCCCATTCGACATCTTCCTGAATAAACATTTCGGTTAATATTTCTTGATGCGAGTCTAAATAACGACGCAATGCTTCATTAATTATTTCTTGTAAATTGGTTGCCCAACCTTGTTGTATTAATAATTGCGCTTGTTGAAATAATTGGCTGGGTATTTCTGTTTGTATAGCATTGTTCATTATTTTTCCTTTAGCAATGGGTGACTTTTATTTTTCCGGTGACAACATCATTAATTAAGGTTTTGCGCAATTCTTTTAATTTTTCGATTTGAGCGTTAATGGTTTCAATAATGCGGTCTATGTGGGCGGTTTTTTCGTCTAGGTATTTGGCTATGGCTTGTTGTTCGGAAAGTGGAGGACGAATCAAAATAACCCTAGATAGTTTTTCTTTTGTAAGATGTTTGATACTCACGGAAGTAACTATTGAATCATAATATTTAATGCTACCAAGTAAGAATGATTGATAAAGAAAATAGCGTGAGGAATTATTTTTATATACTGTAATTTTATGAACAGAATTTTGAATATAACATTCTTCTATTTCTTCATTCCAAGAACAAGTTTTTCCAACTTCTCCGCCTTCGCTTAACAATATATCTCCTTTTTTTAGCCGATAAGTTTTCAATTCTTCGGCGGAAAAATACATTTTTTCTATATTAGAGTCATAAACTTTAAGCCATCCAATATTTTTTGATTTCAGATAACTACGATAGAAATTTTTTTCACTATTTACATTATTAAGCATTTTACCTAAAACGATTAATCCAATTTCCTTAATTCGTTTTATTTCCCAATGCGCGGGAATTTTGCCTATCCATTCAACGCCACTATTTTTCATGGGTACGGTTTTATCCAGTCCACGAGTCACGGTTTCGTTAATCAATGATTGTTTAAGCTTGCCGTAAAGAGTTGCCTTTTGTGTCAATAACTCTATTTTGCGGTCAATTTGCGCGGTTTTAATATCAAGATAATTGGCAATTGTTTGTTGTTCTAAAGGTGGAGGTAAAATAAGCCATAATCGTTTAATCGCCTCTTGATTAATATTCGGGTCTTTTCTTGCACTATCTGCAAATATTTCCCAATGAGGACGAAAATATTGAACGTAATACCAAAAATAAACTGAATTAAAACGTTTTTTATTAGGTAATACAGCACAAACAGATTGATTAATTGTAGATTCAACTTTAAGAAGTGCATTTTTACCAATTGTTCCCATTCCGCCATACATAGCTAATAACACGCTATTAACAGGAATAATTTTTAAATTACAATTTTCAAATGCAATATTACTAATTTTATGTTCTGATTCATATAAATGCCCGTTGTTTAAATCAGTAGTTCTAACCCAATAAAAAACGCCATTATCATAATATTCATTTAATCCGCTTTGTGGAGTAGTTCCTGATTGAGTTTTCGTTAAATTTTTTAGTCTATCTAAAATCCAATGCTCAGGCATTTCTCCCAACCATTCAATACCACTATCTTTATACACCGCATAGCGTTCAAACTCAGCCTTTATCATAATGAAAAATCCCAGGGATTCAGTATTTTTACCGCTGTAGGTTCAAAATCAGCCACATTACGAGTCACCACCGTCATATTATGCACTAACGCAGTCGCGGCAATTAAAGCATCACGGTCTGAACGCGGGTCTGGAACATGCAATTTGCCACAACACAACGCAATAGTGGTATCAATAGGCAAAACACGCTCCTGAAAAGTCGGCAATACATGGTGATTAAGCCAAACGCGCAATAAAGCGGCTTGCGGTTTATCACGCCGTTCAATTAAACCAATCCCCATTTCTAATTCAAGCAAACTGATAACCGACAAAAATAACTGATTCGGTGAAACACTTTCCGCCCAAGCCTTAACATTTTCATTTATTTTTTTTGTTTTGGCTTTGCGCAATTCAGAAATCACATTCGTATCTAATAAAAAATTCATGACAAATCTGCTGGATTAAAAAGACTGTTTAATTTTGGCGGATTAAAGTCAATATCAGCGCATTCTGGCATGGCTAATAATTCAGTAATACTCGGCTCATTGTTTTTTTTCAAATAATCAGACAGTATTTTAATAACCGCTTCCTCTGCATTTTGATAATGGCTTTTAGCAATTACCCGACTTATCAAGTCGTCATTTAAAGTAATCGTGGTCATAGCAGTAACTCCTGTTCTAAAGTTTGCAACTGTTCATCAAGACTTTCAATATCACTTAAAATATCCGTCACGGCGCGTAAAGTCTCAGGCTTATAAAACACCTTGTTAAAATTAATCTCCACCCCGACTACGTTATCAAGATAGCCAAACGGCTTAGGTATGTACTTCGCCATAAAATCAGCAATCACTTGTTGATTAACCGCTTCATCTTTATGAAAAGGGATAATTTCATAATCCTTTTGCGTGTCTGGCGTTAATTCAACACTGATTTCAATGCGCTGCGCTAATTTGCTGGTGGCTTTTTTATAAACCGCTTTCACCACGATTTTGCCACAGCCTAAAACCTCCGTTTTATTACCTGTGGTTTTAATCAGCGTTTCGCGTTCATTATCAAAATGATAGCTTTCGGTTGCAGTGCTAATCACTAAAGGCTGTTCTTTGTAGTTGAGCGAATCAATAAATGGCTTTATCTCTTCGACAAACAAATCAATCAAACTGCTGTATTTATCCGCATCAAACTGAGTAACAGTGAATTCTGCCAGCTCGCGCTCACCATTACTCAATTTAACAGGTTTTAGTTTTAGGCTGGTTTTGTCCTCTTCCAACTGCGCAGCAAACGTGTTGCCGTCTTCGTCCACATTGGTTAATAAAATCGCCTGCTTATTAAAGTAGAAAAACTCCTTATCAAATACCCGTGCATAGTCGTTATTTTCAAAGCGGCTTAAGGTTTCGGCAATCTCTAAACGGCTCAGTTCATCAATTTCTTTACGTTTTGAACCTTTGCTTTTTTTCAGCGGCTTAAACTTTTCGCTGGCATTAATCAGCATCAGTTTATCTTTTTTGTGTGCGGGCTTGTTTTTGTTCAAAACCCACAAATAGGTATAAATGCCCGTGTTAAAAAATTCATCGGTCGGTAATTGAATCACGGCTTCAACAATATCACTGTCCAGCATCCATTTACGGATATTGCTTTCGGCTGAACCTGCATCACCACTGAATAAAGTTGAGCCGTTATGAACCACAACGCCCACGCCAACCTCATCCAACTTGGAAATAATATGCTGCATAAACAGCAACTGCCCGTCGGATATGGACGGCAGAAAAGGAAAACGTCCGGTGACATCGTTTTTTATGTCGTTGTAATAACCTTTCCAGTCCAATCCATAAGGCGGATTAGCAACCACCACATCAAACGGTTTATTCAGCGCAAACTTGTCGCGGGTTAAAGTATTACCGTATTCAATCCGCGAGTTTTTACGAAACCGACTCTCAATTTTTGCCAAAGCGTATAACGCATCATTCCAGTCTTGCCCGTAAGTTGCGGTTAAACGATTAAACTTTTCCTTAATTCTGTCTTCAACACCAAACAACATATTGCCACCGCCGCAAGTCGGGTCATAAATGGTTAAATGCTGTTCACCTTCCGTCACATGATTGGTGATAATTTCAGCAATCAGGGCGATGACATCATCAGGCGTATATTGCTCTCCGGCGGTTTCTGCGGATATATCCGCCCATTTGCGCTTGATATGCTCTTCAAGAGTGGTTATTTCGCTGTTGCTAAAACTGTGTAACTCAATTTCACTCCATACCGTCGCAAACTGAAGTAAGGTATCTTTGCTTTTTTTCTTCAATAAACCGCTGATACCGGTAATATCTAAAAACTTCTCTTCATTATTGGATTTATCAACGCCTAGCAAATCTTGAGTTTCAGAATCAAACCCCTTCAAATACAAATCAAAATCGGTTTCAAAGGTCTTTTCGCTTTTACAAATATCTTTTAAGGTTTTGTTTTTTTCTAGTTGAAAGCGGTTATAGCCTTGTCTTTGATCCATAATTTCAGCGGCAAAATCTTCCAGACTTAAACTATCGCCACTGGCTTTTAACTTGGTTTTTAATGCCTCAACTGACTGAATAAAACGGCTTTCCACCATAATCAGCGCGAAAAACGGCATCATATATTTAGGAAAATCACTTTGTTTAATTCCCGCGCCCAATAATAAATCAGCAGTTTTCCAGATTTTTGATTCGTATTGCAGTATGTTGTTATCCATCGTTCCCTTTGTATTTAAATTTCTTCAGTATTCTTAATGTTTTCAAGCCAAAGCAGCCATCAATTCAGGGACATCGCGCTGCCAGTTTAGCTGTTCTTCAACATCGTTACGTTGCCCTGCAAGCCATGTTAGCACCTGCGAAACATCATACAAGTTCTTTGCTGGCTTTTCTGACCCTGGCACTGATTTACCCTTTTCAACTTCTTTCTCAGAAGGCAGGGCTTTTTTGGCAAACGGCACAACTTTAACATCCTTGCCGCTGGTCGCAATATGAAACGCCCGTGTTGCCGCTATGACTCCCCATTTATTGGAAACCTCTTTATCAATCCAACGGCTCAATTTATCCTGATGCAATGCTGTCTTGCACCAACGCTGTAAGTTTGCCTGATCTGCAACGGCTAACTCAATGCCTTGCGTCAGTAACTCATTTACATCTGCAATCACTAATGTTTGATTATGTCGGCGTTTGTAATCGTTCTGGGCAGAACCGACTACCATACCGTTACTACAAACAAAACGTAGCCAGCCTAAAACCGCTCTAAATCGGGTACTACCATCCACTGAATTAAAAACACCTAATCGTAGGGCTAATTTATGTCCATCACCCGGATCAATGTCATGTTTTTCTGGAAATTGAAAATGCAAACCTACCCGTTCGCCATATTTTGTTATTTGTAGCTCGGCTGTAACGTCTTCGGGTTTTATGCCAACTTTGCTTAAAGCATTGACAATGGTATCAATGACTTCTTTGTGCTGAACCAGTTGATAGCTTTTTGACACCACACCAATAGGAATTTCAGCCTTATCATTTGCAACCGCCTTACGCACAATCATATCCATAAACTGATTTTCATTTATCAAAGGCTGCTCATTCGATAATGAAAACGGTCGGCGTTCAAATTCTGGAATATGAGCGATAATTTGCTCTATCGTGCCAGTGTGTTTGCTAATCGGTGAACCTAACCATTTTAGTTCTGTTGCTTGCATGATGTTTGCCTGTTTAAATTTGAGCGTTTGTATTGAGCTACGATAAAACTGATTATCCACAAAAGCAGTGGATAAAACCATTTTTAAAAGTCGCCAGACCTTAAATGGTACAGCCTACAAACCAAAGTTAGCAGCATTCGCTGTGAAATGGCTTTGAATTAGCTATGAACTCAGCGTGAAGCAACTATGAAGTCAGCCGTGAAAACCCTATGAAATCAGACTTCACAGCGAATTCACAGCTTTCTAAAGCATGGTGATATTTTTTTACCCTTTTAAGTTGCTCATAATCCAACTTCTAAAAAAATTAAAAAATGTTTCAAACAAAACTTCACCGCTTCACTTTTTATTAAAAAATACTTTCAAATCAATAGGTTAAAGTGTTAAGCTTTGCCTTTAAAACTTCACTATAACTTCACCAATACTTCACTAAATTTTGAAAAGTGAACTTGTGGTGAAGTTATAGTGAACTTATAAACCCCATATCTTCACTCTTTAAACCTAGTAACGGCGCGGCATAGAGCCTAAAAAGTGAAGAAGTGAAGTTTTAAACCAAACAATTTTTTGTTTTATGAAAAATTATCCCAATCAGGGTCGTAATTCCGTTTATCCATCACTAAATAACTGGGATATTCCTTTTCAAGATATACCCCAGTATTTTTTGCATCTGACTTTTTAAACCCGATTGACTCCATGCGTTTTGCAAAGTTAGTTCTACCCAGCGGTTTATAACCTGCCTCATTGCAATAGTCCTTATAAGCTAAGTGGGCATTAGTAACGGTTTCGCTGTAGTGGGTCACTTTATTTTCAATAATCGTCTGGTCTTCAAACATCGCGACTGAATCTGTTTCTTTTTTGAACTGCTCCTTAAAATCCCTGCATTCTTTGGAGATGAAAATATCGCGGTTTTTGATGACTTCCCGCGCTCCTTCAATAATCCAGTTCAGCACTCCTGCTTTATCTGCCAAGATTTTTTTGTGCAAATCTCTGTCCTGTTCGTGGTCTGGAATGGTTTTATTGAAGGGCACAATCAGCAAGCGTCTGAAAAAACCGTGCGTATGTTCGATGCTGGCAGAATCCATTTTATTGACGTTAAAGATAAGCTTTGCGTAATCGGTCATCGTGAACGGCTCTTTATACGGTAGCCGCACCTCTATAGCTAGCGAACCATAAAATGATTATAAAATACCAGATGAAAAAAGCTTTTCAACCGTATAGTTTTTCTGTTTGCGAATGGCTTTTGATTGCGCCCACTTATGCTCAATCGGATTCAAATCGGGTTAGTAAGGTGGTAAATATTCCAAAATATGCCCTGCCGCCAAAATCGCTTGCTTAATATCCAATCGTTTATGAAAACTAGCATTATCCATCACAATGACTGAGTTTTTGGGTAGTTTTGGCACTAAATCTTGTGTAATCCAAGCAAAAAAGACATAGCATTAATCGAGCCAGTAAACAAAGTCACCGTTAATAAGCAGAGCCCAAGTAAGACACCAATAACGTTAGTGCGACCTTTCGCATGCCAATCCTGTGTACCAAAACACCTTTTTCCAATACGCGCATAGCCTTTGCGGAGTGGCATGTCGTGAGAAAAGCCACTTTCATCAATAAAAAAAATCGGTTTTTCAGCCTGTTCATAATTTTTCATCTTTTCCTGGAAGGTTTGCCGTGCGTTGTCGTTGGCTTTGGGATGTTTCAGCGTTTTTTTATAGCTGATCCCCAATCGTTTTAACGCTTTGCGAATTCCACCTTCAGTGACACCACAACGCATAGCTCGTTCATAATGATAGGCATCTGGATGCAATTCAACGTCACGCTTTAACGCTTCCATATCAATTTTGGTCGCAGATTTATTGCGAGTACGTTTTTTTTGTTCCAGCGGCTAACGTTGGCTGTACCTATTCCAAAACGCTTCGCAATCTCTGTGGTTGTCAGATTTTCTTGTTCTTTGATACTTAAAACTTTACGGCGCAAGTCAGTTGAAGAGGTCATTTTTAAAATCAAATTAAAGTTCGTTAACTCTATAAAAATGAATTCAAAATAGGATATGCCTAACGAAGGAAGCCTCATCAAACTTTAGCGACGCGCTTCTAATAAACTAACAATTAGCGCATCTTCTGCGGTTTAAACCTAGGCGAATATTTGTTGCTAGGACATTTTATGTTGCGGTTTTTATTGTAATTTATTCGGCAAAGTCATGGTTTTAATTCTTCACGCCTCAAAAAAATGTGATGATATTTCAGCTTGAAGTTTATACCATGACTCTTTGCAATTTATTTTTCAAATTGAGATTAGCCTAAACTAATCCCTAAGCCGCGAATAACAATGGCATCTCTGATGTTGCCAAAATTAATACGCAAAGATAAAAGTAATGGGCCGCCCCCAACTGCGACAGCACCTGGCACAGTAATACAGTTAGCCCCTACTGTCGTTAAATCAGTTGGATTATCCATTAGCACTGTTGCTCCTGAAGGCGTACTTAACACTTGAGCAATACGGGTTTGTGTCACATAGGTTGAGGCAGAAGTTGATTCATAACAGACTCTAACTCCTCGGATAGCTATACCGGGTGCTTGCGGCGGCAAGTTAAGTGCCATGTGCACTACTTTATTACCGCTTCCGACAGGAAAAACATCTCCTACTGAGTTGGAACGTATCACAACACCGGCTAATCCTGAACCTATGCCTGAGCTGGTTGAATTGGTTGTTAGAGTCAAATCGGATGGATCGCCGGACAATAAGTCGAAATGGTTAATCCATTGAATGGTATCTGCCTGAGCGGTTGGTAAAGACATCGCTAAGATGCAAATGCCACTACAAAATACTTTTTTTAAAATGTTCATGGTGATTCCTTGTAGTAAAAATGAGTCAAAAAGTTTTTCCTAAATACTATAGAATCAAAGAACTTGCAAGTTTTTTAGTTCTGATTCTTTGGAACGTGTAGGCTGAGTTAATTTATTGATCGTAACTCAACACTTTTTATCAAAATTACAAAAATTTTCAAGACGACTGGTCGTCTTATAAGTTTCAGTCGCGTAGAACTCAATATTCAAAAAAAAGTTTTCATACAAATGCGCAAGAAGTTTTAGTCTCGTTTTTTCGCGAGTGATGCGTTAATCCTGTAGCTGAATTTATTCGCGTACCTACTAATCAAAATCCTGCTTCAAACAATCCTTGCCTAAAGTAAAATCCGGTTTTACGCAAGCTTTATGCGTTAATGTGGTATCATTGCCCCAAGTTGGAAGCTCAAACGCAGCGTTTTGCATTCTTAAAAAACGACGATTTTAGTAAAAATCACCCCTCCTACCCTCACGTTGTATCCCCTGATTACCAAGTTAATCGCATACAACCCTTTATTTATCCTCAACACAGGACACCTCTTTTGAAAAAATTATTCGTAGGAAACCTACCGAGCGATGCCACTGAAGCCAGTGTGCTTGCTTTATTTTCCCAATTCGGAAAAGTACGCTCCATTGAATTAGTCACCGACTTATTCAACGGCAGATGTAAAGGTTTTGGTTTTATTGGCATGGAAGGCCATGAAGCAAGAGCTGCTATCGCAAAATTAGATGGCTTTATGTATGGCGAGAAACCTTTAAAAGTTAATTTTGAAGACTCTTCTGGCAAAAAAGGCAAACGCCGCTAGTTTTACAAAATTTTCATTGTAGGGGTTATGCACACCCCTACAACGTTCACCTCCACGCGCCCCATCGCTGTCAGATTTATTTCCTTTTATTGAGTTACTATGCCATTTTCTAGCCTCGGTTTATCAGAGCCCTTACTCCGCGCTCTTGCAGATTCCGGTTATACCACACCCACTCCCATTCAACTCCGCGCCATTCCTGCGGTACTCACCGGACAAGATTTACTCGCCGCCGCACAAACCGGCACCGGCAAAACAGCCAGCTTTGCTACGCCCATTTTGCAACGCTTAGCCGAAGTTCATCACGGCAGAAACCGCCCCGTGCGGGCTTTGATATTAACTCCGACCCGTGAACTCGCCATGCAGGTGGCAGAATCGGTGTCTAAATACGGCATTCATCAAAGTCCGCGTTTAAAATCTGAAGTGGTTTTTGGCGGAGTAAAAATAAATCCACAAATGATGAAACTGAGAGGCGGCGTTGATATTCTCACTGCCACACCCGGTCGGCTGTTAGACCTTGTGAGTCAAAACGCAGTCAAATTAAATGCAGTAGAGATTTTAGTGTTAGATGAAGCGGATCAAATGTTGAATATGGGGTTTATTCACGACATTCGCAAAATCTTAGCGATGCTGCCGAAAAAACGCCAAAATTTACTGTTTTCCGCAACTTTTTCCGCAGATATTCGCAAATTGACGCAAGGTTTATTGCATAATCCGGTGACGGTGGAAGTGGCAGCTGAAAATGCAGCGGCGGATACGGTAGAACAAATTGCGTACACCGTGAATAAAACCTCAAAAACCGCAGCTTTAACGCATTTGGTGAAAAGCAACAACTGGCAACAAGTGTTAGTTTTTACCAGCACTAAACATGGCGCAAATAAACTCTGTGAAAAACTGAATGCGGCACAAATTAAATCCGCCGCGATTCACGGCAACAAAAGCCAAGGCGCACGAATTACGGCGTTATCCGGTTTTAAAGCGGGAGATATTCGCGTGTTAGTTGCCACCGATGTTGCCGCACGCGGGATTGACATAGCGCAATTGCCTCATGTGGTGAATTTTGAATTGCCGCGCTCTTCAACCGATTATGTCCATCGCATAGGACGCACAGGTCGCGCCGGTTTAGGCGGGCAAGCGGTGTCTTTGGTTGATCCTGAAGAATATAATGCGTTGCGTTTGGTGGAAAAATTAATTGGCGCAAAAATTCCGCGCGAACAAATTACAGGCTTTGAAATAACGGCTAGTCCGCAAAGGACTGGCGGTCATAACACCAACAAATAGCTTAGGAACGTGCATAAAACAAAAACAACTTATGCAGATTTATTTCAGCAATTCTCATTATGAACTTCTGTTAAGTAACTAATTGAAAAAAACAATTACTTTTTAATCTTAGCCTTTAAAGTGAGTTTATAGCATTAAATATATTCGCCAAAATAACTCATTTTTTGAATAAAGAGACTTTTTGTTCAGAACTTAATCAATGCAAACATAATTTAAGCATTGATTGCGGTTGAAAATGGCTAAATTAAAAATCCCATTGTCTTATCTATTTGATTTTAAATGAGTTGTCATAATGAAAATTGCTGGCCTCAGCAAATGTTGTTGATTTAATCGTAATAAATCGAAAATATTCATTTTCATTTCTCCTCATCAAAAACATAATAGTTCCCACGCTCTGGCGTAGGAATTTATCTGTGGACGCTCTAGCGTCCCGTTTCGTCACACAACGCTTTAGCGTTTAGAGCTGCATTCCCACGCAGAGCGTGGGAACGATAAAAAAAATCATTGTCCGCGCACAAGACGAATAGTATTTCTGCCAGTTTTACTGACGTAGCTATCATTGCCTGAAGTAAAGTCTACAAAAATAAGGAGGTTTTGAAAAGACGACTTACTTAAAGACGATGACCAGAAACTATATCCATTACAAGGAAATACATCTGCATCAATATAATTGCCTTCTTTGCCCTTAACTTTATCAATTAAGCTTTTTAATTCGTCAATATTAGGTAATCGCCAATCCGTAAAGCCAGCATACCCGCCCCTTGCGTTAAAAATATCGACTATATATTTCGTGAAATACCAATCTATTTCGTTAATCTCACCAACAGAAGTATGTTTTTCCCATGTTTGCCCATAAGCAAAGCGCAGCCACATTAACCCTGTTCTTTCATCTTTTGCGATACCGAAAATATCGTTGATTGGCATTTTAAACTTACCAAGGGTTTGCCATGAATGCTCTGGTGTAGTGCGAACAAGCCGGACAGCGTAACTATAATCCTTAGAATCATTTGCATCAGAACCATCATAAAAATCAATGCCCCATTGCCCACCATAACTAATAAACTGAGAAAGGAATTCATCCGTGTCAAAATTGCTATTCTTTGCGCTCTCAGGATTAAACGATAAACACCAAAACCAGCGGTAATTGTTTGGAAACACGTCTTCATCAATATAGCTTCCAGCTTTGCCCTTTTCTCTATCAATCAATGTTTTTAATTCATTAATCATCGGCAATCGCCAATCGGTAAATCCCGCATAACCGCCATTTGCATTAAAGGTTTTCACCATTTCAAGCGCATCAGCCCACTTCATTTTCTTCGCTTCATTTTCAGCAGTGCCGTTTTGCCATGTTTGCCCAATTGCAAACCGACACCACATTAAGCCGTGTTGTTCATCTCTCGCAATTCCATCTGCACGAGTTTTAAATTTGCTAACCGTTTGCCATTCCTGAAACTTTCCTGAGCCATTAGTTTTCCTAGAGTTACCGTCCAACCCTTCTTGATAATCCAATAATTCTTTTTCATAACGTTGCCGATTTTGCACACAAATTGTTTGCAAACTTTGTTTTAACGGCTCAACCACCATTTGCAATTCTTCACTAAATTCCACATGAAATAAACGTGGTTCATGCAGCGGATTAATTACGGTTAAATAATAAAAGTCACTGCAAAACGCGGCAAAAGCTTGATGTAACGCGACAATCATTTTACGAATGGCTTTGTATGCGTCTTTATCACTCGTGCCTTCTTTATGAAACTGCTCATAAACCGCCTCCCAATTAAAGGTACACGTTTCTGTCAGGGTTATATCGCCAAAACCCCAGCCATGAATATGCAGATATAAATTTTCATCGGTCATTTGGCTGTATAAAACCACCGTTGGCACACTGTTTAATAACCGCTCAAACTGCTTAACGTGCGCGTCAAAAATCCGACTTTCAAAAAATTTTCCAAAAAACTGCACAGGATATAATTCGTTTTGAAACGGATATTCGCTTTGCATAAATTGTTTTAATTCATTGCGCACCGCAATCGGCAAATCATGTTTAAAACTGTCAGGACAACTGGGACTAATTTCAGGTTCAGATAACAGCATTAATAAATGATGCTTTTCTTGACTGCTGCGTAACACATCCACCGTTTCATCACGGCTTAAAATCCCTGCCCAGCGGTCTTTATCGTAATCTGCTTGAATTTGTTTCAGGCTGAGTTCGATATTTTCTTTGTGAATGTGGGCTTGCAAACGTAATTGTTCGCGCTGAATTTCTAACGCAATTTGCTCACGTTGGTCTTTTTTCTCTAAATATTTACGTTCTAAAGCCGTTAATTCTTTGGATTTTGTTTCGCGTTGTGCTGGCGGTTTTGAATCCAATGAGCTACTTGCTTTATTTGCCATGTTTGTAGCAAATCGAGTTACTACCGTAGTGACAAATTTTTTACCAATATCTAAAACAGTTCCCCAAAGGCTCATGTTTTTTCCTTTTTAAAGTTTTAATTTTTGCTTATTTTATTGACTGACTTAACGAGAGCGCATAATGCTGTCAACACTTAAGGTTTTATCAACGCGCAGATTGTCGCCGCTATTAAGGGTTATTTTTTGCTCAATTTTCCCTAGCCGCCAATGCCAAAAAATCAAGTTATAGTCACCCGGTTGCAGATTTTCAAATTGATAACTGTCACCGCTGCTCAACCGTTTCACCTGCATATTTTTTTTTGAAAGCAAACGGGCTTTCAAATTGCCATCATTTTCGGCAAGCAACTCTAAATTACCTTCTAATTGAACAGAATAGGTTGCATTGCTGCCAGCAGCTAAACTAGGGAAAGTTTGAATGCCTTCGCCACTATTGACGGTTTGGGTTAAAAACAAGCTTTGCGTGGCTGCCGTATCGTTAAAAACCTGCAAACTATCACCGACCGCAACGGCAAGAGCGCGTGGCGAAATGCCTTGTGTGCTAACATGAATAATATGTTGTTGCTTTGCTAAGGTTGGCACAACCAAACCAACATATAAATCATCTAAATTGGCATAGTTGACTAACTCATCACTCGACACCGTTTCGCTGGTTTGCGTTGGCGAGTCGTAAGGTGAACTACTCACATTGCTCTGCTGACGTTTTTCTTTCACCACAGAGTTTTCTTCAGCGGTCAGCTCACCATAAATCCCAGCTTTACCAGCCTCCAGCGGCGCAGCTTGCACCGTAGCGCAAGCAGAGAATAATAAGACACTGAATAAATATAAATGTTTCATCTTTTGACCAGTTTCAAGGTTAAATTTTGCAACGCGGTTTTCGCAATCGTCACATTCACAGGTTCAACTTTATAGCGGCGATGAAAAACCACCGCATTTAATTGCCACTTTCCCTCAGGAACACCGTCAATTTTAAAATCTCCAGGTTGCTCCAAAACTTGATAATAATGACTAGGCAATACTACAATTTTACCTTCCATGTTTTTGTGAACTGAGCAGTAATAATTCACCTCACCGACTTGATTAAACGGATGATCCAGCTTAGAGCCTTTTGCACCCAGCCCCAAATCAAACGCATTCGTTTCATTCAGTGAATAAATATTATGATCAATGTCTTTCGCCTCATCATTAATCCATTCCACCTTATCGCCAGAAGTGATAACGGTCAGCGGCGGATTAAAATGCGTATCTTTTTGCGAGATTTGATGAGTTTGATTCTGCGAACTGTTTTTATCAGACTTGAGATAAACAATCACACGTTTAACAGGAGCTCCCGCTTCAATTTCAATATGCCCTGAAACAGACTGAGCGTAAACTAGCTGGCATAACAAACCACTTGTCAGCAGCAAAAAAGACCGCGAGAGATTAAGCATAAACCTTAATTTTTTCATTTTAATGTGAGTCCTCTGATTTTCAAATTGAACAAATAATCCATGCCCCTAAATGATTATGAGTCTTAGCAAGAAAATATTTGTTACTTTTTTTATAGCGGTGACTGCCTTATTGAGTGCGGTTTTATACCTGATTGACACGCAGGCAGAACAACATGAAACCCAGCGCATTATTGCAGATTTAGAAAAAACCAAACAACAATTTCAACGCGATTTTGAAAGAGAGCAAGTTCATATTCAATCACTTACGCAGATTATTGCCTCCGACCAAAAGTTTCGATCTTTTTTATCCAATATCAAAGACAATTTTTATCCTTTCACTGCCGAAATTGGCAAAGACACCGGCGCGGATTTTGTGTTTATGCTCGATGATGTGCCTAGCGTGCGAGCTTCTTATAACAGCGAAAATAATCAGCCTTTGCCGCTCGGACACTATCTTGCTGAGTTTGAAATCACTGCGCACTTAAATTCGGGTTTAATTCAATCAACAATGGTCAGTTTGCCAAACGGATTGTATAGCAGCCATTTTATTCCGTTAAAAGAAAACCAAATGGATGATTATGCGGTTGGCTTATTGGTGGTTTGCAATGCGATTAATGATAGAAGAATCAGTCAGTTATTGGTGGCAGGAGAATATTTTCAAGCAGTATTTTTTAATCAAGGGCGCGTGGTTGCCAAAAATACCCGCGCGGATTTTGCCCAAACTGTGCTACAGCAACGGCAAGCGATTGTGAAAAATGGTGAGTTTGTGTGGCATAACAACCGCTATATCGCCAAACAAATTTTATTCGAGGCTAACAATCCGCAAGCGGGTTACATCCTCAGTGCTAATCTGGATCAAGCGTTAGAAACGTTTAAACAATTACAGCGAAAAATTTTATGGACGGGCGGTGAAACGCTGGTGTTGGGCGCGTTGTTATTTATGGTGATTTCGCGCCGCATTACTCGCCCTTTGCGTTTAATTACTAAAGGAACGTTGGAAATTGAACAAGGACATTACGACCATCGCATTGATTATCAAAGCACTGATGAAGTGGGGCAGTTGGCAGAAGCGTTTAATAACATGGCAAGCGGCTTAGAAGAAAAAGATTTGATTCGCAATACGTTCAATAAATATGTTGACCCGATTATTGTTACGGAACTGCTCAGTCAACCGGATAAATTGAAAATGGGCGGTGAGCGCAAAAAACAAACTGTGTTATTTAGCGATATTGCAGGTTTTACCAATTTTAGTGAAAAACTTCCGGCTGAAGAATTAGTGAGTTTATTAAATGAATATCTCACTGCCATGACCGCAGAAATTACCCATCAACACGGGGTGTTAGATAAATTTATTGGCGATGCGATTATGGCGTTTTGGACTCCGCAATTATGTGGTGAAAACCACGCGCTGTATGCGTGCCGCACGGCTTTGGCAATGCAAGCAACGTTAGCAAAATTAAGAGCGCGATGGCTGGTGCAAGGCAAACCGAATATTTCAATCCGCATTGGCATTGCCACAGGTGAAATGATTGTCGGTAATATTGGTTCGGATCAAGCCCGAAGTTATACCTGCATTGGCGATAAGGTGAATTACAGTTCCAGACTGGAAGGTTTGAATAAATATTACGGCACGCAAATTATTGTCGATAAACAAACCACGTTAGATGCGACAGGATTATTAGTGCGAGAGCTTGATAGCGTGCGCGTTAAAGGTCGTGAAGAAGGCGAGGCGATTTATGAATTATTGGCGTTGTCGCATGACGGCAATAATGGGCTAATAGAAAAAATAGCGCGTTATCAGCAAGCGTTAGGTTTATATAAACAGGGCGCGTTTGCAGAGGCGGGTGACATTTTTGCCAGCATCACAGCGGACTCGCCTAGTCAATTGATGCTAAAGCGTTGCCAGCAGTTTATGAAAAAGCCGCCGGTTTTTTGGAATGGGATTTATTCTATGTCCGAAAAGTAGCCGGTTGTTATTTGTGGCGTTAGCGTCACTGAGCTGAAATTTTTCAAGACGACCAGTCGTCTTAAAAAATAATTCAATCAGTGATGTGCTTTTCATAGGCATGATTACGCTACTCTTATCTACGCAAGCTATAATCTGTGTGCATTTTCAAACCTGAGAAATTTATGCAAAGCAAAGATTTCAAAGGGCAGGATTTACGCGGGCGGTCGTTGTGGCAAGATTTAACGGGGCTGATTTTTCCGTTTGAATTTAATAGTTTCTTAAAGAGTGAGGTGAACAATGGGCTTAATTTATGCTGAGATTTCGTTAGCTAATCCACGCCAACCTGAGTTAAAACCGATGCAAGTCCGCGCATTAGCTGATAGCGGCGCATTGCATTTGTGTATTCCTAAGCATATAGCGATACAGCTTGAACTCGATGAGCTATATAGTCGAGAAGTGACGACAGCCGATGGAAGCAAACATTTATGTCCTTATGTGGGTCCGATTCAATTGAAGTTTGAAAACCGAGGTTGTTTTACAGGAGCTTTGGTTTTAGGCAATGAGGTTTTGTTAGGGGCTGTGCCGATGGAGGATATGGATGTGCTGTTATCGCCTGCGAAGCAAGCGGTGATTGTGAATCCAGAAAGTCCGAATATTGCGGCTTCTATTGTCAAATAAATGATTTTGAACACGATTTCTACGATTTTGCGATTAACAGGCACATCGTGTCCATCCTATAATCCGTGCAATCGTGTTCAAAAAAGTGAGGTGAATGATGCAAACCAAAGATTTCAAAGGGCAGGATTTACGCGGGAAATCATTTAAAAATCAGAATTTAACGGGGGCTGATTTTTCCGATTGTGATTTGCGCGGGGTGGATTTTTCGTTTGCGAATTTAACCGATGCTAAGTTTTGTAATGCAAGGATGGGGAGAACTTTAAAAGTTAGTTTTAGCTTGTTATTGTTACAACTTTTGATAGGTGTATTCGTTGGATTTACTAATATAATTAGTAACTTCTCCCTTGAATATATGTCTAAAAGCATCTTAGAGGCATTTACTATAAACTCAGATATAAGCCACATTATTTTTATTATGTTTTTTATATGCCTTTGTATTGTAGCTTTTTTGAGAGCAATCAATCACAAGCGTTTAGATTATCTAGGTTGGTTTTTTACTTTAATGCTAACTATAGCCGTAGCCGCTGTTATAGCCGTATCTATAAACCTAATAACTAAAAGTAACGAAGTTAAAGCGATTGACGGATACAAAGCCACAGTTGTATACGAAGATAGAGGCTCACATCAATTTAAAAAACTGAAAAATCTATTAGATATAATCAAAGTTGGAGTATCAATTGTATTAGCTTTCTTAGTTATAGGTACAGCAACAATCGGCGTTTTACTCGTAGCTCTAACTGGAGTCGTAACTGGAGTAATAGCAGGAGTTGTACCCGCAGTCACATTTATCGCTATAAGCATGACTAATGCCGAAACTAGACTCCTGATAGTAGCGACAAGCAGTATTATGTATAGCATTTTGGGAATCTACTTAGGCAAACGAAGCATTAATAGAGAGGAATTTCATTTATTATTTTTACGCGAATTGTCGTTAAAAATCGTTTGCTTCAGTTCTAGTAAATTTGCATTTTCTATTTTAAAAAATACTGATTTCTCTGAGGTAGATTTGAAATATGTGAACTTCAAAAATGCAAAAATATCTCAATGCTACTTTCAGCAAGCGAAAAATCATCATTTAGCTTTAACCGATGGAACACTTATAGAACCCCGCAAAGTCCGCGATTTAGTCATTGACGGCATTATCACCGACAAAAACTTTGCCACCTTAGACTTACGCGGCTTGGATTTTTCCAACCTCAATTTACAAGACTTCGATTTCAGCCATGCCAATTTATCCGGCGCAAATTTAAGCCATACCCAAATGACCGGCGCAACCCTTGAAGGCTGGAATATCGACACCGAAACGCGCCTGGACGACATCGACTGCCGCTATTATTACTATCTGGAAAACGGCGCGAAAAAACGAATGCCACCGAAAGGCGAAGAATACAGCGCAGGCGAATTTACCCGCATCTTTCAAAAAATTGCCAATACCATCGACTTTATTGCCCATAACGAAATGGAACTGGCGGCGATTAAGCTGTCGGTGGAACAAGTGCGCGTGGAAAGCGGCAATGATGACATCCGTGTGCAAGCGATTGAAGAAAAAGACGGTTTTATCGTAGTGAAAGTGACTGTGCCGAAAACCGAAGACAGAGGCGTGTTGTATCACGAAGTGAATGTTTTAAAACAAGACTATGAAACGAAAATTCAAGGTTTGATGACTGAAAAGCATATTCAAATCGGCAAAATTGAAGTGCTGAAAGAGCAACTCAAAGAACAGCGCGATGATTTTCTGGCGGCAATCAAAGAAGGGAAAATTATCAACACCACAAATTATGTCGAAGGCAATATGAGCGGTGGTAATATGGCAGGACATGATATGGTTATCAGCACAGAAGCAGAATTGAGGAAAATATGAACAACCCTTTGCTTGAAGTAAAAGGCTTAAGTCTTTCTTTTAACAACGATAAAGTCATCGACAATATTAGCTTTGCCATTTACCCGAAGCAAACCTTTGCCCTCGTTGGCGAATCAGGCTCAGGCAAAACAATGGCAGCACTCTCGGTATTACGCCTGTTGCCACACAACGCCCACATCACTGTTGATAGCATCACCTTGCAAGGCGAAGAATTATTAACCATTCCAGAAATCAATTTCTGCAAAGTACGCGGCAAACGGATTGGCTTAATTTTTCAAGACCCGATGTCCTCATTAAATCCTGTGATGACTATCGGCGCACAAATTGCCGAAGTGCTGGAAATTCACTTTAACTTACCCAAAGCTGAATCCGACGCGCGAGTATTAGAATTATTGCAGCAAGTGGAATTGCCAGAACCACAACAAAAAATCAGCCAATACCCTTATCAACTTTCCGGCGGACAACGCCAACGGGTGATGATTGCGATTGCCTTAGCCGGTAAACCGGATTTATTAATCGCTGATGAACCCACCACTGCACTCGATGTGACGATTCAAGCGCAAATTCTCACCTTGCTCAAACAAATTCAACAAAAAACAGGCATGGCGTTATGGCTGATTAGCCATGATTTAGCCTTGGTTTCCACCATTGCCGATACAGTAGCTGTGATGCAGTACGGGCAAATTGTGGAAACAGAAAATTGTGAAGAATTATTTAAACAACCCAAACATCCTTATACGAAACGACTTTTAGCCGCCTTGCCAGTGCTAGAAAGTTGCTTACATACGCCCAAAACAGAACACGCTTCTTTATTAAAAGTGGTGAATTTTCAAGTTTATTATCCTGTCCGCAAAGGGCTTTTTAAACGAATTATTGATAATGTGCGTGCTGTGGATGGCGTGAGTTTTGAATTACAACGCGGCAAAACACTGGCTTTAGTTGGCGAATCCGGTTGCGGTAAAACCACGCTTGGCAAAGCGATTCTGAATTTAATTGAAAGCAGAGCAGGACAGGTGTTTCTGAATGGCGTGGATTTGCGCCAATTGCAAGGCGAGGCGTTGCGCCAACAACGCGCGGCGATTCAAATTGTGTTTCAAGACCCGTTTTCTTCCATGAACCCACGCATGTTGGTGGGCGATATTATTGCCGAAGGTATTCGGGCTTTGCATCCTAAGACAACGCAGCAACAAATCATTGCAAAAGTCTCTATGTTATTGAAACAAGTGGAGCTACCTCAGCAAGCGGCGTTGCGTTATCCGCATGAATTTTCAGGTGGGCAACGGCAAAGAATTTGCATTGCTAGAGCTTTGGCAGTTGAACCAAAACTGATTGTGTGCGATGAGCCGACCAGTGCTTTAGATGTTTCGGTGCAGGCGCAAATTATTAAACTTTTAAAAGCATTGCAGGCAGAAAAAGGCTTAAGTTATTTGTTTATCACGCACGATTTGGGGGTGGTTGCAGAAATTGCCGATGAAGTGGCGGTGATGTGTCAGGGCAAAATTGTGGAGCATGGCACGGTGCGGCAGGTTTTAACCAAGCCGGCTCATCCTTACACACAAAAATTATTATCCGCTGTGCCTGTGTTGCAAGATTAAAAACTAGCCGATTTTTGAAGACTGAGTTTTTCAGTGTTTTTATGGCAACAAGAATTCAAAATAGATTTTGAATTCTATCAGAAGTTGGAGCGAATTTTTTTAAGACGACTGGTCGTCTTGAAAATTTTCACAGTTAATCTTGCTAAAAATGGGAGTTCAAAATAGATTTTGAACTCCCACAAATTGCGGTTTGCTGTTAAATGGAAAAATTTGCGAAGAATTTACAATGCAGCGCAAGCAGATTTATTTTTATTATTCGCCGCGTAACTTGCTTGCTGTGGAATCGGAGCATTTTTATTCGCGATGTGTTTGCCGTTTGGAAAATGATTCGCCATCGGAATAAACCCCGCTGTAGCTTCATTATTTGGAATGCCGCCTTTGCCGTTACGCACTAAGGAGCTGCTAAAATCAACCGAATCTTGACACGGATTAGGCTTAAGGGCTGGTAACGCTAAACTGCTCGTGTC
Organism: uncultured Methylomonas sp.; assembly: GCA_936941155.1. Lineage (GTDB taxonomy): Bacteria > Pseudomonadota > Gammaproteobacteria > Methylococcales > Methylomonadaceae > CAIQWF01. The sequence goes on along the minus strand of CAKZJE010000106.1, from coordinate 52,774 downwards.
CAAACCACTCATACTGCCACTGATGTTAAATTGTGGTGAACTCACATTCACCGTGCCATTAACTCCGGTTTCAGAAGCCGCTTGAATCACATTTAAACCTTGTGGAATCGCTTGCCAAATCACTTGCGCTCCGCCTTTAATTAATTGATTTTCACTAGAAATCAAGTTTTGTAAATTCAGATTAATATCGCCACCTCTCCCGCCCTCTGCATTGGCTTGAATTGCGCCGTTATCCAAAATCAGTGTATTAGCCGAGACATTAATAGTGCCGCCATTGCCTGTTTCACCTGTGACAGAGGTGAAAAAAGCGGAGTTTTGTAATTTAATCAATTCACCGCCGGTCACAGTAATCATGCCGCCACTTCCATCTTTTGCAGTTGTTTGAATAATAGACGGATCAAGCGTTAGCCAATGTGAAAAATGCAGCTCAATATCGCCACCGTTCACATTGCCAGTCGCGGCAGTTGTGATTTGACTGTCTTTTAAATCAATATCAGGAGCGGAAACTTTTATAAAAGTAGGAGTAAGCGCGTTAGGGTTTGCAATAGTGGCATCGTCTTTCATGCTGATTCGACTATTTTGGGATAAATAAATGCCTTTCTCAGCGGTCACAATCACATTGCCTGTTTGTCCTCCAGACGTGATAGAAGCTTCTGAAGAAATGTCAGAATTGCTTAACGTAATGACAGGAGCTGTGACGGTTATTTTTCCAGCACTGCCCAATCCAGAAGTGGATGAATTAATCGAGCTATGATTTGTGGCAAGTAATGCTTGAGTTGTATTAATGTTGATTGATCCAGCATCCATATTGCCAGTGGTTTTTGCGGTAATAATGCCATTGTTTAACTCTAATTTTGCGGCTGTTATCTTTAATACACCGAGCTTAGATATAGGTAGATTATTAACTGCGTTTGTGTTTTGAACAGGCGTATTTTCAATGCTGATTTTGCCTTGATTAGTCACCGTAAGTAATTGATTCACGTTAATATCAAGATTACCGGATTGTCCCAAATCATGCGCGGCAGCAAAAATGCCACTGTCTTTGCCATCAATCGCTAAATTATTACTGCTAACACGCAAATCACCTGCCTTATTTTGATTCCATGTAGAACTGCTGATTTGCCCTAAATTGCGTAACGTTAGATTATTCGCGTTTGTAATCTCAACTGTTCCGGATTTTCCGCTAGAGCCTTGATAACTATCACTAAAAATTCCGGTATACGCGGGATTATTTTGACCATCAATTAGCGTATTGTTTGCAGTCACATTTACATCGCCAGCATTACCGCTACCAGCTCTTGCACTGCTGCTAATCGCGCCACCGTTGGATAATGTTAAATCCTTTGTCTTCACTGTCACGGCTTTCGCATCGCCTTTTGCATGAGTATCGCCAGTAATTTGCGCACCATTATTCAGAATTAAACTATCACTTATCACACTGATGCTGCCAGCACTGCCGCCAGTTGATTGCAAACTAGCATCACTGTTGATTCCAGTCAGATTTGCGCCACCGTTTTTACCATCCATCAGAATATTTTTACTGTTAATGGAAATTTCGCCAGCATTGCCGCTACTATCGGTGTTACTGCTAATTTCCCCCCCAGCTAATAAAGTTAAATTATTCCCTGTGATTGTGATAATGCCTGCATTAGCTGTTGATGTGGATTGCGCATCGGTAAAAATACCGGTATCTGTTGTTGAGTTTTGTCTGTCGATGAGGATGTCACTAACATTCAGGGTGATATCGCCTGCTTTGCCAAGACTAAAGGTTTTACTACTAATTTTGCCGCCGTTTAATAGCGTTAATTGATCGCCATTGATGGTCACGCTACCGCCGCCAGCTTTTGCATTAGTGGAATCAAAGGTGACATCACTAAAAAAACCTGTATCCCAACGACTACCTTGAGCATCAATCACAGTGTTGCGCACATCGACTATAATATCGCCCGCCTTGCCGCCATACACAACACTACTACCAATTTGTCCGCCGTTTTGAATCCATAAATTATCAGCGTTTAGATAAACGTTTGAGCCTTTTGTATCTGTCCCTAACTGGCTATTGTTGAAAATGCCCGCTGTTTGCCCTTGTCCATCAATCAAAATATCTTTTGCGTAGATAGTTACACTGCCTGCATTGCCTGTACCGTTGATGTAACTGCTAATTGAACCGCCACTGAGCAATGAGAGATTGTTGGTGTTAATCTTGATATTCCCAGCACTTGATCGACCTTTTATGTCATGGTTATACATATCAAAAAAACCATTGCTACTTATTCCCGCAAAACCGCCATTACCATTAACCTCAATTGTGCCAATATTAAGCCTTATATTACCTGCATTCCCTAAAAGACTGCCATCGCTGCTAATATTGGCATTACTCAATAAATTAAGACTATCTCCTGTGAGTTGAATATCGCCAGCTTTGCCAGTTGCTTTATTCAACGCATTGCTAAAAATGCCCGTATCAACAGAAGAGCCTAAGCCATTTATCACAAACTCTTTACTAGTCAAAATGATGTTGCCTGCATTGCTTTTGCTCTCAGTGTTGCTTTTGATAAAGCCACCTAAAAATAATGCCAATCTATCCGTAGTCATTTTAATAGAGCCAGCATGGGCAGTAGTGCCTTGAGCAGTCGCGGCTGAAAGACTCGAAATGCCGGTGGGTTCTCCAAAATTGCTACTAATAAAAACATTTTTTGTGACAACATCAATATTGCCTGCCTGTCCTAAACTCGCTGTGTTGGTATTAACTTGCCCTGAATTTTCTATCCATAACTCATTCGCAGTTAAGCTAATATTGCCGCTATTACCTTGCGATTTGCCTTGCGCATCACTAAAAACGCCTGTGAGTGGCTCAACTTGACCGTCAATACTGATTTTCTGCGTTGCATGAAGACTAATATCGCCCGCATTTGTTTGCGTTTGCGTGGATGTTTTAATCACCCCAGCTTGCTGCAACAAAATGTTATCGCTATTGATACAAATATTTGCCGCCTGTGTTGCTAAATGCTGAGGATTATTAAAAACTTCGCTGAAAATCCCCGTAGTCATCGTTTGTCCATTAACAGTCAAACTATGTGTATCAATATGAATATCACCTGCGTGTCCTGAGTTATGAGCATCACTTCTAATAGCACTGCCATAACGCAAAGTTAAATCATCACTTTTAATCGTAATTTCTCCGGCATTACCTTTTGCAAAAGCGGAGCTACTCACACGAGTTTTATCACCGACTAAATTGATTGTTTTGGCAAGAATATCAATGCCAGAAATCGTATTGGCGGTATCGCCTCGGTTATCAGCCAGTAAAGAAGACTGACTTAAGCCCACATCACCCGCGCGTAAAATTAACAATCCAGCTTTACTGCCACTCACCTTCAATAAACTATTTGTGCTCATTTGAATGCTACCAGAAAATGCTGTGCTAGCAGGTGTTTCCAACAATATTTCACTTGCTGTGTCACCTACCGCATTCACTTGCAAAGTGCCTGCTGGAATTTCTAACCAACTGTTATCAATGCTTAAATTCGCAGCACTCAGAGAAACGGAACTGCCTTCTTTAAACTTCAGCAAACTATCTTGAATTTGAATATCACCGACTTGATTGTTTAAAAAACCAAAGCCAACAGGATCTGCAACACTTAATGTACTTGCGCCAGATAATGAACTGCTAAAAGAATCACCGTTGCTGAAACGCACTGCATTTGCGCTACTCAAATGAAAAGCCGCAGGCACATCCACTTGCGCATTTGCCCCAAACGTCACTCCCGCCGGATTAATAAAATAAAAATTAGCATTTCCGACGTTAGACTTTAACAATCCATCAATATTAGAAACTTGCCCGCCGGTAACGCGACTAATCACATTTTTTAACGCCGCATCACCTGTGAATGTCGCGCTTTCGCTTGTGTTGATATTAAATGTTTGAAAACTATGAAATAAATTATTCCCTGCGGTTGTCCCTAAACTTTGCGGAATAGTCATTTGACCTGATAAGTGTTGAATTGCGCCTGTTGTGCCATCTGTTGTGATTTCAGCATACGCACTGTTATTTACAAATAACACACAATAAAACAATAATTTAGTCATCTTTTTCATCAAAAACCTCCGCAAACGCACCGCTGATAACTCGTAAATTCAACCATCAACTTTAAAATTCCTCAATTTACTGACTTAAAGGGTTGCCCGTTAATTTTCTCAGCGCAACAAACTCAGTTTTTTCAATTTCAACAGCATAATCGAATTTCTCTTTCTGTAATGAGTGTTATCGCACATTTAAACGATTCTACAGAGGATAGAATTAGAAAATTGTTAGCACTCATTAAAAGAGAGTGCTAAAATTTAACCATCGTCCATCACGCAAGGAGAGATTTTTATGAGTAACGCTTTAGCCTTACCAATTAATTTGTCAGTCGGTACATTTGATAGCTATTTAAATGTTGTAGGGCAAATGCCTAAATTAACCCCAGAACAAGAACACGATTTAGCAGTGCGCTATCGTGATTCTGGTGATTTAGAAGCAGCAAAAGAATTGGTGATGTCAAATTTACGCTTTGTGGCGCATGTGGCGCGAGGATACAGTGGATATGGACTGCCGCTGCCGGATATTATCCAAGAAGGCAATATCGGCTTGATGAAAGCAGTGAAACGTTTTGACCCCGATGTGGGCGTGCGTTTAGTGTCTTTTGCTGTTCACTGGATTAAAGCAGAAATTCACGAATATGTGATTAAAAATTGGCGCATTGTGAAAGTTGCGACCACAAAATCACAGCGAAAATTATTTTTTAACTTACGCAAATCTAAAAACCATTTAGGTTGGCTAACTCACGATGAAGCCCAAGCGATTGCCGCCGATTTAGATGTGGATGTTAAAACAGTCTATGAAATGGAAAAACGCATGGACGGTCAAGACATGGCATTTGATTTGCCACTCGATGATTCTTCTGAAGACAGTTATTCCGCGCCAGAAAGTTATTTGATGCAACACAACGCAGACCCTGCCATGTTGTTGGAAAATTCAGATTGGCAAGGGCATGAAGAAGACTTATTAGCCGATGCGTTAGCCAATTTGGATGAACGCAGTTTAGATATTTTAAACAGTCGCTGGTTGTCAGATAAAAAACTGACTTTGCATGAATTAGCAGACCGCTACAATGTTTCCGCTGAAAGAATTCGGCAATTGGAAAAAAATGCGATGAAAAAAATCAAAGATGCTGTTGTGTTAGCAGCGTAGTTTTTACAAATAAACGATTAAAACCGCATAGATTATTGTTAAATTTATGCGGTTTTTTTATGCCTATCAATTTAACCTTCAGGTGAAAAATGAGCGAATATCAACATATTTTAGTCGCGTGTGATTATTCAGCGCAAAGTTTGGAAGTGGCGGCAAAAGCAAAAGCGATTGCAGACAAGCAACAAGCAAAACTCAGTTTGCTGCATGTTTTGGATAATATTGCCATGCCCGACACCGCGTATGGCACAGTGATTTATTTGGATAGAGTTTCGGATAATCAGCCTTTAGAAGACGAAAAAGCTAAACTGAAAGAGTTTGCAAGACAATTGGAAATTGCGCCAAGTGATTGCTGGTTAATTTGGGGAAATCCAAAACAAGAAATTGTGCAATTGGCAGAACAACAAGCGGTTGATTTGATTGTAGTTGGCTCACACGGGCGGCACGGACTGGCTTTATTATTAGGTTCAACTGCAAACGCGGTGCTGCACTACGCAAAATGCGATGTGTTAGCGGTGCGTTTGCAAGATAAATAACCTTCTTTTGAATACACCGTTCACCTTGAGCTTGTCGAAGGCTAATGTGGCTCGACAAGCTCACCACGAACGGATTTGAAAAAAGCTTTTCTAAACAAATACTTACAGCTATTCTGCGGCAGGAGAATTATCAAATTCTGTCGCAACAACAGCCGTTTTATTAGAAGGCGCACGGCGTTTGCCAATATTCTTTTTATCACGCAACCGCACTTTAACTTTTGGCTTTTCTGCTTTTTTCTCCTCGACTTTCTTTTTTGCCAAAGCCGCTTTACCAGAGGCTTTCAGTTTTTTCGGCCCTTTATAACTGCCTTCCAATTCTTTAATAATTCGCCGCTCCAATCGCTGATTCAAATAGCGTTCTATGCCAATCATCAAATTCCATTCATTGGAATTAATCAAAGAAATTGCCAAACCTTGCTCCGCAGCGCGTCCGGTTCTGCCAATCCGGTGCACATAACTATTGGCATTTCGCGCCATATCAAAGTTAATCACCAATTGAATTTCATCAATATCCAAACCCCGCGCGGCTAAATCTGTGGCAATCAACACATTGATTGCACCTTTGCGGTACAACGCCATCACCCGATTGCGCTCAGTTTGCGTCATATCACCGTGCAACACATTCATGCGCAATTTACCGCCGCGCAATTTTTCGCTTAATGCTTCAGCTTGCACTTTAGTGTTGGTAAAAACCAAGGCTTTTTTGTATTTTTCATTATTCAACAACCACAACAATTGCTGTTGTTTATGTGGCGTGTCATCGCTAGGAATAATTTGCTGTTGAATATTGGCATGTTGATTATTTCTAAAATGATTCACTTCCACCGTTTCAGGATTAATCAATAAATCCTTAGCAACCCGCAATACGCCTGAAGTCAAGGTAGCGGACAATAACAAGGTTTGCCGTTGTGTATTGCAATGTTCTGCAATTTCCAACACATCGGGGCTAAAACCCATATCTAACATGCGATCTGCTTCATCCAAAATCAGAAATTTTAATTCATCAAAATTCGCCACATCTTGATTCAAATGCTCCAATAAACGTCCGGGCGTTGCCACTAAAACATCAGGATTTCTGCGTAATAACGACTGCTGTTTTTTAAAATCTTCACTGCCGGTAATCATCCCGCAACTTAATTCAGTGGTTTCAATCAGTTGTTGACAGCGCATGGTAATTTGCTGAGCTAACTCGCGGGTTGGCACAAGAATCAACATCTGCATCCCGTATTTTTTGCCGGGAGTTTTCAGCATTTTTTCCAAACAAGGCAATAAAAACGCAGCTGTTTTACCGCTGCCTGTTTGCGCACTCACCAATAAATCTTTTCCCTCCAACGCCAGAGGAATAGCCGCTGCTTGCACAGGTGTCGCTTCTAAATATTCCAGTTTTTCAATGGCGGCAAGAAGATGAGAATTCTCTAATAATGAAGCAAGAGCGGGTAAGCTGTTTTCTGAGTTTGAGTCCATGAACATTGATTGGGCAAAAGTAAGGAAAAAAAGAGGTAGAAACCGTGTATTGTTCTGATTTCTACAATAACAACATTATAAACGATGATAGCGCACTCACGCGGCAATTCGTTTTGATAACCACACTAACACTTTAAATTATCTTTTATCCCTGATACGCAATTGGACATATCATCACCGCTGCTTGATAATAAAGGCTATCGCTTTAACACGACGAAATCTATTTTTTTGAGACGGAATAATGTGGAACATCATTTGTAAAAAAATCAAATATGTGTTTTTGCTCGGTTTAACTAAAGCTCTTAAGCCCATAGTGCGATTTTTTTTAAAAGACGCAGAGTTTTTTTTGCAACGTTATCCACTGTTAACGAAAGACTCAGGTGACTCGTGGCATTCTTTTTATTTAAATATTGGAGAATTGATTGCTTACAGCTTAGCCAAAAGACCGTTATTTATTAAGCTGGCATTGTTTTTCACCATGACGATTTGCTCTGCAATCATTAGTTTAGGTGCGTTGATAAGTTTTCTGCAAGCCCAAACCTTGCAGGAACAAGCCACCCAATTCAATAAAGCCTTAACCACACAAGCCGCGTATGTTTTGGAAACACCATTGCTGCTGAATAATAAAGAAGCCATCACCACCATTGTGATGAATTTGATGAGAGAAACAACCATTGCCAGCATCACGATTTATGCCAGCGATTATTCTGTAATTAAAACGTATGGCACAAATGGCTATAAAGCTGTTTTTCCTAAAAATGCCATTGAATACACGCAGCAAAACCCAGATGAATTAGAAATCGTCAATAATATGCTGGGTAAAGTAAAACAAATGAATCGCTATACTATTCCCATTCAATATAATGCCTTAGTGATTGGCTATTTATCGGTTGCTTTTAATTATACGGATTTAGAAAATATTCGCGTCCAAACATTAGAAATCATTTTTCTGATAACCTGCATCGCTTTTTTAATTGCGATTACCGCTGCTTTTTATATCAGCAGTTTATTATTTAAACCCTTTAATGAATTATTAGCCGCCAGTGAATCCATCCACAAAATAAATTTCGGTGAAGATAAACATAATCCTAAAAATATATTTGATCGCAAAGATGAACTGGAAGTGTTAATGGATTCCATGAATCATCTGAATAAAGGTTTATTGCAAAAAGACAAAGTAGAAGCTTTCTTTTCGCGCTATGTTTCTGCGCAAGTTGCCAATCAGGTTTTAAAAGATTTAGATAATATTGAAAGCGTGAAATTAGGCGGTGAGCATGTGATGGCAAGTGTGTTTTTTGCCGATATTGTAGGCTTCACCAGTTTGTCAGAAGCTTTGCAACCGCAAGAAATCAGCTCACTGTTAAACGAATATTTTTCTAAAATTATTGAAGCGGTAACTTTTTGCAATGGACGGGTGGATAAATTTATTGGGGATTGCGCAATGGTGGTGTTTGGCGTGCCTGAAAAAAATCCGCATCATGCGTTCAATTGTGTGGCGTGCGCGTGGATGATTTTGCAACTGATTGCGAAATATAATGATAAACGCGAAGCAGAAGGAGCTGTCACCGTTGAATTTCGGATTGGGGCAAATAGCGGTATGATGCTGGCAGGAAATATGGGTTCAACTGAGCGGATGGAATATACCGTTGTCGGCGATTCGGTGAATCTTGCCTCACGCTTATCCGGCACGGGTGAGCCCGGTCAATTGATTATTACTGAAGATGTGTTTATCGAACAAGGGCTGGAAAGCTCGGTGCTCACGGAAGTGAAAGACTTGATTAAAATACGCGGCAAAACCTTACCCGTGAAAATATTAAATGTAAAAGATATTCTGCATCCTTTTAAAGAACAGATGTTAAACGAACTTCCTCGCATTATTGCTGGTGAAACAAAGCATCATTCTTAAATTTTACAATCGCAAGGTGGGCTGACTTTTCGCTTACCAAAACACTTCTTGATTAGAAAGATACTTCAGCTAACTTCGTCATACTGGCATGGATGCCAGTATCTAGTCACAAGGATGTGATAGTTTGATTAAAACTCACACTGGATACCCGCATCCTTGCGGGTATGACGTTTTAGCTGAGACATATTGCTAATCAGGAAACACTTTAGTTCCTTTGTGGAATATGTTTTTTTTCAAAAAATGGTGGGCAAAAAAGCGTGCCCGCCCTACCTAAATTCATCACTATTACTCTCTACATGACAACAATTAACTATATTGATACCTCGGAAAAACTAACGGAGTTATGCCTACAAATTTCACAAGAACCTTGGATTGCTTTGGATACTGAGTTTCTGCGTGAAAAAACCTATTATCCTAAATTTTGCCTATTGCAAATTGCCACGCCGCAATGGGTTGCCTGTGTTGATCCGTTGGCATTAGCGGATTTAACACCTTTATTTGAGGTACTTTATAACCCTAACATTATTAAAGTGTTTCATGCCTGCCGCCAAGATTTGGAGATTTTTTATCAAATTGTCGGCAAAGTACCTGAGCCGGTTTTTGATACGCAAATTGCCGCGCCGCTGCTGGGGATTCAAGAAAATCCCGGTTATGCGATGTTGGTGTCTACGTTTTTAAACATCAATCTTTCTAAAGCGCAAACCCGCACCGACTGGACAATTCGCCCGTTGAGCCATGAACAAATTGAATATGCCGCAGATGATGTGATTTATTTGTGCAAAATTTATGAAATCATGCGCGACAAATTAAAAGCGTTAGGGCGTTTTGAGTGGTTGAGCGAAGATTTTAAATTGCTGAATAATCCTGAGCTGTATCAAATGCCACCGGAAAAAGCGTGGTTGAAAGTGAAGGGAAAAAATAAATTAACCGGTCGGCAATTGTCGATTATTCAATCCGTGACGCAATGGCGCGAACAAACTGCGCAAAAAGAAGATAAACCGCGTTCTTGGTTGTTGCGTGATGAATTGTTGTTGGAATTGGCAAAATTGCAGCCGACTACGCCAGCCGAGTTGTTGGCTGTGCGCGGTATGAATGAAAAAACCGTGCAACGTTATGGCAAAGTGTTGGGACAGTTGATTAGTGATGCCAAACAGCGTCCGCCGCTGACGATTGATGATAAGTCGATTTCGGCAAAAAAGACTCAGCAGCAAGAGGCGGTTCTGGATGTGTTGACGGCGATTGTGCGGATTAGAGCGGAGGAAAATTCGTTGAATCCGATTATTCTGGCTTCGCGCAAGGAGTTGGAAAAGTTGTTATACGATGATCCTGAGTGTCAGTTGCTATCCGGCTGGCGATATTCTATGGCGGGGCGTGAATTGCAGGGATTGTTGCTCGGTGAATACGCACTGACATTGCAAGATGGCACGGTGAATACGACTAAGTTGTAGTTTTTTTGTACACTGTAGAGACGCATTGCTTGCGTCTCTAATCTTTGTTCGCATAGAAAGTCGCATTTTTTTATAAAAAAATAATGCGAAAATTTCTCAAGACGACCAGTTGTCTTAAAAATTTTTTCCATCAATCACAACATCCCCAACGCATAGCGCAAATGCAAAGTTGCCAACGCCAAATCATACTGCGCATTATTCAAATTATCATGCGCCATTGTGCGTAAATCTTCCGCTTTCAATAAATCCGTATTCACAGACAAACCTTGTTGATAACGGTCGGTGCTCACTTTTAAATTCTCATTCGCTTGTGCAATCGTTTGTTTAGCCACTTCAACCCGTTTTTGACTTTCCTGCGCATCCAACCACGCTTGCCGCACTTGCAAACCAATCATACTGGTCAATTCATCGCGCTGTTCTTTCAACGCCAACGCTTGTCGCACAATCGCATCACTTTTATGCCGCGTGCTGCCGTCAAACAATTTCCACTGCATTCCCACATTCACCATCCACATCCCTTCGTGAACTTGATAGCGATTTTGCTCGTATTGATAACCGCCATTCACCGAAATTTGCGGCAATAATCCTGATGATACACTTTGCGATTGTTGTTCTAGCGAGGCGATTTGCTGCGATAAAACACTCAATTCAGGGCGATATTTCAAGGCAGTATCGTTTAAATCTTTCAACGAACCTTCAGGTGATTTCGGATATTGCGGAGTCAATTGCACAGCCGCAACCAAACTGCGATTGAGCAATTGATTGTAACGCGCCTTTGCTATATCTATTTGATTTTTAACCTGAACTACTTTTTGCTGCGCATTCGCTTGTTCCACAGTGGCTGCCAGCACATCATTTCGCGCCACCACTCCTTGATTAAATCTATTTTGCGCATCTTTACTATGTGCCGCCATGCTATCAACATGACTTTGCGCCACTTGCAACGCGCCTTCTGAGCGCAAAACCGTGATATAAGCCTCTGCAACCTGCATTTTTAAATCGAAAATGGTGCTAACTTCCTGATGTTTAGACGCTTCTAACGCCGCTTCTGCTGCACTGATATTGTGACTAATCACACCGCTGGTATAAACGGGAACAGAAACAATCGCTTGTGATTTAAAAAATCCATCTTGCGCAGATGGAAACTGTGCCGTTTGTCCGCCAAATTTGGCTTTTATGGAAGGCGTAACGCTGAGTTGCGTATAGCCAGAACTTAAATTCACGGTTGGGAGTTGTTGTCCTTCGGCGGCATAAAGTTGTTGATCGTAAGCACTAATATCGGCTTTTGCAGCTTTGATGCGATGATTATTTTCAATGGCAATAGTCCACGCTTGCTCCAGTGTTTCCGCATACAGCACAGAACTCACGCAGCTTAGCGCAAAGCCAATCAGATACGACGGGAAAGATTTTTTAGACAGTGGCATGAAGGATTCCTCGCAAATAAAACTCAACAGCTTGATTAATTAATGTTTGTTTTTCTTCCGCAGACGGCAAAGGCTTTGTGCCTAATAAACATTGAAAATGTCTGTCGCCTTTTAACAAACTAAAAAACGCATCTGCTGCAAACTCTGGATTATCAATGTGAAAACAACCACTGCTATTGAGTTGCTGCAAATAGTTTTCCAATTGCGGCAAAATGGTTTGCGCACTGCTTTGATAAACTAACTCGCCTAATCCGGGAAAATCACGGCTTTCAGAAATCATCAAACGGTATAAACCTAGCGCGTCTTGACTGAAAATCAAATCCACAAACGACTGCGCAATTTTTTTCAAATTCAATTCAACATGATTCACTTCCAACACCGCTTGCTGCATGGTTTCTTGCAAAGAACTACACAATTGCAGAATTACCTCAGCTAACAGCGCGTTTTTGCTATCAAAATAATTGTATAAAGTCGCTTTGGAAACCGGCGCGGCAGCGGCAATTTTATCCATACTCACTTGTCGAAAGCCATGAGCTAAAAACATGCGTGTCGCTCCGGCTACAATCGCCTGTCGTTTGGAATCGCATGACTGCCAGTCCTTTGAAGGACTGGCAGTCATTGGGTCGGCATCATTATTAAGTTCTGAAGGCATTTTAGAAAGAACAGTTGCTAAAATAAAAAGATAAGTTAGAATAAACCAAACCGTTTAGTTTAGCAAGGGTATCTATGAAACGTTTTATTCCTGTTTTTTTGATTTTGGCTGTGGTGATTGGCTTAGGTGTTTGGTTAAGTTCGTGGTTGCTGGAGCGGCAAAAATACGAATCCACAGATGATGCTTACTTGAAAGCAAATATGTTGCTTCTCAGTCCAAAAGTGTCGGGCTATGTCACGCAATTGTTGATTAATGACAATCAAGTGGTGAAAAAAGGTGATTTGTTAATTGCAATTGAAAGCCGTGATTATCAAGCGAAAGTGTTACAAGCAGAGGCGGTGATTGAAGAGGCTGAGGCTTACAAAAAACGTTTGCAAGCTATGAAAGGTACGCAACAAGCGCATTTAGGCGCGGCGCAAGCCAATATTGCTGCGGCACAAGCCAAACTTGATCCGTTTGCAAAAGATGTTCAACGTATGACGGCTTTAACGCAACGTGGTTCTGCGCCTGCGCAAATGTTGGATGCGATTAAAGCGCAATCCAAACAAGCCGCAGCAGAATTGCAAGGTCAACAAGCTACGTTTGCCGCGCAACAAAAGCAGCTTTCCACGTTTGATGTGGAAATGACGGAAGTGGAAGCGCGGTTGAAAAATGCGCAAGCCACGTTAGCTTTGGCAAAAATGGATTTGGAATATACGCAAGTGCGCGCGCCGATAGATGGAATTATTGGCAATCGCGGTGTGCAGTTAGGGCAATTAGTGCGTCCTGGCTTAACGCTGGCACATTTGGTGGAAAATAAAAATATTTGGATTGAAGCGAATTTTAAGGAAAGTCAGCTGGATAAAATGCGGGTAGGGCAGCCAGTGGAAATCAAGGTGGATGCGTTTCCTGAGTTAAAATTAAGCGGTACGGTGCAAAGTATTTCGCCCGCGAGTGGTTCTGAATTTAGTATTTTGCCACCTGAAAATGCGACCGGAAATTTCACCAAAATTGTGCAGCGCGTGCCAGTGAAAATTGTTTTTGATAAAGGCGCGGATGTAAGTTTATTAAAAGCGGGTTTTTCGGCTGAAGTGAAAGTGAAAGTGCAGTAACTCCTTTTAATCTATCATTTTTTAGGTAATTGTTTTTATTAGCTTTGTGTGTAAAAAAGGCTAAAATAAAGCCTCACTAACTTTTTGGAGTACAACTATGAAAAACTTTTTCTTATTAATAGCAATGACAGCTGCTGTGTTCAGTAGTTCAAGTTTGTTTGCTAAATCACTACCTGTTTTAGAAACGCGCCACGCAATAGAGATTTCTATCGGTGGTATTGGGCCCGGCGTGGATGCTGGTGCGTATAAAAAAGTTCGTCGCTTAATTGGCAATGCGGTGGCTGATTCTGTTATCGACAAATTTATTGTGCTGGGATACGGGCGTGAAGGCGGTTTTTCTGCGTGTGTTGAAGATAGACCAACGAACCAACCAACTAGCCCAGCGTTTGAAAAATTTGTTAGACAATTAAAAAATGTGAAACCAGACCCTAGCACTACAGCCTATAACGTTAATCGTGTTGCAACGTGTACGCCTTTAGTTAGCAAGCCTGCTACGGTACAAGTGGCTAAACCTGATGGTGGTTTGCAATGTGAAAACAATGGTGTTGCGCTTGCGGATATGCAAACCGAATTAGGTGGAATCACTGTGTATAGTGCGAGCAAAGAAAATGACGGGGTTATTCGCGTTACTTTGTGTGGAGTTAATTCAGGGAATTTGAATGTGTATGAAATTGCCGCAACTGATTTAACGGCGGCTATTGCGTTAGGGTTTAGAGAGTGGGTTGCGCCTAAGTAATTTTGAGCTTAAATAAACCTCGTTTTATTTGAAAAGCGTAGAGACGCAAAATGTTGCGTCTCTACCGACGATATATAAGTTTTAGTGAATAAAAACCTGTCAGATTTAAAATAGTATTTTTTAGGGAATTGTTATGCTTAATTCATTGGTGATTAAAAATTTTCGGATGTTGGAAGATTTTACTGTTGAAAAATTGGGACGGGTAAATTTGATTGTTGGGAAGAATAATTCAGGGAAAAGTACGGTTTTGGAGGCGTTGAGGATTTATGCGGGGAATGCTAATCGTGAATTAATGATAAATATTGCTGAAAATCATGATGAAATAATAAAAGCATATGAGCTAGATGAAATAGAGTTCTCTTATGAAGAGTTATTTACTGATAGGCAATATTTTAATAAAAAAATTTTTATTGCAGAGTTTGAAGAATGTGAAAAATTTATTGTAATAAATGACGGAATTTTAGCTACTCATCAGTCAATGAAAAATGAAACAACTCCTTGCGGATTTATTCCTACACAATTTATTTCAATGGATGAACTAGAGCGTGGATGGAATGCAATTAATTTAACCGATAATGAAGAAATTATTATACAAGCCTTACAAATCATTTTGCCTGATTTTAAACGTCTTGCTTTTGATTGGGATGATTCCAAACGCTGGGTGAAAGTAAAATTAGCCAATTTATCCAAACCTGTGCCGTTAAAAAGCCTCGGCGATGGCATGTTACGAATTTTGCAAATTGCGATTAAATTAGTTTCTGCACAAGGCGGTTTTTTATTAATTGACGAATTTGAAAACGGTTTGCATTACAGCGTGCAGGAAAACGTTTGGCGGTTGTTGTTTGAAATGGCAGAGAAATTAGATATTCAGGTTTTTGCGACCACACATAGCTGGGATTGTGTAAGAAGTTTTAACGCAATTGCAATGGAAAAAGAAAACATCGAAGCGGTTTTATTTCGGATGGGCAGAAGTGCCTTAAATAGCAATAAAGACCAAGTGATTGCTACGGTTTTTGATAAAGAAAAACTCAGTAGAATGACAGAATCTGATATTGAGGTGCGCTAATCATGGCTAGAATTTCAAAGAAAGTAAATCATAGTCATATATTATTAGTTGAATCAGAAACGGATAGAGGTTTTCTTGAGCAAATTTGTAAATTAGAACTAAATGAATTACCTAAAATTAAACCGCAAGAAGTTAAAGTTTGTCCACCTAAAGATTATCAACAAGATTATGAAGAATGGTTGTATAACCGAAAACAAGGTGTTTTAAATTTACTAGAAGATTTACTTCCTGAATTAACCAATCAAGATGCAGCAACTAAAAAACTAGCTGCTATTGTTGATGCCGATTATGGAAATAATAAAATAAATGGTTTTGAAGAAACTTTAAATCAAGTTAAGGAAAAAGCTGCAAAATTTAATTTTTATTTAGCTGAAAATGATAACAATGGTCTAATTTTTAAACATCAGGAAGAAGATGCGAAATTTGGTTTATGGATTATGCCAAATAATCAGGCGAATGGAGAATTAGAGGATTTTATTAAATTTTGTATTCAAGAAAATGAAGCGTTATTTCGTCATGCGGTTCAAATTGTAGAGAATTTACCAGAAAAGAAATTTAACCCTACTGATAAAACAAAAGCTGAAGTTGCTACATGGTTAGCTTGGCAAAAACCACCAGGACATGGAGTCTATTGGACAGTTTACGATGGCTTACTTAATACCGACTATGCTTTATTCCAAGAATTACAAAACTGGTTAAAACAGGTGTTTGCCTAAATGAGCGCGGTCATTACCACCCCACCCGAAGAACGCCAACTCTCCACCGGCGACTGGCTCGGTTTTTTCAGCATGGCAGTCGGCGTATTTATGGCAGTTTTAGACATTCAAATTGTCGCCAGCTCCATCACCCAAATTCAAGCCGGACTTTCCGCCTCGCAAGATGAAATTGCGTGGGTGCAAACCTCCTATTTAATCGCCGAAGTCATCATCATTCCACTATCCGGCTGGCTGGGGCGAGTCTTTTCCACCCGCTATCTATACGTTATTTCAGTCGGCGGATTTACGCTTGCCAGTCTCGCCTGTGCCTTTGCATGGAATTTGCCCTCCATGATTGTATTTCGCTGTCTGCAAGGCTTTCTAGGCGGCGCAATGATTCCGATGACTTTCACCGTTATTTTTATTTTATTCCCGCCGCGCTTACAAGCAGGAATGGGAATCGTACTCGGTTTGATTGTCACCATCGCCCCCACCGTCGGCCCCGTATTAGGCGGCTATTTAACCGACGCTTACAACTGGCAAATTCTGTTTTTAATCAACATTATTCCGGGCATTTTAGTCAGCATTGCGGTTTGGACATTTGTAGACATCGACAAACCGGAATGGGGATTGCTGAAAAAAATTGATTTTATCGGTATCGGACTTATCACTATTTTCTTAGGCTGTTTGCAATATGTGCTGGAAGAAGGCGCGAAAAAACAATGGTTTGAAGATCATCTGATTGTTTCTTTAACGATTGTGGCAGTGATTAGCGGGATTGCGATGTTGATTTGGGAATTGAAAAATCCGCATCCGATTATCGACCTACACGCTTTTCGCAATTTCAATTTTGCAGTTGGTTGCTGGTATAGCTTTGTCTTAGGGATTGGTTTATATACGATTATTTATTTAACGCCGTTATTTCTGGCAGGCGTAAAAGGCTTAAACAGCTTGCAAATTGGCGTGTATTTAATGGTTGTCGGCTTGTTTCAATTGCTATCCGCCTTTATTGCAGGGCCAATGGAAAAGAAAATGGATTTGCGCTGGATGTTGTCGATTGGCTTTACGTTGTTTGCATTAGGTTCGTGGATGAATTCGCAATTAACTGTCGAATCGGCGTATTGGGAATTTTTTGTGCCGCAAGCGATTCGCGGCACGGCGTTAATGCTGTGCTTTGTGCCGATTAATACGCTAACACTGGGATTGTTGCCTGTTGAAGAAGTGAAAAATGCCAGCGGTTTGTATAATTTAATGCGTAATTTGGGCGGCGCACTGGGTTTGGCGGTGTCGAATACCTTGATTACTTTTTATGATAAAACCCACTATGCGGCGTTGCGCCAATCCATTACCGCCAGCAATTATCAAGTGCAAACGATGTTGTATGGTTTAACCGAAAAAATGGCGCAAAACGGCGTGGCGCAACCGCAATTAGCTGCGTTAAAGGCGATAACAAGCATTGCGAAGCGCGAAGCGATGGTGATGACATTTAATAATATGTTTCAAATTATCGCGCTGATTTTTGTAAGTTCAGTATTGATTGCGCCATTTTTGCGGAAAGTGGAAAAGCAGGAAGGCGTTATTCTGGAATAATTGGCTTTGATTTCATTGTAGCGATACGTTTAAGCAGATGAAATCAAAAAAATATTAATAATCAAATTGATAGAATGTAAGCTGGGTTACGCTATTTTTTCTATCGAAAAAAGCAGCTAACCCAGCCTACAAATATATTATTGAAAAATAACGAATAAACTCTTAACTTAATGGCAGTGACCTTATGAGCTAATCCTTTAACGCCAAACTCACCTCATCCACCACCGCACATTGCGGCACAAATCCTGTCACCGCTTGTTTTAAAATCACTCTCACCGCTTCAAAATCTGTTTGATTTAACGCTTGTTCTAAATCAGTTAATAACAACGCCAGATTTTCCCAAGCAATTACCGTCTCTTGCGCCCGCATAATTTTTTCATGGCAAGTTTCCGAAACGTTATCGCCAATTAATAATTCTTCATATAATTTTTCGCCCGGACGCAAACCCGTATAAATAATTTCAATATCGCCGTTGGGCTGCTCATTACTTTTCACATCAAAACCACTCAAGCGAATCATCCGTTTAGCTAAATCCACAATCCGCACCGGCTCGCCCATATCCAGCACAAACACATCACCGCCCTGCCCCATTGCGCCTGCTTGTATCACCAATTCAGCCGCTTCAGGAATCGTCATAAAATAGCGAATAATCCGCGCATCGGTAACAGTAACGGGGCCGCCTTTCGCAATTTGTTGCCGAAACAACGGCACAACTGAACCAGAAGAGCCTAAAACGTTACCAAAACGCACCATTGTGAAGCGAGTTTTTTGACACAAGCTGGCATCTAAACTCAAAGCTTGCAAAATCAACTCGGCAAAACGTTTGGTCGCGCCCATCGTATTCGTAGGACGCACTGCTTTATCGGTGGAAATCAGCACAAACGTTTCCACCTTGGTGATGATTGCCGCTTGCGCTAAGCGTAACGTGCCAAAAATATTATTAGAAATTGCCTCACCGGGATTTTGTTCGACTAACGGCACATGTTTATAAGCAGCCGCGTGATAAATCGTTTGCACTTTAAATGCGCGACACACTTGCTCAACACGCTCTTGATTCGTAATTGAACCTAAAATGGGGATAATTCTCAGTGGCGAGCCAGATGACTGCCAGTCCTCCAAAGGACTGGCTGTCATGTTGGTTAAGGTTTGATGAATGCTATACAACTGAAATTCACTCAGTTCAAATAACACCAAACACACAGGTTTATGCAAAATAATTTGCCTGCACAATTCTGAACCAATCGAACCACCCGCGCCCGTCACCATCACAACTTTGCCAGAAATATTTGCGTGTAGTAAATCCAAATTCGGCGGCACGCAATCGCGCCCTAATAAATCAGCAATATCAACCTCTTGCACCGCATCAAAACTGATTTTACCGTTAGCGATTTCATTAATGCCCGGAATACTGCGCACATGAATCGGATAGGTTTCTAATACGCGAATAATCTCAGACCGCCGCGCGTGGCTCACAGAGGGAATCGCCAGCAAAACATCGGTGATTTTGTAGCGATCAATCAAAAAAGTTAAAGAGGCTAAACTGTAAATTCTTAAATCATTGATTTTTTGTTTTTGCAGCAACACATCATCATCAATAAAAGCGACCGCTTTAAATTCGCGCCCGTGTATTAAGGCTGAAGCCAGCTGTACGCCTGCATTGCCCGCGCCATAAATCACCACGTTTTTTCTGCCGTAATCGCGATTGCCGTATTGACCAACAATCCGAAAATAACTGTCGCTTAACCACCAACGCGCTAAAAAGCGGCTGCTGCCAACTAGCAACAGCATAATCATCCAATTTAACGCGGGAACGGTGCGTGGAAAAACGCCGATTGAGCCTAAATGAAATACGAAAGCGGCAAATATTAAGGCGTATAACGAGGTCGCTTGAATGATTGTGCCTAACGCGCGAACTCCGATGTAACGAATAATGGCGCGATACAATCCTAAGCGAATGAAAATGGGAACTACGATAATCGGCGCGGCAACAAAAACATAATACATGCGCCCTGCCGGTTGATAAAACTCGCCCAGCCGCAAGGATAAAGCCGCCCATAGGGAAAACAAGGAAAAAAAGACATCTGTGCCAATCAGAATCGCTATTTTTTTATGTCTGGAAAGAGCTAAAAAATATTCACCGAGTGTGTCTATCATTCAGTTATTCCCGCCTTCAATTGATTTGCTATAAAAAACAAGGGCAAATAAGCCATCACGGTGATTAAAAACGCCCAATACGGATAAAACGTGGCTATTGCGGCTAACGGCAATAACCAAAAAACGTTGATTAATGTCAGCATTAAATTCACGCGCCGATGAGATTTTGTGCGTGCGTCACGATGTTCGTAGCCATCCTGTTGAAATTTATGAATTAATTTTCTGGAGTAATGTTGATAAGCATGGATGGAATGGGCTTCGTACCAAACTTCACCGGTTAAAATACGTCTGATTAAGGTTAATTTTGCATCCGTAATAAATAAACCTAACAAAATAAACCAACTCCACAGATTGATTGCGCCGCTTGCAGCTGTCATTATCGCTAAAACGCCCAAGATAAAACCTAAAAAACCACTGCAAGCATCGCCCATAAAAATTTTGGCATGAGGAAAATTCCACACTAAAAATCCAGCCACTGCCGCTGCGAGTAAAAGTAATGCCGAAAATAAATCACTGTGCGCTTGTCCATGCCAAAACAATAATGCCACCGCACTTAAACAAACATTGATGGCTTCCACACTGGCAATGCCGTCAATTCCATCCATAAAATTGTATAAATTTAATAACCAAACTAAGGTCAGGGTGTAAAACAGCAGACAAATAAATTTCGCCTCAAGCATAAAGCTAAAAAAGGCTAGATTTGGAATCACAGGCAAGCAAAATAACGCGATTAACGCGGCGGAAAAATGCACAGACAATCGCCAACGTGCCGGAATGTGGCTGTGGTCATCCCAAAATCCAATCCCTGCGACCAACAAACAGGATGCAATTAAGCCGATAAAGCTCAGATTCCAGTCAAAAATGAATGTCGCGAATAGCAAAAATATCAAGACTACGGATAAACCACCGCCGCGTGGCGTGGGAATTGAATGTGAACTTCGCGCATTGGGAATGTCAATTAGGCTTTTAGCGAGGGCGTAGCGGCGAATTAAATAGGTTAAAAAACAGGTGGCGAGAAAAGCGGTGAGGCATAATCCTAGAATCATAGATTTCCTTCAATTGTTTGTATTTCATCTGTGGTTAAGTCATAAAGCATTCAATGAAAATGTTATTCGTAATGCGTCCACATCATAAGCACTTTAATTGATTTTTCATTTTCAAATACTTGATAAACCAGCCGATGTTGTTTGTTAATTCTCCGTGAAATCGCACCGTTTAAATCGGCTTTTAAAAATTCAAATTCCGGTGGATAAATATACGGGTTTTGAGCGATTAAATTTAAAAGCTCTTGCGTTTTATTTTTTAAGTTTGAAGCTTTAATTAATTGTGCATCTTTTTTAGCACGATTGGTGTAGTACAGTTTATACATTTCACCAATCCAATTGCTCTGAACATTCACTTAACGGGGTATTTAAACCTTCAATAATAGCTTGTTTAATAAGTGCATTTTTTGACAAATAATCGCTATCGGTTTCTGTGTTAGCTGTTTTTTTTAAGAATAAAATAAAATCCAACACTTCTTTTTGTGATATTAACGACAGTGTATTAAGTTCTTGGTTAATCACTTGTTGTAAGTTACTCATCTTATTTTCCTTCAATTATTTTTATTTCATCAGCGGTTAAGTCATAAAGTTCATAAACCAGCGTGTCAATTTGCGATTCTAAATCGTGGGTTTCTTTGCCTGATTTTTTTGAAATAAGGATTTTATCCACTAATTTAATAAAAGGTTTTTGTTGAGATTCGGGGATTTTTGGAATGGGTAATTTCTCTAAAAACTCTTTCTTATAACGAAAACCTTTTTCATCAAATTGAGTTCCACAATAATATTTTGTAAACGCATAAACACCTAACTTAGATGAAACAACAGCAAGTATTAAATGTAAATTTTTCCCTATCATTGTAAAGTTAGTTGCCTCTGGATAATAACCATTTTTATCTAAATAAAAATATGGATAGTTTTCAAAGCTATTACATTCCTTAGGGAGTCTCATTATATCAGGGTAGATAATTTTTTCTTTTTCAAACTCTTTTAAATATGCACATTGTCTTAAATTATAAGGTGTTTGTCCTCTATCACTACGTTTTTCTAATTGGGAATAATAAAAATCTAAATGTTTTTTAATTGCAGGATAATTATTAATATTTATCGGTGGGTTGTTATGCGAATTAATTAACCATAATCCTGCCCATTCTGCGCAATAACGCTTAATATCGCGTCCGCGTAAAATTGGTTTAATAATTTTGGCACTTTCTGCATCTTCATTACACAAACGCTCTTTTGTTTCAGTATCAATAATAAACGCTTCATTAAAACCCGTTTTAATGCCAAAATAGATATTAATATCCCAATCTTTTAATGGCGTGCCAATGGCTTCAATTTTTGCTTTCAGTTGCTGTTCAATATCAGAAGAAATGAGCCACGCATCCGTTGAATTTAATGAAATTATTTGATGATGTGCTGTGAAATAATCCTCTAAATTCGTTTCAGTTGTAAAGTCTTTCTGAATTGCGCAAGCATGTAGAAATGCAACATTTTGATTCTCTGCTTTTTGGGTAATTAAAATATTAGAATCCACCGTTGCTGATTCAAAAACTTGATAACCACCAAAATCAATCAATTTCAACGGCTGGTTTTTTGTCGCTAAAAAATGACGTAAACTTTTACCATAACCCGCACGCATCCATTTATTGGAAGTAATAAAACTTAATAAACCATTGTGTTTTAATAATGAAATGCCTTTTTCAATAAATAGCGCGTAAATATCACCCATTTTTTCAAACGTTTCATAACCGCTATTTTGTAATACAAGTTGAACATCTTGACCGCTAAAGTTTTGAATTTGAATATAAGGCGGATTGCCAATAATCACATCAAAACCGATAAAATCACCGTCCGCATTTAAGGCTTCTGGAAAAATAAAACGCCATTCAAACGCATTATCATAGACTTTATTCGATTGAATATTATCCATTTTAGCCGATGCTTTTAAAATCTCTAACTCAATTTTTTGTATCGCCTTTTCGCGGTCTTTTTTCTCTTTAACCGTTTCTTCAATTAAGGATGGATGATTTAAATCAGCTAGTTTAGCGGATAATTTTTTTAATTTATTTTTTTCCGCGCTATCATCAACTAATCCTTTAAAGAAGCTGTTTTTTAATTCAGTCAGTATTTTTTCAATCGCTCTTTTTTCTGCTTTATCCGTCACGGATTGATAAGAATAAATTGAACTTTTGTAGACTTCAATTTTAGCTTTATGCTTTTTTAAATCCTCATTTAATTCAAAACGACTAATTAATGAATTCCCCGCTTGAATATTAATATCAATATTCGGCAGAGTTTCCAGTTTTCCATCATCGTTATAATAAGCATTTTTCAATAATTCAATCCATAATCGCAACCGACAAATTTTGACTGAATTAGGATTAATATCTACGCCGAATAAACAATTTTCAATTATTTTTTGTTTTTCATGGAATAGCGTTTTTTGTACGCGCTGACTTTCTTTTATTTTTGGATTGTACTCAAATTCTTTAAAATCATTATCTAAATGAGTTATTTTAAGCTCGTCATTCTCAACAATAACCTCTAAATAAGATAAGCCGACATAATCACTATCAACCAGAACCCGCAACTCGCTTTTAATCGCGATAAACTCGTTAAGCACTGATACTAAAAAATGTCCAGAACCCACCGCAGGGTCACAGACTTTGATACTATTAATAATGTCATTTGCTTCTTCTCTGTTTTCTTTGGTATTTATTTTAATCGTACTTTTTAAATCATCAAAAGTTTCACATTGCCAACCTTTACGCTCATTAAACTTTTGCACCACCGCCAGCCGCATCGTTTCACGACTCATATACATCGTAATAATACTCGGCGTGAAAAAAGAACCGTCTTTATAACCGTTAATTTTTTCAAAAATCAAACCCAATACTGACGCACTGATTAAAGACTTATTACTCTTTTTTATTTCTTCTTTACTATCATTAGAAAAATCATAAGCATCTAAAAAACTAAATAAATAACTTAATACATCCAATTTTCCTATTAATTTATGTCCCTGCTCATTTTTTAAAACAGTCGTTGCTAAAATAGGCAAAAGCTCACGCCTTAAACCACTAATCTCTAATGTTTTATTTTCTAACTCTGTTCTTTCAAATAAAGAACTATTCAAATAAGGAATATGAGAAAAACTTTGTTGTGTCGATTTATTTCTATCCTCTTCTTTAATCGCTAATACATCAAAAAATAGATAATTCAAATCTGAAAAACAGGTTATTTTTTCAATCGTAAAAAACTGATAAAGTCTATCATTTTTATGATACGTCATTAATTGCGCTTCTAGCAATTTTAAAAATAATATTCTATTAACCCAAGTAATACTTAATTCAATAGCCGCATCAAATAATGATTCCTCTTGCGTAATTTCACCACGATTTTTTATATTGTTAATGCTTTGCTCTAAAAATGACGCTGGATTGCGCTCTAATTCTTTTTTGCGCTTAATATATTTTTTACCGCCTTCTTTAACTTCTTCTAAACCAATAATATGCAACAGCTCATTATAAAACGCCTGATTTAAACTATTCGCATCATTGCTAAAAGATAATTTAAGTAAGTGTTCAGGCGATAAAACTTTGAATAATGGAATTAACTCTTTATCATTTTCTGTATTCGTACTTTCTAAAATCGTTTGATAATCTGCTAAATTAAAATAAGTAAACTCAAGTTTTTCTTTGCATAATTCAATCGCAGGCTCTGCAATTTCTTTATAAAACGATTCAGTTTTATTTTTATCTAATGTTTTATTTTCAAACTCAGTAAACATTTTTACTAAGTCTTTATCCTCTGCAAAACAATTTCCGAAAACACGCGCATCAAAAATAAACCATTCATTAATATTAGTGACTATCAAGTGTTTAATGTGTAGATTTTTATTGATAATTCTTTCACGCAAATAATACAAAACCAATTCTTGCAAAGCTTTTTTATTCAGATTGTCGCGACTGACCATTTCAGCTTTATTGCTAGGTCTTTTAACCTCGATAATCACACCGACTGAACTATTCGCCGTTTTATCATTATGAATCACTAAATCTTTTCGGTCTTTAACATTAATATAATGTTTGTCTTTGTAATAGCTATCTTTTAAAAAATCAGATAAGCTATTTTTATGAAATTCCTCGCTTTCATTTGCTTGAATACTCTTTAATAACTGCGTCGCTTGCGTTTTAAATTTATCAATCGCATCTTGCGAAGCTCCAGCTTTTAAATAAGCATAATTAAGCGATTTTCTTAAGTGGTTATTGTTTATCATAAAAATATCGGGTTATTTTGGGCTGTAGGTGCGACAAATTCGCATTGTTCGGATAAATCTAAACTAAAGTTTTGGAGTGCAAGCTGTGCTTGCTATATCAGGCAAAGCCTGACCTCCCTTATTTTTTAAATAATGCACAATTTCTGGCAAAGCGATTTGCAAATCATATTTCGGTTTAAAACCCAATTCGTTTTCTATTTTTGCAGAGGAATACCACGCTGAACCGATTAATTTATCCAGCGCGTCAGAATCAAACAGAAATCGCTTCCCGTGAACTTTTCCAATGACATCACCGATTTTCGCCAAGCTTTTTAACACAAACACCGGAATCGTCACCGGCAACGGTTTTTTATCGAATGCCGCACAAATCCATTCATAAATTTGTCGGGTGGAATTGGCTTGCCCATCTGAAACAATATAAATCTGTCCAGCAGCTTTTGGATTTTGCGCAACTAACAGCGCAGCTCTTGCCAAATCTTCCACATGCACCATCGAGCGGTGATTATGCACTTCCGGCAAGGGCGGAAAAAATCCGCGTTCAATAGCAGAAATCATGCGCGGCAAATTGCCTTTATCCGACAAACCATAAACCATGCACGGGCGAATCACGACCGGATGTGGCACATAATTTCCTGTTAAAACAAGCTGTTCCGCAGCGCGTTTTGACTGTCCATAAGGCGTATCCGGTGGCGTTTGATTGCTTTCATCCTGCATGGTTGGCATATCGCCCACCGCTTTCACGCTGCTGAAAAAAACAAATCTTGTTACGCCAGCCAATTTCGCAGCTTCTAATAATTTGCGTGTGCCTTCGGTATTAATGCGTTGATATTCTTCATCATCGGCAGCAATTTCTGACAGCGCGTGGGCTTTACCAGCCAAGTGAAACACAGTATCTACGCCTTCACATGGGTTGCTTGTCCATGACTCGGTTAAATCAAGCGCGATGCTTTCAATGTCTGCATGAATTGCCTTTTCCCTGACTAACGCCTTGACTTCGATGCCCGCTGCTAACAGGTGTTTGACTAAAACTTGACCAATAAATCCATTTGCGCCGGTAACTAAAACTTTTTTCATGAGGATGTGCAAAAAATAGGTGGGTACGACTGCCAGTCCTTTGAGGACTGGCAGTCGTGTAAGCAACAAAATCTGTTAAAATGAGGTAAACAGACACAAAAACGATTTATTTTAATAGGTTTTATCAACAAATGAATGATTTTATTTCCGGTCAACGCTGGATTAGCAATACCGAATCTGAATTAGGCTTAGGCTTAATTCTGGAAGTTGCCTTTAACCGAGTAACAGTTTTGTATTTGGCGACCGGTGCAAAACGAATTTATGCGCAAGACAACGCGCCCTTAACGCGCGTGAAATTTGCCGTCGGTGATGTGATTGAATCGACCGACGAGGTCAAAATTAAGGTTAAAAAAGTTTCGCAGCAGCAAGGATTGTTGACCTACATTGGCACAGATGAAGACGGCGAAACGGTTGCGATTGAGGAAATCGACTTAAATCATCATTTGCAATTTAACAAACCGCAAGAACGTTTATTTAACGGACAATTTGACCCTAGCGCGTGGTTTACTCTGCGTTATGAAACCTGGCGCAAACTCCAGCAGCATCAACAATCACCGATTAAAGGCTTGCAAGGCGGACGTACTTCGTTGATTGCACACCAATTATTCATTGCCCACGAAGCTGCAAACCGTTTCGCGCCGCGTATTATGTTGGCGGATGAAGTCGGTTTAGGGAAAACCATTGAAGCGGGTTTGATTCTGCATTATCGCTTATTAAATAGTTTGAGTAAGCGCGTGTTGATTATTGTGCCAGAAAGCTTGCTGCATCAATGGTTGGTGGAAATGCTGCGCCGTTTCAATCTCAAATTCAGTCTGTTTGATGAAGGACGTTGTTTAGAAAGCAAAGGCAAAGAAAATCCGTTTGTCGCGGAACAGTTGGTGTTATGCAGTCAACAATTTTTCGCCCGTTACCCCAAACGCCAAGCCCAAGCGATTGCCGCCGGTTGGGATATGGTCGTGGTGGATGAAGCGCACCATTTAGAATGGAGTCAAGTGCGCCCCAGTCCTGAATATCAGTTTATTGAAGATTTAAGTTTGACCGTGCAAGGCTTGATTTTATTGACCGCCACGCCTGAACAATTGGGCAGAGAAAGCCATTTTGCCAGATTACGGTTGTTAGACCCCGATCGTTTTTACAGTTTTGAAGCATTTTTAGCCGAAGAACAACACTTTGAACCGGTTGCAGAAGCGGCAAAATTATTATTAGCGGAACAAGCACTGGATGAAACCGCGCAGCAAAATCTAAAAAACTTGCTGAAACAAGATAATGTCGATGGCTTGCTCAATGATTTGCAGAATTCTGAGAAAGCCGCGAATGCGCGTGAGCAATTGATTAAAATTTTGCTCGACCATCACGGTACAGGACGAATTTTATTTAGAAATTCGCGGCAAACCGTGAAAGGTTTTCCAGAGCGGCAACGCCACGCTTATCCCCTGCAAGGCTCGCCCGCGCCGGATAATCTGTTGCAAGACCCGCATTTTATCTGGCTGATGGACAAGCTAAAAGAATTAGGTGAACAACGCGCCGTGTTGATTTGTCATCATGCGAAAACCGTAATCAGTTTGGAAAAAATGCTGAAAAATCGTGGGGTTGCAGCAGCGGTGTTCCATGAAAACATGAGCATTATTGAACGCGACCGTGCGGCGGCGTATTTTGCCGATCAAGAAAGTTCGGCACAATTGCTGATTTGCTCTGAAATTGGCAGCGAAGGACGCAATTTTCAATTTGTGCATCATTTGATTCTATTTGATTTGCCCACCAATCCCGATTTATTGCAACAACGCATCGGACGTTTGGACAGAATCGGGCAAAAAAATATCATCCAACTGCATATTCCTTATTTAGAAAACACGGCGCAAGAAACGTTATTCCGCTGGTATGACGAAGGTTTTAACGCTTTTCAACACAATTGTTCCGCAGCGCAAGCAGTGGCAGACCAATTGCACGATGAATTTTCTCTGGTTTTAAAAACGCAAGATAGCGCGGTGATTGAAGCGTTTATTGCCAAAACGAAAACCCTGAATGCTGAACTTGAAATCGAAATGCACAATGGGCGCGACCAATTATTGGAGCTGAATTCTTGCCGCACCGAAGAAGCAAATGCGTTAATTGCGCAAGTCGAGCGGATTGAAGCGCAAAATTTATGGGATTACGCCGAGCCGTTGTTTGATTGTTTTGGCGTGGACATCGAGTCGCATTCCGATGATTGCTATATTTTAAGACCGAGCGAAAGTTTGCGGGTGTCGCATTTTCCGTATTTGGTTGAAGACGGCATGACTGTCACCGTGAATCGTGAAATTGCACTGGCGCGAGAAGATATGTTTTTCATTACCCTAGAACATCCAATGATGACAGCAGCAATGGATTTGGTGTTATCGACTGAAACCGGCAATGCCAGCGTGTGTGCGGTGAAGCATCCTGATTTGAAAGGCGGACAATTTTTGCTAGAGATGTTGTTTATTGTGGAATGCAGTGCGCCGGAAAATTTGCAGGTGAATCGCTTTTTGCCGCCCACGCCGATTCGGGTATTGATTAATCAATTTAAACAAGATGTTAGCGAAGAAATCAGTCACGAAAGTTTGTTTGAAACGGGTGATAGTATTAATCACGAACAAATTAGTAATTTTTTGGCAAAACAGCGGCTGCATATTGTGGAAATGCTGACTATTGCTGAGCAAAATGCTACTGAAAATATGAATGCGTTGATTGCCGAGAGTAATAAAGCGATGTTGGCTTCTTTGACGGGCGAGATTAAACGTTTGGTGCGCTTGAAAAAAATCAATCCGAGCATTAAAGAGGAAGAAATTGAACAGCTTAAGGATGTGACAATTCTGCTGCATGAAAATATTAATGCTGCGCAGTTGCGTCTGGATGCGGTGCGGTTTTTGGTCACTCGTTAAAAGTTCACTCGTAAGGTGTGCAGGTTGTTTTGTGCACCTTATACCTCAAAATAACAATCCTTCATCTTGAAACGGTTTATCAGGCATTAAAGGTTTTGGATATGCGGTTGCATGTGGCATAAGCAGCAGTTTTATAGTTTTACGGAGAGAGGTTTTATTATGAGCGTAACAAAAGAACAGCTTAAACAGGAAATTGATAGTTTAAATGAGCCGGATTTTGAACAGATTTATCCTTTAATTCAGCAAATTATTGAAAAATGTAAGCGACAAAAAACTGTCAGTTTGTTTGATGAATTAGCAGAAATTAAACTGGATGCACCTAAAGATTTTGCTGCAAATTTTGACCACTATTTAAGCGGCGAAAAAAATTTATTGTCGAGTAAAACACTATGATACTTTCTGAAAATATCCAGCCTATCAGTTATTTACAAACGAATACGACTGAAATGATTGAAAATTTGAATAACACGCATCAGCCGATGATTATTACTCAAAACGGTAAAGCGGCGATGGTGATTCAATCGGTAACGGATTATGAACAGACTTTAGCGAGTTTGGCTTTATTGAACTTATTGGCGCAAAGTCAGCAAGCGGTTAAAGAGGGTAAAGTTGTTAGCAGCTCAGAGGTTTTTGCGCAGTTGCGACAACGGCGGGGCTTACAATGACTATCAAAATATACATGGATAACTGTTGTTTAAACAGACCTTTTGATAATCAAGCCAATTTAAGAGTGCATCTGGAAGCCGAGGCCATTAAAACGATTATCACTTTAATTGAACAGCGTAAATTTAGTTTAATCAGCAGTAAGATTTTACAGTTTGAAATTGGTAAGCTGGGTGATGAATCCAGAAAAAAGGAATTAATGCTAATGGAGTCTTTGGCAACTGAAGTAGTGCAGATTAATTCGCAGATTGCGGCAAGAGCGAAGGCGTTTGAGCAATTGGGCATACAATCTTTCGATGCGTTACATTTGGCGTGTTCCGAAAATCATGCGGATGTATTTTTGACGGTAGATGATAAATTTTTTAAAAAAGCATCGGAAATTAAGGCTTTGAAAATAGCGGTTTATAGTCCTTTAAATTGGTTAAGTGAGGTTTTAAGATGAGCGCGGTAATTTATAAAACAGAGCAGGAAATTCAGAAAATGGGTTTTGATATTCTTTATCAAGGGTTGGGGGCAACCGATTTTATTCGTTTTATGCAGCAGTTTAATCAGGGTTATGGAAATTATGTTGAAGACCGGCAGCAGTGGCAAAAGAATTATTCGGTGGATGATATTCTTGCGGAAATAGAAAATAGCAAGTTAAAGCTGTAGTGTAAGGTAAGGTATCGCATTGCGTACCAAAAACGTTTAAATATGTTTTTAAAATTCAAGGAATAAATAACGTGAATCAAAACTGGTTTGAAATGGACGATATACGCCGTAAAAGCTTTAATAAATCTGTATGGATTCCTCTTAGAGCGGTTTATTGTAATGAGAAATTTGGACAATATGCTTATGAAGGATGCAAAGAAGATTTTTTTGGTTCTGGCTGCATTGCTGTCCCAACAGACAAGAAAGAGTTTACTGAAAAACTAGGTTGGAGTGATATTGGCATTAGTTATAATCATTCTGGTTCATATGAAGATAAATATTTACCCGCAGATATTTATGAAGATTATGAGGGTAATTTTATAGGCATTCATTTAGTGCTAGACCAAAGGTCAATTAGTGAGCATCAAAATGTTTGGCATTTACATCAAGATATAGTTGTTACGCTCGGTTTGCAGAGGGAGGGCGATATTTGGATTTGCCCAGAAGATGGATATATCGAAGTTGCGAGATTAAAAAAAGATAGCAATGAAAAACCAGTTTTATTGGAAATGAAAGCTCAATATCTAAAGGATTATTTATGTGCTAGGAATATGGGAATTTATATCACTTCTTTTTTCAGTAGAAATGCGATTGTTAGCGATGCTTCATTCATTACTTGGGAAAATGGTGAAAAACATGATGGGGTTGAATCAAATCGCTGGGAAGGAAGAGTTATTCCGATACACGAAGGTGGTGGAGAACAATATGGTGGGAAAATGGCTATTTTCCATATGTCACGGACAGATATTGATGAAACTGATGATGCGCCTGAAATTTCAGGAATTCCTACCGATGAAAATATAAAATCAGAATCATGGGAAAAGCCTTTTGAAGGGCGAAAGTTGTATCGAATAATAGGGGAATTTTGGCGTAATGAATGGATAGAACCTAGTAAATACAGCCTCAAAATAAAAGGCGATGAAGTAGCTTCAACAGTCTTTTTCATAATTGATATTGAAGGTAATAAAGTTAAAGGCAATGACCTTATTCATTCTGGTAAATGGCTATGGTTTAAACCCGATGTAATAATGGCTTTATCACATCGTCGGGGTGGCTCTTTGAACTTTTATACTAAAAATACTGGAGCTGTTGCCTGTTCAATTGGAAACGATGTGCATTTTGGTATCAATACATTGGGATATATCAATGTTTATGCAAAAGACATAGGATTACTTCCTGAGTGGCAACAACAAATATGGGCAGGATATAACATTACTCCCGAAGGTGGAGTGTCTGATGAATTATTAGCTTCACAAGCAAGAGCAGAACCTGCTGATACACAAGCACCTGAGACATTTTTTGCTCGTGGTATAGAGTTAATTAATGAAATTAGTACCGAAAAGCTAAATTTTCCGCTATTCCGTCCGCATGAAATAACTCCTGATTTACTAAATAAAATACATAGATTTCGAGCAATAGATGAGTCGGGGTTATTTGCTCTAGCAAAAGATATTGCAAGATTAACTGCCGATAGCTTAGATGCCGAAGCAATGCAAAAAACAGTATCTCCACCCAAAGGCACAAAATGGGGTTCTCTCAAATCTTTAGAAAATATTTTAGCTTCAAAAATAAAGCCAGAAATTGCAAGAGAAATTACATCTGCTCTAGTAGGAGTATATGAACTTAGACTTGCTGACGCACATTTACCTAGCAGTAAGATTAACGAAGCTTTTAAATTAACAAATATTGACCGAAACTTACCAATGATATTTCAGGCGCATCAAATGTTGCATTCCTGCGTTTCTAGCCTATTTGGTGTGTTAGAAGTTTTGAAAAGATGGTAACAAGCATTGCTTTAACACAACCTAAAGAAACACACCTGAAATAAAATCAGTGAAACATAATGCAACCCCAACGCATCAATTATGAAGTTTGAATGAGACGAAAATAAAAACCGTATCAATATCCAAAAACATGGAATAGATTTTAATGATGCTATCGAAATTTTTAAGCATCCTCTGTTGTATTTGGAAGATAACAAAGAACATTACGGTGAAGAACACTGGCGAGGCATAAGTTGGATTAAAAACATGAAAGGAATGCGAATCATCAGTAATAAAGCCTTACAAGACTTTGCGTTATTACACCCGCAATCCACAATTCCGCTACAAGAATGGCTCGGGAAAATACGCACAGCAACCATTAAATCTTATGCTGAATTAAAATTCGGTGGATAAAGTTGGAAATTATTTTGTTTTCAACATTACTGGAAATCATTACCGATTAATCGCTGCGATTCATTTTAATACCCAAACGCTTTATATTCGTTCAATTTTGACTCATAAGGAGTACGATAAATGGAAACCTTAGCCCCTGTTTCTAATGAAGCTCTCAATCATTACACCGCCTTATGTGAAAGCATCCCTCTTTACCCTTTACACAGTGAACAAGATTACGACAAAGCTATTCTGATTTTAAATGCGTTATTAGATGCGGGCGGCGCAAATGAAAATCATCCATTAGCGCGATTAGTCGAAGCATTGGGGATTTTTATTGGCGATTATGAAAATCAACATGAGTTTTTTATAAATTCACACTGAAAAAGTGCCCAATGATTTCAAATAACAAAGCAAAGACGCGATAAAACAGCCTTAACTGGAGAAAACATGAACACCGCCGAATTAATTTATCAAAAATCCCAAAATTTACCTGAACCAATAGTGATTGAACTATTGCATTATTTGGAATTTTTAGAAAGCAAATACACCCCGCAAAATGCACAGGAAACATTAGCTATTCTGCAAAATCCATCATTGATGGCGCAAATCAAAACCTCTGAAAAAACGTTTGCCGCGAAAACCGGCTTTGTTCCAACAGAGGAACAATTAAATGCGCTCACACGTTTTGAAGGCAACACTTGGCAGATTTATGAAGAATTACGCGAAAAAAATAAAGCCCTGCATAAAAGTCTCTGCAAAATTTTAAAAGAAATGCAACGCAATAATCCAGAATCAGGAACAGGTAAACCTGAACGTTTATGCTATGAATTATCAGGTTTATGGTCGAGAAGATTATCGGATAAAGACAGACTTATTTATCGATTTGATGATGAACGGATTTATATTTTTGCTATTGGTGGGCATTATGATGATAAATAATGAGGCTCTCAAATCATTACATCACGTTGAAGGATTAGGCGTTTTTATTGGCGATTATGAAAATCAACATGAGTTTTTATAAACTCACACTGAAAAAGTGCCCAATGATTTCAAACAATAAATCAAAGATGCGATAAATCATCCCAATTAACCGGAAAAACGAAAATGCCAAAAGCTAATTTTAAAGACTGGACGCTCACCACATTGGAAGATGCCTTGAATTTAAAGCAAATTTGGGAATCTGATGTATTGGCACAATGGGAACATGCGGATATTGAAATCAATGAATTTGAAAAAAACAATTTATTACATTTGCAAAAATCCCTCATTCGCGGCGGACGAGTTTGGAATGAAGTGGAATTAGAAAATAAATTTATCAGTCCATTAATTATGACCGCTGGTATTGACGATGAAGAAATCGGTTATTTTTTAGAACGTCCTTTATTCGGCATTGTCGGAGACTATGAATTATCGGGTATTGTCGATGGCATGATTGCGACAGGTTTTCGAGACCCTAAAAAACCGTATTTTTGTTTCCATGAATATAAACGCAGCATTGAAAACCAAGGCACACCCGATGCGCAAGTATTAGCGGCAATGCTGGTTGCCAGAGAACAAAATCAAAACAAATTCCCCATTTACGGCTTATTCATGGTGGGCTTAGTTTGGAACTTTATTGTTTTAACAGGTAATGATTATTGCATCAGCCGCACTTATCACGCTGACAATGAAGAAATATTCTCTATTTTTAAAATGATTAAAGCGTTAAAACACATTATTCATGCTGAATTGATGACATAATTGTCCTTGAGCGTTCAAAACTTCCTCTTGATGTAAAAACAACAAATTCAGCTTTACCCCCCCTTTCCCGTTGTCATACTTTTTTAAAAGTATCGCAACCCACTTTCCATTTTAAACAAAGGATACTATGTCATTTTCTCAACTCGGTTTATCCAGCGAATTACTGCAAGCGATTACCGACCAAGGTTACGAAACACCCACCCCCATTCAACGCCAAGCCATTCCTGAAGTGCTCGACGGGCGCGACGTTTTAGCAGGCGCACAAACCGGCACCGGCAAAACCGCCAGCTTTACCTTGCCCTTGCTGCAATTATTAACCAATAAACCAACGGTGCAAAAACCACGCCCAGTACGCGCGTTAATTTTAGTGCCGACCCGTGAACTCGCAGCGCAAGTCTATGAAAGCGTACAACTTTATGGCAAACATTTGCCGTTGGTTGCAGAAGTTATTTTTGGCGGCGTAAGCCCGAATCCGCAAATCAAAAGCCTGCATCGTGGCGCGGATATTATCGTGGCAACGCCGGGACGCTTGTTAGATCTTGCCAATCAACGCCACGTTAATTTGTCGCGCGTGGAATATTTTGTGCTGGACGAAGCTGACCGGATGTTGGATATGGGCTTTATTGTCGATATTCGCAAAATCATTGCGATGTTGCCGAAAAAACGCCAAAACCTGATGTTTTCAGCCACGTTTGCGGATGAAATTAAAACCTTAGCCGCGCAAATTTTGCACAATCCGGCGCAAATTGAAGTCGCACAACGCAACACCACTGCCGATAATATTTCGCAATTAATTTATCCGTTGAAACAAGAATATAAACGCGAATGTTTGTCGTATTTAATTGGTAGCAATAATTGGAAGCAAGTGCTGGTGTTTGTGCGCACCAAACACGGCGCGGATCGCTTGTGCAAGCAATTGATGTTAGACGGAATTCGTTGCGCGGCATTGCATGGCAATAAAAGCCAAAATGCGCGTACTGTGGCATTGGAAAACTTTAAATCAGGGAAAATTTCCTGTTTAGTTGCCACCGATATTGCCGCGCGTGGTTTAGATATTGAACAATTGCCGCATGTGATTAATTTTGATTTGCCCGCCGTGCCAGAAGATTATGTGCACCGAATTGGACGTACTGGCAGAGCAGGTTGTGAGGGTGTGGCAATTTCTTTGGTATGTCCAGATGAAGCTAAATTATTGTTTGCCATTGAAAAATTATTGAAAAAAGAAATTCCGCGCGTGGCTGATACCGGTTATGAAACGGTGATTTTAAAAGCCAGTGATGCCGCGCCAGCTAAAAAGGTCGATCCTAGACCGCGCCGTCATCAAAATCATACAAAAGAACGCGCAAAAACCACCACCAATCATCCAACCCCGCGTAAATCGGGCACACCAACCGCAGCACGCAGACGCTCTCGCTAATTTGCAAAAAAAAGACTGGCGGTTCTTTTCAGAACAGTCAGTCTTATTTTTTTCACCAAAACGCAAAAATTTTCAAGACGACTGGTCGTCTTTATAATTTTTTGAAAAATACAAGAATAATCCGAATCAAGA
Organism: uncultured Methylomonas sp.; assembly: GCA_936941155.1. GTDB lineage: Bacteria > Pseudomonadota > Gammaproteobacteria > Methylococcales > Methylomonadaceae > CAIQWF01. The sequence continues at coordinate 16,685 of CAKZJE010000106.1, read as the reverse complement.
TTCACACGATTTTAGGATGAACAGGATAAGCAAAAACATTATCCTGTTAATTTTTCACCCTGAAAATCCTGCTTTAGTTTTTAGGATAAACTTTAACCCACAAAATCTGCGCACCAATCATTTTGGTGACTACCACGTCAAAACCTTCAAAGGCAATCCGCTGCCCTTCGTCTGGAATATCACGCAATTGCGCCATAATTAAACCGCCAACCGAATCAATATCTTCCTGTTCCAATTCTTCATTTTCAATATCAAGCCCCAAAATCCGCTCTAACGAAAATATCGGCAAACTGCCCTTCCCTACCAACGTGCCGTCATCTTGCCACGTCCAATCATTATCGCTTTGACAAAATTCATCTCGAATATTGCCGACCATCGCGCCTAATAAATTGTCAAAAGTAACAAAACCTTCCGGCTTCGCACCTTTTTCTCCAATCATCGCAAAATGTGCATTGCCTTTGGTAAAGCAGCGAAATAATTCGAGTGCGGGCGTATCAGCAGAAATTGTTTGAATCGGGCGCAGATAATGCGATAGATCATTAATTTCATTGTCTTGTTGTTGCGCAAAAAACAAATCTTTCAAATGCAGCACGCCCAATACATGCTCGCCTTTGCGATCAAAATACGGATAACGGCTAAACCGCCCTTGCTGAATGATGCGCAAATTCTCTGCTAAAGTTTTATTTTCAGACAAAGCAATCACTTCATGGATTGGACGCATCAAATCAGACACTTCCAACTCACTAAAATCCAAATTTTTCGCTAAAACATTTAATTCGTCGCGAGTAAAACGCCCAGCTGCGTGACTGGAACGCAAAATCAGTTTTAATTCATCCGCTGAATAATGGCTGTCGTGACCGTGTGCGCTATTTAATCCCGCTAGATGTAACACTAAACTCGCACTGGCATTCAGCAACCAAATTGCCGGATACATCAGCCAATAAAAACTATATAAAGGAATCGCGCTCCACAAACCAATGCCTTCTGGATTGCGAATTGCCATTGATTTAGGCGCGAGTTCTCCCATCACAATATGCAAAAATGAAATCGTGACAAACGCAAAGGTGAAGGAAATCGTGTGAATTAATTTTGCCGAGGTAATCTCTAAATGCAGAAATATCGGGTCTAACAGGTTGGCAAAAGCCGGTTCGCCAATCCACCCTAAGCCTAATGAGGCTAAGGTAATACCCAATTGACAGGCGGATAAATAGGTATCTAACTGCGAATGAATTGTGATTAAAATGCGTCCGCGCAAACCGCGTGTTTTCGCCGCAGCGCGTACCTGCGTTGGGCGTAGTTTCACCAAACTAAATTCTGCCGCCACAAAAAAACCGTTCAGAGCGACAAAAAATAACGCCAGTACTACTAAAAAAAGATTACTCATTTCAACTATTTGGAAATTAACAGATGACACATTCTAACTCATAGCCTGTTTAATGCGTTGAATAGCCGCAAAATCCAACTGCCCTGCCCTGTTATGTTGCTGACACAACGCGCCTCTAAAACCTAAATAATCCGCGCCTAGCGGTAATAATATCTGAATATCATTTTCCCGCAACGAGCCTGCTAAACCGCACAAAAGTTGCGCTTGTTGGGCTAAAGTCACAAAGTTTTTTATTTCTTCAATCGACAACAGCTGCGTTAAAGAACCGGATTTTTTCTGCATCGTATCCAACATCACGCCTGTAAATCCGGCAGCTTTAATCGCTGCAACAAGGTTTAAATCAAGTGGATTATCGGCAAATAACACCGCAATTAACGCGCTACCTTGTGCGGTTAAGCCTTTGAGTTTTTCAAGCGTTGCAAAAATATCGCCGTTTGGAAAAATGCCAATTTTCACATAATCCACACCGGTTGCTGCCATCGCTTGCACCGCATTAAAAACCAATTCCGGCTGCATTTCTAAATCGCCCACTGTCGCACTAACTGGCATTTGTTGTTTGATTTTTAAGACAATTTCTCGCACAACTTCTAAATCTAACGCCCCTAGTGCACCGCGTTCCGGTTGTTTTAAATCAATAATTTCGACCTGAGCTTGTTGCACTATGAGTGCTTCTTCCAAACTATTTACACTCGCCAGCATTCCGGTCATTTGTTTTTTACCTCTGCTTTATAATCGTCAATCACTGCCATGAGCCAGCCCCATGCTTCCAATTCCTGCTCGCCAGCGGTTTTTTCCAATCCAATGCGCAAATAATTAATTTCTGCTTCAATTTTTTCTAACGGCAACATTTTCAAACGGCTGATTAAAATGGCAGCTTCCAAAACAGCGTATTGGGCGCGATTAAAGCCAGTGAACGGCGCGTGATTCACGCTATGCACGGTTTTGCAAAATAATTTCGGGCGCAGGTCGTCCTCTTCAACGCGGATTAATTCCACTTCCGTATGCGCTAAAGTATTGACTAAAACTTGTCCATTAATTTTTTCAGCGGGTTTTACAGCCCAATTTCTGCGCCCCGTTAAGCAACCTGCAAACACGCGCACATCCGTGCAGTAGTTAATCACCGCCGTTTCAGTTTCCAATAAATTGTTGAGCGTGGTTGAAGGTTTAAAGGGCAGAATAATAAATTCGTTGTTTTCGACATGAATCCCCATCGGGGCAATATGGACAATACCTTGCTGATTGACGGTGGTAACGATTGTTTCTTGAATCATAAGTTTTTAGATTTTCGTGTGTATTACACAAATAACAAAGTAGGTGTTTTTTGAAGGGTGGGATGTCACGACTGGCAGTCCTTAAAGGACTGCCAGTCGTTAATAGTTATTTGTTTTCACGCCGCTGTTTTTCTTCTTCCATAAAAAAACGCATCCGTTCATCCAAAATTGCACGCAAATACTCATCGAGAGGTTTGGATTTCAAAGCTAAACCAATTTGCATTATCGCGGTTTTCGTTTGTCCCGTTGCATAATAATATTCGGCTAAATAACGATGCGATTCCGCAGGCAATCTTAAATCCTCATAAGTTTGCGCCATCAGTTCTAAATACAAGATATGTTCTTGGAAGTTTGTCGCTAATGACTCTAAAACTTGCAGCGCGACTTTTGGCTGCCCTGCTTTTAACAAGCTGGTGACATATTCAATTTTGAGTGCGTTATTGGTAGGAAATTGCTTGGTGGCTTGTAAGTAAACTTTCAAAGCTTTGTCGTATTGTTTGTTTTCGACACTCACTCTGGCTAAAGCACTTAAATAATGCGGTTGCTCAGGATAATGCGCAATTAAATTCAGCAGGATTTTTTCCGCTGCACTGAACTTTTGCATTTTCAAATCCATTAAAGCTTCACCGTAACGCGCTACCGTGCGCTGCTCCTCTGTTCCTTGTTGTTGACTATTTTGAAAAAAACGCAAAGTCGCTGGATTGTCGCGGGTTGTTAGCACTTTCAACTTAGTTTTAATCAATGAATAGGTCAGCGAATCAGGATATTGTTTATATGGATATTGATCGGCACGTCCGCGCGTATCTGAAATTCGCGAGACCGTGACAGGGTGAGTTCGTAAAAATTCGGGGGTTGCTTGTCCGTAAAAGCGCGTGGATTGCTGCAAGCGTTCAAAAAAAGTGGGCATACTGCGCGGGTCATATTCTGCTGCCACTAAGGTTTGCATTCCGATTCTGTCGGCTTCCTGCTCATTTTCACGCGTAAAGTCAATTTGTGCCTGAGCATTGCCTGCTTGCACCGCCATTAACGCCGCTTGTCCTGCTGCCGCATTTTGAGTGCCAATGAGAATAGCTGCTAACGTTGCTGCTGCGGTTGGAATCGATAATTTGCTTGCCGCTTCAAAAGCGCGATATAAATGTCGCTGCGTAACGTGTGCCACCTCATGCGCCATCACAGAGGTTAATTCGCTTTCTGCCTCGGTCATCAGCAATAAGCCTGAATTTATACCAATATAACCGCCGGGGCCTGCAAACGCATTGATATTGTCATCGGTGACAATAAAAAAATAAAAAGGCTGATTAGGGCCATCGCTGTTTAAAACCAGTCTTCGCCCAACTTCTTGAATATATTGTTGAATTTCTATATCTTCACTGATTTGAAGCTGTGCGTGTAATTGTCGAAAAAACGCCTCGCCTAATTCTTGTTCTTGAACAGGTGAAATCAGAAGCCCTGTTGAATCGCCCATATCAGGCAACTTAATTTTTTCGATTTCTGTCGCTTGTGGCGATAGTGCAAAAAGAGTCAATGCCAATCCTGCACTGAACATGGAAAGCTTAAGATTCATTGGCTAAACGACACTAAAAATAGTTTTTGATTCAAAGAGTTGCTAGAAATAATAACAGAAGTAATAGCATACCTGATAAATCGGTCAGAATATTGTTTGCGTTGAAATTTTTTACAAATTTAAAAAGCTTCAGGCAAAAAAATACCCCAGCAAGCTGGGGTACTTTTTTAAACAGCAAATATATTTAAAACTTATTCGTTGTTTACTGCGAACGGGTGTTTTGCATCTTTTTTAGCAGCTACAACTTCAGCCGCAGTAGGAGAACCTGCAACAGCGCGTTTTAAAGCTTCTTTAGTTGCTGCATAGTTGAAAGATTCAATTTTTGCATCATCTTCTGCTTGCCAGTGAATAAATACACCAACAGAAATGAATAAATCATCCGCTTCATCAGCTGGGATTGTGCCGTCTTCTACGCAATCAGCAACAGCCATAGCAACTGCACGTTGTGCTGGTCCAAACATTTGAACAGCTTGTTTAGAACCTTTGATTGTTACTTTATTGAATAAAATAGTTGCAGGTTTAACCATTAAGTTAGGTGCAACAACTGCTAATAAAGTAGAGAAGCCGTCTTTGTTGTTTGTTAAAGCATTTGCAAATGCAGACTCAGCAGCTGAACCACGAGGTCCGATAATTAAGTCAATATGTGCAATTTCATTGCCTTCACCAACTAATGATTCGCCTACGCGTAAGTTATTGATTTTTGCCATGTTGTTCGATTCTCCTAGAGAAAATTAAAAAATAAACCTAAAAATACACTTTAACTGCTAGTGTTTCGCTATCTAGCCGTCCTTTTAGCTATCTGTTTTGCTGTTTGCAGCAAGCAGTTCATCCAAAAATATGACTAACATCGTCGCTACAGTAAGATCGGCTGTAGTACCCGGATTAATCTGTTTTATTTTAAAGTCGTAATCAACTTTATAAAGTAATTCGATTAAATCAGATTTTGCGTGAGTCGTGAGAGCATTATCAATAATCAACATTTGTTCACGCACCCAATCATTATGCTGATGTCCATATTTTCTTACTATATGACTGTCAGGATAATGACAAAGCAAAGCTGTATACACTGATACTATTGCCCAGCAATTATCAAAAAAACAATTGAACGCCTCATTATACCTTAAAACAGCAAAATCGAAAATATCTTTAAAATTCATTACATATTGCAAGGCAACGCGGTCACGGTGACTAGCAAACTCCATCGCTTGCGTAAGCGTTACTGTAGCTTGTTGTTTTACATCTTGTTTTTCAGAGCTTCCTAAGCCACCGGGAGCTGCTAAATTGATGGCTTTAAAAACCCAATCTGCATCAGTAACTGTGGTATTTGCTAAGACTTGAGCCAACGCTTGCCGTAACGAAAATGCGTCAGTCACCTGATAAGCCGCGCTAATTAGCGGCGCACAAAGCAAAATAATCCCCAAATTTGTATTACATCCTACAGCTTCGCGTGTCGCTTTAACGGCATAGAAAATTTTTTCACCTAAACAATAATCAGGATTCACAATCGCATCTGCACTGACTTTTGCACTGATTCTAAAATCTTCTACGGTCATATCATGACCATCGTTGTAAACACTGACATTGCCAGGTTTAAAAGCTTGTAATTCCACTTCACAGGCTTGAATATAAACTTCGCTTAATTGTGCTGGTGTAATCATAACATGTTGATTTTTAAATAACGGCCTAGTAAATCAGCGACCAAATGTTCTGCAACACACACATTACAAACACTTTCCAAACCTTTCCATGCTGGAATACTATTCACTTCAATAATGCTGTAATTGCCATTTGTATCTTTAATAATATCCACGCCGGCATAATCCATTTTTAACGCCGCCGCTGCTTTTATTGCCAATTGTGCTAACTTCTCATCGGCTTCAATCGCCTCGCAGCGAGCACCACGCGCCACATTGTTTAACCAAGACTTGCCTCCATGCCTGCGCATTGCAGCAATAACCTTGCCATTTACCACAAAAACGCGCTTATCGGCATAACCCTCGCCCGCACATTGCACAAACCGTTGCAAATAATAAATGCCATGACTTGATGTTAGCCAAAACAAATCCGTCATTTTTTCAATCCGGCGAATTCCCTCACCTTGTGAACCAAATAACGGCTTGCTAATCAGTTTATGTCCTTGCTGCAATTCCAATTCAGCAATTTTTAAAACTTCTTCACGATTTCTTGCCACCCATGTTGCAGGTGTTGGCAACCCTGCATTTTTCAGCAAAAAACTGGTCATGCCTTTATCAACACTACGTTCTATGGCATGTCCGTCGTTGTAAACAGGAATATTCATCAGTTTGAAAGCGTGCAATATATCTAAATAAAACACAACTTCTTCCAGAGAGCCGCCCGGTACGCCACGCACAAACACAGCATCGGGCAATGCGTTTGCAAATTCAGGCAACCTAATCGGCAGTCCTGATTCTTCGAGTTGAATTTTTGCTTCGGTTAACGAAACATAATGGCTATCGTAACCTTGCTTGGCAAAAGCAAGTTTTAATTGCTTACCGTGCCAGCCGGGGTCATCAGTAAAAATGGCTATTTTTCCCACGTTGAATTTTGAAAATGGTGTTGATTGTGAAAATTACAAGCTAAACAGCAAAAATATTTTTATATGTTTAGCTTGCTGTGCGTTATATTTTTAATTTTTATTAATATTATCAATACAATATAGAATTAATTTAGAATTAATTTAGCCCTGACAAAGTTAGGCGCAAATCAACTCCTACGCGCTTGACCTCGTTTAATTGCAAAGTTTTTTTATCCGCGATTGTATTTAAATTGGGCAAACTAAATAAACCGCGTCCATTATCACCTAACACACAAGTTGCCATGTAAACAATCCATTCATCCACCAAACTCGCTTCTAATAATGCGCCATTTAAAATTGCACCCGCTTCAACTAATACTTCGTTGATTTGCTGTTGCCCTAAAAATTCAAACACAGCATTTAAATCAACACGATTATTTTTTTCAGGCAACAGGAAAACCTTAAATCCTGCTTGTTCTAATGCCAATTTTTTTTGTGCATTGTCGCAACAGGTTAAAACCCACGTTTCACCTGCAAGTTTTGCCATGTTTGCAGAAACTGGCATTTGCAATTGACTGTCTAAAACCACGCGAATCGGTTGCAAAACCTGTGTATCTTCTAAACGCACATCCAATGAGGGATCATCGGCTAAAACCGTATTAATGCCCGTTAAAACTGCACAGCTTTCGGCGCGTAAATATTGCACATCTCGCCTTGCATCAACTGAGGTTATCCACTTGCTTTCGCCATTTGCCATTGCCGTGCGCCCGTCTAAACTCATGGCTAATTTGCTGCGCACAAAGGGTTTGCCCGTGAGCATTCGTTTAATAAAACCTCGATTCAAAGCTTGCGCCTCGTTTTCTAACACGCCACAAACCACTTCAATTCCTGCTGCCTGTAGTTTTTTTAAACCCTTTCCCGCCACTAACGGATTCGGGTCTTGCATGGCAACCACAACTCGTTTAATTCCTGCATTAATCAGCGCGTCACAACAAGGTGGAGTTCTGCCATGATGACTACACGGCTCTAACGTCACATACGCAGTCGCGCCTACACTATGCGTTACTTGTTTTAATGCCTCAACTTCCGCATGTCCCTGCCCTGCCCTGCTATGCCAACCTTCAGCAATAATGTATCCATTTTTGACTAAAACACAGCCTACACGCGGATTTGGCGAGGTTGTGTACAGTCCATATTGGGCTAATTCTAATGCGCGTGCCATATAAATCGCGTCTTGCTCTAACAGTGAGTGTGTCATCGGTGTATGGTATGATTACCTTTCATTACAAAAAAATTCTCCTATCTTAATTCAAACTAGCGCGTAAAAAAATATTTTTACCCTGCGCAAAACTACTTATGCTATCAAACGAAATTTTCAATCAACATTGCACTGACTGCCCACGCTTAAGCAGTTTTCTCACCGAAGTTAAACAAAAATACGCTAATTATCATGCACTTCCAGTCGCACCCTTTGGTGATGACACGCCACAATTGTTAGTTGTAGGTTTAGCACCAGGAATGCACGGCGCAAACGCAACTGGGCGACCTTTTACCGGTGATTATGCAGGCGTGTTGCTGTACGAAACGCTTTACCAATTTGGCTATAGCAATCAATTGGAGTCAACAGCGTTAAACGATGGTTTAGCTTTGAAAAATGCGCGAATTACGAATGCAGTGAAATGTTTGCCGCCGGAAAATAAACCCACAGGCGATGAAATTAACCAATGCAATCATTTTTTAGCCGCTGAATTAAAAACCTTGCCAGAAAAAGCGGTGATTTTGGCACTGGGAAATATCGCTCACCAAGCCGTTTTAAAAGCTTATGGCTTAAAATTAAGCAGTGCAAAATTCGCTCATAATGTCTCGCATTTATTACCTGATGGTCGCTATTTAGTCGATTCTTATCACACCAGCCGCTACAATATTCAAACCAAACGCCTGACAAAAGAAATGTTTACCAATGTATTTAATAACATTAAAGCATTGTTAGCATAACCTTCAGCATTCAAAATTTGCTTATGATTCATCGCATAAACACAGCTGCGTTTTCTCTATTCTTGTGTTTAGATGCGCCATTACAGCTGTTATTATTTTTAAAAATATGGAAAACTATACTCATTGAAACGGACTCTCTGTCATTGCACACACCAAGACAGTCTCAGTTCTTTGTAAAATTACTTTCTAATAGAACCAGCCCCGCGCGGGGTCTTATTTTTCATTAACTGGAATCTTTTAATGCGCTCACCCCTTTCAGAACTCGCTAAAGCGATTCATCACTGCCGCGACTCGTTTCAGTCAGCCGCAGTTTTTAGTCTCTTTATTAATCTTCTTATGCTGCTGCCGTCTATTTATATGATGCAGGTATATGACCGCGTATTAGGCAGCAGTAGCACATCAACTTTATTAATGTTGACTTTGCTTGCCGTTGTGTTGTTTGCAACATTAGGATTATTGGAGTGGATACGCTCGCAAATTTTAATCCGCGTCAGTACCCGTTTTGATTTATTACTGAACGAGCGGTTGTATAAAGTAATGTTCCGACAAGGTTTGGTGAGCGGTGGCAAAAGCAGTGCGCAGCCGATGAGCGATTTGCTGGCAGTGCGTCAATTTTTGACTGGCAACGGCTTATTTGCTTTTTTTGACGCGCCTTGGCTACCCATTTACATCCTATTATTATTTCTATTTCATCCTGCTTTTGGCTATGTCGCGATTGTTTCCGCTGTGCTCCTGATTCTATTAGCTATCTGGAATGAACGTGCAACTTCAGGCGATTTAGAGCAAGCGAATAAAGTTTCAGTTGAAAATGCGAATAGCACATCGCGTAATTTGCGCAATGCAGAAGTTGTACACGCGCTGGGAATGCTGCCTTCGTTAATGGCTCGTTGGCGAGAAAAACAATATAAATTAATTATGCTGCAAGCCACCGCCAGTGAAAAAAACGGCTTAATTACTGCTTTATCAAAGACGTATCGCATGACCATGCAATCCTTGGTTTTAGGACTTGGTGCGTGGCTGGCAATTAATAAAGAAATCAGCCCCGGCATGATGATTGGTGGTTCTATTTTATTAGGACGCGCCCTCGCCCCAATTGATTTAATGATTGCCAGCTGGAAACAATTTTTAACTGCTCGCACTGCATACGACCGCCTGAACGCACTGTTAAAGCAATTTCCAGCCGAAGCAGACAAAATGCCGCTGCCAGCTCCTAAAGGCGTGTTGCGAGCAGAACAAGCCACGATTGTTCCCCCCGGTTCTAAAACACCAGTCATAAAAGGCGTATCTTTCGGAATTGACCCCGGCACATTTATCGCACTGATTGGTGCAAGTGGCTCTGGTAAATCAACACTGGCACGCGCATTATTGGGAATCTGGCCTGTTGCCAATGGCGCAATTCGTTTAGATGGTGCAGATGTAACGCAACTTGATCGTGGCTTAGTAGGCCCTCACATTGGTTATTTACCGCAAGATATTGAATTATTTGACGGCACGATTGCTGAAAATATTGCCCGCTTTGGCGAAGTCGATGCCAATTTAGTTGTCGATGCAGCCCGCGCTGCCGGTGTTCACGACATGATTTTACATTTACCCCAAGGCTACGATACGGAAATGGGCGGCAGTGGCGGCGTATTATCCGCAGGGCAACGTCAACGAGTTGCTTTAGCGCGAACTTTATATGGCAATCCTGTTTTAGTCATTTTGGACGAACCCAACTCTAATTTAGACGATCAAGGTGAACAAGCTTTAGCCAGAGCTTTATTAACGCTGAAACAACGCGGCTGCACAGTGATTGTAATTACGCACCGCGTCGGCATTTTAAGTATCGTAGACCGAATTATGTTATTAAATGAAGGCTCTTTAGTCTTAGATGGAGCGCGAGATGAAGTCCTCGCCAAGTTAAATCAACGCCCCGTTCAGCCTCCACAAGTTGCACAAGGAAAACCGTTATGAGTTTATTAACAACAAAAAAAACTGATGCTGTTGATATTACAAAATATGCAGATGACAAACCTATTCGCAGACTAGGTTATTTACTCGTGTTATCTGTATTTGGTTTTTTTGGTGGCTGGGCTTATTTTGCCCCATTAGGAAGCGCGGCTCTTGCCCCCGGCAGTGTGGCTGTCGAAAACTACCGTAAAACCGTACAACACCTAGAAGGTGGTATTGTCAAAGCGATTCTTGTCCGCGATGGCGATACCGTGAAAAAAGGGCAAATCTTAATTGAATTGGAAGATACCTCTTCGCGTGCTCAATTAGAAACCATGCGAGGACAACTCTTTTCTGCATTGGCAAGAGAAGCACGTTTAATTGCAGAAAGAGATGATAAAAATGCCGTTGATTATCCTGAGTTGTTAAAAAATGCAGCAACGGATGCAAGAGCTCAAGATGTCATGCGAGTGCAAGATCAATCTTTTGCCGTGCGAAAACGCTCACGCAATGGACAAATTGACATTCTGAAGCAGCAACGTCAGCAATTACAGGAAAAAATTGAAGGGATTAAAGCACAGCAACACAGTCGCAGTAATTTATCAGCGTCTTTAAACAAAGATTTAACCGATTTTCGCGCCTTGCTAAAAGATGGTTATGTGGAAAAACAAAGAGTCACGGAGCTAGAGAGACGTTTAGCAGAATCGGAAGGTGACAAAGGCGATCTCACTGCGAATATTGCCACTGCACAAACCCAAATCAGTGAAATTTCACTTAAAAGTTTGCAAATTGAAAAAGACTTTCAACGCGAAGTGGTTGAAGAGCTAAGCAAAGTGCAATCGGAATTAGTAGAACTGCAAGAAAAATCTCAATGGCTAACCGATACCGTCAACCGCACAACGATTAAAGCTCCTGAATCGGGCATGGTTTTAGGCTTAACTGTGCATACCTTAGGCGCGGTTATTCCACCCGGTGGACGTTTATTAGATTTAGTACCGCAGCGCGAAAAACTAATTGTTGAAGCGCAAGTTTCACCAATGGATATTGACAGAGTTCATATTGGTCAAAAAACCGAAGTGCGATTTAGTGCGTTTAAAAGTGCAAAAACCCTCAAAATTGACGGACATGTCATTGCTCTGTCCGCAGATAGGCTTACCGATGAAAAAAACCAAGTCAGTTATTATTTAGCGAGAGTGGAAGTTGAAAAAGCCGGCTTAAAAGATTTAAGCGATCATGGCTTAATTTTAATGCCGGGAATGCCAGCAGAGGTTTTGATTAACACAGGTGATAGAACCTTTTTTCAATACCTGATGCAACCTTTTAGCAATATTTTCGCTCGCTCACTGATTGAGGATTAATAGTATGCGTTTTTTGTTTTTTTTCTGTTTTAGCTTTTGCCTTTGCTCTATTGCGCAGGCAGAAGATTTAGTCACTCTCTACGCTCGTGCTGTATTAGCATCACCTGAATTGCAAGGCAGTCAATTCGCACTGGATATTGCCAAAGCGCAAGAAGATGAAGCGTTGAGTAAATTATTGCCTAGAATCGATTTAACTGGCAATTACTCGCACAATCGTTTAAACCAACACAAAAGTCAAACAACTCGAGCCAGTGTCGACACCTATGCGGGCAAACGTGCGACTGTAAGTCTGCGGCAACCTTTATTTGATTTACAATCGTATTTATTATTAAAAAGCCAAGAATCGAGCACCAAACAAGGTGAGGAAACCTTAGTCGCCGCCCAACAAAAACTCATTTCGGATTTAGTTGACCGTTATGTGAATGCGTTAGATTCAGCGGATAAAAGCAAAATTATTGCCGCAGAACTTGTCTCGACTGAAAAACAACTGAGTCGCGTCAAAGCGTTGCAAGAACGGCAGATGGCAAAAATCACCGACCTTTACGAAGTGCAAGCGCAAGTTGAAACACTACGCAGCCAATTAATAGACAGTAATAATGATGCCAAAATTGCATTAGAAAAATTACGCGAACTCACAGGTGATGAGGTTAAAAATTTGCAAACTGCGCGGTTAGACGTAGTTTTGCCAGCACCTGACGGTGCAATTGATTCTTGGGTACAGCAAGCAGGGCAAATTAATCCAGAATTAGCCGCGCTCAAACATGCTGTTGCATCTGCCGAACAAAATATTTCTGCTTATCAAGCCGGTCATTTACCTCGACTTGAGTTGCAAATCAACGGCAACTACAGCGATACGGTTTATAACAGCTTGCGGTCAGCACCTTATGATGTTGGCTCTATCGCTGTGGAAGCAACAGTACCTTTGTACCAAGGCGGTGGAATAAGTGCCAGAGTTAGAGAAGCAGAAGCAAGACACGGCTTAAGTTTAACCAAAATGCAGCAAAAGCAACGCGAGCTAGAAAAACTCACTCGTGCCGCATTTTGGGATATGGCAAGTGCACCGGCGCGTAACCGAGCCACAGACCAAGAGGTTGCCGCCCGCGAAAAAGCGCGTGATAGCATGGAAAAAGGTTATGAGTTAGGTGTGGTAACTATTATTGATTTACTAAACTCACAAAAGCAGTTGTCCGAAGCTCGCAAAGCACAACTGCAAGCACGTTACCGCTATTTTAAAGCGCGTACTGCCTTGCTCTATCAAGCAGGCGGATTGGTTATTGAAGAACTGGTTAAATTAAATAAATGGTTAGTTGTCACTAAATAAAGAATCAAAAAACCATTTCTCAACAAATATACCCACAATACTCCACAGTATTTTTTAGATTAAAGAGGCATTTAAAGTGAAAACAGAAGTTTTAGTATTAGGCGGCGGGCCTGGCGGCTACACAGCAGCATTCCGAGCGGCGGATTTAGGAAAAAAAGTCACGCTGGTTGAACGTTATCCGGTGCTGGGTGGCGTATGTTTAAACGTCGGCTGCATTCCCTCAAAAGCTTTATTGCATGTTGCGCACACCATCCATGAAGCCAAAGAATCCAGTCATGCGGGTGTTACTTTTGCCGCACCAGAAATCAATTTGGATAAACTGCGCGAACATAAATCTAAAATCAGTGCAGGCTTAAGCACAGGTTTAGCAGGACTTGCGAAACAACGCGGAGTCACTGTTGTGCACGGTTTAGGTCAATTTGTTTCTGCCAATATTTTACAAGTGACAAACGGCGATACCTCTGAACAAATTGAATTTGAACAAGCCATTATCGCGGTCGGTTCACAAGCGGTAAAAATTCCTTCTTTTCCTAATGAAGACAAACGCTTAACGGATTCCACAGACGCTCTCAACTTGGAAAGTGTGCCGGAAAAACTTTTAATTGTGGGCGGCGGCATTATCGGTTTGGAAATGGCAACCGTTTATCATGCTTTAGGCAGCAAAATCAGCATTGTAGAAATGCAAGATCAAATCATTCCGGGCTGCGATAAAGATTTAGTGCGTCCGTTGATGCAAAAAATCAAAGACCAATACGAAAAAATTCTGTTATCAACTGCTGTAGAAAAAATTGAAAGTCTGCCAGAAGGTTTACAAGTCAGTTTTTCAGGCGATAAAAATCCACCGGAAGTTTTCGATAAAGTGTTAGTGGCGATTGGTCGCCGTCCGAATGGTAAATTAATTGCGGCTGAAAAAGCAGGCGTGAATGTAGACGAGCGCGGTTTTATTGCCGTTGATAAACAAATGCGCACCAATATTCCCAACATTTATGCAATTGGCGATGTGGTTGGTAATCCGATGTTGGCGCACAAAGCTGTGCATGAAGGCAAAATTGCTGCCGAAGTCATTTCTGGAATGCCATCACAATGGCAAGCATTGACGATTCCATCCGTAGCGTATACAGATCCTGAAGTCGCTTGGATGGGACTCACCGAAAATGCCGCAAAAGCAGAAGGTATTGAATACGAAAAAGGCGCATTTCCGTGGGCGGCAAGCGGTCGTTCTTTAAGTATGGGACGCAAAGAAGGTGTAACAAAAATTTTATCTGACAAAGAAACCGGACGGATTTTAGGCGCGGGGATTACTGGATCTAACGCGGGCGAGTTGATTGCCGAAGCGGTTTTGGCTCTGGAAATGGGCGCGTATGTCGAAGATATTGCATTGACGATTCATGCGCATCCAACCTTAGCAGAAACGTTAGGTTTTGCCGCTGAAATGATTGAAGGTTCAATTACTGATTTATTGATTAAGAAAAGATGAAACAGTTATTAGCAGACGTATTTAGCAAATTACGCCAAGATAAAAATCTTGGCACTAACGCGGCAGCTGTCGCGGTGATTTTATTTGGCTATTTGATTGGCTCACACTTTTTCAAATCCATCGGCTTTTTCGCACTTTCGGGTGCAATTACCAATTGGCTAGCCATTCACATGCTGTTTGAAAAAGTGCCGTATTTATACGGTTCTGGCGTGATTCCTGAGCGGTTTGAAGAGTTTAAAAGCTCGATTAAAAACCTGATGATGGCGCAGTTTTTCACAGTTGAAAATATTGAGCAGTTCATTGAAAAAGAAGAGGAAGAAGGCGGGAAAGTTTTAAACTTAGAGCCGTTACTTGCTGCTGTTGATTATGACAAAATTTATGAAAGTTTAGTCACGTCAATTATGGAATCCTCTTTTGGCGGCATGTTGATGATGATGGGCGGCGCGGAAGCGTTAGTGCCGTTGAAAGAGCCGTTTACTTTACGAATGCAAACCACCTTATCAGAAATGGTGGATTCTGAGCCGTTTAAAGCAGCGTTAAAACATGGCTTGGATTCGCACAAAATCGGCACAGATTTAGTTAGCAAAATTGAAATTGTGATTGATGCGCGGCTGGCGGAATTAACGCCACAATTGGTCAAAGAAATGGTACAGGCGATTATCAAAGAACATTTAGGCTGGCTGGTGGTGTGGGGCGGCGTGTTTGGTGGCTTGCTGGGCGCGGTGTTTAGTTTTGCTTGATAAACTTTAGCTGTAATTTTTTCTGTTAGAATCTAAAGCCTGATTTTTGCTTGCATGGTCAGGCTTTTTTTATTTGAACAGATAGAGCAACCATTATTACTCAGAAAAAACACCATGATCCATACCCAAATCAGCAAAAATAATAACGCGCTGTTTAATCCAAAACTTATCAAAAAAACCATTCATACCGCTGATATTTTAATCAATGGCGAAATTCCCGATAAATCTAAAAAAATCATCGAAAGACGCTTAAGCAATCTCGCCCTTGATTTAGAAAGCAAAGAACGCACGTTAGCCAATGATTTTCTGGTGTTTTTTAAAGAATTATTAGGCTATAAATCCTCTGGAGACCAGAAAAACGCTAAATCGTGGGATATAGAGCCTGAATATTTAGGCATTGATTATGCGTTAGGTGAGTTTTCTAAAGTTCAAAAATCCGTATTTGTTCCTTTTGAGTTTAAAAGCCCTAAAACTTACGATTTAACGCGCCCGATAGGAAGAACCGAATCCACTGTTAATCAAGCCATCCGCTACGCCGCGAACACTGAAGGCACAGCAAAATGGTTTTTAGTCTCCAACTGCATTGAATTTCGTCTGTATAAATTTCCAGAATCCACCCGCAAATATGAACAATGGTTTTTAGAGGATTTAATCAAACCGGAAGAATATGCGCGTTTTGTATTGTTGCTGAAAAAAGAAAATCTGTTAGGCGGGGCAACTGAAAAGCTATTTAACGATTCGCAACAACAAGAAAAAGAAATCACCGACCAACTTTATCGCGATTATCGGCAATTGCGGATTGATTTAATTAACGGTTTGAAAAAAGAAAACAATTCTATTCGCCGCAAAGCCATGGTGAGAATTGGGCAAAAATTATTAGACAGAATGCTGTTTATTGCTTTTGCCGAAGACCGCGATTTATTGCCGAATAATACCTTGCATAACCGGATTTTTGAAATTCCAAACGCGGTTTTTAGCGGCTGGGAAGCTATTAAAAAACTTTTTTCTGACATCAATATAGGTAATTCTAAATTTGATATTCCCGCTTACAACGGCGGTTTATTTGCGCCTGATGCGGAACTGGAAAGCTTAACTATTAGCGATGAGTTA
>CAKZJE010000105.1 GCA_936941155.1 uncultured Methylomonas sp. | reverse complement strand
GCGCCGAATTCTTGGTATCTAGCTAACTTATTATCCAGAAACTAAACTGATTTACACCCGCAACAGAGCTTTTGCCATTTTTTCAGATAATTGCTCATCGGTGAATTGTGGTTCATTAGGCGGATACAATTCCACTTCATCCAAGTTAAAACCATATTCTTTCGCTAAATTTAAAATCTCGCGCAATTTCAAACAAGCTTTGAGTTTTTCTTTTAATTGCTCATCAGTTTTGGCAAGCTCTGAGAAGGCTTTAATATCTGCAATTGCCATTGTTATCTCCATTGAAAGTAAAAAACGACGACTGCCAGTCCTTTAAGGACTGGCAGTCGTGAAATCAAACGCTATACGGTGTGCTAATCCAATCTTTCAGCACCGCCACATCGCGCTCAGGTAAATAGGAAAAATCCTTCGATATATCTTTAAAAACTGTCACGCCAATTTGCGTTGGCACCCACAACCCTTTCAGCATGTAAAAAAACCACGCAAACGGATAACCGGCTTGTCTGTCAAAACGATTCAGTTGCGTGTGCAACGCCGTACCTTTCGCGTTAAGATTTTCCAGATACGGAATATTTTTTTGCTGCGTGTTGATGATGTCCACATTCACAATTTGCTCGCCGAAACGTCCGGTGTGCCGAAAGGGATGAATAATCCAATCGTGGCAAAAAGTGGTGTTGTGTCGCGCGGAACTGCGGTTGAAATCATCCATAAAACGTTGCGCCGGATGTTCAGAAAAAGGATGTTTGCTCATTTCTGCCATAAAAATCGTCACATCGGTTTTGCGCCGATATTGATAACGCGCCGTGCCAATTGCAAACGGTTGTATGGTTTTCGGATACAAAGGATCAATAAATTCTTCTAAATCCTCCGGCAGATTTTGTTCATCGACCAAAAACCTGTCAGAAATTTCCTGCGTTTTATCAATTTCAATTTGCACAAAATCTTCCGCTTTACTGCCGGTTTTAATCACCAAATACAACGTTTTTCCGGTAATCCGCGTGGCAATCAAGTTTTGTTCTAAAGCGTAATCAATAAAAGTGTGCAGATTTTGTCCGCATTCTTTAAAAGTGCGCTCTGTCCATTCGATTAAATCACTGGCAATCCGTTTGCCGTTAATGTCTACAATCCCGCCAATCCGATACCATTCTGCGCCAGTGTATGACAAATGCAGCGGGTAGTTTGGGTTTAACTGCTTGAGTTTGCTGAGTAATAATTCATCTTCTGCATCGGGCAAGGTTTGCTTAACAATTTTTGCAATCGCTTGACCGTCCAGAGTAAAAGTGGCATCTGTCATGTTTAACCATCCGCTTGAGGAAAAGAAGATAAGCGTTGCTGCACAACACTACGCACATCAGGCTCAGGGTCATTTTCTAAACTTTTAAGGTCAGCAAGATTCACTTTTTGCGCCACCAGATACCGCACCACCCAATCCGTATCGCTTAACATCACCACCGCATCTTCTGGGCTAATGCGTTCAGCCACTAGCCTGCGGATTTCGGGTTCACAGTCATGTACCATCAAACCAAGACTGACAGAGGGAATGCGAGTTGCGACGATTTTGCGTACTTCTGGATCAGGGTCGCAAATCAACCGAAATAAACGTCCGACGGGTAAGCGTTTGGCGATGGTCGCACGGACAATATAATCCGCGTCAGTGACCATTTTCTCCAAGTCTTCCGCAGGAATTCGGTCGGCAACCGTCATCCGCACTTCGCGGTCGCTGTCGTTCATCAATTGCGGCAAATACGCTAACGGCAATTTGTACGCTAACGCACGTCTCACCACTTCGTCTTCATCGTCAATCAAGGCGGGCAACGCTTTCAGCGGCGCGTAACGCACGGCAATGGCGCGGCGTTCCCAAAACCTGTCTTGCAAATACAGTTCTGCATAGGCGGGATTGATTTTAAAAAAACGGTCAATTTGTCGTCCGCTTTCTGCAATCACACAGGTGTCGCCGGGCATACAGCGACCTTGCAGCAGGGTTTTGCCGCGAAAGGGGCAAATACTGCAATTTGCCAGTGGAATCGTGACGGGGCGTTGTTCGCCGGTCATTCTTCGATCACCACTTCAGCGATAACGATGCCGGTTGCAACGTCGTGATTATTCGTCAGACACAGGCAATGTTCCCGTCCATCAATTAAGTACAGATTAAACTCGGTTTCTGTTAAAACCGGTTCGTAAGAACCAATATCGTCATCCATGCAGTAGGTAAAATGAATGCTTTGATAATCTTGTCTAAGCTGGCTAAGAATGGATTCATCTACGCCAAGAGCTTTGATTTTGCTGGAAATGTCTGCCAGTTGCGCTGTCGTAATCATGCTAACCTCACAGAGTTAGGACTGCCAGTCCTTAAAGGACTGGCAGTCCTGATTTAACTTAAGCCGCTATTGGCAAAATGCAGTTATCAATTGGACAAACGCGCACACATTGGGGTTTGTCAAAATCGCCTTCGCATTCGGTGCAGGTTTTTGCATTGATTTTAAACACCACCGCGCCTTCAGTGATTGAGTCGGTAGGACACACCGGAACACAATCGCCGCATGAAATACAATCCGCTTCTACAATATAAAGTGCCATTATTCTTCTCCTGAATCTAAACGTTTTGCGCGTAAGGTTATCGGGAATTTAGGGGGTGTTTGCGGATCAAAATAATATTTTGAGCCATCACCTAACACCACTTCACCGCCCCATTGCTGCGGGCTATCAAATTCGACGCTGACAGCGACTTCTTCCAAGTCTTTTTTGGGAACATAAAAGACTAATTTGCCTTCGGCGTTTTTTTTCAGCATGACATTGGGCATGAGGATTCTCCGTTATGCGCATTAAATGGGACGTAGGTTGGGGTGAGGAACGAACCCCAACAAATCGTCGTAAATGTTGGGGTTCGCAAGCTCACCCCAACCTACAAATAAAAGCAATTAACGAACCAAATCGTAGTTATAGTCCGTTGTACCCATGCCGCGTGTATCATCATCAAGTTTTTCTAACACTGCATTTACCAGTGTTGTCAAAATATACATCGCGCCTTCATAACCTAAAGTCGTCATGCGGTGTAAATGGTGACGGTCGAAAATCGGGAAGCCGATACGGATTAATGGCACTTCAAACTCTTCACCTTTATATAAGGTGTCGCGTTGAATGAATTTGCCATACGAGTTGCCAATCATAAAATCAGGTTTGTTGGTGAACACTAATGAGCGGAAATGCCACAAATCTTTTCCAACGTGGATTTGAGTGTTTTTGCCATAAGGTGATTCATCACAGATTTTGCGCATCGCTTTTTCCCAACGTTTGTTGGCGTGGTTGCACAATACATCTGAAGGTTCTGCACCAAGTTCGAGCAAGAATTTAGTCATGCCCATGACATAATCTGCATCACCGTACAGCGCGAATTTTTTGCCGTGTAACCAAGCGTGTGAGTCAGTCATCATGTCAACCAAACGACCGCGCTCTAATTCCAACGAAGCTGAAATCGGTTTGCCGCTTAATTCAGACACTTTCATCAAAAATTTATCAGTCCAATCTAATCCCATTGGAATGTTGATGGCTGTGGCAGGTTGTTTCCAAGTGTTTTGCACAAACTTTTTAGTTTTTTCCAACTGCCAAGGTTGTAACAACAAGGTATCAATCGCATTCGGTGCGTCTTTGATTTCAGCTTGAGTCGTGCCGCCTTCATACATGCGGAATGAACCATCGGCTGGTGTGTCTAACACTTCAGAAGGATCAGAAAGCAGGGTGTAATCCACGCCCATTTCTTTCATCATTCTTTTGATAACGCGGAAGTTGCCTAAGTAAGTTTCAAAACCTGGCACAAAGTTGATTTTGCCGTTTGAGCCAACCGCTTTGTCTTCCATGTAATTCAGGGTGAAATATTTCACCATGCCTTCAAACATATTGTCCCAGCCAGTGGTATGGCTGCCAACGAAGCTTGGTGTATGCGCAAATGGCGTTGGGTAATCTTGTTCAATGTGACCGGCTTTTTTAGTGTTATTGATAAACGCATTGAGGTCGTCACCGATAACTTCCGCCATACAAGTGGTGGATACCGCGATAATGTCGGGTTTGTATAACGCTTTGCAGTTTTCCAAACCTGCCATCATATTTTTTTGTCCACCGAAAACCGCTGCATCTTCTGTCATAGAATCTGATACGCAAGCAATTGGCTCTTTAAAATGACGGTTAAAATATGTACGGAAATACGCTACGCAACCTTGTGAGCCGTGTACATACGGCATGGTTTTTTCAAAACCTAACGCGCATAACACCGCGCCTAAGGGTTGGCACGCTTTCGCTGGGTTGACGGTTAACGCTTCGCGGTTGAAGTTTAACTCTTGATATTCTTTGGTTGTCGTCCATTGAAAAACTTCATCAATTTTCTCTTGTGGATGACGCTCTTCGTAAACTTCGCGTTTGTTTTTCAGGTTATCTTTGTATTCGTCAGTGCGGAATAACGGATAACTGGCTTGGATGTTGTCAACATTTTGACTCATGATAATCTCCTAACGCGCCACTCATCTGTGGACGACGTGTTGAGTGAATTGAGGATAATCCTCAACAAAAAAATTCATTAACTCGTTCCCACGCGCGGCGTGGGAATGCAGTTTAAACGCGCCGCGTTTCGCACCGCAGCGCGGTGCTACGACGTTCCCACGCAGCGCGTGGGAACGAGGAAACGAAGAACGCTTAAGCAGCACTTGCAGCAACAGCCGCTTGTTCATTGGCAGCCGTTTTCCACGGTGCTTTAATCTGTTTCCAGCATGGATTATTGATCGTCATATCCATATCGCGGGCGAAAATGGCGAAACCATCGTAGCCATGATAAGGGCCTGAATAATCCCATGAGTGCATTTGACGGAAAGGCACACCCATTTTTTGGAAGATGTACTTTTCTTTAATCCCTGAACCAATCAAGTCTGGTTTTACTTTTTTCACGAACTCTTCAAATTCATAACCCGTCACGTCGTCATAAATCAACGTTGCGTTGCCCATTTCTTTAATCGTACGGTCGTAGTCGTCGTTATGACCAAATTCATAACCTGTGCCGACAACTTCCATGCCTAAATCTTCATAAGCACCGATAACGTGACGAGGACGTAAACCACCGACATACAACATCACACGTTTACCTTCCAAACGTGGACGGTATTTTGCAATCACTGCATCGTATTCTGATTTATAACGTTCAATCACACGCTCTGCACCCGCTTGAATGGTTTCATCAAACAACGCTGCAATTTTGCGTAAAGATTCTGCAATTTTGGTTGGGCCAAAGAAGTTATACTCAATCCAAGGGATGTTGTATTTTTCTTCCATGTGCCGTGCGATGTAGTTCATAGAACGGTAGCAGTGAATCAAATTCAATTTCACTTTTGGCGTTTTTTCCATTTCTGCAATCGTGCCGTCACCTGACCATTGCGCAACCACTCGCAGTCCCATTTCTTCTAACAAAGTACGCGATGCCCACGCATCACCGCCGATGTTATAGTCACCGATTACAGCAACATCGTAAGGTGTGGTTGGGAAAGATTCATCGCCATCACGATTTTCCAATACCCAGTCACGAATCGCGTCATTTGCAATGTGATGACCTAAGGATTGCGAAACCCCACGGAAACCTTCGCAACGCACTGGCACAACCGGTTTGCCGATTTCTTTATTGGCTTTTTTAGAAACCGCTTCAATATCATCACCAATCAAACCAATGGGGCATTCAGACTGAACGCTGATGCCTTTGTTTAAAGGGAATAATTGCTCGATTTCAGTAATAATTTTGGCTAATTTTTTGTCGCCGCCGAACACGATGTCTTTCTCTTGGAAATCCGAGGTAAAGTTCATTGTGCCGAAAGTGTTTACGCCCGTCGTGCCGACATAATAGTTACGACGACCCGCTCTGGAGTATTGACCACAACCCACAGGCCCGTGCGAGATGTGAATCATGTCTTTAATCGGCCCCCACACCACACCTTTTGAACCTGCGTAAGCGCAACCACGAATGGTCATCACGCCCGGCAAAGATTTACGGTTAGAGGTAATACATTTGTTAGATTTTTCCAAGCTTTGATCGTTTACTGCCAAATGTTTGGCACGGTCTTTTCTCGCTTGCTCTGGATAAACCTCAAGCACCTCTTGAATCAGGGCTTCGGTTTCTTCTCTTGTCATGGCTGTCATCATCATCTCCTGGTGTCCTGAGTAATCCCTCAGCAACGGTTTTAGGATGGATTGGTAGAGACGTAAAATATTGCGTCTCTACGGTGTTTTATTAAGCAGTTGCTTCATCAGCAGCTGTTTTTCCTACAATTGTTTCGTCCTCTTCATCCATGATGCCGAACTCCATCAATAATTCTTCCAATTCATCCATTGTGATGGGATGTGGAATAATGAAGTTTCTGTTTTCATAGATTTTTCTGGCTAACTCACGATATTCGTCCGCTTGTTTTGCTTGTGGATCGTATTCGATCACCGTCATGCGGCGGATTTCAGCGCGTTGTACTACGTTGTCGCGTGGTACGAAGTGAATCATGGTGGTGCCGATTTTTGCAGCTAAAGCCATGATTAATTCGTCTTCGCGGTCAGTGTTACGGCTGTTGCAGATTAAACCTGCCAAACGCACGCTGCCTGAGTTAGCGTATTTCACGATGCCTTTTGCAATGTTGTTTGCAGCGTACATCGCCATCATTTCCCCAGAGCATACAATGTAGATTTCTTGTGCTTTGTTTTCACGAATTGGCATCGCGAAACCGCCGCAGACTACGTCGCCTAATACGTCGTAGAACACGAAATCTAATTCGTCATCGTAAGCACCTTCTTCTTCTAAAAAGTTAATTGCGGTGATAACGCCACGACCGGCACAGCCAACACCAGGCTCAGGGCCGCCAGATTCAACGCATTTAATATCGCCGTATCCGACTTTCAATACATCTTCTAATTCCAAATCCTCAACGCTGCCAGCTTCTGCCGCTAAGCTCATAATCGTGGTTTGAGCTTTTGAGTGTAAAATCAAACGAGTGGAGTCGGCTTTTGGGTCGCAGCCAACAATCATCACTTTTTTACCAGATTCAGCTAAGGCTGCGACTAAATTTTGGGTGGTGGTTGATTTACCGATACCGCCTTTCCCGTAAATTGCACATTGACGTAATGCCATAATTGTTTCTCCTGTTCTTGCTTTCGAGGTTGTTCATGTTCAAGTTTAAGACAACCTAGATAAAGCAAACGGTGTGCCAAA
>CAKZJE010000104.1 GCA_936941155.1 uncultured Methylomonas sp. | reverse complement strand
TATTTTTTGCTACCGAGCCACCTTGATTAATGATGGATTGTATTTGCTCTTCTGATGCTTTGACTTGCTGTGGTTTTTCGACTAATGGCCATTTTTTACACCTTAAAATAATGTTTTTATGATATTTATTTAACTTTAAATGAATACTTAAATAACGTTTCTATTTCTGCAACCGCCTTAGTATCCGGGGTTCCAATACTAACGAGGCGAAAACGTACGCTAAGAAATTTTTAGCCTGAATTTGAACCCACAAAACCGTCTAATAAATCAATTTGTAGACTTAATCGTCTACTAAATACCAAAAAACGATATTTTAGACACGATTTTATGGAGTATTTTTACCGTCTATAAAGTTGAAACTTTTTAGACTGAAAGTCAGTAAGCATAAGGCTTCCACGTGATTAAAATCTCTTAGCGTACGTTTTCTCCCCGTTAGTATTGGAACCCCTCTAACAAATTAGTGATGATTCCTTATGAAGAAGATGAAGCAACCCTAACACCTGTCACTATTCACGCAACAACACGACAACAAATCAAATTTAGACTTAACACGGGGAGATTAAATTATGTCTAATCCAAAAATGAATTACTTTGCAGCACAAGATATTTTGCATTTGGTGATTACTGATGAAGAAGAAGTCGAAAGCCTTGAAATTAGTCCGAACATTACCGCAGAACTGAATGCAAACGGTGAGTTGATTGGTGTTGAGATAATGAAAGCAAGTCTTTTTTTGCGTGATTTTATTTTGGAAAGTACGCAAGCGAAATTGATGCAATTAAAACAAGCGAGTTATGCGTAAAGCATCAGTTTCGCATTTCGACAAAATAAGGCGCAGATTTCCAAGTCATTACTGAAAATCGCGCCTCTTTTTTCAAATCACAAAACTATTCCGCTTCAACAACCGCCATTTTACGAGTTTCACCTTTACCGATTGTAAGTAAATCCCAAATCAACAAAATCAAACCTGCAAACGTCATCAAACCAAAAAACCAACGCCAAACCATCGCACTTTGAAAAGAGGGATGATTTTGTGCGGAGAAATAGCCGCTCCACGTCGAACCTTCAACCGCACGTTCAATAAACGATTGTTCATAACCTGCAATCAATAAGGCAATCGTCATGCCGACTACACCCACGTTTAACAAACCTAACGCCCATTTCCAACGCCAAGCGTTTTGTGCGTTACCACTCATCCACACATCACCACGCCAATGTTGAATCGCCAAATAAAAGAAGGCAATGTTAATCGTCGCGTAAGCTCCAAAAAACGCTAAATGCCCGTGTGACGCTGACCATTGCGTGCCGTGCGTGTAAAGATTGATTTGTGGCAAAGTGTGCATAAAGCCCCAAACGCCTGCCCCAAAAAAGTTGCCAAACGCATGAGCAATGACCCACGCTAACGCAGGATGATTGCCATTTTTGAAGGCATGAGAACCTGAATCATAAACGGCATGAACCACCATGGCGACTAATGGAATGGGTTCTAATGCTGAGAAAAATCCGCCAATCGTCAACCAGTATTCAGGCGTTCCAATCCAAAAATAATGATGTCCTAGCCCCAAAATACCCGAACCAAACATCAACGCCACTTCGATATAAAGCCAAGTCGTGACGATTTTGCGGCGTACACCGAGCAGTTTCATGAGCGACCACGCCATAATCACGCCAACTAACACTTCCCAAGTCGCTTCAACCCACAAATGAATTACCCACCACCACCAAAATTGTTCGTGGGTGATGTTGGTCATGTAGAACATTCCCGCAAGATATAAACCTGCAAGGGCAACTAAATCCAACGTCAAAACGCCTGCGATACCCGACCATTTTCCTTTTGAAAATGTCGCCACAACGTTATAAAAGAAAGTCAAAACCACAGCAACGATGCCAATATCAGCCCAACGCGGTGCTTCAATATATTCACGCCCTTCGTTAATCAGCCATAACGTTGTGTCGTTACCCGCACCGATTTGAATGAACAAATACACCAAAACCACAACGGCAACAGCAATCGTCAACACCCAAAACGCGAGTTTGCCGAATTTCAAACCGACAATTTCAGTTTGACTTTCATCTTCCAACAACCAATAAGTGCAACCGATAAAACCGTACAACATCCACACAACCATTGCGTTGATATGCACCATGCGATTGACGCTGAAATCTAACCAGCCGTACAAAAAGCTCGGAAAAATAAATTGTGTCGCGGCAATCATGCCGAACAACAACTGCGCGAAAAATAAAATAACCGCGACAATAAAATAATTTACCGCGAGTTTGCGCCCGTCACTCAGATTGGAACGGTCTAACGCTGTCCAAGTAACAAACGTATCGAGTTTAGCGTTTGCCACACCACATAATTCTTTTGCGTTCATGCGTTATTCCTCCGTCGCGTAAATGGTTTTGAAGTTATAAGGGAAACCGTTGGTATCAATGCTGGACATCCATTTCAAAAATGCCACCACGCCTTTTGCTTCTTCAGGGGTAATGTGTAAATTCGGCATTTTGCGATTGCTGCCAAAAGTGCGAGCATTGTTTTCAGGGTCAAGTAAAAACTTAATCATCAAATCTTCGCGTAATTCTTTCGATAACCAACCTTTATCGAGCCACGCTTTGGTTAAATCGGGAGCGAAATACGCGCCATTGCCAAGTAACGTGTGGCAATTCATGCAGTTTTTCGCTTGCGTAGTTTTTTTGCCGAGCGTGACTAATTTCTCCGCTTCTTCTTCGGTGAATTCTTGTCCGAATAACAATTCGGTTTCACCAATCACAGGCATAAATTTGTGTAAATCTTCTTTGTAGACGTAATCGATTTTCTTGTTGATAACGCTGTAAGCCTGAACCCGTTTGCCGCCAACTTCGGTTTGGCTTAATGAATCAAAGGTTAAAACGACCAAAATAATAAATGAGCCTGCCGTGACCCAAATGGCGACTTTTTTCCAGAATGATTCACTTGCCCACAAGGGATTTTCTTCATTCATAATTTTTCCTCCAAGGTTTTATGATGGTTTTCAGCGTGTGTTTTCACACATAAATGCCAAATCCCGATAGGTGCAAAAAAATAACCAACGACCATAACGGCTGAAAGCGAGAGCCAATAACCCGTAAAATTTGCGGCACGAGTTAATAAAACGACTGCGACAATCAGCACAATATAGGAAACATAAGCGGCAATTTTGATGCGAAAGTTTGCATTGACTTTTGACCACGCGAAAAGCAGCGCGTAACTTGCGCCCGCGAGAATAATCAAAGCAGATGAAAAGAAGGTGATAAAAAAGTCTTGCATTGCGACAGGCTGAATCATTTTTTACTCGTAATGTGAGATTAAAAACTCACACACGCTATCGCCTTTTGCCATATTGCGCGTGAGTTCAACGGATTCGCCGAGTGTTGTTTTCATTAACGCTAAATCAAATTGGCAAATTTGCGGATATTTTTGTACCAAATCGTGATAAATACAGTTACACGCTTGCAGGCATTTTTTGCCTTCTGCATTTTCGGTTTCTTGCACAACAAAACCCAAATCATTCATGGTTTCAACCAGTATTGGCACACGCTCATCTAAGGTTTTTCCTGCAAATTGGTGTAATTGCCCAGCAAGTTTCCCCCCCAATTTTGTCATGTAAATTTCACCGTCTTCACTCGAAATGGTTTCGAGTAAATTTTCCAACATCAAATCTGCTAAAAACGCATAGTGTTTCGGAAAATGGTTGATGCCTTTATCGGTAATGGCATAACGTGCCAGCGGTCTGCCAGCCGTTTTATCGAACGTATTTTTTTCAATGTATCCGTCATTTTCTAGCGCAATAAAATGTTGTTGAATTGCGGTGCGTGAAATACCTATTACATCGGTGATTTCTTCAATACTCAAACCTTGTTTGTGGGCTAAAAAATGTTCCAGAATTTCGTGTTGTCGTTGACTAATTTTGTTCATATTTTTAAATCCAAACAGTTTTAAAATAATTAGTTTATATAACTATTGTATTGTATAAGTCAAAACATTGCTATAAACTATTTTTGAGCATAAGGCTCAAGCATTTTTATAACAATAATTTCTAGGAGTTACACAATGAGCGATACCTTAAATACAGAAAATGCCACGTTATTTGAACAACTTGGTGGTGAAGGGGCTGTTGATGTGGCGGTTGATATTTTTTACCGCAAAGTGTTGGCTGACCACCGCATCAACCGTTTTTTTGACGGCGTTGATATGGAAAAACAAGCCGCAAAACAAAAAGCCTTTTTAACAATGGCTTTCGGTGGTCCTGCAAATTACACAGGTAAAGATATGCGTGATGGTCACGCGAAATTGGTCAAAATGGGCTTAGATGACAGTCATTTCGATGCGGTAATGGAAAACTTAAAAGCGACGCTTGCTGAATTAGGCGTAGCACAAAACTTGATTGACCAAGTTGACGCGCTTGCAGAAACCACTCGTGCTGACGTTTTAGGCAAATAAAAAAGGTAAAACTCATGACACGCATTAAATTCGACGACCAATTTTTTGAATCTGAAAACGATGAAACCGTTTTACACACCTTGTTACGAAATAATCAGCAAGTACCTTATGGCTGTAAAGCGGGAGCGTGTCAGTGTTGTTTAATGCGTAGTCTTGAAAATACCCCGTCTGAAAAATCACAAGTGGGTTTAAAAGATACCCAACAAAAACAGAATTATTTTTTACCTTGTATTTGC
Organism: uncultured Methylomonas sp.; assembly: GCA_936941155.1. Classification (GTDB taxonomy): domain Bacteria; phylum Pseudomonadota; class Gammaproteobacteria; order Methylococcales; family Methylomonadaceae; genus CAIQWF01. Next base: position 16,408 of record CAKZJE010000104.1, on the reverse strand, counting down.
ATTCCTGAAAATGACATGACAATCGAGTTGCCAAATACAGGCGCGACATGGCTTGAAAGTGAAGTCATTGAAAAGAAACCATTATCAGAAAATGTCATTTTTCTGAAATTAAAATCAAAAGAACCATTAGCATTTTTTGCTGGGCAATTCGTTAATTTAAAAAATGAAGCGGGCGTAATTCGCAGTTATTCAATTGCCAACATTCCAAATTCAACACACGAGCTAGAATTTCATATTCGGATTTTGCCAAACGGACAATTTAGTCGCTTTGTTGCAGACGAATTAGAAATTGGAATGCTACTGAGTGTTTCACACGCACAAGGCAGTTGTCATTATGTAGAAGGAAAAAGTGAGCAGTCTTTATTGTTGGTTGGTACAGGAACAGGACTTGCGCCACTTTACGGCATCATTCGAGATGCGTTAGAAAATCACAATCACATCGGCAAAATTCACTTATTTCACGGTAGCCGTGATGCGTCAGGGTTGTATTTTGAAGATAAGTTGCGCGAAATGGAAAAAAATCATTCCAATTTTCATTACACGCCTTGTTTATCGGGCGAAGTGAAAAGTCGTAAATATACAAAAGGTCGCGCAAATCAAATTGCGTTAGAAAAATTTATTAAATTAGACCGTTGGCGAGTGTATTTATGCGGTCAACCTGATATGGTTTTGCAAACAAAAAAAATGGCATATATGCAAGGCGCATCATTAAAAGAAATTTACACTGATGCGTTTTTATCTTGAAAGAAAATGTCGATTTTTTCTTTCGCAAATTTCACGCAATTCATTCCACCCGCTGGTAATTTAACCTTTAAAGAAGGCGTTATTTTAATTACGTCTAGCTTTTTTTGTGTTTTTGTTATCGTCAGCAGTTCCGCATATTTAGCACCTAATTCGCCTGTGTTGCTTGCATCAATGGGCGCATCAGTTGTTATTTTGTTATTTGCCCCACTTAGCCCATTTGCCCAACCTTGGTCATTTTTTTGCGGACATTTAATTTCAGCAATTACAGGAATGACTTGCGCGTTATATGTCACGCCATTTTGGTTAGCTTGTGCGTTTGCTGTTAGCACGAGTATTTTTGCAATGCTTTGTTTGCGTTGTTTACATCCACCAGGTGCAGCAACCGCTTTAGTTCCTGTTATCGGCGGCGCAACATTTATCGAACTTGGTTATAACTTCGTTTTAACGCCCGTTTTAATCAACATTTTTGTCATGCTGATTATGGTGATAATCATCAATCGTGCGTGTTTAAAACGCGACTATCCGCAATCTTTTAATCCTATTATTCCCAAAAGTGAAAGCCGTTTATCACAACAAGACGTGCAACAAGCCTTGAAAAAAGGCGGTGAATTTATTGATGTGAACGTCACTAAATTACATGAATTGCTGTTAAGTGCAGAACAACAAAAATTAGAACGCTTGCATGGCGAAATTACTTGCGCTGACATTATGAGCAAAGAAATTGTTGCCGTTGAATACGGTGATGAAGTGGAGATAGCTTGGCAAAAAATGCACCATGAAAAATTAAAGGCGATTCCCGTTGTTGATAAAGCCAATCGTATTATTGGTATCGTGACGTGGGCAGATTTTTTTAAATTTGTTGAAATGTCGCCTTACGTTAATTTTCAAGAAAAATTTTTAGCGTTTATTCGCAGAACACCTGATGTGACAACTCATAAACCTGAAGTTGTTGGTCACATTATGAATAAACACGTCATTTCTTTATCAGAAACTGCGCCAATCACCGATTTAATTCAATTATTTTCAACACAAAAACATCAACAAATTCCGATTGTGAATGACGAAAATAGGCTTGTTGGAATGGTTTTTCAAACCGATTTAATTAGCGCACTGAACGATAAAATTTTATCGACTTAAATTATGATTTTTGCATAAAACTTTTCATTTTTAACCGTTTCTGCCGATTGATGACGCACTAAATAACTAAAATAACAAGGTGTAAATTTATGACCAACGTAACCGAATATGTTCTAACCGAACAAGATTCAGCTGTGACTAGAACCGATTTGAACAACATGATTACTTACGCCTGTCCTGATTTTCTTCGTATCAGCGGCTATGACGAAAAAGAACTTATCGGCAAGCATCACAGCATTGTAGATAATCCCGATATGCCAAAAGAAGTTTTTGACGATTTATGGAAATGCTTGAAAGCTCAACAACCTTGGGTTGGGGTGATAAAAAGTTCATGCAAAGATGGCAGTTATTTTTGGGGCATTGCCAACATTATTCCCGATTATGAACATGGAAAACATATTGGTTACATGGCTGTTCGCAAAAAGGCAAACCCCAAACAAATTGAACATACTGAAAATGCGTATCGCTTAATTAAACAAGGTGCAAAAAATTTAAAAGTTGAACGTGGTGAAATTATCGAAAATAGTTTCATGCGACGATTCGACTTTTTCAAAATGGCATCTATCAAAACGCGCATTATTTCTGTGATTTCGATGTTAGCTACGTTGTTTTTAATTGCCTCGTTAAGCGGTCTTTACAATGTGAATAAAACTAATGATTCGCTTCGTATTGTTTATGAAGAAAAAGAAATTCCGTTATATCAAATCAGCACCATTCAAAAATTATTACTGCAAAATCGAATTTTAATTACCGCGTGTTTAGTGGACTCCGCTTTGATTTCGTCAAATACCACGCAAATTGAAAAAAATATCGCTGATATTACCGAATTATGGAAAACGTATTCGTCAACCTCATTAAATCAAGAAGAAAAAGCACTTGCTGACCAATTTGCCGCAAATCGCAAACAATTTGTGCAACAAGGTTTATTAGCCACTATGGCGGCGTTACGCGCAAATGATTCAGAGAAAGCAAAAGAATTGGTTGTCACAAAAGTACGTCCACTTTTTAACGCCGTTTCCAGTGACATTGAAACGCTGTCAAAGTTTCAAATGAATACCAGCCAAAAATTATACGAATCAGCTCAAAATCGTTTTAATCAATCCATGCAAACAATGATGACGTTGTTAATCGGTGGATTTTCACTTCACAAAAGAGTTCGTCTAATAAATTCAACTGCTGGCAAGTTGATAAAGCAATAAGAGCAGAACAATCTGCAATCAAAATCATAAAGGGGTTCCAATACTAACGAGGCGAAAACGTACGCTAAGAGATTTTAATCACGTGGAAGCCTTATGCTTACTGACTTTCAGTCTAAAATGATTCCCAATAACATAAATTTCAAAACTAACAACGGCTTAATCGCTTTTATTATTGGAGTTTCGTTTGTTAAAGAACACCATTGAATCGTTGTTCAACAGTGTTCCAATTTATAATGTCAAATAAATTATTCACATATTCAGAACGACGATTTTGATATTTTAGATAATAAGCGTGTTCCCAAACATCAAGTACCAAAATGGGAATAACGCCCCAGGCAGTCAATTTTTGATGATTTTCACATTGTAAAACCATCAATTTTCCACTAGCAGGAAGATACCCCAATATTCCCCATCCAGCTCCTTCAACTGAGATTGTTGCGGCAGCTAAATGTGTTTTTAATTTGTCATAAGAGCCAAAATTATTTTCAATTGCTTTAAGTAAATTACCTTTTGGAATGCCGCCACCTTTGCCAGATAAATTATCCCAATAGTGTGTATGCAAAATATGGCTAGATAAGTTAAATGCTAGCTCTTTTTCATAATGTTTGACTAATGTAAAATCGTTGTTGTCTCGCGCAACCGATAAGTTATCTTCCGCTTTATTTGCGGCGGTAACAGCAGGTTTATGGTGAAAATTATAGTGCAACTCTACCGTCTTAGCATCAATGACAGGTTCGAGTGCGTTATAAGAGTAAGGCAACGGTAATAAAAAATATTTTCCCTGTGCATCGGTCAATTTATTTGGTGTGTAAATCGTTTCTGAGCTATTTTCTTTTGCTTGTGAAAAACTACTTAAAGCCAAGCCACCCGCAATGGCTACAGTGCTTTGTAAAAAATCCCGACGTGTTGTCATAGTTGATTACTCCAAAAAAGTTGCATATAAAATTGATATGTTTTTAGTGATGGTTACTTTTAAAACGTGTTATGGAGTTTCACATAAATAATCTCCATACCATCCCAAACAACCCACAAACAGCAATAACTGAAATAACACCAACTTTATAACGTACCAATGCTAACAATGCACTGGCTGAAATGATGATGCTTATAATGTCAAACTGACCATTTAAACCATTAGGCAAAAATATATGTTGTGCAAAAAAGACAGCTAGATTCAAAATAACGCCTACGACCGCTGCTGTAATTGCAGATAATGGCCGACCGTAAGGATTCCTTCGTAAATGGATAATAGTGCTCTGTAACCCGCACCGTACCTACATTCAAAACATAATTCCATAGTCCACCGGCAGCGGATAGCGCTCTTTCAGCTCGAATAGTCCGAAACGATTGAGATGAGACGTCCGGTACGGACTAAATCCGGCAATTAATTCCGGTGTAAGCTTCATCCCTTCCGCCTCCAACTCCTTTAACGCCTGTGTGATGCTATGGCAGTTATGGAAGATCACAAGGTTGGAGATCAGGTGATTATATTTGATAATCTTCAGTTGATCATCGCGAACATTTTCGGTGATGGTATCGGCTCCGAAAAAAAACCACTGGGCGAACTGGTTGAAGCCTTCGCACTTATTTTGCGCAGCCTGAATGATGCGGCGTAGCTCTTCATCCCCAATGTATTCTAGCAAAAAAGTAGTACGAACCACCCGTCCGAGTTCCCGAAACGCGAAGTACAGTTTATTCTTCCTGCTGGCCGTGCCAAGTTTGCGCAGTATAGTCGAGGGTGAAATCCGACCCGCCCGAATGGATTGGGCGACCTGCAGCATGTCTGGCAAATGACAAGCAATCAAATCCCAGTCAATGGCTTCCTTGGTGAACAGCTCATCAATGTTTTTGTACGCTTCCTGCGGAGTCGGACGAAACCATTTCAAGTCTTTCCAGTTCCGGATTCTTGGCATCAGCTTGATGCCAAGCAAAAAGGCCAATCCGTAGACCGGAGCGCTCTGCGCCTGTGTATCACCATGTAAAATATCAGGTTGAATATCGGATTTATTCTTGGTCAGGCCATCGAGAATATAGATGGCCTCCCAGGCACCACACGGGATGAAATGCGAGAACAGTGCAATATACGTGTCACTGACATGGTAGTAAGCAATGCCACCATAACCGCCATAACGGATGTGACGCTCCGTCAGCAAGTTGTTTTCATACAAGTTCCACTGCGTGCCATCGGCGGCAGCCCGTTTGGTATCGCCCCAATAACGCGGTAACTGAAACTGGTTGTAAGCATTGATGATGTCGCAAATCGCCGCCTCCAGTTTTTCGGTGGAAGCCTGGCGTTGATCAACAAAGGATATTTGCCGTGCACTGATGTCCGCGAAATTACGGGCTGTCTGGGTTGGACCCAAGCCTGTTCCATAGGCGAACGTGGTCAAAATCTTGCGCCGCGCATCTTCCTTAATCTTACCTTGATGTCCACTGAGCGGTCCAAGATGTTTGTCCCAGCCAATCCACTGCGAAGTATCGACGAGCACATCTAACAGGGACAGCTCCAGTTTATCAAGTTTCTTGGTCAGTGCTACATCCAGTGCCTGGAATCCTTCTGGGATCGGCTTTTTCTTTAGTCGGCATAATTTCGGACGACCATCAATAATCTGGAAGAAAGGGTTATCGGGATAAGCGTCGTCCGCTTTTTTCGCGGCAGCCGTTAAAAGACTGCGAACATGCAATACGAATGGATCGGCTTCAACTGGAAGGCCAACTTCTTGGCCGTAAGCCTCTCTGGTTTTTGAACACTCGTCTAACGGCACCAGTTCGTCCCGAGTATCGGAATAATTATTGGCCCCAATAACGCAAAGATCGGCGGATTTCAGTTCGCGTACCATTTGGGCGCAAACACACACCTCGAATTGACGTCGATGTAGTCGAGTTGGTGCCTCGCGCTGTTGCTCGCCAGTAATCAGCTTCCACCATTTCTCTGGTACCCAGGCCAGGTCGGACAAGCTCAAATAAGCTGAGGTACCACTTTTCAGTGTTATCCACTCGCTGTGGCGCCCCCGCTGAGCGAGCATCAGTATCAATGCACGTTCAAAACTTAAATCCTGACTGGTCGACACAAAGCGCAACTTGGACAGGATACGCAATAACTCCGCTCGTCGATTAGCAAAGATCGGTTTCATGAAGCGGCATTCGTTCTTGCCACCATATTCAGTGTGCAACCGTGAGAATTCACATAAATCGGGGCGATCAGAAATGGTCTGCCGGACTTCCTGTAACTGAGTTTCATCGGATTCTGTCGAACTCAGCACAGTGTCGAGTAATGCATAACGACGCAAAATTTCATCCGTCTTGCCTTGACTATCCATTAAGTATTTCTGCAATTTCTCACCCGCAATACGCGATACCCGACTCATCTGCTTACAGAAGACATCACATAGGTCATCTGTCACAATGGCAAGTCGCTGACGAATCACCGCCAAGGTTACCGCATATCGTTTCGATGGTGCCAGATCGGCCATGCTGGCAGCGTCAAGCGCATTGCCCTCCAACGCCCATTGGCTGACTTTAACGATTGGAAGCGTCTTTAGGACTGCGTTATAGCCGGAAAGCGCAGTCAACTGATCGAAGCGTACCAACAGATCTCGCATACCATGAACGGTTGGCTTAGCAGTATCTTGTTTGATGTCGTGCCAGGGACTGACCCTGCGAGAATCGTCGCCGACGATGAACAGTGCATCGAGAAAGATAGCACCCGTTTTGCCCAGAGCATTATGAATCTGCTCATACAGTGCTTGATTGGTGGCAGCACGTCCGGCGCGCGCTTCCCGCACCAAGGTGTCAAACGCTGGCAATTCATATCGGTGGCGAACCAGAATTTCGATGCCAACATTGACGATGTCCGCCACATCTTCCTTGGTTAAAGCTGCTTCGCTGAGCGTGGCACGGAGCAATGTCTTTCCCTGAACAGAGAATGGCTTTACGTCTAGAAATCGCCGTACTGATGCCAGATGGTTGTAGCGAACTTTTGATTGGTCGTAACTGTGTAATCCTTCTCGATCAACGCGGCGATTGATCACCGTCGCGATGTGTTCGATAATGGCTTCCGGGACTTCGCTCGACTGCACGAAATATCCTAATCGCTGGAATGTTTTCAACAAAACGACAAAACCAAGCTGCGTCGTCGGTAAGCGCGTGACGTTGGCACAAAACGTCAATTCGTCATCTGTTGGCGTGTAGAACCGTTCCAACTCTGTTGACGTCAAACGGGTTTTGAAACGCGGATAGGCCGTATCGCTAGGTTGCATGCCCTTGATCCAGACTATGTCTAATCAAATCCATCTACTTTATTGTGACGTCAAAGCAGCTTCTCTTATCCGCATAATTGTTTGTCGAGTCGTCTTGAATTCACGAGCTAACTCAGAAATATTAATCCCAGCAGCCAGTCTTTCTATGACTACTGCGCGTTCTGTCATATTTAGTACTGGCGGTCTGCCAAATTGTTTACCAGCAGCCTTAGCCCGATTAATCCCTGACTGCGTTCTCTCAATCAACAGGTCACGTTCGAACTCGGCTACAGCTGCGATAACTTGCATTGTCATCTTCCCCGCTGGACTGGTCAGATCAACACCTCCCAGAGCAAGACAATGTACGCGCACACCCCAACTTGAAAGTTGCTCTACGGTTGTCCGTACATCCATGGCATTACGCCCAAGCCGGTCAAGTTTTGTCACGACCAGAATATCGCCGGATTCCATCCTGTCGATTAATTTAGTAAAACCTGGACGTTCCTTTGCTGCCACTGATCCACTGATACTTTCTTCAATAAGTCTCTGCGCTTCAATAGCAAATCCTGCCGCCTTGATTTCTATACTCTGATTTTGGGTAGTTTGGTCTGTAGTCGAAACTCGACAGTAAGCAAAAACGCGTGACATGGGCCAATTCCGTCCGAAAGTGATGTACGAATTATAGCATGTGTACGAAATGTATTTAGCCTACTTTTGTACACCTCTTGTGAGGTATGTACGAAACCGGTCGGTTTCGTACCTTTGGCCGTTGTGATGCGGCTCCATTATTTTGATTCGCCAATATTATTCTATTAGTGCTATAGTGCATTAGTGTATTCGTGCATTAATATTTTGGAGGTTATAATGATAACAGTGGCTAATCAACCTAGCGTCAAGGTCATTGGTGCAAACGGGCAGATCTCGCTGGGCAAGCAGTACGCTGGCCGACAAGTTCTGGTGGAAGAGCAAGAGCCGGGGGTCTGGCTGGTACGCACAGCTACCGTCATTCCAGACAACGAACGCTGGCTACACCAACCAAAAACGGCGGCTGATCTGCAAAATGCCTTGTCTTGGACGCAAGCCAATTCACCGACCGATACCAATGTTGATAACATTCTGGAGAAACTGAATGGCCAAGATTGACCCGGATGGACTGGTCAGGCTTGACCTTAACAATCCCGTCTTTCAGGAGAATCTTCTGACACTGCAAAAGGCAGAGCGGCACGCAGCCATAGAAACACTCAACAAGCTTCGGCAGATGACCTGGAACCAGGTCTATCGCGACAGTGGCCTTAAATGGGAAAAAATCGTTAGTTTTAAGCCACCACCCGGAATTGATGCTGTCTATTCGTTGCGTATTACCCAAGCACGACGAGCAACGGCCTTTCGTGATGGTGAATTTATCCGTCTTCTAACCATTGCCTCTGATCACGATAGCACCTACGGCAAGCAGTGATGAATTTCGCCCATCGCGGTTGAATATTCGTGTACTTGCCAGCTTGACGTCTATTAAGGGGTGCTCGCAGAATTCGGAAAATTGCGTACGCTTAGATCAATTGTGCTGTCGTAGTTATCGTAATTTAATGCGTGTGATTTCCCTCTTGCATAATTCGCCTCTCATGATAAGATAGTAATTAATTACTATCTTATCATGAGAGGCGACCTTGAATACCCATGTAAAGCATCTGCCTGCCGATGAACGGCGTGCCGTGACTATCGAGGCAGTGGTTGATCTGGCAGGTTTGCAAAATCCCAGCGAAATCACAACTGCCGCTATTGCCAAGCATATGAATCTGACCCAGGGCGCGTTGTTTCGTCATTTTCCGACCAAGGATGCCATTTGGCAGGCCGTCATGGAGTGGGTGGCGGAACGCCTCTTGGCGCGGATTGATGGCGCCGCGCAAGGAATTGACTCGCCTCTGGCTGCGATGCAGGCCATGTTTATGAGCCATGTCGAGTTCGTCGCCGAGCATCCAGGGGCGCCACGGATGATGTTTGGCGAATTGCAACGAGCCGAACAGACAGCGCCCAAGCGTATAGTGCAGTCGCTAATTCAGCGCTATGCGGAACGCCTGCATCGGCTAATCGAAGCGGGCAAGGCCTGCGGCGAGCTGCCTGCCGAGCTCGATACCGAAGCTGCGGCCACTCTTTTTATCGGCACTATCCAAGGCTTGGTCATGCAATCGCTACTGGCCGGCAACGTGGAGCGTATTCGCCACGATGCGCCACGGGTGTTTGCAATTTATCGACGTGGTATCCGGAGTACGCAATGAAACGCTTACCTCTACAAAAACGTACCTTGGCGCTCCTGGCGATTGTCATTCCGTTGCTTGCAGTTTTTATTTATGTCGGCTTGCGATCCGGCCCGTTAGCGCCTGTGGCCGTGACGGTCGAAACCGTGGAGGCTAAGTCAATTACCCCTGCATTATTCGGTATCGGCACCGTAGAGGCGCGCTATACCTACAAGATCGGACCCACGGTTGCCGGTCGCGTGCAACGGCTGGCAGTGCATGTGGGTGATCGGGTACAGGCCGGCCAAGTGCTCGGCGAGATGGAGCAGGTCGATCTCGATGATCGCGTCCGCTCGCAGGCTTCGGCATACAAGCATGCCGAAGCGGCATTGCGCGAAGCCAAGGCCAGGCAAGTCTATGCACAAACGCAGGCGCACCGGTATGAGCAATTGCTTGCAGTGCGCTCAACCAGCGAGGAAATCCTCGCCATTAAACGACAGGAATTGCAGATTGCGAATGCTGTAGTTTCAGCAGCGCTTGAAGATGTCGCTCGGGCTCAGTCCGATCGGGAGGCTTTGATTGCGCAGCGAAGTAATCTGCGGCTGATTGCGCCGGTTGACGGTTTGGTCAGCTCCCGCGATGCCGATCCAGGCACAACCGTCGTCGCAGGCCAAACGGTGGTGGAACTGATTGATCCCAAAAGTTTATGGCTCAACGTGCGTTTCGATCAGATCAGTGCGACAGGATTCGCCGCTGGACTGCCGGCCCACATTGTATTGCGCTCGCGTAACGGGCAAGCGTTGGCCGGCCGCTTACTGCGGGTGGAGCCCAAGGCCGACGCAATCACCGAGGAAATGCTGGCCAAGGTAAATTTCGAAACTCAACCCGAGCCGTTACCGCCCGTGGGTGAGCTGGCAGAAGTCACGGTCGATTTACCGGCACTCCCGGCAGCCCCCGTAATTTCCAACGCAGCCATCCACCGTGAGCATGATCAGGTGGGTGTCTGGCAAGTCAGGGATGGCGATCTACATTTTACCCCCATCAAGTATGGGGCTTCCGATCTTGATGGCTACGTGCAAATACGTGAAGGATTGAAGGCCGACGATCAGGTGGTGGTCTATAGCAACAAGGCGCTGACTTCGCACAGCCGAATCGATGTGGTTGAGCGTATACCGGGGAGCGCGCGATGATCAGCTTGGCGGGGCGCGATATTCTTCATTCCTGGGGCAAGTTTGTGTTCACCGGTATAGGTTTAGGCTTATTGATCGGGGTAACCTTAAGCATGGCCGGTATCTATCGGGGCATGGTAGACGATGCACGGGTGATGCTGGACAACACCGGCGCAGACCTGTGGGTGGTGCAGCAGGGCACTCAGGGCCCTTATGCCGAATCCTCCAGTTTGTACGATGATCTCTATCGCAGCTTGCTGGATATGCCGGGGGTAGAATACGCCGCTAATGTCACCTATCTGATTATGCAGGTCGGCCATCACGGACAGGATGTCAGCACCATGGTGGTCGGCATCACCGCTGGCAAGCCGGGCACCCCGGGCCAGCCCCGACATCTGGTTGCCGGCCGACATATCACCCGTAGTCACTATGAAGCTGTTGCCGATATTTCCAGCGGATTTCAGCTTGGCGAGCGTATCAGAATTCGTCGCAATCTGTATACGGTCGTCGGGTTGTCCAAACGCACGGTGTCTTATAATGGTGACCCGATGCTTTTCATCCCGCTTAAAGACGCGCAAGAAGCGCAATTTCTGAAAGACAATGACGCCCTGACCCAGCAGCGCCGGCGCAATGCCGAAAATCCGGCCTTCAATCGGCCGGGAATTCCCGATCTACTCGCAGCGGTGAACGCCTCGCAAAGTGCCAATGCCACTGTCAATGCGATACTGGTCAAGCTCAAACCCTACACACCCCCTGAGAATGTAGCCGAGCCTATGCGCCGCTGGAAGCGCCTACAGGTTTATACCCGTACCCAGATGGAGTCGATTTTGATGGACAAGGTAATCGCTAAATCGGCCAGGCAGATCGCCTTATTTTTGGTGATTCTGGGCATAGTCAGCGCGGCCATTGTTGCCTTCATCATCTATACCTTGACCTTGGGAAAAATTCGGGAAATCGCGGTGCTTAAGCTAATTGGCACCAAGAATCGCACCATTGCCGCCATGATCATGCAACAGTCGCTTGCGCTTGGCATCATCGGTTTTGTGGTGGGTAAAATCACTGCTACTTTCTGGGTGCCGATCTTTCCCAAGTATGTGTTATTAATGCCGCTAGATTCCGTCGCAGGTTTTTTTGCCGTGCTGCTGATCTGTGCGTTGGCCAGCCTCGTTGCTATTCGCATGGCGCTCCAGGTCGATCCGGCGGAAGCCATAGGAGGCTAAGATGAGCGGCAAAGGTATTCGTCTAGAAGGTCTAAAGAAACGCTACGGCGAGGGCGATACCGCTGTTTATGCCTTGAAAGGCGTGGACATGCAGGTTGCGCCGGGTGAAGTAGTAGGACTCATCGGGCCTTCGGGCTCCGGCAAGAGTACCCTGCTCAAATGTCTGGGGGCGGTGATCGACCCGACTGCCGGCCGCATGATACTGGGAGATGAGGTGATTTTTGACGACGGCTGGAAAGTCCGCGACTTGCGTGCCTTGAGGCGGGACAAAATAGGCTTCGTATTTCAGGCGCCCTACCTGATTCCGTTTCTCGATGTGACAGACAACGTCGCGTTGCTGCCGATGTTGGCAGGCATTCCCAATGGCGAAGCGCGCGCGAAAGCGCTGGAGTTGCTCACTGCGCTGGATGTGCAGCACCGTGCTCGCGCCATGCCATCAAAACTTTCAGGCGGCGAGCAGCAGCGCGTAGCGATTGCTCGCGGATTGGTCAATCACCCGCCGGTGATTCTGGCCGACGAGCCCACCGCGCCGCTCGATAGCGAGAGGGCCATGGCCGTTATCCGCATCCTCAATCATATGGCACGTCAGTTCGAGACCGCCATCATCGTGGTCACCCACGACGAAAAAATCATACCCACCTTCAAGCGCATCTACCATATCCGCGATGGCGTGACACATGAGGAAGTCGGCGAAGGACGGGGGTTCGAGTGAGTAAACAATTCAATTTAAGGCGCTTTTTATGACACACCAAAACTCCTTTAGAAATCTCTTTAAAGCGATTGCAGTCGGCGTATTTCTAGTCGGCATCTGTTCGCCTGCTTGGGCCGATGGCGATACTGAAAGTAAGCCATTGGCGCTGCAACGGATCATGCAAGAACTCGGCAAAAACATGCAGGCCATCACTGACGCTATTTCTCGTGAAGATTGGGCTTTGGTCGCCAAAATTGCACCACAGGTCGCCGAACATCCGGAGCCGCCAGTCATCGAGAAGATGCGTATCCTAAGTTTCATTGGCACCGATATGGGCACGTTCGAAAGTCATGATGAAATAACGCACCAGGCTGCACGTGCACTGGAGCAAGTTGCCGCTCGCAATGATGGACAAGGCGTGATCGCAGCCTTTGCAACTCTTCAAAGCGGTTGTCTGGCTTGCCATCAGAGCTTCCGTAAATCGTTCGTGGAACATTTTTATGGACAACGTTGAAGAGATGCACAGTCTCGGCACTGATAGCATGAAGACCAATCATATCGCTGTTCTGACATATACAGCCTTGATTCTTGCCGGATTGCTGACGGGTTGTACCGTAGGGCCTGATTTCAAACCACCGGCCGCCCCCGATATGCCCGGCTATACAGCGGCGCCTTTGCCAGCACAATCGGCATCCGCACCCACGGCTTTGGGGGATGCGCAGCACTTCAGGATCGGCGCGAGCGTGAGCGCACAGTGGTGGCGTGATCTGGCTTCGCCCAAACTCAATGCACTGATCGAGAAGGCCTTTCATGCTAGTCCAACCCTGGCTTCTGCACGAGCCACATTACGACAGGCGCAGGAAATCTATGTGGCGCAGGAAGGGGCTATGACTTATCCTCAAGTCGATGCGGGTTTCAGCGCACAACGACAACGCTTTAATCCCATCGTATTGGGGCAAGACGGCAAGGCGCGGGAATTCAGTTTGTTTAACGCCGGTGTTAACGTACATTACCAACTCGATCTTGCAGGCGGTAACCGCCGCGCATTGGAAGCCCTAGCCGCCCAAACCGAGTATCGCCGCCACGAACTGGAAGGTGCGCAGCTGACCTTGGCGGGCAACATCGTTACCGCCGCTGTCACCCAAGCCAGGCTTGCGGCACAGATTCAGTCTACGGAGGCCATTCTTCGCGCTCAGGATGAACAATTACACATTACCAAAGAGCGCGTGCGGCTTGGCCAGGGCGCACCGGATGAGGTGTTGGCACTGCAAATCCAAGTGGAGCAGGTTCGTGCCGGACTTCCTTTGTTGCGCAAACAGGGTCAGCAGAATGAACATCTGTTGGCCACGCTCACTGGCCGTGCGCCGGAAGATGGAAGTTTGCGCACTTTCACCCTGGAGGAATTCACCCTGCCATCCGCTTTGCCGCTGGTCGTACCTTCCGAGTTGGTGCGCCGCCGCCCCGACATTCGTGGCGCAGAAGCGCTGTTACACGCCGCCAACGCCGAATATGGCAGCGCTATCGCCAAGCTGTATCCGCAACTCAATCTCAGCGCCAATCTAGCTACGCAGACCTTGATTGCAGGCGCATTGTTCGGACCCGGTTCGGCAATATGGAACGTCCTTGGACAACTTACCCAGCCACTCTTTAATCCCGCGCTTCCCGCCGAAAAGCGCGCGGCATTGGCCGCGTTCGATGCGGCGGCGGCAAATTACCAAAGCGTCGTGCTCGAATCCCTGCGCAATGTGGCCGATGTCCTGCGCGCACTGGAGAACGATGCCCAGGCATTGGCAGCATTGGCCGCCGCCGATGCTGCGGCTCAAGGCTCTTTGCAATCCGTGCAGAGGCAATATGCACTGGGTGCGGCCAGCTACGTTCAGCAACTTATCGCACAACAAGCGGTGCAACAGACCAGCATCAACTTGATCGCGGCTCAGGCGCAGCGCCTCGTCGATAGTGCGGCTCTGTATCAAGCTATGGGCGGAGGTGTCGGTTAAGGCTATACATGGCAGGCGTAAAATGTAGTTGTAATGCGTGTTGCAGGTCACTACTATCCATTTACGAAGGAATCCTTACGCCTAGCCATATAGGCGAGTGATGGCACGGGTTTTCCCGCTGTGGTGAGAACCTGTGATGAGTAAATTGGTTTTTTTGCTGATAATCTTATTTTCAATCACGCGACCTCCGTAATTTGTTTTGGTTCGCAGTTCGGGTTGATACCAATTAGGCTTGTTTATCCATGCGGTTTTCATGGTGATTTTCTATTTTTCTTAATGAAGGCCTGTTGTTTTTGGGGAATAGCCCAAAAAAAAGCGCGATTTTTAGTCACGCTTTTTTGAAAAAAATTAAGCTAATGTAATTTGCGAGAAATCGGTGATACCGGTGAGTTTGATTGCCATTTCAAAGGCTGGGGTATCGTTTAAATTGATGTAGAGCGTTTGAGTGATTGGGTCAAAGGCGCCTTGATTGGCAGCCGGCATATTGATTGCCGGTTTTGCTGGAACAGCGGGAATATCGGACGTTGCTGGAATATAATCATGTGTTGCCGTGGCTGGAATTGCGTTACGTCCCATAATGGCTGCGTGGCCTTTAGTCGCAGCAACATAATTGCCAAGCAAGGTAAAACCGTTTGGCAGGCTGATAAGTAATTTATCCCCATCTAGTTTATTAAAATCGGTAATGATATCGGGCGACTTTTTGCTGTTGTCTTTATAGCTAATGTAAAACGTATCCGCACCGGCGCCGCCAGTTAGCGTATCTGAACCGACGCCACCTTCAATGTAATCATTCCCGATACCACCAATGATAATATCGTTGCCATTATCGCCATATAACATATCATTGCCATCTCCACCGTTTACGCTATCTGCACTATCGCCACCAGAAAGGGTGTCATTGCCTACGGCACCGTTGAGCGAATCGTTACCCGCTCCGCCTTGAATTGAATCGTTACCTGAATCGCCATTAAGGAAATCATTGCCCCTATTTCCAATAACAATGTCGTCCCCTTCCCCGCCAGCAACCATATTGTTGCCTGAACCGGTATCAATAGTGTCATTACCCGTGCCACCGCTTATTGAATCATCACCGTTACCTCCCCAAACAAAATCAGCCGCATTCCCGCCTGTCATGCTGTCATTTCCATCGTTGCCGTAGAGATCATTTCCGAAATTGGACGCAATCAATAAATCGTCACCTTTCCCGCCGCCAAGATTGAGCTTTTGCAGCGATTGTGAGGCGTCGATGATGTTATTGATGTCATTTCCTGTGATTTTGACGTCCTGCGGATTAGCTAAATAATTCGCATTGAGCTTATTTAGTGTCACTTTGCCGTTGATTGATGAGTTTGTTCCGGCTGTTGATGAAATAGTCATGTTTTACTCTCCACTATTAAATTAAAATTAATTCCGTTGCGGTGGAACTGTTAGCCACATGACACCCATCAAGCGTTGAGCTAAAGAATTGGCTTCTATTCTGAAAGTATCTAACGATTTAAAAAGACAGCGCGTTCGGGTAGCTACCAACGCGCTTTTTTTGTTTTAAAGCTGACCACGCAGAAATCGTAGGCTTAAATCAATGTCTAATTTCTGGTGAATGACGCCTGATGTGACGTATTTATTTTTATAGGCAAACCACTCTGATACTTCACTTTCTTTAAACGTACTAATCTCTCTGCCAATGCCTTTAATGCGCTGAGGGCAGCAGGTTGGAAAATTATTGTTCTCGATGTATTTGGTTAGGCTGGCTTGTGATACACCATATCTTTCGATTATTTGATT
>CAKZJE010000103.1 GCA_936941155.1 uncultured Methylomonas sp. | reverse complement strand
AAAGTGGAAAGCGACAGCGCAGTGAAGGATGAAATTAGACTGGTGCTCGGTTTAGAACAACTCAACAGTAGCAATCAGGCGGAACGATTGGCTGCTATCACCTTATTAAAAAGCCACCCGAATCAAGAGGTGGTGAATCGTCTGAACGCCTTGTTAGAAAAAGATTCAGACGGGAAATTCGTAGAAGAAAACGCGGATGTGCGCAATCAGGCAAAAATCGCCATGATAGACATCAATTCCAAACTGAAAGTGTATGCGACGGTAGAAACGCTGTTTTTCGGCTTAAGTCTGGGCGCGGTGTTGGTGTTGTCAGCAATTGGTTTGGCAATTACTTTTGGAGTCATGGGCGTAATTAATATGGCGCATGGCGAATTGATGATGCTGGGCGCGTACACCACTTATGTGATGCAGCAATTGATGCCGAATTATTTAGGTTTATCGCTAATTTTATCCATTCCCGCGGCGTTTTTGATTTCCGCGCTGGTCGGCATCGGCATTGAACGCGGTATTATTCGCTTTTTATACGGTCGTCCACTCGAAACATTATTAGCGACTTTCGGCGTAAGTTTATTTTTGCAACAAGCGGTGCGCTCAATTTTCTCGCCTTTGAATCGCAGCGTTGCCGCACCAGAATGGATGAGCGGCGCGTGGCAAATCAACGACTTTTTATCGCTGACTTGGAATCGGTTTTATATTTTGGTGTTCTGTTTATTGGTATTCGCACTGTTATTGCAAATCCTCAAACGCACCCGCTTAGGCTTAGAAGTTCGTGCCGTAGCGCAAAATCGCACGATGGCAAAAGCGATGGGTGTGCCCACTGCTCGTGTTGATGCCATGACTTTTGGGTTAGGCTCAGGAATTGCCGGAGTCGCGGGAGTGGCATTAAGTCAAATCACCAACGTTGGCCCTAATTTGGGACAGGCGTATATCGTGGACTCGTTTATGGTGGTGGTATTCGGTGGCGTAGGAAATCTGTGGGGCACATTGCTGGCAGGATTCACGCTTGGCATTGCCAACAAACTTCTCGAACCCGCAGCGGGCGCGGTATTAGCAAAAATCTTAGTGCTAATCTTTATCATTTTATTCATTCAGAAACGCCCTCGTGGATTGTTTCCGCAAAAAGGTCGCGCAGCGGAGGGCTAAACATGTTCATCAATATATACAAACAAGACAAAACCGCAGGCGCGTTGCTCGGCATTATCGCGTTGATTTCAATCCTTGTGCCATTCTGCAATATGATTTCGCCCGTCGGTTCAATTCTGCATTTTTCCGCCTACAGCGTGTCGCTGATGGGAAAATATCTCACTTTTGCTTTATTAGGTTTATCGCTGGATTTAGTTTGGGGTTATTGCGGGATTTTGGCATTAGGACAAGGCGCGTTTTTTGCCCTCGGCGGTTATGCGATGGGCATGTATCTCATGCGCCAAATCGGTAGTCGCGGCGTGTATGGTAATCCGTTACTGCCTGATTTTATGGTATTTTTAAACTGGAAAGAACTGCCTTGGTACTGGTTCGGCTTTGAACATTTTGGTTTAGCCGCGCTGATGGTGTTGCTTATTCCCGGCATATTAGCTTTTGTGTTCGGTTGGATGGCGTTTCGTTCTCGCGTCACTGGCGTGTATTTATCCATCATCACCCAAGCCTTGACCTATGCCTTATTATTGGCGTTCTTCCGCAATGAAATGGGCTTCGGTGGCAATAACGGCTTAACCGATTTTAAAGAAATTTTAGGCTTCGACATCCAATCTGAAAACGTGCGAGGCTGCTTATTTTTAATCTCCGGCTTGATGTTGATTGTGGCATTTCTAATCAGCCGCTGGGTGATTCAAAGCAAATTAGGGCGCGTCGTCACCGCGATTCGAGATCAAGAAACCCGCGTGCGCTTCTTAGGTTATCGCGTTGAATTGTTCAAATTATGGATATTCGTGTTCTCTGCGATGTTAGCCGGAATCGCCGGAGCGTTATATGTGCCCCAAGTCGGCATCATTAATCCCAGCGAATTTTCGCCGCTCAACTCCTTAGAAATCGTGATTTGGGTGGCGATTGGCGGACGCGGCACGTTGTATGGCGCAATTGTCGGTGCAATTTTGGTAAATTACGCGAAAACCTTATTAACGGGCTGGGCACCTGAAATTTGGCTGTTCTTTTTGGGCGCGACTTTTATTTTAGTCACGGTCTTTTTACCCGATGGTTTAATCGGCTTTTGGCAACGCCGCTGGCAAGGACGGCAATCATGACGGAATTAGCACTCAATCCGGGTGAACTGGATATTCGACACGGCACGATTTTATATTTAGAAGATGTCAGCGTCAGTTTTGACGGCTTTAAAGCCTTGAATAAATTATCGCTGTATATCAACGCAGGCGAATTGCGCTGTTTAATAGGCCCCAACGGTGCGGGAAAAACTACGCTGATGGATGTAATCACTGGCAAAACGCGCCCCGATAGCGGTTCGGTCTTTTTTGGGCAAACCATTAATCTGTTGGAAATGGATGAACCCGCGATTGCAAAAGCCGGAATTTGTCGAAAATTTCAAAAACCGAGCGTATTTGAAATGCTCAGCGTGTTTGAAAATTTGGAATTAGCGTTAGCAACCAATAAAGGCGTGTGGGCAACGTTATTTGCGAAATTGAATGGCGAACAACGCGACCGCATCGAAAAAGTGTTAGAAACCATTGGCTTAACTGAACATCGCACGCAACTGGCTGGCATTCTGTCGCACGGACAAAAACAATGGTTAGAAATCGGTATGTTATTGATGCAAGACCCGAAAGTGATGTTGGTGGATGAACCCGTCGCGGGGATGACGCATCAAGAAGTGGAACGCACCGCCGAATTATTATTATCGTTACAAGGGGAACGCTCGATTATCGTGGTCGAACACGATATGGAATTTGTGCGCTCCATTGCCCAACATAAAGTCACTGTGCTGCACGAAGGCTCAGTGCTGACCGAAGGCTCAATGGACGAAGTGCAAAACGATCCGCGTGTTATCCAAGTGTATTTGGGGGACTGATGCTCACAATTAAAAATTTGAATCAATATTATGGCGGCAGTCATACCTTATGGGATGTGAATTTTGACGTGCCAGCAGGTGCGTGTGTCTGTTTAATGGGACGCAACGGCGTTGGTAAAACTACATTGCTGAAGTGCATCATGGGCTTGATTACCATCAAAGATGGTGAAATGCTTTACGGCGACAATGTGCCGCTCAATCAAAAAAAATCCGAACAACGTGCGGAATTAGGTATTGGTTATGTTCCACAAGGGCGCGAAATTTTTCCCTTATTAACAGTGGAAGAAAACCTGCAAATTGGCTTACGCGCAGTGGCAAAACAAGGGATTAAAAAAGTTCCTGACCATATTTATGAAATTTTTCCGGTGTTAAAACAAATGCTGAAACGGCGCGGCGGCGATTTGTCCGGTGGTCAGCAACAACAATTAGCGATTGGCAGAGCGTTGGTTCTGAATCCTAAGTTATTGATTTTAGACGAACCCACCGAAGGCATTCAACCAAATATTGTTAGCGAAATCGGTGATGTGATTATTCGCCTGAATCGTGCGCATGGCAAAGCCACACCGCTACTGAAAATGGATGACGAAGCGCGAAATGAAGTACGCGATGGTATTCTTAAAATCAAAAACGAATTAGGTGTTACTATTCTGTTGGTGGAACAAAAATTGCCATTTGCACGGAAAGTTGCAGATAAGTTTTATATAATGGACAGAGGACGCGGCGTTGCTTTGGGGAATATCGAAGACTTAAGCCCTGAAATGGTTAAGCGTTATTTGACGGTATAAATGAGGATAACTTAATGAAAAAAAACACTCTTTTTTTAACAATGGCATTGCTGAGTTTAGCTACTCCAGCGTCTGCGCATACCTTGTTCAGCAGTGCGCACAGCGGTTTTATGGCGGGTTTTGCGCATCCTTGGCACGGCGCAGATCATGTATTGATGATGTTTGCGGTAGGTTTATGGGCTTATATCTTAGGTGGTCGTGCGCTGTGGGTTTTGCCCTTAAGTTTTTTAGGCGTAATGGCAGCAGGCGCGGGTTTAGGATATGCGGATTTTCATTTGCCTTATGCTGAAATTTGGGTCAGTGCGTCGGTGTTGATTTTGGGTTTGATTATTAGCTTTAACTGGCGCACCTCGGTTGTTTCAGCAGCAACCTGTGTGATGGTGTTTGCGTTGTCTCATGGTTATTTGCATTTTGCAGAAATCCCACCAGCGGCAGCGCAAGGCGAATATATGGTGGGATTTTTACTCAGCACTGCTTTATTGCATGGTTTGGGAATTGCCGCAGGCTTGTTAAACGCAAAAACAGAGGGCTTATTAAGAATGAATTTTGGCTATATTTGCACAGCAGCGGGATTGTTATTGCTCGCTGGGTATTGATTTAGCGTTTTTTCGGCGGATGTGGTCAAACGTTGTTTAAGCGTGTAGAGTTTATAAGCTATTTTCAAAGCAAAAATTTTGTAGGGTGGGCACGCTGTTTTGCCCACCGAATAAGTCATTGAATATAAATTTCACGGTATAAAAAACGACTTCCAGTCCTTCGAGGACTGGAAGTCGTAGCTCACAGAATATTAAGAATCAAACTCAAAAAACACTTTCAACAAAGGGATTGCAAAATGGTGGGCAAAACAGCGTGCCCACCCTACGTTTATGAATCATCAGGAAAATAAATCCACACAATCAGGTTGGCAAGCTGAATTAAACCTAGGCTTTGCCCCAAATGCGAATAACAAAACCTTATTAGTCAATCGCCTGCACAAAGGCCCTTTGACTGTACAACGCCCGTTTTATCCTGAAGGCGATGTTTGTCATCTGTATATTTTGCATCCACCCGGCGGCATTGTCGGTGGCGATGGTTTAACTATCAATGTGAATGCAGCCGAAAACAGTCATGCGTTAATCACCACGCCCGCCGCTGGCAAGTTTTATCGTAGCTCTGGCGCACAAGCTTCGCAAGTTGTTGAAATCACTTTAGCAGACAATGCGATTGTCGAATGGCTACCGCAAGAAACTATTATCTATGAAGGTGCGCAGTTAAAATCCACAGTGAAACTCCATTGCACAGCCAGTTCGCGCTTTATCGGTTGGGAAATATTATCGTTAGGTCGTCCCGCCAGTTCCGAAGGTTTTGACTATGGCTGTGCCGATTTAAACTGGCAAATTTATCTGGAAAATCAACCGTTATTATTAGAACGCTTATTTTTAGACAGCAAAGCCTTTGCCGCGCGATGGGGCTTGCAAGGTTATTCCGCTTGTGGAACACTGTTTGCAACACCCGCCAATCAACAAACTTTAACCGCAATACAAGAATTAATTGGCGACAGCGCGGGGCGCGGCGTAACACGCATTGGCGATTTGCTAGTGTGCAGAGCCTTAGACAGCCGCAGCGATAAATTGCGCGGCTTTTTTGAACAAGTGTGGGCGATAATCCGTCCTGACACGGCGCAACGGGCAGTCTGTGCGCCACGAATTTGGGCAACATGAGGGAATAAAACAATGCAATTAACTCCCAGAGAAAAAGATAAACTGTTGATATTTACTGCTGGATTATTGGCTGAACGCCGCAAAGCGCGGGGCTTAAAGCTCAATTATCCCGAAGCGGTAGCATTTATCAGCGCGGCAATTATGGAAGGCGCGAGAGATGGGCGCACGGTGGCAGAATTGATGGCATTTGGCAGAACCTTGTTATATCGTGATGATGTAATGGAAGGCGTAGCGGAAATGTTGCCCGATGTGCAAGTGGAAGCGACTTTTCCCGATGGTACAAAATTAGTCACGGTTCATAATCCGATTGAATAGGAGCAGCAGATGATTCCTGGTGAAATTATTCCCGCCGAGGGCGATATTGAACTCAATGTCGGACGCGCAGTCGTAAGCGTATTAGTTGCCAACACGGGCGACAGACCGATTCAAGTCGGCTCGCATTATCATTTTTTTGAAACCAATCCCGCTTTGGAGTTTGATCGTGTCGCTACTCGTGGGTTTCGGTTAGATATTCCCGCCGGAACAGCCGTGCGTTTTGAACCCGGACAACAACGCGAAGTGAAATTGGTGGCGTTTGCCGGATTGCGCCGCGTGTATGGTTTTCGGCAAGCCGTGATGGGTGATTTGGAGGAAAGCGCATGAGCAAAATGAGCAGACAAGCCTACGTTGATATGTTTGGCGCAACCACAGGCGACCGCGTGCGTTTAGGCGATAGCGGTTTGTTTTTAGAGGTGGAAGCCGACCGCACAGTGTATGGTGATGAGGTGAAATTCGGCGGCGGCAAAGTGATTCGTGATGGCATGGGACAAAGCCAAGTTTCGCAACAACTGGCAATGGATTTAGTGATTACCAACGCGCTGATTGTGGATTATTGGGGCATTATTAAAGCCGATGTAGGAATCAAAAACGGACGCATTGCTGGCATTGGCAAAGCGGGAAATCCTGACACCCAACAAGGCGTGGATATTATTATCGGCCCCGGCACGGAAATTATTGCTGGCGAAGGGCAAATTCTCACCGCAGGCGGGATTGATGCGCATATTCATTTTATTTGTCCGCAACAAATTGACGAAGCCTTGATGTCCGGTGTCACTACCATGATAGGCGGCGGCACCGGGCCTGCAACGGGAACAAACGCCACCACTTGCACCCCCGGCGCGTGGAATATTCACACCATGTTGCAATCGTTGGACGGTTTCCCAATGAATTTTGGCTTGCTCGGCAAAGGCAACGCCAGTTTACCGATTGC
>CAKZJE010000102.1 GCA_936941155.1 uncultured Methylomonas sp. | reverse complement strand
GATAATGATAGCAATGTACGTTCTGCGGCAATTGAGGCGTTAGCGCAAAGCAAAGAAAAAGAAGTCATTCAACAAATTATTCATTTATTAAAAGATAATGATAGCAATGTACGTTCTGCGGCAATTGAGGCGTTAGCGCAAAGCAAAGAAAAAGAAGTCATTCAACAAATCATTCCGTTATTAAAAGATAATGATAGCAGGGTTCGGTCTGCGACAATTAATGCGTTAGCGCAAAGCAAAGAAAAAGAAGTCATTCAACAAATTATTCCTTTCTTAAAAGATAATGATAGGTATGTACGTTCTGTGGCAAATTATGCGTTAGAAAACTTTAAAATCGAGATGCTTGTTTTTAAAAATAACAAAGAACAATTAATTTATTGGCAACAAGAACAAATTAATAATTTATCCGTTAGTTTATTAATTCCCATGCTAAAAAATGCAGATAGCGATGTCATAACAAAAGCCATCACTTCTTTAAGCAAAATTGGTGAAATACATCCTGAATGGTTAGTGCCTTATAGCCAACACATTATCGAAGCCGCTGAAAAAGTAAAAGTGGATTTAGACGATAATATTGCCATTAAAATTCAAGCTGAATTAATTGCTACTGCCAAAAATGAAACACAGAAAAATCCTATCTTTTCTCTCATTCAAGACCCAAATCAACCGAATTATTTACGCTTTGCTGCATTAGAAGGCTTGGAAAATACCAATCGCCCTGACATTGGTGATTTTTTACTGAAATTATTACAAGACCCAAAACAAGACGCGATAGAAATGCCGGTTTCGCATTTGTTGGCAAAAATGGCTTATTCAGATGCGAAAGAAATGATGCAGCAAAACTTGGATAAAGCGGTGGAAGAGAAAAAACAATGGCGAGCCAAACGCGATGCTTATAAATATAAACCTAGCACCAACGATGAAGATGTCATCACCCGCGATCCCAACGCCCCCAAAGCCTGGCTGGAGGATTACAAAATTTATCAATACGCCTACGCCATTGCCAGAATAGACCCGCAAAACGCAGGCATAGAACTGTTAAACCATCCACTTTACCAAGCCCGCGAAGCCGCCATCCGTGCACTGGCGGAAAAAGCCAACGGTGCGTTAATTAAAAAGCTGCTGGAATATCACCAAAACTTTAATCCCCAAGATTTACCTTCGCCTTTACCTTACAGCACTTATAAAGCACTAGACAAAGCCTTGGAGCAAGTTGAATACACAGGCACAGCAGAGGATTTGGCAATCTTAAAGCAACTGAAAGGCAAAAAAATCAGCACCCAAATGAAAGAACAAGAACGCGCCATCAATGAACGCTTTGATTGGACAATTGCGGAATTGAGTTATCGTTTGAAACAAAATTTGCACACGGTTCACTAGCAAAATAGGTCGGGGGAGCTTCGGGCGAAGCGAAATAACGTAACCCAGCAAAAGGTCACAATAGCCGCTGATGCTGGGTTACGCTTTTTTGCTTACGCAAAAAATGCTAACCCAGCCTACATTTAACGTTTAACTATTTGATTATTAATATTAAAAGCAGAAACGCAAAACCTACGCGCAGCAACTGATGCAATTGGCAGCAGTGGTTTGATGACCCAAATGACAATAATATGGATCATTATTTTACTGTTAGCATGACTTGGATTTCAGCGATTTGTTAGTTGGTAATGCGCATTGCCGATAACGTAATGCGCCACTTTTTTTAACACGATGACATCAAATAATTTGGGTAAATTAACATGAACCGCAATTAATTCTATTTTCTGAGATAAAAATAATGAAAAACAATCAGTTAAAACAAATGTATCGCGTGATTTTTATAGTTCTTGCTTTTTTAGTCAGCCTGCCTGCTGCGTATAGTTTCTCGCGCTATCCACTACCACACGAAAACTACATCAATGATTTTGCCAGCGTGATTCAACCAAACGATGCGCAGGAACTTCGTGAAAAATTAAACTCCCTTGAAAAACAAACTGGTATAGTTCTTCAGGCGATGGCGGAGCGTCAGGCGAATGGTAAATACTTCTTCACTTTCCAAGTTTCTTAAAAACACACCATGATGAACCGCCGCCGATTTTTAACTAGCGTTTCCACCCTCGGATTAACCAGCATTGGCTTAACCGCTTGTAGTTATTGGCTAAAACCAAAATTGCTCAATCCTTGTTTATCCGATTTGCCAGAACAACTCAGCAACCATCCATTAATCACGCAAATTTGGCAAGGCATTGATGCCAGCCAAGTTTGGGATTGTCACGTTCATTTGATTGGCTCAGGCGATTCCAATCCAAGTGCGCCAAATGCTGTGCCTTGGTTTAATCCAGACATGGACAGCTACCGGCATCCGTTTTTAAAAACGCAAAAATATTTTTATTTAAACGGCAGTTGTATTGATGAAAGCGCGATTGACGCAAGTTATGTGGCGCGTTTGCAAAGTTTAGTCGCAGGAATGCGCCCCGGTTTTAAAGCGATGTTGTTTGCTTTCGATTGGCATCACGACGCACAAGGACAAGCTCGCCCTGAGCAGTCTATTTTTCATATTCCAAACAGTTACGCGCAAAAAATTGCCAAAACTTATCCCTATTCCTTTGAATGGGTGGCTTCCATTCATCCGTACCGCCACGATTGTGTAGAGGCGTTGCAGCAAGTTCATGCTGACGGAGCGCGAGCGATTAAATGGTTGCCGTCTGCAATGGGGATTGATCCGTTATCGAAACAATGCGAGCGTTTTTATCAAGCGGCGGCAGCTTTGCAAATGCCGATTATTAGTCACACGGGGGAAGAAAAAGCGGTGCAAGGCGGCAATCAAGATTTTGGTAATCCGCTGCGCATTCGTCGGGCGTTGGATGCGGGCGTGAAAGTTGTGTTAGCGCATTGCGCCAGTGATGGTGATGATATTGATTTGGATAAAGGTAATGATGCTGAGCGGGTGAAAAGTTTTTCTTTATTTGCGCGGCTGATGGATGAATCGCGTTATAACTCTTTGTTATATGCTGATATTTCGGCACTGACTTTGCGCAATCATGCGTGGGTGATTCCCGATTTGTTGCAGCGGCAAACATGGCATTCGCGTTTATTAAATGGTTCGGATTATCCGCTGGCGGGGATTTTGCCATTGTTTAATTTAGATAGTTTTGTCAGTGAAAATTTATTGGCGCAAGAAGCCGTGCCGGTTTTGAATGCGATACAAAAGTACAATCCGCTGCTGTTTGATTTTGCCTTAAAACGGTTATTGCGTAACGGTGCAGCGCAATTTCCTGTGAGTGTGTTTGAAACACGGCGTTTTTTTGACAAGCTGAGTTAGCAATCAAACCTTTCAGGTCTTCAAGACCTGACAGGTTTAAGTTCAGTTATTTTCGAGAAGTACAAAGAATCAAAACAAATTAATTCTTGAAAAAAATCCGCTGAAATTTTTAAGGAAACTATTTCTGAAGAGCATAAAAAAACCTGTCAGCTCTTAAAGACCTGACAGGTTTAGGCAACAACCCTTTGTTTAATGGCTTAAAGTGGATTTAAAAACTAAACCAGCCTGAGCCAAACGAAGTTGCAAATACCAAGCTCACAATACTCATTAGTTTGATAAGAATATTCAAAGCAGGGCCACTGGTGTCTTTGAACGGATCGCCAACGGTGTCACCCACCACAGCTGCTTTATGCGCTTCTGAACCTTTGCCGCCATATTGTCCGGTTTCAATCCATTTTTTCGCATTATCCCAAGCACCACCGGCGTTTGCCATCATCACTGCTAGCAAAAATCCTGAGGACATCGTACCGACTAAAAATCCTGCTAAAGCTTCTTTACCAAGAATATGTCCGATTAATAACGGCGCAACCACTGCTAATGTGCCGGGAATAATCATTTCTTTCAAAGCACTTTCGGTGCTGATTGCCACGCAAGTTGCATAATCGGCTTGTGCTGTACCTTCCATCAGACCAGGAATTTCACGAAATTGCCGCCGCACTTCCACCACAATTTCATGCGCTGCTTTTGCAACAGCAGTCATGGTAAGTGCTGAAAATAAATACGGCATCATCGCCCCAATCAAAATACCGGGTAACATGGTAGGCCCTAAAATATGCAGCGTGTCGATTTTGGCAGCGGTCACATAAGCGGCTAATAATGCTAACGCAGTTAAGATTGCAGAACCAATCGCAAAACCTTTGCCTGTTGCAGCAGTGGTATTTCCTAAACTATCTAAAGCATCCGTGCGATGACGCACTTCTTTTGGCAAACCACTCATTTCTGCAATGCCGCCCGCATTATCCGCCACAGGGCCGTATGCGTCAGTGGCTAAAGTCACACCCAACGTGCTGAGCATTCCCACACCTGCTAAGGCAACGCCATATAAACCTGCGGTGATTGAACCGTCTGCTTTATGTCCTAACCAGATGCTGAGTAAAATAGCCACTGCTACAATCAGCACAGGCAATGCGGTACTCATCATTCCCACTGCCAATCCTTGAATAATTGTGGTTGCTGCGCCAGTTTGTGTGGCATGAGCAATCGTTTGAGTGGGTTTTTCTGTGTAAGAAGTGAAATATTCCGTAGTGTAAGCAATGCCGTTGCCAGCCACCAAGCCTACGACAATAATTAACCAATAGTTGATGCTAACCCCAGACAGCAAAATCACAGCAAACGAAGCGATTAAAATCACAATAGACGCGCCCCAAATAGAATGCCGCAGCGCGGTTAATAAATCATCTAAACTGGCATTTTCGTCAATTTTCAGCACATAACGCCCGACAAAACGGCGGGCTTTTTTCAATAGCGAAGCATTGCTTAAATCCGCACTTGCTTCTTCTGCGGTTTGTTCATCGGCTGTCACCATATAAATGCCAAACAAACTAGCAATCACCCCAACCGCAGCCACCAAAAATGGCAAACCGATAAAGGCAGATGATTTCGCCCCTAGTGCCGCACCTAAGGTTGCTGCTGCAATAATAGAGCCGCTGTAGCTTTCAAATAAATCCGCGCCCATGCCAGCAACATCGCCAACATTATCGCCAACGTTATCTGCAATCACCGCTGGATTGCGTGGGTCATCTTCAGGAATACCGTGTTCGACTTTTCCCACTAAATCTGCACCCACATCAGCGGCTTTGGTGTAAATACCACCACCGACTCTAGCGAATAAAGCAATGCTGCTTGCACCAAAGCCAAAGCCTGTTACATAGGTAATTTGATTGGGATTGCCATTAAAAATCAGATATAACACGGTCATGCCGATTAAGCTGAAACTGACAACCGCCATGCCCATAATCGAGCCGCTGCCGAAAGCCACTCGCAAACCTGCGTGCAGATTTTGGCTTGCCGCCGCTGCGGTGCGCACATTGGCTCGCACAGCAACATACATGCCCAAATACCCTGCTCCAGCTGAAGCAATTGCCCCAACCACAAAACATAACGCGGTTTGCCAGTGTAAAAAAAAGCTAATGACAGCGGCGACAATCGCGACAAAAATCGCAATAACTCGATATTCTCGGGATAAAAAAGCGTTCGCGCCTTCCTGAATCGCCTTGGCAATGGACTGCATTCGCTCGTTGCCTTGGTCATAACTTAACACACGCTTAAGCTCCCAAACGACAAACACAGTCCCCAGGATGCCCATGAGTAGCGCGATGAACACGGATAAAGATGCTTGAAACATCATAGTTCTCTCCTCATTGTTGATTTGGCTATACAGCCAATTATTGTTGTTATTTTTTTCAACGCGAGATTCAATCATCCCGTCATAAAGAAAGGTTTTAAATGCTTCAGAGCGAAATAAATAAACCTTGCGTTATCCGCATTATACACATTCACTGTTTTAGCATCAGATATTGGTATTTTTGCAGATGACTTAAGTGGTTAGATTATAAGGACTTATTGCCAATCAGTTGGGCGATTTGGTTTAAATCACCAAATACAGCAACATTTTGACTGAGTTCAGATTCGGCAATCGACACTGCCGAAGGAATTAAAACCGGAGTCGCTCCGGCGGCTTGTGCGGCGGCAATGCCCACCAACGAATCTTCTAATACCAAACACTGCGCAATGGATTTTTGCAAACGTTCAGCGGCAGTGAGAAAAATATCCGGTGCAGGTTTGCCGTTTTCCACATCATCACGGCTGATAATAACGGAAAAAGTCTGCTGCAAACCGGCTAAAGCTAAACATTCGCGGGCATTTTTTTCCGCACTATTCGTTGCCAAGCAAAAAGGAATGTTCAAATTTTCAATCACCGCTAATAACTCATCAAAACCGTGTTTTTTTGCAATCCCAAATTCCTGTACATAATCGCGCCAGCATTGTCCGCTTAATTG
The DNA here is from genome assembly GCA_936941155.1 of uncultured Methylomonas sp. GTDB lineage: Bacteria > Pseudomonadota > Gammaproteobacteria > Methylococcales > Methylomonadaceae > CAIQWF01. The sequence continues at coordinate 1,946 of CAKZJE010000102.1, read as the reverse complement.
ATTAAAACGTTGTAAATCAAAATCTTCTCCAAAACTTGCCTGCAAAACTTTAATCAGCGATTGATAATGCAAGCCGGATAACGTGTGCGTGGCAAGCAGTGAAAAATCATAGCCCATTGTTTCAGCGGCTTGCTGCCATGCGATGAAATAAGTGGTTTCGGTGTCTAAAACCAAGCCGTCTAAATCAAAAATAATCGCGGAAAAAGGTGGTATTTTTTTCATAAACTCACCACTTTAATATATTCACCGCGTGCCTCACGGCTTGAGCCGACGATGATGCGTTTTTTGCCGCTGGCGGAAACTTCCAATTGTCCCGCCACTTCCACCCATTCGCCGGTTTGGGCTTGTCCGTTATAAGTGGCTGTAAAACAAAGTATTTCTGCAATTTCTGCATGAGCTAATAAAAAGCGTGCGGGATAATCAAAGCTGTAAGTGTCGTCTTGGATTTGCGCAGTTAAAGTTATCGCGCTTTGTTTGGCATAATGTTCTGGGTTTTCTGAGGATGGTTCTAGCAAGCTTAAGTCAAATTTTCGTTGATGAATCATGCCTTTATTGAATTTGCGTTGCTCATGCCAAACGTAATCGGCAAAATTTAATTCGCAATCGCGCCGTGCAAATGCTTCAGCCCAATCTTCTGGGCTTAAAGAATTTAACTGCTTAGATTTAATCAGTAATTCAGTGACTTGGCGAGTTTGGTGAAAAACTGCACGGTTATAAATCACCAAATCAATATCTGAACTGGCTTGTTGCGCTCCAATCAGGAGTGAGCCGGTTACGCCGAAATGCTGCAAATCTATGCCTGCCTGTTGAAATAATTGGCACAGGGCGATTAAATCTGTTGTCGCTGCGTCCAAACTTTTCTTGTTTTTAAAATCTGGAAGGTTTAATAATTCGTGCAGGCGTTGTTTGGGTTGGTAGTGTTTGATGATTTTTTCAAGTTCAACCGCGTGGAGTGTGGCTTCTAGCTGGTTTGAATAATATAAATAGTGCGGGTGTTGTGCGCTTAAGAGTTGATTTGCTTGGGCGGTGCTGACTTTTTGCCAGTGGTTTTCATGCCAAATATAGCGCAAAAAACACAGTGCCCTACCCTGCTCTGTGCCGTTTTGAACAACGGCAAAAATTAAGCCTTCGGTGGTTTGGATAAAGTTTTTGGCAAGAATTTCTGAGGCGGATGGGGACATTTTTTGTGTGTTTTGGGAGGGAATCAATAATTGTATGTCGGATTACGTTCTCTTGCTTCGCTCGAAGCTAACTGACCTATGTTGTTGGCGGTATTTAAAAAATCATTTTAAAACAAACTCTTAGTCTACTGATTTAACTGCACACTCATTTATTCACCCACCAATGCTAACGCCTGATTCAAAGTAGTTTCTTTTAAATACATACCTTGCTGCTTTAATTCACGCATTACTGGACGCGCCTCAAGAATCAAACCACGCTTTTTCGCAATTAAGACCAAAACCAACGTACCCAATAACGGAATCTCAAAAGTTTGCGCACATTTACGCGCTAAACCATCATCAATCACTGCTTTAAAACCTGGTTTGTGCAAGGCATAACTCAATACCGCCGTTTCTCCTAAGCCTAAATCCCATGCCTGCACCAAAGATTGTGGTTTCACCTCAACAACTTGCAACCAATTTGCCTGTTGCAAAGCGCGTACTGTCACATCACTTGCACCACGCTGATTAATAGACTTGTTGCTTTGAAATAAAACTTTAAAATCAATATTTTGTAAAAAATAACATTCGCTATGATTCTTTATAAAAGCCATAGAAATCAGTATTTTATAAAGATAAATTTTTTCTTAAAAAAATAATAAATAATAACTCTATTACAATTTCTTAAAATAACCAAAATACCAAACGCCGCAATGAGTGTAAAAGAAATATCAGAAAAAATCAAAACGGAACGTCAGTTAAGAGCAATAACAGGACTTAATTACA
>CAKZJE010000101.1 GCA_936941155.1 uncultured Methylomonas sp. | reverse complement strand
AATTCAGTAACTCCATAAAAAGTACCGCTTTATATTTTAATTATATTATTTTATCACTCAGGTTTAAAAACGCTATAGACCCATTTAGGTCACATATTTTTGAAGTTAAAGAATTCCCTAAGCATGATGATTTAATCATGTTTGATGAAGCGGAGTTAGATGATTTTATTGATGAGACTTTAAATTCTCGACCTGACTCTTTACTTGGCATTGAAATATATGAAGAAGAAGTTGATTATATTGAATCATATTATTTAGCAGGTGTTACACGCTTAAAAAAACCAGAAGGCAATAAATGAAAAATAAAATCTATTACGGTGATAATTTAGATATTCTCAGAAATTATATTGAAACTGAATCAATAGATTTATGTTATATAGACCCGCCGTTTAACTCTAAACGCAATTACAACCAAATTTATAATAATGTGGGCGATGAAGACAAAGCATCAGCAAAAGCATTTGTTGATACATGGACTTGGGATGATATGGCAATACAAGGATTAAATGAAATTCTTGGTGGAACAAATAAAAACCTGACTGCTCAATGTGCAGATTTAATTAACGGATTAACATCTGTATTAGGAAAAGGGAGTTTATTGGCTTATTTAGTGAGTATGACATTGCGTATTGCTGAGATTTATCGCGTATTAAAGCCAACAGGCAGTTTTTATTTACATTGTGACTCAACCGCAGGGCATTATTTAAAATTAGTTTTAGACTCTTTATTTTGTAAACGCGGTGGTGTTTTTAGAAATGAAATTGTTTGGTGTTATAGAAAATGGTCAGTGACTCAAAATCAATTTGTCAGTAATCATGACAATATCTTTTTTTATACGAAATCGGATAACAATATTTTTAATACTCAATATTTACCCTTGTCAGAAGGAACTCTAAAACGATGGAAAGGAAAAAAACAACAAGCTGTTTTTGATAGTAACGGAAAAAGATTAGCAAGTAATTTAGCAGAGGACTCCAAAGGTGTTCCTATGTTTGATTGGTGGGAAATGTCAATTATCAATCCGGCAGCAAAAGAACGCTTAGGTTACGAAACACAAAAACCCGAAAAGCTATTAGAACGTATTATTAATGCCAGCAGTAATGAGGGCGATTTAATATTAGATGCTTATTGCGGCTGCGGTACAACGGTTGCCGTAGCTCAAAAATTAAATCGAAAATGGATAGGCATTGATATTACTTATCGCAGTATTTCATTGATTTTAAAACGTTTACAAGACAATTTCGGCTACGACTTTACACAAGCTATCATTGATAAAGAAACGCAACAATTATCTTCTGCACCTGTTGAAATAAATGGCGTTCCCAAAGACTTTGCAAGCGCAAAAGCTTTGGCTGAGAGAATAGATGATAGAACTCGCAAAGAATTTGAAAAATGGATTATTCTCACTTACTCAAAAAATCGTGCGATTGTTAATGAAACGAAAGGCGGCGACAAAGGCATTGACGGCATTGCCTACATGCCAGACCGAGACGATAAAGGCGAAATCATCAACAAAAAAGCCTTGTTTAGCGTGAAATCCAGCAAAACATTAACGCCCTCGATGATTAATGAGCTTAATGGCGTAGTCGAGCGAGAAGGCGCAGCGTGTGGAATTTTTCTGTGTCTTTACCCCGCACCTAATTTGGTAAAAGCCAGCAAAGCCTTTGGCAATTATCATAACAACTTAATCAACAAAGACTATCCAAAAATTCAGGTAGTTTGTGTTGATGATATTTTTCAGGGTGCGGTGATGGAATTGCCTAACGTAGTTCACGTTGTGAAAAAAGCAGAACAGCACGGCGGAGAGCAAAAAAGTTTGCTTGATTAAGAACAGAAGTTACGCGCTGTACTTGAAATTCAATGGCATACATGATGTCCACCGATAAAGTGCGAATTGGATGAAAAAGCTGTGATTTTGATGCTTTCAACATGCGCCGTAGAAAAACGCTGTGAAGTCTTATGTTGCGATTGATGCAGTTGTAGGTTGGGGTGAGGTACGAACCCCAACATTTGCGGGTATATCGTTGTTTTTGTTGGGGTTCGCAAGCTCACCCCAACCTACCGCGCTGCGCACAAACCATACCCCTTTAATGGGTGCGGCTTTGTTTGCAGAATACAGTGATGTCATCAATCGCACCGACATTTTCAAAAACTGCCATCTAAGCCAAAATGAACGTAACGAATTACTCGACATCTTTTTGGCGTGTTGCCGCTGGACAGAAATTTATTACGGCTGGCGACCCAATCTTAAAGACGAAGGCGATAACCATTTAATCGAATTAGCCGTCGCGGGTCATGCGCAATGTATCGTATCGCGTAACTTGAAAGATTTAAAAAGTGGCGAGCTGTTATTTCCCGACATTTCCATTATCTCACTCGAAACGTTTTTACAAGGAGACAAACCATGAGCGTAGTCACGTTAAGAATCGCTGATACTAAACATCAACGCTTAAAAGCATTGGCTAAAAATAAAGGCATCAGCGTCAATCATTTGCTGGATGAAGTCACAACGCTGATTTTGGCAGAATTTGATTCAAAAACACAATTTGAGATTCGCGCTCAACGCGGACAAGGCAACGCAAGTCGCGGTTTAGAACTGCTTGATAAAGCTAAAGGCTTAATGAATTAGGCAAAACAGCCCGCATAAAAGTCACTTTATACGGGCTGAAAAATTTAAAACTCCACGCTATCGGCTTTCGCCTAATAACTTTCTAACGGGTCAAAATTCAAAACTTTTAAGTGTGCAAAGCAAAATCCTGTTGTTGCTGAATCGGCTTAATCTGCAACAACACATCATGCAGCTTCTCTTTCGCCACCGCCCGATTGTAATCATCCTGCAAGCCTGTCCAAAAACCTTCGGACAAACTAAAATAACGCGATATTCTCAAACCTATCTCGGCGGTAATCTCGCGCTTGCCTGCAATAATTTCACCAATCTTGCGCGGCGGCACACCAATTTCTTTCGCCAAGCGCGATTGACTAATCGCCAACGGCTTTAAAAACTCTTCCAGCAAAATTTCCCCCGGTGTGGGATAAGGCACGGTACGCATAATCTTCTCCTTAGTGATAATCCACAATCTCAACGTCAAAAACTTCGCCTTGCTCGAAACGAAAACAAATCCGAAACTGATCATTAATGCGGATGCTGTAATAATCCGCACGGTCGCCTTTTAATCGCTCCAAACGATTGCCCGGCGGTATTCGCAAATCATCCAAACACGCCGCGCGATTGAGCATTGCCAGCTTTCGCAAAGCAACGCTCTCAATATTAACCCATCGCCGAATGCGTTTACCTTCAAACAAGTTTTGTGTATCCGCATTTTTAAAAGTTTTAATCATGCTTTCGAGCTAATTATCTTTAAAACTCAACGCTATCCGCTTTCGCCTGATAACTTTCCAACTGGTCAAAATTCAAATAACGATAAGTATCATCCGCCGTTTCATTAATTTGCAACGCATACTGCTGATATTCCTCAAGGGTCGGAATTCTGCCCAAAATCGAACATACCGCCGCCAATTCCGCCGAAGCCAAATACACATTCGCGCCATTGCCTAAACGATTGGGGAAGTTGCGCGTGGAAGTCGAAACCACCGTTGCATTATCCGCCACCCGCGCTTGATTACCCATGCACAACGAACAGCCCGGCATTTCTTGCCGCGCACCGGATTTGCTGAAAATTTCCGCGTAGCCTTCTTCTTTTAACTGACTTTCATCCATTTTGGTCGGCGGCGACACCCACAATTGCGTCGGCAACTTGCCTGCGTATTTATCCAGCAATTTCCCCGCCGCTCTAAAATGCCCGATATTCGTCATGCACGACCCCAAAAACACCTCATCAATTTTCGTTCCTGCCACTTCGGACAACGGTTTTACATCGTCTGGATCATTCGGACAGGCAAGCAACGGCTCTTTAATTTCATCCAAATCAATTTCGATAATTTCGGCATATTCGGCATCGGCATCCGGCTCTAACAACACAGGCATAATCAGCCATTCTTCCATCAAGGTGATGCGGCGTTTAATGGTGCGCTCATCGCCATAACCTTCCGCCAGCATCCATTTTAATAAGGTGATATTGGAATGAATGTATTCACGAATCGGGGCTTCATGCAAACGAATTGTGCAACCACCCGCAGAACGCTCTGCCGAAGCATCCGACAATTCAAACGCTTGTTCGACTTTTAAATCCGGCAAACCTTCAATTTCTAAAATGCGACCAGAGAAAACGTTTTTCTTTCCTTTTTTCTCAACCGTTAATAAGCCTTTTTGAATCGCTGCATAAGGAATCGCATTGACCAAATCGCGCAAGGTAATTCCCGGCTGCATTGTGCCTTTAAAACGCACTAACACCGATTCTGGCATATCTAACGGCATCACGCCCGTTGCCGCAGCAAAAGCGACTAAACCAGAACCTGCGGGAAACGAAATCCCAATCGGGAAGCGCGTATGCGAATCACCGCCCGTGCCAACGGTATCGGGCAATAACATCCGATTTAGCCACGAGTGAATAATGCCATCACCAGGACGGAGCGACACGCCGCCGCGATTCATAATGAAATCGGGCAAACTGTGGTGCATCGCCACATCCACAGGTTTGGGATAAGCGGCAGTGTGACAAAACGATTGCAGCACCAAATCCGCCGAAAAACCTAAACAGGCTAAATCTTTCAATTCGTCACGCGTCATCGGCCCAGTGGTATCTTGCGAACCCACAGTGGTCATGTACGGTTCGCAATAAGTATTCGGACGCACACCCGCTACGCCACACGCTTTGCCGACCATTTTTTGCGCTAACGTAAAGCCTTTGTTGCTGTCTTGTTGTGCCGCAGGGCGACAAAAGACTGTTGATGGCTCTAAGCCTAACGATTTTCTTGCGCGATCGGTTAAGCCGCGTCCGATAATCAATGGAATCCGTCCACCGGCGCGAACTTCGTCCAAAATCACTTCGGTTTTGAGGCTGAATTGCGCTAATAAATCCAATTGTCCGTAGCGTTTAATCGTGCCTTGATACGGGAAAATGCTAATCACATCGCCCATATTCAATAAGCTGACATCGCATTCAATCGGCAACGCACCAGAGTCTTCCATGGTGTTGAAAAAAATCGGTGCAATTTTGCCGCCGATACACACGCCGCCGTCGCGTTTATTCGGAATATGCGGAATGTCATTGCCGATATACCACAGCACCGAATTGGTTGCGGACTTGCGTGAAGAACCTGTGCCAACCACATCCCCCACATAAGCAATCGGAAAGCCTTTTTTCTTTAATTCGCTGATTTGTTCGTCTGCATTCGTGATACCTTCGCGCGGAATTTTCAGCATGGCTTTGGCGTGCAGCGGAATATCAGGACGCGACCACGCATCGGGCGCGGGGGATAAATCATCCGTATTGGTTTCGCCCGTGACTTTAAACACCGTGACATTGATTTTTTCGGGTACAGGCGGACGGCTTAAGAACCATTCGGCATTTGCCCACGATTGCATGAGTTGTTGCGCATAGTGATTTCCGGCTTTCGATTTTTCTTCCACATCGTGAAACGCATCAAAAATCAACAAGGTATGTGACAACGCTTTCACCGCTAACGGAGCTAAGGTTTCGTTATCGAGTAATTCGATTAATGGCGCGATGTTATAACCGCCGAGCATTGTTCCCAAAAGTTCGGTTGCTTTGGGCGCATCTAAAATCGGCGAACTGGCTTCACCTTTCGCAACGGCGGCTAAAAATCCAGCCTTCACATAAGCGGCTTCATCCACGCCCGCAGGAACGCGATTGCTGAGTAAATCCAGTAGAGACGCAAAATCTTGCGTCTCTACATCCGCAGGTGGGTTTTTGATGAGCTCAATTAAGTCAGCGACTTGTTGCGCGGTTAAAGGTTGAGGAACGATTCCTAACGCTGCGCGTTCTGCAACTTGTTGGCGGTATTGTTCTAACATCATGCACCTTGTAAAAAAGTCTAAAAATAGGTAGAAAGGAGGGTAATTTTAACAGATTCTTAAGGGTAACGTTTTATGACCACGCTTTATTATCATCACCCTGATTTTATGCTGCACGATACCAGTGCAGGGCATCCAGAATCACCCCAGCGATTAAAAAGTATCGAACAGGCTTTGCAAGTGCCGTTGTTTAAAAACTTAACGAAAATCATCGCGCCGTTGCATGAACAGACTGAACAGCGAGTGCGCTTAATTCATCAGCAAGCCATGATAGATCGGGTTTTAAAACAAAAAGTAGCGGCGGATGCTTATTTTCCATTGGATTACGATACGATTTTATCCGCAGGTTCAGCAAATGCAGCGTTGTTAGCGGTGAGTGCTGTTTGTGATGCGGTAGATAAAGTTTGCAATAAACAAGCCAACAACGCTTTTTGTGCCGTGCGTCCACCCGGACATCACGCCACGCCAGTGCATTCGATGGGATTTTGTTTATTTAATAATATTGCGATTGCGGCGGAATATGCGCGTCAACATTATCATTTAGATCGGGTGGCGATTGTGGATTTTGACGTGCATCATGGCAATGGCACACAAGCGGCATCTGAAAAAAATCCGCATGTTTTTTATGCTTCCAGTCACGAAATGCCTCATTATCCCGGTACGGGCAGACCGCAAGACAAAGGCGTTGGCAATATTGTGAATGTGCCGCTGCATTCGGGGGAAACGGGCGAATCGGTGCGCAAAAAATACAACACGATTATTTTGCCAGCCTTAAAAGCCTTTAAACCGGAATTATTGCTGATTTCTGCTGGATTTGATGCCCACAAAGATGACCCGTTAGGCTCAATTCAATTAGTGGAAGATGATTATCGTTGGTTGACAGAAGAATTGTTGGCAGTGGCAAATCACTGCTGTGAAGGAAGAGTTATTTCAGCTTTGGAAGGTGGCTACAATTTTAAAGCATTAGGAAGCAGCGTGGCTGCGCATGTGAAAGCTTTGATGAAAGCTTAAAAAGTTTACCTGATGCCCATGACTGCCAGTCCTTTAAGGACTGGCAGTCATAAGATTTAAGCCGCCAATCGCTTTTGATACTCCGCAGCGACAGTTGCTTCATAATAATGGCTCAACGAAGAATCCATTGATGCAGGCAATACTTCAGCTTCCACCACAGCACGCAACTGCGTTAAAAAATGTCTTCTTAATGTTGAATCTTCAGGAATTGCCAATTTAGCAGGTTTTTCTTCAGATATTGACATAATAATCTCACTTGGGTTTTGGGTTGTTGGAAAAAATCTGAGCTTAATTTTTACAGGCTGAATTTTCATAAAATACCGCCTTGCAAAATAGCTTATGCTAGAAATAACAGCAATTTACATACCACCCTACAACTACTGCGGAATTGCTGTGATTAAACTGAAAAAACACAGCGGAAAAGCGTATTTTGTCGGTTGTTTTGCACCATCTCGGTCATATTTCCGACAAAAAGAACCGCTATTAACGAGTTCTTGCCTTATAAATCGCGCTATTTGATGGCGAATCCATCATACAAACTCTATGCTACAGCTCTGTGTCAGGCTTTGGTTTTTACTGCAAAGTAACACGTTTTCAATGCTAGCGGGTTAAAACAGATGAACTGTTGACGAAAACAGCTTAAAAAATGCTCAACAATAACTTCCCTATGGAATGAAAATTTATTACACCCGGCTTTTGTCTTATTGGAGTGCAATAGCTTTAGCTATTGCTGTGATTCGCAAAAAGCTAAAGCTTTTTTACTCCTGCAAGTGAACGGGAGAAATTTAGGAGTCGGTAAGTTATTTTTAGCTATATTCTTAAATTGATGTAGAGGCGAATTCATTCGCCCTGAGCGATTAAAATTACCAAAAATTCACAAGACGACCAGTCGTCTTAAAAAAAATTCGCGTAACTTATCGCTTAAATTAACCGTGTACAGCGCGGAATATTCATTTTTTAAGAATAACCGCTTAGATTAGCTGCCATATTAAAGCTATTGGTGTAACATAACCGCTTTAATAATTATCAATCCTTTGAGTGAGTACTAATCATGGCAAACAAAAAATTTCGACTCGTAACCCGTAGTGATTTTGATGGTTTAATTTGCGCTGTATTATTAAAAGAAATGGGGCTGTGTGACGATATTCAGTTCGTGCACCCTAAAGATATGCAAGACGGCAAAATAGAAATTACTGATAACGACATCACGACTAACTTGCCTTATGTCAAAGGCGTTCATTTGGCTTTTGACCATCATTTAAGCGAAACCATTCGTAATGAAAAAGCCGATAATCATATTATTGACCCGGATGCGCCTTCTGCTGCACGGGTGGTTTATGACTATTACGGTGGTGAGTCACGCTTTCCTGCAAGCTGGAAAGAAATGATGATTGCGGTTGATAAAGGCGATTCTGCACAGTTTTCACAAGAAGAAGTTTTAAGCCCTGAAGGTTGGGTTTTAATGAACTTTTTGATGGATGCGCGTACAGGTTTAGGTCGTTTTAGAGAATTTACGGTATCTAACTATCAATTAATGATGTCGTTGATTGATTATTGTAAAGATCACACGATTGAAGACGTGTTGGCATTGCCAGATGTGCAAGAGCGCGTTAGCTTATATAAAGAACATGAAGCAGCGGCAAAAGAACAAATTAAACGTTGCAGCAAAGTGCATGGCAATCTGGTGGTATTGGATTTACGTCTGGAAGAAACCATTTATGCGGTCAATCGTTTTATGATTTACGCACTGTTCCCTGAATGCAATATTTCTATCCACATCATGTGGGGATTGAAACAACAAAACACCGTGTTTGCCATTGGCAAGTCGATTTTAAATCGCAGCTCTAATACCAATATTGGCGAATTATGTTTGTCTTACAATGGCGGTGGTCATTTGAATGCGGGCACTTGCCAAGTTGATAACGAAGACTGCGAACAAGTTCTGCAAGCATTGATTCATAAAATCAATGCAGATGGTTAATTAAGATTTTAGGAGTACAAGCCTCGGTTTGTACTCCCTTTTTTGCTGCATAAAATGAGAATCCCCTTATTTTTCTTGCTAATCCTCGCTGCTTTTTCTGCAAAAGCAGACCCGCTTGCCGATCAACAACAACTTAGACAATATTATAAAAAGTTGTTTCCCTCGCTCAAACTTGCCGATTATGCGCAAGGTGTTTACGCCCTTGACCCGATTGCGAAACAATCATGGTTAGCGATTAATGAATTCCCCCCTTACGAACCTGCATTAGAACAAGGCAAAATTTTATTTAACACACCCTTTAAAAACGGACGCGGTTATAAAGATTGTTTTGAAAATCAAGGAATTGCTATTGCGCAACTCTATCCGCTTTGGGATAAAGAAAAAGGAGAAGTGCTCACGTTGGCAAAAGCGGTGAATGATTGTCGTCTGAAAAATGATGAGTCGGAATTAAATTACGAAAAAGGCGAAATAGCAGCGGTGTTAGCGTATATGACATTCACTTCGCGCGAAAAAGAAATTGCGGTAAAAATTCCAGTCGACGATGTTCGTGCGTTAGCGGCTTATCAGCAGGGTAAAGCGTATTATTATCAACGACGCGGGCAATTGAATTTTTCTTGTGCAACATGTCATATCGAGAATGCAGGCAAACGTTTACGCGCTGAAGTATTAAGCCCATTGTTAGGACATACCAGCAGCTGGCCTACTTATCGCTTAAAGTGGGGCGAAATGGGAACGTTGCATCGGCGTTTTATTGGCTGTCATCAGCAAATTAGAGCAGAAACGCCTATTGCGCAAAGCGTTGAGTTGCGTAATTTGGAATATTTTTTAACGTTTATGGCGAATGGCGTTCCTGTGACTGCACCGAGTACGCGAAAATAATGGTATTACCTATTTTTTAGTTGAGAAAAATTATGAAAACTTCATTACTGAAATTCTTTTGCTTGTTCGTGGTACTGCTATTTTTACAAGGCTGTACTATTGCGCAACGTGTGGTTCGGATTGATTCAAATAAAGAAATTAGCAAAATCTATGTGCTTAAAAACGACAAAGTGTTAATGGAAGGATTTCATCCTGAGTTGATTAGCCAGTTGAATGCGCTAGGTTTTGAAACTGAAACTTATTCGGGTGATGTGCCTACAGCGGCGACTTATTACATAAACTATACGGCAAATTGGAAATGGGAGCTGGCGATGTATTTAGAGTATTTTAAAGCAGCTGTGTATGAACAGGGCAGTGAATCTGGTTTTGCTAAATTGTTGGGAGAGGTTGAATACGATGCCACAAATGGCGGCGGCAATTTTGATAAGTTTGGGGACACTGCCGACAAAATCAAACCGTTATTACAAGAGTTGTTTGCTAAAGTGAAAAGAAAACAGTGAGTTTTTTATCGTGTAAAAGGCGATAAATACTATTTCTAACAGAAAAACAAAAGCCCTAGCCGATTTCTCGACTAGGGCTTTTTCATAACTTCAATCTAAAAAATTTCAGATTGTTTTATTTGTGGCTTGGTAATGCAAATACTGTGAAAGTACCACCTAATTTGGTGTAAGAACTTAAACTTCTGTATGCACCAACCGCACCTAAACCTTCAGTGTTGGTTTTTTCTGAACCGTCATCAATACCTGCTGCGATACCGATACCAGCCCAACCGCCAATACCTGACAGAACGCCAACATATTGTTTGCCGCCGTGTTCCCAAGTATTTACGTTACCGATGATGCCTGATGGAGTTTTGAATTTGTACAATTCTTCACCTGTTTTTGCATCAACTGCTTTCAGATAGCCTTCCAAAGTACCGTAGAACACTACGCCACCTGCTGTTGCAACTGAACCTGACCAAACTGAGAATGGTTCTTTTTTAGACCAAGCGATTTTACCAGTTTTTGCATCCCAAGCAGTGAACTGACCTAAGTTAGTTGATTTGTCTGCTTCACCAGTGATTGCATCAGCACCTGCTGGCATCATAGTTAAAGTTGCACCTACATAAGGTTGACCTGCTGTGTAAGAAACTTGGAATGGTTCATATTCCATGCACAAGTGGTTACCAGAAATGTAGAACAAACCTGTTTGTGGAGAGTAAGATACTGGTTGTTGGTTTTTAGAACCTAATGCAGCTGGGCAAACACCTTTTGAATTAACATCTTCGCCGTTTTGTTCAGTACTGTATTTAGGATCAACTTGTGGACGACCTGTTTTCATATCAACGTGAGTTGCCCAGTTGACTGATTTGTCGAATTTTTCAGCAACTAATAATTCACCAGTCACACGGTCTAATGTGTAGCCGAAACCGTTACGGTCGAAGTGAACGATAGTTTGACGGTTTTTACCAGCAACTTCTTGGTCAACTAAAACAGTTTCGTTGATACCGTCATAATCCCACTCATCATGTGGAGTCATTTGGTAAACCCATTTTACTGCACCAGTGTCAGCATCACGAGCCCACAAAGACATAGACCATTTGTTGTCGCCTGGACGTTGTACTGGGTTCCAAGTAGAAGGGTTGCCTGAACCGTAATACACTAAGTTCAATTTAGGATCGTAAGAATACCAACCCCAAGTTGTACCGCCACCAATTTTCCATTGGTCGCCTTTCCAAGTGCTTAAGCTTGAGTTTTCGCCAACTGGTTGAACTTTACCGTCTTTCCAAGTTGTTGTTGTTTTTGGATTGATTTTAGTATCTGCATCTGGACCCATGCTATAGCCTTTCCAAGCTAATTTGCCAGTTTTAATGTCGTATGCAGCTAAGAAACCACGCACGCCAAATTCACCACCAGAAATACCAGTTATTACTTTATCTTTTACAACTAATGGTGCGTTGGTGTTGGTCATGCCAAATTTAGGCTCGCCGTTTTTTACGCTCCAAACTCTTTTACCAGTTTTGGCATCTAATGCTGTCAACACAGTGTCAGATTGTTGCAAGAAAATTTTGCCGTCGCCATAAGCCAAACCACGGTTAACAGTATCGCAGCACATTACAGGAATAGTAACATCAGCATTTTGTTGTGGTGTGAATTCCCAAATAACTGCATGAGTTTTTTGATCTAACGCATAAACAGTGTTAGGAAATGGTGTGTGAATATAAATAACACTATCCACAACTAATGGACCACCCTCATGACCGCGTAACACACCAGTAGAAAAAGTCCAAGCAGGTTGCAAGTTTTTAACGTTTTCAGTAGTGATTTGGTTCAGTTTGCTGTAACGAGTACCGGCATAATCACCACCCCAAGAGGCAAAGTTTGCAGGATTTGCCATTGCTTTCTCAACGCCTGCGTTTGCAGAGACCAAGCTTGGGGCAGCAAAAGTTGTCGCCACGATTGAAGCAATCAGTAAACTTTTTAGAGGCTTCTTCATATATTTTTCTCCTTAGTGTTTTAACCTACTACTTCTGTTAATCAGACAGAGTATGGTTATCATTTTTTTTAAAACTAATTAGTATTAAAGCGTTGCGGGTGGTTTTATATTCAGGGGCTGTTCCGATTAGGAATTTTTCCCGAAAGCCACACCAGTTGCGTAAATTGAATGATTTTGCCCTAAAAGTCAACTTTTAAAGGAACAAGATTGTTTAATTTACTTTATTGTTTAATTTCTTGGTCTGTTATTTATCGAAAAATGGTTATTTTTTAGATTTTTAACCAATTGTAAACAAGAAAAGTCATCGTCTTATCGCAGCTATTTAAAAGTAACTTATTTATCTTATCCATTTGTTATTCATAAAAAAATTATGATTTTTTTGTCTTGATTATCTTACTTTCGCCAAAAGGCTGGGGTAAAAATAATCAATAACGAGAATATTTCCAATCGCCCTAACAGCATTGCTAAACTACAAACCCAAGTTTGAAAATCCGTTAAGCTGCCAAAATTGTTTGCAGGGCCTACGACCCCTAAACCGGGACCTGCGTTATTGATACAAGCAATAATTGCTGTGAAAGCAGAGATAAAATCAAGATGACTGCCCAGCAGTAAAAAAGTCAAAATCAAAACGCAGATAAAATATAAAAAAATAAACCCTAACACCGAAAAAACAACATTATTAGGAATAATCTGCTCGCCTACTTTTAATGGATCAACGATAGCAGGGTGTAACAATTTCACAATTTCTCGCTGTCCTTGCTTGTAAAGCACCATTGTTCTAATCATTTTGATGCCTCCACCTGTCGAGCCTGAGCTTGCTGCAATGCAGCTTAAAAATAACATCCACAAAGGTGCTGCAATCGGCCATTTGTCATTGCCATAATCTACACTCATAAA
This sequence comes from uncultured Methylomonas sp., assembly GCA_936941155.1. Lineage (GTDB taxonomy): Bacteria > Pseudomonadota > Gammaproteobacteria > Methylococcales > Methylomonadaceae > CAIQWF01. The sequence goes on along the minus strand of CAKZJE010000101.1, from coordinate 34,743 downwards.
TCCACAGTCGGTGGCGATTGAAACCAAGTTAAACGAGACATCCCGTAGAGCCAACCAAAAATCTGTGTAAGTTCCTGATACATACAAAAATAGAGTAACACCTAAAATACTGATAAAAATCACTTTTAAAAACATTAATCCTTCAATGTCTGATTTATAAATTGAAAAACTACGCGCTCGAACCGCTAAAAAATGCGTGGCAAAATTCATAGCGGAAATTAGCATAAAAATAATCAGCACTATTTCGATACCAATAGATTTAAAAAAACTAATGCTAGCATCATGAGTAGAAAAACCGCCTAATCCCATTGTTGCAAAAGCATGGCAGATGCTATCAAACCAATCCATTCCTGCAATTTTCAAACTAATAATACACAGCACTGTAATGCCAAAATACACCAACCATAAGTTTTTGGCCGTTTCGGTAATCCGAGGCGTGAGTTTATTGTCTTTCATAGGGCCTGGTGTTTCAGCTTTATATAACTGCATTCCTCCTACGCCTAATAACGGCAAAATAGCCACAACCAATACCAAAATTCCCATTCCGCCAACCCAAACCAGTTCATGCCGCCATAAATTGATTGCTTTAGGTAAATTATCCAATCCACTTAAGACAGTCGCGCCAGTTGTAGTTAAGCCTGACATGGTTTCAAAAAAAGCATCAGTGAAAGATAAATCAGAATTAGCGTACATCAGCGGTAAGGTGGAAAACGCAGCCATGCCTATCCATGTTAATACCACCAATAAAAAGCCATCGCGGGTTTTTAATTCACGTTGAAATCGCCGTGTTGATATCCAAATTAAATATCCAGGCCCTGCTGTCATTGCAAATGATTTGAAGAAATATTCATGACTGTGTTCTTCATAAATAAAAGAGGTCACAATCGGCAGCAGATAACAGAAGCTAAAAACCATCAAAATTTTACTTAATACATTCACAACCGGCAGAATTTTGTGCATTTAAAAAACCCCGGTTGAAACTTGAAACAACTTTTCAACTTTTGGAATATTCACTTTGCCAATCACAAACACAATCACATGGTCGCCTGCTTCAATAACCGTGTCATGGTGAGTAATCAATACTTCACTTTTGCTCTTATCCTTACCTCGATTACGCACAATCGCTCCAACCGTGACATCTTCAGGAAAATCTATTTCATCAATTCGTTTGCCAACCACTTTGGAGGATTGCGTGTCACCATGCACTACCAACTCCAAAGCTTCGGCTGCGCCGCGTCGCAATGAATGCACTACCGTAACATCCGCTTGTCGCACATGCGTTAATAGCGAGCCTATGGTTGCCTCCGCAGGTGAAATTGCAATATCAATTTCACCGCCTTGAATCAAATCAACATAAATGCCGCGATTCACCAAAATAATCACTTTTCGTGCACCCAGTCTTTTTGCTAGTAAAGCAGACATAATATTGTCTTCGTCATCATTGGTTAATGCACAAAACAAATCCATTTCATCAACATTTTCATCAATTAAAAGTTTTTCATCCGTCACATTTCCCTGTAAAACCAAGGTATTAGAAAGTTGCTGCGCTAAGCGTTGACAACTTTCCTTATTCAAATCAATCAATTTAACTTGATATTTTTTCTCAATCGCTTGCGCAAGACGACTGCCTATATTACCGCCGCCAGCCAACATAATCCGCTTAATCGGTTTTTCCATTTTTTTCAGCTGTTTCATCACGCTTTTGATGTCTTCTTTCGCAGCAATAAAAAAAACTTCATCCCCTTCTTCAATCACTGTGTCAGATTTTGGTTTTATGGGGCGATTCAATCTAAAAATAGCAACCACGCGCGTATCAACATCGGGCATGGTTTCACGAATATGTTGCAATTCACGCCCTACTAATTGCCCATCGGCGCGTACTCGTACCGCAACTAATTTGACCAATCCACCCGCAAAATCCAACACTTGCAAAGCTTCTGGCACATCAATGAGTTTTTTAATGTAATCGGTGAGAATTTGTTCAGGGCAAATTGTGAAATCAACATTAAAGTTGGTTGGGGAAAAAATTTCAGGATGTGCCAAATAATTGGCTTGGCGAATACGAGCGATTTTAGTGGGGGTATTAAACAAAGTAGCAGCCAGTTTGCAAGCGACTAAATTGATTTCATCACTTTGCGTTACTGCCAGCAATAAATCGGCACTTTCCGCACCCGCTTGTTGCAAGGTTTGTGGATGAGAAGCGTTGCCAGTAATGGTTTTTAAATCGAGCCTACTTTGCAGTTTATCTAAACTCACCTCATCAATATCCACCACTGTAATATCATTTGCTTCTCCGACTAGGTTTTCAGCAACTGAAGTACCGACCCGACCAGCTCCTAAAATAATGATTTTCAATGTTTTAAGCCTCTTGAGTTTTGTTTACTTATCAGAAATGTTCTTTTTAGGTTTCCCTAAAAAGCGAGAGATACTTCTATTGTTTGCACTACGTCTGTTAAAAAAATCAATTTTAAAGTTGTTTGTTTTAACTTTCCTAAAATGAATGATTTTAAAAATAGATTGAGTTTCTAAACTTAAGTTTCAGAACATCATCGACTTTAAGAGACTCAGGTTCTGCCTGACATCGCAAGCAAAGCTTGCACTCCAAAATATTCTAAAACTTTTGCTGTTAATTTTTGTTTTTTCGTTGCGGATATGACGAATGTCTGTCGCGGTGTTTTAAGCGTTTAATATTGAGTTTTTGTTCTTGAATAGAAACAGTGGTTAATAATTGATAAATGTCCGTCGGCATTCCTTCTGGCAATTCAATAATACTGTAGTGAAAACGAATATCGACTTCACCAATCATTCTTTTATCGACTCCCGCCTCTTCAATAAACACATTTTTAATCTCTTCAAGGCTAATATTGTGTTTTTGTCCCACATCAATCCGATAACGAACCATTTTAGGCGGTGGAATAGGACGTAAAAAAACAGATTCTAATTTAGGCGGTGCCGGAATCATCTCTGCCGGCTTTTTCGCAGGCAACTCTTCTAAAGCGTGATATAAGTTAGATTGACTTAATAACACCAACGCAGCCGCACAATCAATTAACTCAACGCCTAACTGCTGTGCAACACGCTCAATGAATTGCCGTTGTAATGTTACATCTTGAGTTGCTAATACTTTTTCGATACGGCTTTTAAATTTAAGCTCTTTTTTTGAAAAAGACTGTTGTGCTGGTGCTGTTAAATCCATTTTCGTTAAATGTTTAATTTTTATAATCTATCTTTATTAATATCCACATAAGCCTCATCACGCAAGCGGCGTAACCACAGCTCTGTTTCTTCTTCTATTTTACGTCGCCGAATTTCTTCAGCCACTTTGCTTTTTTTAAACTCAGTGCTGTTATCTTGTTTTTCGCGTTCTATGACTTGAATAATATGCCACCCAAATTGAGTTTGAACAGGATCACTCACTTGATTAAGCGTTAATCTATTCATGGCTTCTTCAAAAGGAGGCACTAATGCTCCGGGTGTTACCCAGCCTAAATCGCCACCTTTTAAAGCAGAAGCTTTATCATCAGAATTGCCTCTAGCAAGCACTGCAAAATCATCACCGTCTTTTAAACGCAGCTTGAGAGCGAGTAATTTTTTCTTCGCCTCATCATCATTGATGATTTCATTGGTTTTAATCAGAATATGCCGCGCTTTGGTTTTGGTGGTGCTGTGTTTTTCATCCATTTTTAAACTGCCTTTAGCTTCCAGCAATTTAACAATATGAAATCCACTAGGGCTTCTAATCGGTTCTGCAATATCCCCCGGCTGCATTTTAGTGACAATATCTGCAAACAAAGTTGGAATTTCCCCTGCACTGCGCCACCCTAAATCACCGCCTTTTAAGGCTTGCTCATCATCAGAAGAGCTCATGGCTAATTCCCTAAAGTCTTGCCCTTTCCGCAGTTTAGCAACGATATTCACCGCTTGCTCTTTCGCTTTTTGAATGGCTTTGGCAGAAGCGGTTTCAGGCAAAGCAATCAAAATATGTCCTAAATGATAGCTGTCATTGTCATTGATGTTGCTATGCGTTTCAATGTAATGATTGATTTCATTGTCTGTGACTTTAATGCGGCTGCCAATTTCTCGGCTGCGCATTTGATTCACAATAATTTCGTTACTGATCGACTGTGAAAACTGTTTATAGTTAATCCCCTGCTTATCCAGATTGGCTCTAAACTGCGCTGGTGTCATTTTGTTATTATGCGCAATTTCCGCAATGGCATTTTGCAGCATTTCTTCGCTAACTTGCGCACCGGATTTTTCTGCTATTTGGCGTTGCAACTTTTGTACAATCATCCGTTCCAAAATTTGTCTTTTTAACACATTACTTGGCGGCAGCGTAACGTGATTGGCTTGCAGTTTTCTGGCAACAGACGTAGCTTCTTGCATTAACTCACTTTCAAGTATCACATCATCTTCAACGATTGCTACGATTCGGTCTAAAGTTTCTGCCCGTAACGCTGGGCTGATAAGTACAAAGAGTAGACTCAAGCCTAGAATAATTTTTTGCATCATGTTTTGTTTAATCATTTGTATGAGGACTTAAATAGCCAGAGATATTATTTTCCAAGAATTGATCGACTTTATCACCAAAGCTACCTAAGCCTTTGAGTTCTAATTGCACAAAGATACCGGTTTGTAATTGCGATTGTACGGTGTTACTTAACGCATTGGAGTAACGTCGTCCGATAATACTAAATCGCCAGCAGCAGCTGTCTTTTTCCAAACCAATAAAGCTTTCTTTGGTGGCGTTATAGTTGAGCGCGTACAGCCACCGCCCCATTAAATACCAATCATCATAGACAGGCCAATGAAATGAAACATCAGTTTGCGCAATCCCATTTGGCACGGTTTGATTGGGCTCTGGGGTATTTTGCCGATACAAATACCCTACATTAAACACTTTGTCGTTGTTTTCTGCATACTGCAAACGCGCACTGGCACGAGTAAACTGATTGCTGTGCGGATCCCATTGTGTTCCTGTAGCATAGGACAGATTGTCGTTAAAATTGCCGGTTAATTCGGCAACAAAACTGGATAAGCGATTGGTTTCTGGTGCAAATCCGGGCAAAGTCACTTTTCTATCTGAAAAGTACAGAATTTCGCCTAAACCTAGCTTTGCATATTCCAATCCGGTTTTTGCATCGAGCAAGCGCGTGGTTAAGGCTAAAGAAACTTGATTGGCATCTTGGATTCTATCGTTACCACTAAAACGGTTTTCGCGGAACAAACTCCCAAAGGTAAAATCATAAAAGGTGGTATCAAATATCGGAATATTATCTTGATTGCTGCGTGGCACATACAGATAAAAAGCGCGTGGCTCTATGGTGTGCAAAAACGAACTGTTGCCAATTTGAAAAGGTTGTTCTAAAACAAAACCAGCATCAAGTGATGCAATCGGCAAGGTGCGGCTAATGGTGTTTGATAAGCCGGGATTTTGGTTTGATAATAAATATTGACTGTGTTGCAACGACAATTTAGGTGTCGCAAAAACACCGCTGCTGCTCAGTGGAAAAGCAATCGACGGTCTCGTATTAAAACGCTGTCCACTCACTCGACCTGTACGATAAAAATAAACAAATTCGTTATTCATCGTCAAATCAATCGGCATAGAGTCAAACGAATGATTCAAATCTAAATTCAGTTGCGGAATTTTTTGATACGGACGCTCAATGCTGTTATCAATAATTTGATAACGTTCAACTTGCGCTAAAAAAGACAATCCTTCCAAATTGTAATTCAGATTCGCGCGGCTTTTGATATAGCGTCTATCTGAAACATTTAACGCGCTACCTAACTCGTATAAATAATCGCGATCTGAAATAAAGTTTAAATCAGCGTCTGTGGTTAAGTTTGGTAAAAATGTAGTGTTGTTTTTCAGCGAGCCAAAAAAACGTGCCGTTTTACGCAAGTCATCGTAAGGCATGTATTCGATTGCTGCTGAACCTTGTGTCATTTCAGTTAAATAACGCGCATCAGCTGCCAATAACACGCCGCGTCGTTGCAAATAACGAGGTTTTAACACTGCGTCATAATTTGGCGCAATATTCCAATAAAATGGCAAAGTTAATTGAAAGCCACTGCGAGACGTACTGCCCCATGATGGCGGCAAAAAGCCAGAGGTGCGTCTGTCGTCTATTGGGAAGTTCATATAAGGTGTATAGATAATCGGCAAGCCTTTAAACTCTAGCCACGCATTGGTTGCTGAACCTATACCGCTTTCTTTATTGAGTTTTAATCGCTCGGTGTGCATCACCCAATCTTGATTACCCGGACGGCAACTGGTGTAAGCGGCATCATTATAATGCGATAAGTCTTTGCTATCTTTATAAAAAACTTGCGCACTACCACGAAAAGGCCCTGATAACGACTCAAACAGCACATTTCTTAACACCGCTTTATCGGCGGCTAATTGCAAAGAAGCAGAATTACTAAATAACGCCAAACCATCTTCGCTGTAATAAACATTGCCTTGCGTATCCATAATATCGGCTTTGCTATCGTAACTTGCCATATCCGCTAACAAATGCTGATCGGCACGATGGATTTCAACATTCCCTGTAAAGCTACTGATTTCTTTATCAAAAACTTCTGAATAATCAGATTCAATTTCTAAAGGTGTCGTGGCTCGTAAATCTTTTTTCGGCACTAACTTTTGTTTAGGTTGACGCGGTGCGGCACATTGTTGCCAAGGATCAAACGGAAATTCTTTTTGTAAATTTTTAAACGCACGTTCTTGGGTGGAATTAAACGCAGGATCAACCAACCGATAAGCATTTTCATCATCGCTGACCAGTTTGGTTTCACCTTTAGGGTTTGCCCCGACTAAATTACAATCCCATGTTGAACTCACTTTATTTGCGGCACATGTCCAACCTTCTGGCACAGGATTGCTCACTACAGAGGAAACAGCTTTCGGTGAAATCGGCACGGGAGATTGTCCCTCGACCATTTTCGGAATAATCACAGGCAGCGGTTGTGCCAGAGTTTTCGTCGTTTTCACGCTGTCACTTTTAGGCGCGGGGATTTCTTTTTCAACTTGCTCGTTTTTAATCTCAGGAACTTCCGTATTAACCGGAACTATTGGAACTACTGGAGCGACAGGCGTTTCAACTTTCTCAACCTCAACAACAGGCGCGGGGGGATTTTCCACTGTTTTTGCTACTGGCGTAGGTTTTATAATCACTTTCGGAACAGACGGCTCTGTTTTTACAGCAGCAGAAGGTTGTTTTTTAACCTGCCCAGGAGGAAGTTGCGTTACGCACGACCATTCGCCCGCCTCATTTTTTTCGCAGTTCCAATCATTAGCCGCAGCAAGATTAATTTCAGCATACAAAGATAAAAATACCAGAAAGAAGTGACGGGACATATTGCTAAAGTGAGTTTAGTGGCTTAATAACTAGAAAATCGAATAAAATGCAGAACAGCATTTTACCTTAATTTTCCTTATCCCTTTACAATTAAAAGTCTTAGCGTCCATGACAACTCCCGATATTCGTGCAAAATTAATTCAAGATTGGCTAACCGACGACCTCGGTTTAGAGATTAACAATTTTCAACCGGCCTCCAGTGATGCGAGTTTCAGGCGTTATTTTAGAGTGACGCACACCCAAGGGCAACAGATTGTCATGGACGCGCCACCCGATTTGGAAGATGTTGCACCGTTTTTAAAAGTCGCGCGTTTGCTGGAAAAATCACAAGTGAATGTGCCGCGTGTGCATCAGCAAAATTTAACGCAAGGATTTTTATTGCTGGATGATTTCGGCTCACAAAATCTGTTAGACCAACTTACATCCACCAATGCCAGTACGCTTTATCAAAGTGCGTTAGCAGAATTGCTGAAATTGCAAACCAACACTTGCACAACAACATCGGATTTGCCGCATTATGACGAGGCGTTATTGACGCGCGAACTCACCTTGTTTTATGAATGGTTTGCAGAAAAACTTTTAGGAAAATCAGTGCCTGCCAGCCTGCAAGCGTCTTTAAACCAATTTCTCATCGCCTCCGCATTAGAACAACCGCAAGTCTGCGTGCACCGTGATTATCACTCGCGCAATTTGATGTATCAGGAAAATGCCGCGCCCGGCGTGATTGATTTTCAAGATGCCGTGATTGGCGCAATTACTTATGATTTGGTTTCATTATTGCGCGATTGTTATATTTCTTGGACGCAACCGCAATTAGATGAATGGATTGCTGATTATTTTCAGCGTTTAACGGCTGCGGGGTTAGTGGAATGTTCGTTAGCACAATTTAATCGCTGGTTTGATTTAATGGGATTGCAACGGCATTTAAAAGCGATTGGCATTTTTGCCCGTTTAAATTTGCGTGATGGCAAATCCGGTTATTTAAAAGATATTCCTCGCACCATGAATTATGTGGTGCAGGTTTGTCAAAAATATCCAGAACTGGCTGATTTTTATGCGTATTTATCTGCGGAAATTCTGCCCATTTATCAGGATAAACTATGAAAGCGATGATTCTCGCAGCAGGACGCGGCGACAGAATGCGTCCTTTGACAGATACCGTACCAAAACCGTTGCTAAAAGCAGCGGGTAAGCCTTTGATTCAATACACCATTGAGAAATTAGTCGCTGCGGGTTTTACAGAGCTGGTGATTAATGTGGCGTATTTAGGCGAGCAAATTATTCAAACCTTAGGCGATGGTTCGCAATTTGGCGCGAGTATTCTTTATTCGCGTGAAGCAGAAGCGTTGGAAACGGCGGGCGGGATTATTCAAGCGTTGCCGCTGTTGGGCTGCGAGCCTTTTTTGGTGGTAAATTCTGATGTGGCATGTGATTTTCCGTTAGAAACTTTAAAACAATCGCCCAAAGGCTTGGCTCATCTTGTTTTTATGCCGAATCCAGAACATCATCCGAATGGCGATTTTTCGTTGGATGCGCAAGGCGTTGTGCATTTAGACGGTGAAAATAAATTTACTTTTAGTGGCATTGGTATTTATAAACCAGAACTTTTTGCTGGCATTCCTGAGGGAAAATTGAAATTACGTCCTGTTTTAGAAAAGGCGATAACGCAAGGCGTAATTTCAGGCGAAAACTTTAGCGGTTTTTGGATGGATATTGGTACGGTTGAGCGGTTGCGGGCTTTTGAATTGTCTTTATGAGTTTTTCTTCATCTTCAATACTTGAAAGAGGTCAGGCTTTGCCTGACAAGCAAGCGGAGCTTGCAGTCCAGCTATTTACGTTATATTACAATGAATTAAAATCGCTATACACGTCAGTCTCATTTATAGACTAGCAAAATATTAATATGTTCACAAAATGATGCAATGCTGAGATTTCTAATAAGTCGATTAATTATAATTTTTTGAGCCACGGTAATGATAAACATTGAACCAATCGAATATAAGGGCTCAACATTGACGCGCTACGCCCTTTCGTTTCTTTTTTTTGTTATCGCATTGTTTGTAAGATTTAAAATCGCACCCGTCGAAGCTGGAATACCGTTTGTGACTTTTTACCCCGCGATGGTTATCACCTTTTATTTATGCGGCACAAAACCGGGGGCTCTTTTTGCAATTCTTAGTGCAATCAGCGGATATTATTTATTCAATCCCTCTGATGATTCTTTTATACCCCGTTATGAATCGCTGATTACACTCAGCGCGTTCTCAATTTCAGCCACGCTCATTGGGTTGATTATCAACAAAATGCAACGCGCCTTAGGTTTACTCAGGCAAAGCGAACAGCGTTATCAAAGTTTCTTAGAAGATCAAACTGAATTTATTTGTCGTTTTAATCCCGCAGGCACAATGAATTACATCAATGACACTTTTTGTCGATTGTTTGGTAAATCACGCGAAAACTTGCTTGGTAAAACATGGCATCCCATTGCATGGCCTGAAGACATTCCTGCCGTCAATGAAAAACTAAGCACTTTATCACCAACAAATCCTGTGATAAAAGTTGAAAATCGCGTCATCACGGCAAGCGGCGAAATACGCTGGGTGCAATTTATCAATCGGGCATTTTTTGATTCGCAAGGTGTTCTTTTAGAAATACAATCCGTTGGGCGCGATATTACTGAACAAAAACAAGCCGAAATGGAAAATTTGGAACTCTACAAACGGCTGACAGAAATAGCGTCGCGTGTTCCTGGCGTGATTTACCAATACCTACTAAGACCGGATGGTAGCTCTTGTTTTCCTTATGCCAGCGATGCAATTTATGATATTTATCGCGTTACGCCTGAACAAGTTCAAGAAGATGCTTCGGTTGTGTACGCCATTTTACATCCTGACGATTACGACAGCATTGTTGCCTCAATTCAGCAATCGGCAACCACTCTTAAGCCTTGGCAACATGAATATCGTGTGCGTTTTGCAGATGGCACAGTGCGCTGGTTATATGGTAATGCACTTCCACATAAACAAGAGGATGGTGCGATACTTTGGCATGGTTTTATAACCGATTGTTCAGAACGCAAAGCGATTGAACAAGCGTTACAAAGTGAAAGCCTGAAAAACCAAATCTTTTTGCGTAATGCCAGCGACGGAGTGATTATCATGGATTACGATGGCTATATCGTTGAAGTGAGTGATTCATTTTGCAATATGCTAGGTTATACACGCGAAGAAACGCTCGGAATGCACGTTTCGCAATGGGAGGCTAAATTTACTAGGTCCGAGGTTATGCCTATCGTTTGGGAACTGCTTGAAAAGAAAACTCGCACTCAGTTTGAAACCCGTCATCGCCGCAAGGATGGCTCATGCTACGATGCGGAAGTCAGTGTTCTTACTATTGAACTCAATGGCAAAACGTTCGGCTTTAGCTCCACCCGCGACATCACAGACCGCAAGCAATTAGAACAACAACTCATTGCTTCAACACAAGAGATTCAAGATCTTTATAACAACGCACCTTGTGGCTATCACTCCGTTGACCAAAACGGCGTAGTATTAAATATCAATGAAACTGAGCTGCAATGGTTGGGCTACGCACGAGAAGAAGTTATTGGTAAGAAGAAAATCAGCGATTTCTTAACCCCAGAAAGCAAAGACAGGTATAAAGAAAAATTCTCTAAACTCTTGACTGATGGTTATATCGAAAATCTTGAATTTGAGTTAGTCAGCAAAAAGGGTGTCCTCCGCCAAGTGAGTGCCAGCTCAACCGCGATTGAAGATGCTAACGGCCATTTTTTTAAAAGTCGCACTGTGTTATATGACATTACCGAACTTAAAAACACACAAAAAAATCTACACCAATTGACCATTGAACAAGAAGCGATGCTCAATAACAATTTAATCGGTATTGTAAAATTGCGAGATCGGCGGATTGTTTGGATAAACAAAGCGATGGAGCGGATGTTTGGCTATAGCCAAGAAGAAATGCGCGGGCAGCTGACTCGAATTTTTTACTTAGATGATGCCTCTTACCAAGCTTTAGCAACAGCTTGTTATCCTATTTTAAACGCACACGACATTTATCAAACGCAAATTGAAATGTTACGCAAGAATGGTGAAAAAATCTGGATAGACTTAAGTGGCGTAGAGTTGTTAGATAACAATACTGAATCTGTTTGGATGTTGTTGGATATTACGGAACTCAAAAAATATCAGCAAAAAATCGAACACATTGCTTATCACGATGCACTGACAGGATTGCCAAATCGTTTATTAGTCGCTGACCGGTTGGAGCAAGTGTTGGCTCTGTCGCAGCGGACAAATCAAACTGTTGCCGTTTGTTATCTCGACCTTGATGGGTTTAAGCCTATCAATGATCAATTTGGTCATGCGGCTGGGGATAAACTGTTGATTGAAATTGCTCGCAGAATGCAAATCACTGTGCGCGTAAATGACACCGTTGGGCGGCTGGGTGGCGATGAATTTGTGTTGATATTAACGGATATTAAAAACGTCAATGATTGTCAGTTTGTATTGAAACGAATGCTCGAAGTTATTAATGCTCCGATTTTGATAGATGATTTGCATGAGGTTTGCGTGGGAGCGAGCATCGGTGTTGCGTTGTTTCCTGAGGATAACCATGATGCTGATATGTTGTTGCGCCACGCAGACCATGCCATGTATCAAGCTAAACAGTCGGGACGTAATTGTGTTTGTTTATACAATATGGATTAATTTTTCAATTTCTGCGATAAACACTAAGAATTTTTCAAGACGATCGGTCGTTTTTAAAAATTTTCGCAGTAGAGACGCAAAATATTGCGTCTCTACCAATGGATTCGCAATTCATAGAATGCGGCTGACGTAAGGAAGCGCATCGCCAACGTTTAATCCACGCCCCTTCGTTAAGCACATCCTATTGCACTACTATTATCTTTACTGCGCTTGTAATATTTGAATCTGCCCAGCTTTACCAATCAACACCGATGTTGCCAGCGCGTAAAAAATCCCATGCTCAACAATCCCAGAAATACTATTCAAAATATCATTCAACTGTTTTGCATCCATCCTAGCATCAAACTGCATATCCAAAATCAAGCTGCCATAAGAACTGCTTGCCAACCCCGTTTTATCGGCATTTTTGCGCAAATCCCCTTGCCCGCCGTGTATTTCCAACTGCTTTTTCACCAATTGCCATGCAAACGGCATCACTTCAATGGGAATCGCAAAGTTTTGTCCAATCCGCTCCACTGATTTACTGCTATCGACTAACACAACAAACTCTTTACTCGCCGTTGCCAACAATTTTTCCCGCACTAAATCTGCACCTTGCCCTTTGAGCAAACTCAAATCCGGCGACACTTCATCCGCGCCATCCACATAAACATCAAGCGCGTTCACATTTTCAAAATCAAGCAGCGGCAAGCCGTATTTTTTTGCCTCACAAGCACTGGCAACCGAGCTGGAAACAGTGCTGATTTTTAAATTTTCCTCATTCTGCCGACGCGCCAGTTCTGCAATAAAATAATTTGCAGTAGAACCCGTGCCAAGCCCTACAACCATGCCATTTTTTATTTGCGCGGCGGCATAGTGAGCCACAAGTTGTTTGTCGTTCATGGTTTGCTCCTTGAAAAAATTTTTACAGATGTTACGCACTTTACACAGAAAATACTAATGGTGCTACGAAAGCGATTCAGAACTAAGTTAAGCAAAAAATTTTCAAGACGACCGGTCGTTTTTAAAAATTTCTGCACAGCAAAACAATGGAAAAAAATCAATCGGTGCTTGCATCGTCTGTTAATTTTTCAATCGCAACCGCGTATTTTTATCACACCGTGTGCTTAGCGGTTGTCGTTGCGCACCAAACGCACGGCAAAAAAATTGCGCCGATAATCATAGCGATTTACGCCGGTAAAAAAATCCGCAACCCACACCGTGCTTGGGTTGTCTTGATTGGCAGAAGATGACCAGAACACAGCATCGGAGGGCACATTTGGAAAGGCTTTGTTAATCAGCGTGGGTTTTGCGTATTCGCCATCACAAGGCGTGCTGGACTCATTCCATTGATTGGGTTTGCCGCTGCTGCAATACAAAAGTGTTTTTAATTCTGCAATCGTTGGCAGTCGCCAATCGTTATACCCTGCAAAAGAAAAATGCTTTACGACAATCTCATCCCAGATATATTTTGTTGCCATGCCTTGGCATGATGAACCATTCCATTTTTGCCCTAAACTACAGCGCGTCCAAATCAATCCTGTTTTGGTATCTTTCACAAAGCCGTCGAAAATTTTATAACGGTTGATAGCTTCCGCATTCTGTTTCTGCAAAAGTTCTACTTCCGCATCATGTGTTTGAAAGGATGGCATATCCAGTTTTGATGTCACTGTAGTCAAATGAGCTGCTTTGATCCAACCTGCACGAATCGCCAATAATCGCGTTTGTTTGGCAGGGTGCGTGTGTGATGCTATGTCAGATGCAACGGCATTAATCGCAAGTTGCGCCTCCTCTAACGTTGCGCCCATTTTTTGCAATACAAATCCTGAATACTCATCGGCTTCAAGCTCTGTACCGGGGCGACTACCATCTTTGGTTAAAGTATGTCCTTGTAAATGGTGTCCAATCTCATGGGCAATAATACTAATGGCAGCCCAATACGAATGCGTTTTTTGTTCAATAGAATGCACAAAATCAGGGTTGTAGAGTAAATAGCGTTCACCGGATGGCATGATAATAGCGGCAGCATTTTGCGTTTCATTTGTGGCAAGAATAATAAAATTACGCCGCAAGCCTGAATAGGCGGTAATTTCATCAACAATCGTTTCTGCGGAAACATCGGGCACAAAAATTGAAGCGGGTATATTCGATACAGCTTTGCCATCATAATTGCATTGTGATGCCAAAATTAAATCAGCTAAGTCGTTACTCTTTGCCGAAAGCGTGCAGCCACTACTCAGTAAGAGAATATATAAAAAAAATGGACGCAGATTTATTATTTTCATATTAAAAAATCAATAAGTTAAATTTATTTTTGTTTTTATTAATGCGATAAAAAATTTATGACGCTGAGTATATCCTCTCTTTTTTCACTAGCCTAATTTGTGGTATTTGATAAGAACTCAATCGTTAAGGAATGAGCACGAAACAACTTATGCAAATTTATTTTGTGTAGGTGCAGATTTATCCTGCACTGTGCGAATAAATAAGCACCTACAGTTGTCGAGCTTATTTCATGCACGTTCCTATGGTTTGTTGCAAATTTATCTGCGCCGAAGATTCTAACGAGGTCTTAATATCAGCGTGGTGAAAAATATCGCCGTTATTGTAAAGATGGGTTAACACTTGCCGGCGTTTTTCTTGATAAATCATTTCGGCAACCCATTCATATTCAGCGCGAATTTGTTGTTGATATTGCGCAAAGCGAGCAGGAGCGGCGGCTAAGATTCCTAAATCAATATCAACCAGTAGTTTTTCATCTTCTGTTTGCGGAGGCTGCTGGTGATTGGTTGCCATAATTAAGGCATAAACCTGCTGAATAAAGGGCGCGGCTATTTCAGCCTGTTCCAAAACAGTAACTGCCCAAATCGCGCTTTGTTGTTCGTTATCAAAGCGTTGTGGTTGATAAACAGCATCGTGAAACCACAGTGCAAACTCCACTGCCAAAGGATTTTTGGCTAAATAATGATAGGTATCAAATAATTGCAAACATTCAAAAAGATGCTGTTGGGTGTGATAGTGTCGGTGCGGTTCTTGATAGGCAGCTTGTAAGGCTTGCCAGAGTGCAGGCGCGGTGGCGGTGAAATTAACGGATATGTTTTGCAATAATCGGCAAAATCGTTTTGATAAATGCACCATGATTTAAGCTGCTGTTTTTTTTAAAGTAAATAATTGCGAGCGGCTAAGTAAACAAAAGTTTTTCGGTATGTCGGAGTGCAAGCTTTGCTTGCAATGTCAGGCAAAGCCTGACCTCCAGTATTCAGTAATGCCTTGAAACTTTTTCTCACCCACTTATGTCAATTATTCTCTGTCGTTGATTAAGTCATTAGGCTCTCGTTTTTAGGGATAGCACAAAAGTTTTAAACGATAAGCCATTCATCAAGTAGAAATTTCAGTCGCTCATAAAAGCTAAGGAAGATCTCAGGCAAGCAAAGCTTGCACTCCAAAATATTCCTAAAATTTATAAAGAACCTTTGATTTTTTTGCTGTAACCGTTATCGGCAAATTTTAGGCAAAAAAAAGGCTTGCAGATAAAATCATGCAAGCCTTTGATATTTTTATGGTGCCCAGGGACAGAATCGAACTGTCGACACGAGGATTTTCAGTCCTCTGCTCTACCGACTGAGCTACCTGGGCTAAACAAGCCAGCCATTAGACACGGATCTGAGTGATTAGTCAAGAATAAACAAGTATTCCTCACTAGCAAACGATAACAATTCTGTAATTTATGCGATAATTCTCAACACAATAATATATCGGCTTTGGCTAAACAGGAGATTTTATATGGCTGCATTGATAGGCATTATCATGGGTTCAACCTCAGATTGGGAAACCATGCAATATGCCGTGCAAGTTTTGGAACAATTAGGTGTTCCGCATGAAGTGGAAGTAGTATCTGCACACCGCACACCGGACAAATTATTTCATTATGCGCAAACCGCAGAAGATAAAGGCTTGGAAGTGATTATTGCCGGAGCAGGTGGTGCTGCACATTTGCCGGGCATGACGGCTGCAAAAACCGCCATCCCAGTATTAGGTGTGCCGGTGCAATCTAAAGCTTTAAATGGCATGGACTCACTTCTATCAATCGTACAAATGCCCGCTGGTATTCCTGTTGGCACATTAGCCATCGGCAAAGCAGGCGCAATTAATGCCGCATTATTAGCTGTCGCTATTATCAGCAATAAATACCCAGAATATCGTACTGGTCTGCACGATTATCGAAAAAAACAAACAGAAATGGTGCTAGAAAATCCAGACCCTCGGCAGGTGACAGAATGAAAATAGGGATTTTAGGTGGTGGTCAATTAGCACGAATGCTAGCATTGGCAGGTTATCCATTAGGATTAGAATTTATTGTGCTTGACCCCAGCGCGGACGCAGGTGCAATCCCTTTGGCAGAACATTTGCATGGCGCGTATGATGACGAAGCCTTGTTAGCACAGCTCGCTGAAAAAGCCGATGTGGTAACGTATGAATTTGAAAACGTTCCTGCGCAAGTTGCGGAGTTTTTAAGCTCACACACCCAAGTTTATCCCAGCGCAAATGCGTTAGCTGTCGCACAAGACCGTTTGTTAGAAAAAAACTTTTTTCACCAAATTAATATTCCTACTGCTCGCTTTGCGCCAATTGATAATTTAGCCGATTTAGAAAAAGTGATGCCCGACATTGGCTATCCAGCGATTTTAAAAAGTCGCCGCATGGGTTATGACGGCAAAGGGCAAATCGTTTTAAAATCAACTGATGATTTGGCAAGCGCGTGGAATTCCATGCAGGAAGCTCCTTCAATTGTGGAAGGTTTTGTCGCATTTAGTCGTGAAGTGTCGATTATTGCAGCACGTCGCCCTAGTGGAGAAATTGCGTTTTATCCGCTTTCCGAAAATAAACATCGTGGCGGCATTTTGCGAGTTTCAGAAGCCTGCCATGATGATGCCTTGCAAACACAAGCTCAAGAATATGTCACGCGCCTGTTAGAAACATTGGATTATGTTGGTGTGATTGCGTTGGAATTGTTTGAAGTCGATGGCGGTTTAGTGGCGAATGAATTTGCCCCGCGCGTCCATAATTCAGGACATTGGACAATTGAGGGTTCAGAAACCAGTCAATTTGAAAACCATTTGCGTGCCATTTTAGATTTGCCATTAGGTTCAACGCAAACACGCGGTTTTGCCGGCATGGTGAACTTTATTGGAGATGTCGCAAGCTCTGAACAAGTATTAAGCTTAAGTCATGCGCATTTACATTTGTATGCAAAACAACCGCGAAAAGGGCGGAAAGTGGCTCATGCAACCGTGCGTACTGATGACAAGGAAGAATTTACACGCATTTTAAAAGGTTTAGTCGCTTTAGCAAATCAAACCGATAACTCCTAATTAAGCTATTGATTAAAAAGGAAAATAAAAACCAACTAACACGGAATTTTTTCTTCTCCCTTTCAATTTTTTTAACAGCCTTGGCGTTGAATTAACTGTTGATGCTAAATGAAAAAATTCTTCTCAAGAACACTTTTGCTATTGCGAAAATAGCAGTAGAATTTATCGCATCTCGTGGGCATATCACGACACGATAACGATTACATCCTTCAGCCCTTGCGCCCTTAAAAATCGCTTTAAGGTGCTGCAAGGGTCTTTTTTTGTCGTGATATAATTCAGCCAAATCTTAAACAACACCACGATAGTCCATTCAGCCTGACATTTTCTGTATTTAAAGCATCATCCAGCATCATCCAATTTCTTTATGGCATGACTATGCAATGAAAATGAACGCACAAAGACAGTCGAATCCCCCGAAAACTCACCAGCTTTGATTGGATAATCGAAAAACTCCGCTGCAAAGCCAATCCAAGCGAATAGAAACTATAACAACAAAAATGAATCAAACTTCTTCACCCGCTCCGAACTCCAATCTTGCCGTTATTTTATTTGCCGGAACGCTTTTCAGCAGTGCGACGCTAATGTTTATTTTGCAACCGATGTTCGGCAAAATTTTATTGCCGTTGCTCGGCGGCTCGCCTGCGGTGTGGAATACCTGCATGGTGTTTTATCAGATTTTGTTATTTTTAGGCTATTTGTACGCGCATTATTTATCTTCGCGCTTGAATCTAAAGCGGCAAATTCAGATCCACATTGTATTGATTTTGCTTAGTTTTCTCGCTTTGCCGCTGGGTTTACCTGAAAACACCGTGCCGCCGACCGAAAGTAATCCGACTTGGTGGTTGCTGTGGACATTATTTTTAGCGATTGGCTTGCCGTTTTTCGTGGTTTCTACCACTGCGCCTCTGTTGCAAAAATGGTTTGCGCACGTTGGACATCACACCAGCCACGATCCTTATTATCTCTACACCGCCAGCAATGCCGGAAGTTTAATTTCCCTGCTCAGTTACCCATTTTTAGTTGAGCCGAATATTGGTTTAAGTCTCCAAAAAAATCTCTGGAGTGGCGGCTTTGTTATTCTTTGCATTTTTATTATTAGCTGCGGATTGTTGTTGTGGCGTTCTAATCAGAAAGCCATGACTGGCAGTCCTTCAAGGACTGCCAGTCATACAACAGAAACCGTTGAGCCATTAAGCCTTAAAACAAAACTGCATTGGTTAGTGTTAGCTCTTGTGCCATCGAGCTTGCTGTTGGGACTCACCAACTTTATCAGCACCGACATCGCCTCCGTGCCGTTGTTATGGATTATTCCGCTGACGCTGTATTTGCTCACCTTTGTGATTGTTTTTTCCAAATGGAACGACAAAGTTCATCCGTGGATGATGCGTTTTCAAGCAATTTTCTTAATTCCGTTTTTAGCTTTTGCATTCATTGATCCCGCCGATTTGCCATATTGGGCGTATTTAATTCTGCACACGCTGGCATTTTTCTTTGCGGTGATGGTTTGTCATGGCGAACTGGCGCGGATTCGTCCGCACACGCAGTATTTAACCTTGTTTTATTTAATGATGTCGTTTGCGGGGATGTTGGGCGGAATGTTTAACACTTTTGTTGCGCCGTTTATTTTTAATGCGGTGTACGAATACCCTATTATGATTGTCGCGGCGTTGTTATTGCGTCCTGGTAGGACTGCCAGTCCTTTAAAGGACTGGCAGTCCTGGTTACAAATTATTATTCCCGCTTTATTAATTGCAGTTGGCTGGATTTTATACAGCAACGTGCCAAATTTATTGGACTATTTCGACCAAATCGCCATCAGTTTAATGGTGCTAACGCTATTAATGTTTGTGGTTCGCAACCGACCTGTGGCTTTTGCCGGCTTAACGGCAGCGATTATTTCCTTAAGTTTAGGCTTGCACGGCTTGTCATCGCACACGATTTATCAAGAACGCAGCTTTTTCGGGGTGTTTTCGGTGCGTGATGCAATGATTGAAAATGAAAATAATCAGCCAGAAAAAATCCACGAGCTGTATCACGGCACGACTAAACACGGCGCACAGCGATTAGCACAAGCGTTGCAAACCATTCCGTATATGTATTACAGCCAGCCGGGACCAATGGGACAATTGTTTAAAGAATTTGACGGGCAAAATCAAAACTGGACAATCGGCACAGTTGGTTTAGGCGCGGGCGCGTTAGTGTGCTACAGCAAACCGCAGCAACAGTGGACGATTTATGAAATTGACCCGCTGGTGATAAAAATTGCCCAAAATGCCGAGTATTTCCATTACTTAGAACGCTGTGGCAAAAATGCCGCGATGAAAGTCGGTGATGCGCGTCTTTCGATTGCCGCAGAACCTGCACAAAAATTCGATTTGCTGATTATGGATGCGTTTAGCTCCGATTCTGTACCGACTCATTTACTCACGCAGGAAGCCTTAGAGCTGTATTTCAGCAAATTAAAACCGAACGGCATCTTGGCGTTTCATATCACCAACGCGCATTTAAGTTTGAAAAAAGTGATTTCTGACCACGCGCAACAGCTTAAACTTGCCGCGCTGATTCAGGAATTCAAACCACAAGATAATCAGCCGCTGGTGGTTGTTACCGATTGGGTGGTGATGGCGAAAAATCCGCAAACGTTAGAGCCGCTCGCGCAAAGTCGCTTAGGTTATTGGGAAAAATTGCCGCTGTATTTTGATATGAAACCGTGGACAGATGATTTCACCAACATTATAGATATTTGGAAATAACGATGAATTTAACAATACAAAACTTGGCTGCCCTGTGTAGCGCAACCGTAGAAGGTGGAAATTCTGAAGGTTTGGTGGATTCTGCGGCGGATATTATGTCGGCACAGGCGCACCAAGTCACCGTTCTCAGCGATATGAAATACGCCAAATATTTGCAAAACAGCTCTGCGGCGGCGTGTTTTATTAGCGATAAATTTGCTGCCGAAGATGCGCCTGCGGGTGTGGCGTTGTTGCGTTGCGCCGACCCTGAAATGAGTTTTTTAACCGCCGTGAAAACGCTTTACCCCGAACAAACGTTTGCGCATCAGGTTTCGCCACGCGCAGAAGTGGATGAATCGGTGAGTTTAGGTGCAAATGTGCATATCGGCGCGTTTTCAACGGTGGGAAAAAATTCTAGCATTTCTGATAACAGCGAGATTTTTGCCGGCGTGCATATCGGCATGGGCGTAACGATTGGCAAAAACTGCAAGATTTATCCGCAAGTGGTGATTTACGACAATACGCAAATTGGCGATAACGTGATTATTCATTCCGGCTCAGTGATTGGTGCGGATGGATTTGGTTATAAATTCCGTAATAATCAACATGTTAAAGTGCCGCATGTCGGCAATGTGGTGATTGCAGATCATGTCGAAATCGGCGCAAATACTTGTATTGATCGCGGCGCGTTGGGTTCAACTGTGATTGGCGCGGGTAGCAAAATTGATAATTTGGTGCAGTTGGGACATAACAATAAAGTCGGCAAAAACGTGATTATTTGTGGGCAATCGGGGATTTCCGGTTCTTGCACGATTGAAGACGGGGCGATTTTAGCCGGAAGTTCTGGGATTGCTGACCACGTTACCATTGGGCAACGCGCGGTGGTGATGGCGCGCAGCGGGGTTTCGCAAGATATTGCGGCGGGTACGCAAGTGTTTGGTTCACCTGCGCGGGATAGAAAAGTGGCGTGGAAAGAGCTGGCGGCATTGACTAAATTGCCGGAGTTGTTGAAAAAGTTTAAGGCGTTGGAAAGTCGTGTTCAGGATTTGGAAAAGTAATCATGTCTGAAGCTGAAAGTGCAAACAATAAGGTGTATTTTTTATCGCTGGCAGTAGAAAACGTGCGCTGTTTTGGCAAAAAACAGAAATTAGAGTTATGGGATAGCAAAGATAAAACTAGACCTGCACAATGGACTGTGATTTTGGGGAATAACGGGACAGGGAAAACAACTTTACTGAAAAGTTTTTTAATTGCCACGATTTTTAGACCAAATGTTTTTAGATTTAATGATGATTTGCGACGTGCAAATACCGATGGACTTACTCTATTATCGCGCTTCGCTTATGATGCAGTTTTAGATAATACTGAAAATACTTTCAAATACTGGTCAAACGAACACTCAATAACAACTGCATCTCCTGTAATAAAGAACGGGGATTTACCTCCCTTTAATGATGATTTTTTCTGTCTTGCTTATAACGCTAATAGAAGATTATTAGATGATAATAGTGAGTTAATTAAAGCCGAAGAATGGTTGAAAGATACTTATCTTTTTTCAGAAGCTAAAGCTAAATTTAAAAAACGTTTCAATTTAGTTAAAAAAACATTAGTTGATTTGCTTCCTGATGTCACAAAAATTGATATTTATTATCCTGACGAAAATAAACCTGAGTTAAAAGTCCGCTTTTTAGCCAATGGCGTTTGGTTATCTTTAGACGCACTCAGTTTAGGTTATCAATCCATGTTTTCATGGGTAGTTGATTTTGCAGCACGATTATTTAAACATTATCCTAATAGCAAAGACCCAATTAAAGAACCCGCCGTTGTTTTAATTGACGAAATAGATTTACACCTACACCCAAAATGGCAACGTGAAATTATGGGTTATTTAAGCGATAAGTTTAAGAATACCCAATTTATTGTTACTGCACACAGCCCATTAATTGTGCAAGCTGCTGAAGATGAAAATGCCAATATTGTAGTGTTGCGGCGTAAAAAGGATAGCGATGAAGTCGAAATTATCCAAGACTACAAAGATATTCACGGCTGGCGCGTTGACCAATTATTGGCGAGTGATTTATTTGATAATCAACCGATTCGTTCTGCCAAATATGACAAATTATTAAAAGACCGTCGTGCTATTTTGAGCAAATCACATTTAACGGATGAAGATGAACAAGAATTAGAAAAAATAGAAGAGCAATTAGATGAAATGCCAACGGCTGAAACTCTGGAAGATATAAAAGCAATGGATATTATTCGCCGTGCGTCTAAATTGTTGGAAGCTAAACTATGATTAAAATTGAACGCGCAGAAGAGCCGGAAATTTTAAAAACTAAAGGAAAACAAGCACGCAAAGCTTTATGCACAAGCTATGAGCAAGGCAAAACGGAATTTAGTAAAGAGGACTTCAACGACAACATTTATGCGCATCCTTCTGTTAAAAAAGCGTTATTTTCTATGCAAAATGGCAAATGTTGTTTTTGTGAAATCAAAACAAAACAGCCACAACATCCTGATAAAGGGGACGTAGAACACTTTCGCCCCAAAAATGGTTATCAACAGGATAAAGATGATGATTTACATAAGCCTGGTTATTATTGGCTAGCGTATAAATGGACTAATTTGCTTTGGAGTTGCGCAACCTGTAACCGTAGTTATAAAAAAAATCTATTTCCACTTCAAAATCCAACAGCAAGAGCCAAAAATCATAGCGATGATATAACCAGTGAAATTCCATTGTTAATTAATCCTTGTGAACAAAATCCAAAAGACTATATTAAGTTTAATCGTTCTTTTATTTACGCACTTGATGATAATCCGTATGGAAAAGCAACGATTGAATTATTGAGTTTAAATAGAGAAGATTTAGAAGAAGCGCGTAGAGCTAAATTGAAGACATTTAAACAACAATTAGTTCTTATAAAGGCTGCCGCAACGTACACTGACGATTATGATTTGCAAAAAGCTTCCAGAGAAGCGCAACAGATGATTCAAGAAATGGCATTGCCGCAAGCCGAATACTCCGCCATGATAAAAGCCGCCCTCAGCAAAACCTTACAATAGATGGATTTATGTTAGAAGTTAAAAACTTATATTGCGAGCGAGACGAGCGCGTTTTATTCAATGGCTTGAATTTCACCATCTCCGCAGGCGAAGTGCTGCAAATTGAAGGACAAAACGGCAGCGGCAAAACCACACTCCTGCGCATTTTATGCGGACTCTCCGCAAGCTTTGAAGGCGATATTTTCTGGCGCGGACAACTCGTGGAAGACGTGCGCGAAGACTTTTACCACGACATGCTCTACGTCGGACATTTAGCCGGCGTAAAAGCTGCATTAACCCCCGAAGAAAACCTGCAATGGATGATGCGCCTATCACCTAATCTCAACAAATTGAGCATCTACCAAGCCTTAGAAAAAGTCGGCTTATACGGATTTGAAGACGTACCGTGCCACACCTTATCCGCCGGACAACAACGCCGCGTCGGATTAGCGCGATTGTATTTAAGCTCCGCACCGCTGTGGATTTTAGACGAACCCTTTACCGCGTTAGACAAAAAAGGCGTAGCCGAAAAAGAAAGTTTGATTGCGCAACACGTTCACAACGGCGGCGCGGTGATTTTAACCACACACCACGACTTGACCATTCCCGACAAAACCGTGCGCACGATTAATTTAGACGCAGGAGGAACACAATGAGTTTTTTCTTTGCCGCGATTAAGCGCGATTTACTATTGGCTTTTCGGCATCGCAACGACATTGTGAATCCGCTGGCGTTTTTTTTGATGGTCGCGGTATTATTCCCGTTAGGCGTAAGCCCAGAAGCGAAATTTTTAGCGCAAGTTGCCCCCGGCGTGATTTGGGTGGCGGCTTTGTTGGCAAGTTTATTGTCAGTCGATGGAATTTTTAGAACCGATTTTGATGATGGCTCGCTGGAGCAAATGCTGGTCAGCCCGCAGCCGTTAGTATTATTAGTGCTGGCAAAAATTATAAGCCATTGGTTAATCAGTGGTTTTTGTTTGGCGTTAATGTCACCGCTCTTAGCCATGATGTTATTTTTGCCGCAGCAAGGATTGTTTGCGTTGGTGATTAGTTTGTTATTGGGCACGCCGACCCTGAGTTTAATCGGTGCAATTGGTGCAGGATTAACCGTAGGATTGCGCAAAGGCGGAATTTTGATTTCGTTATTAGTGTTGCCGCTGTATATTCCGGTACTGATTTTTGGCGCGGGAACGGTTCAGGCTGGCACAATGGGAATGCCGATTGGCGGCTATTTAGCGTTATTGGGCGCGGTGTTGGTCGTCAGCATGATGTTAGCTCCGTTTGCAATTGTCGCTGCTTTGAAAATCAGTGTACGCGGCTAGTCAATAACGAGGAGTAAAATAGCTTTAGCTATTTTTAACAGAGATTTTTCTGATGTTGAGTAAATCATTGATAGTGCTTGGCAGTGTCATTTTAATAATCGGATTATTATTAGAATACGCGCCGTTTTTACTGAACTGGTTTGGCAAACTGCCCGGCGACATTCGCGTGAAAGGTGAAAACAGCCTGTTTTTTATGCCGATTACCTCCATGATTATCCTCAGCATCGTCGTATCCATTGTGGCGAATTTATTTTTTCGCAAATAAAAGTCACGAAAAAAACGAAGATTTTTACTCTTTTTTCGCAAATTTCGTGACCTTATTTTCTTCAAAAAACGTAAGCTTTTCTTTATTGCCCAGGCTGTGCGCAATGTACAGCAGGTGTTGTCGCTTTTGGAATCGCTCGCAAATATTCATAAATCGCGTCCAAATCATGGTCACTCATTGCACCATAAATCGGCCAAGGCATCACGGGCAATAACGCAGCAGGCACATCAGGATCTTTTCCTGTGCGTAACAGATTTTTAAAAGCAAGTAACGTTAAACCTGCTGGTTTTCCCGTTGCATCCGGCGTTAAGTTTGCCGAAACTGCGGTAACACCGCCGCCTGAAACATTCACCCCACCCGCTAAATACGACGCAGGATTAAATTTTTTCGGTTGTCCCAAATAGGGATTATTGCCAAGTTTGTAAGTCGGGCAACTATGACAATTGGCACAACCCGCTTGCGCATTGACAATATAACTTCCTAAATATGCCAAATTTGCATTTTTTCCGACTAAATTCAGCGTAATCGGAACAACGGTTGGAATCAGGATTTTTCCGGTGTTAATGCGAGTTTGTTCAACACTACGCACCACAACTTTTGCAGTCATCGACGGATGAAAATTGCAGCGATAGGTATAGCTGCCTTCTTTGGTAAAAACACGACTAAATACATTGCCGCTAAATAAAGTTTTGTCCCACGCCTCACCCGCTGCCGTGCTAGTTGTGGTATGCGGTGCGCCGCCGTTGTTTGTCCATTTCACAGTGTCGCCAATATTAATTGTGACAATGGTTGGGGTAAATTGAAAATCAGTAATTGAGACAGTTGCAGTGGCTGCAACGAGTTGTGACGTGTAAAAAAAACACAGCAGCAACAAAAATTTTGAAATTGCGTTCATCGTAAGTCCTCCACTCATATAATTAGAATTAACCTGACAGCTAATATTTATACCGTAGAGCACTGTGGGGAAATGAAAGTAAGCTTAGGAAAATAAAGGGAAAAAAGAGTTGTTGACAGTTTTACTACGGTATTAAAGAAGACTATACCTGTTAGTTAATTTTTCCAAGTAATTTTTTTAGAACGAGTTTTAAAAAAGATAATAAAACTCTCGTTTCCACACGCTGTGTTACTGCCATTAAATATAAAAAAACTCTTAATAATCAAAATAATAAATCGTAGGCTGGGTTAGCTTATCTCGCTATGCGAGATAACGTAACCCAGCATTCAGCGGTAAAATAAACGCGCTTTGCTGGGTTACGCTTTTTTGCTTACACAAAAAATGCTAACCCAGCCTACACATATCAAACAATAATTCTTAACTGTGGGCAGTGACGCGGCGCATGGGAACAAGAAAAAAGCGTGTTTGAAAACGCACGACAAATATTCAAAAAAATTTAAAGACGATTGGTTGTCTTGGAAAATTTTCAGAGTTTTGGAGATCAGATGACTTTCATCATCAAGAAATTTATTTTGCGGAAGCTCAGAAAGTAAGAAGCGACTGGCAGTTTTTTAAAAAACCACCAGTCGTGAAGAATTATTTCGCGCTGTTTTCAGCCCAACTCGAAAAAGGCTGTCTGCTAAGATTATTATTGTAATAGCGCACATCGTGCGACACTTCTGCACCCAACCAAGCAGGCTTATTAAAATCTTCGCCAATGGCCGACAATTCAATTTCAGCCACAATCAACCCTTGATTTTCACCGGCAAAAACATCAATTTCCCAAACATGCGCAGCATCGTTGACAAAATAGCGCGTTTTTTCAATCAATGGTTTATGACACAACGTCGCAATAATTTCATCCGCATCGGCAACCGGAATTTCATATTCAAATTCTAAACGGTGTGTGCCTATTGTTGCACTTTTGATATTCAACCACGCTTTGTCGCCTGCAATTCGCACCCGCACGGAGCTGGTGGCATCACTGTTTAAATAGCCTTGTTTGAAATCCGCGCTATGACTCACCAACGCCCGCCAATCATCATTTGCGACTAAAAATTTATGTTCTATTTCGGTTGCCATAGTGGAATTATGCCCGCGAACTGAATTTGCCGGTTAAGGTATTGACTTTCACCACTTCGCCAGACTCAATATATTCAGGCACTTGAATTTCAATGCCCGTTGATAATTTTGCTGTTTTGGTGCGTCCTGTGGCAGTTTGCCCTTTAATGCTAGGGTCGGTGTGCGTAATTACCAAATTCACTGCGGAAGGTAATTCGATAGCAATCACTTTATCATCAATTAATAAGCCGACAATGCCATCTAAACCTTCGGTTAAATAACCGATTTGCTCTTCCAAATCCTCAGCATCCAGACCGTATTGGCTATAATTTTCAGTGTCCATAAAAATATATTGCGTGCCGTCAATGTAAGAAAACTGCAAGCGTATCCGTGCGCAATCGACTTCTTTCAGAATATCATCGCCTTTGTAGGCTTCATCAAGCTTTTGACCGGTTTTTAAGTCATTAAAACGGAATTTGTACAAGGTTGTACCACCGCGTGCAGTCGGGCTTTTGACTTCAAGACTTTTAATAATATAAGGCGTGTCATTAATTTCGACGATCATTCCTGTTTTTAATTCACTGACTCTAGGCATCTTATTTTTTACTGAAAATTGTTTAAAAACGCATTTTATCAGTTTGCCTGTTAAAACCCTAGAGTTGGACAAGCTTGATAATCGGCAGAATGTTAAGCGCGAGTGATAATTTATCCGGCGGTTAGGCTGTGTTGCTTAAGTGATTAATGCTAAACTCAACACAAAAATAATGTTGAGATAGCCGCTATCCATCCGCAAAATTTAAGGGAGATTTACATGAAAAGAAAAACCTATAAATATCTGTTTCATTGCACAATGCTGATATTGATTGCCAGTTGCGCAGTTCGTCCGGTTGTTAATCAACCGCCTACGCCGACAACAACCCCGACGCAGCCCACGCCAACCTATCCCTCCTCATCAAATACGCATGAAGTGGGCAATTATTCAGCCAGCAGTGTTTCAGGAACGTATGCCAACTCGTTTGCTTTGCAAAGTTTTATTCAAAAAATGGTGCGGCAATATGGTTTTTCGCAATCCTATTTAAACGGACTTTTTTCACAAGCAGTACATTTAGAATCGGTTGTGCAGTTAGAAAATCCACCTTCGGTAAAATTTGGATTCACCGGCACAAGCACTGGCAGTTGGTCGGCTTATCGGCAACAATTTTTGGACGAACAGCATATTATTAATGGCGTAAATTTTTGGCGCACCAATGCGGTTGCTCTGCAAAAAGCCAGTAGCATGTACAGAATAGACCCTGAATATATTGTCGCCATTATTGGGGTGGAAACCTCTTATGGTCGCAATGTTGGAAAAACCCGCACCATTGACGCACTGACAACGTTAGCGTTTGACACGGCACGCCGCGCGGCTTTTTTTACCTCCGAATTGGAGAATTTTTTATTATTCACTCGTGAAGAAGGCTACGAGCCGCGTCAAGTCGTCGGTTCTTGGGCGGGCGCAATGGGATTAGGTCAATTTATGCCCAGTAGTTTTCGGAAATTAGCGATTGATTTTAATGGCGACGGCAAGCGCGATCTTTGGCAAGCAGAAGATGCGATTGGCAGCGTGGCGAATTATTTTTCCCGTAGTGGTTGGCAATTTCAAGCTCCTGTTGCAACGCAGTCTAGTTATGGCGGAGGTTTTAATATGATTGAGCTGAGCACTTATGCGGGCCCTGAATATTGGACGGTTTATCCTAATTTTAGTGTGATAAAAAAATACAATAGCAGCGATAAATATGCGATGGCAGTGCATCAATTGGCGCAGGCGTGTAAACAACGGTATTAAGAAGTTTTCAACAGTTGTCGCTTAAACCTGTCAGGTCTCTAAGACCTGACAGGTTTTTATCGTTTGTATCTCAGTTACTTAGATCTTAGCTAAAAATAACTTCCAGGATTTTGAATGAAGGTGTAGGGGCGAATTCATTCGCCCTAGGCGATTAAAATCGCCCCTACAAGAGTAATCATAAAAAACACCAACCTCTTGTTGCAAGGAACAATTATGAAATTCACATTAGCAGTTGTCAGTCTAATTTTTACTGCAACTTTGCTGACATCGCCCCTCACGCACGCAGAAGAAGCGAAAAAACCACATCCACAAGCCGATTTGTTAAAAACCGTTGATCAAAACGCCGATGGCAAAGCCAGCAAAGCAGAGTTTTTTGTGGCAATGGAAAAAAAATTTCACAGCATGGATGTTGATAAAAGTGACGTTGTGACGATGGAAGAATTAAAAATCTATGGCGAAAAAGACCAAGAGATTTTGAAAAAAGCTCAACATACAGCAGAAAAATACCGCCCGTTAGAAAAACCGATTGGCGAAGAAGAATTTATGAAACGCTTTACGGATCGAGCCGCTAGCGAATTCAGTGCGCTTGATAAAAACCAAGATAAACAATTAAGTGCAGATGAATTAGGCAGTGAAAAAAAGCCAAAAAAATCTGCCAAAAAAACCAAGCCGGCTGCTACGAAAAAACTCAGTGAAGAAGAGTTTATTCGCTTGTTTACTGACAGTGCCGCCGAAAATTTTAGTCAACTAGATCTCGATTTTGATGGTGAATTGTCATCTGAAGAATTAAATCCTGCTAAAACAAAGTCAGAACCGACCGCCGCAAAACCGGTTGTTGAAAAGCCCGCACTGCCTGCAAAACCGCCACTTGATGAGAAAGATCAGAAAAAACAAGCGTTTATTAAATCTTTTTTTGTAGGAATTGATGCAAATAAGGATGAAAAAATCAGTACGCAAGAAAAAACGGCGGCTTTTGAGCGATTATTTCAACGGCTGGACAGCAATCACGACCAGTTTATTACCCAAGATGAAATCATCGCAGGGCGACATCATGCCGCTGTCAACGCGCCATAACACAACAACATTCTATCCCCTGTTGCGCAAAACAGTTAAAATGCCCAGTTTTTTACACTCTTTTCCCAGCAATAGAGGACGCTTAGGTTAAATTTATGCAAAATACCGATGATTTAAGAATTACCGCGACGCGAGAAGTGGTCTCGCCTGAGCAAGTTCATAATGATATGCCAATCACCGAAGCAGCGGCACAAACCATTGTCGCGGCACGCGCAGATATTCATAAGATTTTAACCGGAGCTGACGACAGGTTGCTGGTTGTGGTTGGGCCTTGTTCGATTCACGACACCAAAGCTGCGCATGATTATGCGGATTTGCTGAAAACGGCTAAAGATGAATTGCAAGACGATTTGTTGATTGTCATGCGGGTTTATTTTGAAAAACCACGCACCACAGTGGGCTGGAAAGGCTTAATTAATGATCCAGATTTAAACGACAGTTTTGATATTAACAAAGGTCTGCACATTGCGCGGCAATTGTTGTTGGATGTGAATAGCAAAGGCGTTCCGGCTGCGACTGAATATTTAGATTTAATCACGCCACAATATATTGCAGATTTGATTTCGTGGGGCGCAATCGGCGCAAGAACCACCGAAAGCCAAGTGCATCGCGAGCTGGCTTCTGGTTTATCGTGTCCCGTCGGATTTAAAAACGCCACTGATGGCTCAATCAAAATTGCAATTGATGCGATTGGCGCGGCAATGAGTCCACATCACTTTTTATCAGTCACAAAATCAGGACGTTCCGCGATTTTTTCCACCACAGGCAATGAAGACGTGCATATTATTTTGCGCGGCGGCAATGACACCCCCAATTATGATGCGGTGAATGTGGAAAAAGTTGCAGAAGGCTTGGAAAAAGCGGGTTTGCGGCAAAATATTATGATTGATTTTAGTCATGCCAATTGCTTGAAGCAACATCAACGCCAATTAGTGGTCGGTGAAGATGTCGGCGGACAAGTGGCGGGCGGCGATAATCGGATTATGGGCGTGATGCTGGAAAGTCATTTGAAAGCAGGGCGACAAGATGTGATTCCTGGCAAAGAATTGGTCTATGGGCAAAGTATTACGGACGGCTGTTTAGGTTGGGAAGATACCCATGTTTTGCTGCAACATTTAGCAACTGCTGTACAAAAACGTAGAGCGTTGAAAACACAAGGAGTTTTTTAATGATGATTGTGGTGAATGGCGAAAATCGTGAAATCTCAGAACAAACAACGGTTGCGCAGCTGATTGCCGAATTAGGTTTAACGGGAAAACGGATTGCAGTGGAATTAAATCAAGATATTCTGCCGTTTCAACAACATGCCAGCCATATTTTACAAGCAGGTGATAAATTGGAAATTGTACAAGCCATTGGTGGCGGTCAAGATGATTTTTTTAAAATCGGTGCGCGGATTTTTAAATCGCGGTTGTTAGTCGGCACAGGAAAATATAAAGATTTGGAAGAAACCCGCCTAGCGATTGAAGCCAGCGGCGCGGAGATTGTGACGGTTGCAATTCGCAGAACTAATATTGGACAAAATCCAAACGAGCCGAATTTGTTGGATGTGATTTCACCGGATAAATACACGATTTTGCCAAATACCGCAGGTTGTTATACCGCTGAAGAAGCCGTGCGCACTTGTCGCTTAGGGCGGGAATTGTTGGGCGGACATAATTTGGTGAAATTGGAAGTGTTAGCCGATCAACTCACGTTGTTTCCTGATGTGGCGCAAACCTTTATCGCAGCGGAATTGTTGGTGAAAGATGGTTTTGAAGTGATGGTTTACACCAATGATGACCCGATTGCCGCAAAACGTTTGGAAGATATTGGTTGCGTGGCAGTGATGCCCTTAGCGGCACCGATTGGTTCAGGTTTGGGAATTCGCAATCCGTACAATATTTTAACGATTGTAGAAAATGCGAAAGTGCCGATTTTAGTGGATGCCGGTGTCGGTACGGCTTCCGATGCGGCGATGGCAATGGAATTGGGTTGTGATGGCGTGTTGATGAATACTGCGATTGCAGCGGCAAAAAATCCGGTGTTGATGGCTTCGGCAATGCGCAAAGGCATTGAAGCGGGACGAGAGGCTTATTTAGCAGGACGGATGCCGAAACGGCGGTTTGCGTCAGCTTCTTCGCCGTTGGATGGGTTGTTTTTTTAGTTACTTTACCGCTTTAAGTTTTAGATTGAGCCTCGGTTGTGAAAACAATTGAAAACAATCGAGGCTTTTTTAATATAGCATAAGGAAAAACAAAAATGTACTATTTTGATTCTTATAGAGTTAATCAATGCAATAATCGAAAAAGTGTTATTTTAATAAATGAGTTAGAGCAAACTGAAATAACTAGCGAACCTACTCCGATTATAAAATGGGATAATGATACTGATACCCAAGAATGGCGCGTAGTTATATTTCTTTCACAGAATATAGAGATTCAATATCGCAAAAAATTCTCTACAGAAGATTCTGTAAAAAATTTTGTGGACGAAATAAGCAAAACGTATATGAGTTGTGATTATGCAAATCTAGGGATTATGTCTGTCCTTGAATTCAATATCTAATACACTCAACTAACAAAACAGAATTCCAATTGCCAACACAGTGCCGATTTTTTATTATGATATTTTAATGGAGTTGTTATATGAGTAGTGTCACAGTAACATCCAAGAGTGATCTTGAATGGGCGAAAAATGAAGGCTACGATCAAATTGTAGTAACAGGGAAACTTGCAAATGATTTGAAGAAAAGCAAGCAAATTGCATACGCAGGAGCAGCTACAATTAGCATTTTAGTAGCAGCAATTGCAGCACTTCCATTTACAATTGCAGCAGCTCCATTTACAGCAGGACTATCTACTGCTGTAATTGGGGCTGGAGCGGTTTCTGTTGCCACACTTACCGGTTTTGAAATAAGTGCAATAATTATTGCCGCTTCACTGGGGGTTGCTCTGATTATTGCTATTTTTAAAGATTATGAAGAAATATCATATTCAGACGGTCATTTGGTTCTTAAAAAGAAAAGCACATAATCCGAACGTTTACACCACCTTTGTTCGGCTACGACCCTTTTGTTGCACTTCAATCTCTTTCGTGCAAAACAACGGGCTTTTTTAATTAAATATGTTATCCTTTCTTCGCAGTTTGTGGCGGTAGGATAGCCCCACGTTAATCACAGAAATATCCAAACAGAATGTTTGTGGCGGTAGAATCGCCCCACGTTAATCAGAGAAAGATTCAAACAGAATGAACTGCCGCAGAAACCTCCGCAAGGAGGTTTTTTCGTTTATAGGGAAAAGAAAATGCAATTGAAAAAGTTAGATAGTTGCTTCTATGAGGAAAATAATCATCTGGTTCAAGCCTTAGATAATCATGGTGGAAACTGGGAAGCAGGAAAAACACGCGGTTACGGTGTCGTTGTCATTGATTTTAAAGGATTAAAATTCGCCATTCCCTTAAGAACCAATATCAAACACGATGCGGCATATATTACCGTCCGAAGTTCTGAGCCAAACATTAAAGGTAAGGGTTTAGATTATTCCAAAGCGGTTTTGATTGCGCAAGAACGTTATATATCAAACGAGCATTTTAAAATCCCTGCCACAGAACATAAAAAACTGCTTGATAAAGAACATTTTGTGACCGCTAAATTTGAAAAATATGTTGAGCGTTACAGAAAAGCGATCATTGTTTCAGATAAGAATATTCTAAATAGTCAAGAATATCGTTTTACTACGTTGCAAAATTATCATGTAGAGTTAGAGATATAGCCAACAGAGTTTTGAGCCTAACGAAAAAACATGACAACTCGCGTGCTCACTGGGTTTATTGCTAAAATTTTTCAAGACGACTGGTCGTCTTGAAAAATTTCAGCAAAATAAAAAGCTCCCAACAAAAGCAAGCTGTTCATGCCCACCGATTTATTCACCGCGTATAAGGTGGCAAAAAAGCGTGCCCACCCTACAAATCAAGGCGTGCTAGCTAATTTTAAAAAAAATTGCCAATAAGTTAGCAAAGGTATAATAAAGCTCGATTTAACACATTTAATCAAACTATGAAAAGATTTTTCTTACTTTTGTTGTCCATTTGGCGTGAACAATTAAAATTGTACATTGCCGCCGCGTTCATTGGAATATTAATTGGTGTGTTGCTATTAGCACCAAGCTATCATTATATTTCTGCTACTCAGATTTCAGAAAATCCGTTGTCCTCGATTGAATATGTATCCAAACAAATTCAATATTTATTTGCCGGAAAATTATCCAATGATAATGCCGAGTTAATGTTGTTTTATGCCGAAATGGGTGCAGTTTTAGGGATTCTTTCTTTAGTTTTATACAAATTTTTGCATAAGCAATTATTGCAAATTGATTATTTGAAAAATGAATTGGATAAAGACTTGTTGTTGATTATCCGACAAGGCGAAGGTATGTCTTTAGAATTCAAATCCTCTTTGCGTTGGGATATGGTAGAAGACCGTACTAATCGCGCTTTAGAGATTGTCATTTTAAAAACCATCGCTGGATTTTTAAACAGTCAGAAAGGAGGCACTTTGTTGATTGGTGTGTCGGACAGCGGTGATATTTTAGGACTGGCAAAAGATTATCAAACTTTAAAAAAACCAAATCAGGATGGTTTTGAACAAACGTTGATGACAGCCACTGCGGTGAACTTGGGTAGCGATGTAT
The DNA here is from genome assembly GCA_936941155.1 of uncultured Methylomonas sp. Lineage (GTDB taxonomy): Bacteria > Pseudomonadota > Gammaproteobacteria > Methylococcales > Methylomonadaceae > CAIQWF01. The sequence goes on along the minus strand of CAKZJE010000101.1, from coordinate 367 downwards.
GTCAATTTGTACATATCTTATTTCATGTTGTTGATGATAAAGACGTTTGTCGTGTCATTGTGTCGCCAGCGGCAAGACCTGTTTTTTTGGAACAAAACAATAGTCCAAAATTTTTTGTCAGAACCGGTGGCAGTACACGAGATTTGAATATAAAAGAAGCTGTGGATTATATTTTTAACCGCTGGAAATCATAGCCAGGTAGACACCGTCTTGCCCACTAACAGCAAGCGATAATTAAACAGCATAATTTGGGTCAAAAGGCTTGCCCGATTTAAGCACACCAAAACAACGGCTCTTTAGGACTTCATGTGGCTAACGAACATAACAAAAACAAGCTATTATAAGACAACCCGCTACACAAAAAACC